>DDPY01000046.1:0-2612 GCA_002342415.1 Prevotella sp. UBA2456 | reverse complement strand
CCTCGGCACGTTCTACTGCACGGTGGAGAACCAGAAGGGCGGCGCTGCCAAGAAGGAGGACTTCAACGCCACCAAGCATCTGAAGGCGCTGCACATCCGTTTCCTGCCCGAGCAGGAGCAGGAGCAGAACATCAGCTCGCGCGAGTTCCTGAAGAAGGCCGAGTTCATCAACATCGAGCAGTGGCTCAAGAGCCAGGAGTCGGACACCGCCACCGAGGGCTCGCAGGGCGGAACGACCACAGTCGGCGGCAACGACGATGGCGGACCGAGCGACGAAGGACTGTAGTCGAGTTGACAGTTGAAAGTTGACAGTTGACAGTTGACAATTGACAGTTGACAATTGACAGTTGACAATTGACAGTTCTTTGACCTGAAGGTCAAAGCGAGCGGAGCTCGTGGGACAGTTCTTTGACCTGAAGGTCAAAGCGAGCGGAGCTCGTGGGACAATTGACAGTTGACTGTTAAAAAAAAGAGGAGGGAGGAGAGAGGAAAGAGGAAGCGGAGGTAGTAATCTCTCACCTCTTACCTCTTACCTCTTACCTCTTACCTCTAACCTCTCACCACTCACCACTCACCACTAAAAAAAACGAAGACAATGAAAAAGGAAACTTGGAAAACGATTTTGCAGATTATTGCGAGCATCATCTCGGCGGCACTGACCGCCCTCGGCACTACGTCGTGCATGGGCTACGGCCCGATGGCGCTCTGAACCTCTGACACCTGAAACAGCATCCGCAGATTTCTCATCTTGAAGAATCTGCGGATTTTGTTATGGTGACGGATGAGTGGCACTCGGCAATGAAAATAAATGCGATTTATTTTGCATTGCGCTCGTTTTTTCGTAACTCTGGAAGAATCAGCAGGATTTCTTTGTATAAAGGCAGTTCGGGAGATTGAGAATTTTGAGGGATCTTGCTCTGGCAAGCGGCAAAGCCGAGTCCGGATAAGAGACCGTTCTCAATTCTACATTCTTCCACCTAAAGGTAGAAGTGTGGCGTTGCAATCTGCTCGAAATTGCATTCAATGAACACCCGACATTGAACTACCAGCCGTTTTGTAGTCCAACATCGGGTGCCAAGGTAAGCATTTCTTCAGAATTCTCCCAATGCATTGTCATTTATTCGGTTGCTTTTTCATTAGTCGTTTAGTAGCTCTAAGTTCCTTCTGTAGCAGTTCCATACGTTCTTTTAGTTGCTCTTGGGTAGGTAATACATCTTTAATGCGGATATTATTATATGTTGCTACTCCCATCGGAGTCGTAATCCCTCGGAAAGACCATTGCACATCGGTCTTATCCATATCGGAACAGATCAGAAGCCCAATGGTAGGGTTGTCATCAGGTGCTTTAACCAATTCGTCAACGGCACTGACATAATAGTTTAGCTTACCCGTAAACTCTGGCTCGAATGGCTTAACTTTGATCTCGCACGCTATATAGCAACGAAGGCGGACATGATAGAATAGCAAGTCTATCTTCCGTGAGCGACCTCCTACGATGATTTCTTTCTGTCTGCCCATGAAAGCGAAGCCAGTTCCCATTTCCAATAAGAGGTTCGTCACGTCGCTGGTAAGGGCATCTTCCAGTTCTCGTTCCTCAAACTGCTCATGGTCAACAGTAGCAAAGCCAAAATCATAATTCTCTTTTAGAATCTCCTGCACCAAATGGCTTTGTGGCTTTGGCAGATACGTTGAGAAGTTGTTTACAATCTTCCCCTGATGCTCATAAAGATGCGCTTTATAGCAGTTGACAAGTGCTGTTCTGCTTAATCCTTTATCTATCACATGTTGCATATAAAACAACGCTTCTTCAAGACTTTCACTCCGTGTAATAATCTCAATATGCTGCCCCCATGGAACAAGGGCAAAGGGGGTTGGGAAGTCATTGCTGGCGTCATTCAAATTTTCTGAAACAGGCTGTTTCACTAATTCTCCAACGGGTCGTTGGAGTTTTAAGCGTTCTTGATTTATGGATGATTGTAATTCTCCAATGAGCCGTTGGAGTTTTTCTGATGAAGCATGATTGGTGTAGAAGAGATACCACTTTTTCATATACCACAGATTTGATGTTGAAAAACCATCCTCATTTGGAAATTCTCGCTTCAAATCCAAGCTTACCTGCTCCACAACACCAGCACCCCAACGTTCCTCAGCTTTCTTCTGCACAAGGTCACGTCCCATCTGCCAGTTGAATAGCAGTTTCTCGCCATTCACCTTCACAGCTGCCTTCACCTGAGCAGAGCGATAGCGATGCTTCACCTCCGCTATCCATTCTGCATACTCAGCATCTAACTTCACGTCGTGTGATTTCACCATACGTGGCTCATTGATTTCTATTTCCTTATTCTGTTTTACCATATTCATATAATGTCTTGCTTCTTGTTCTATTGCCTTGTTGCTCTGTCGTGCAACATCATCACGTCATACCCATAGCCGTCCAGTGTAGAGTACACCATGTCCAATTGTGATTCAAAGTCATACACCGTTGATGATACAAACACCTTTATATGGTTCCTTACTTTATACATATCTTAATGCCTTTTGTCATTATAACGTTTTAGTTCCTTGTTCTATTGTTTGCGTAAAAGGATCGGGAGAACCGCATTCTATGCTAA
>DDPY01000007.1:54930-55066 GCA_002342415.1 Prevotella sp. UBA2456 | reverse complement strand
CGGTCTGCAGGCGATTGAAGAGCGGAATGCTCAGCGTGACTCCAACATATTCGCCCATATTGTTCTTCAGCTGCGAGCGAAACGACTGTACATCATCCGAATGCAGCGTGTGGAAGTAAGTGGTGTTCAGGCCCGC
>DDPY01000007.1:0-54865 GCA_002342415.1 Prevotella sp. UBA2456 | reverse complement strand
ACGAGCCGTAATCTCGTTGGCAACGAGCCGTAATCTCGTGCATCACGAGCCGTAACCTCGTTGATGGTGAGCCGCAGGCTGTCCGTTAGCGGGTAGTTCATTCCTTTTTTCAACTCCAGCAGGGCAGAGGCCAGCAGGTTTTGCTGGCGGGTCAGTTCGTAGTCGGCCTCAGCCTGCTGCGACTCCACCTGGGCCACATCGGCAGCACTCTTGCGGCCCACCTCTTCTAATACGCGTGTCTGACGGAGCAGCAGTTCGGTCTCCTCCACTTTCTCGCCAGCCATTCGGACCGTGCCCTCATAATAGGCGACATTGACAAAAGCCTGCAATACGGCTAAGGCCGTCTGGTTTTGCTTCTGGCGAAAGGTCTGATGCCCCATGAGTACGCTGGCCTTGGCGGCTTTCAAGGCATGCAGGCGGCTGAACCCGTCGAAGACAGGAAGAGAGGCACTCAGGGAATAGACATTATTAAAGGTGCTGACATCGGTATAGATGTTGGTCTCCGGGTCGATGGCTCGGCCGAAGTTATACTGCGCACCGATCCTTGCACCCACCTCAGGCAGGAACCGCCCTACGGCTGCTGTCTTGTTGGCCAGGCTATTGTCCAGCTCCAGTTCGGCCCGCTTCACCTCGTGGTTGTGCTCAACGGCATACTGCATACACCGCTGCATCGTCCAACCCTCCTGTGCCTGTATATCTACAGCACACCAAGACATGATGACACCAAGAATCAACTGTTTCATTTCGCTTCTGTTTTTGCTGCAAAGATAGGGCTTTCCCTATATATCAGCAAGCATTTTAACACCCTCAGAAGCAGAACGTCTAAAAATTAGACACCTCACTGTATGATTTTTAGACATATTCTTCGTACCTTTGCCGAAAAAAGAAAGAATGAACAAATACGGAACCATACTGATTGCCGACGACAATACGTCTATCCTGACAGCAATGCGCTACCTGCTGGACGATACGTTTGAGCGCATCCTAACACTGAGCCAGCCTGATGACATCCTGAAGACGATGGCTCAGGAGGAGATAGACATCGTGCTCTTAGACATGAACTTCACCCTTGGAGTGAACAGCGGGCAGGAGGGACTCTTCTGGCTTCGTGCCATCCGCAAGCAGCATCCGCAGACACCCGTGGTACTGCTGACAGCATACGCTGATGTGTCGCTGGCCGTGAAAGGACTGAAGAGCGGTGCGGCCGACTTCATCACCAAACCCTGGGACAACGATGAACTGGTGCGCAAACTGAAGGACGTGCTCGACATGCAGAGCGAGGTAGTAACCCTCGACGAAATGGAGAAGGAGCATATCCGCCGTACGCTCGATCGCTGTCACGGCAATCTCACGCAGGCGGCAGAACTGCTGGGCATCACCCGACAGACACTCTATAACAAGATGAAAAGACTTTAGGACATTGAACATTGAGCATTGAAAATTGAACATTGAACATTGAAGATTGAACATTATGATTCACTCTATAATAATAGGTGTAGGGGTGGTTGCGTTCGTCATTTGGATGATTCGCAGGCAACGCTCGCTGAAACTGCGCGCCCACCTGATGCAGGAGGCCATCCGCAATCGTGATTTCACCTTCCGACTGCCCACCGATGGGCTGTTGCCTGGCGAACGCGCCATGCAACAGACACTGAACCAGCTGGGCGACACCATCCGCCAGCAGGTGAACCAAAGCGAGGTGGAGTCGTGGGAGCGGCTGACTCGCGTGCTGACCCACGAGATGATGAACGCTACCGCACCCATCACCAGCATCAGCCAGTCCATGTTGAATCGTGAGGATGTGAAAGGCACACCGCTCGAACCAGGCATTCAGGCCATCTACGACACCTCGCGCCATCTGAGCCAGTTTGTCGCCAACTATCGCAAGATGTCACAGCTGGAGAAACCTGTGATGACAGACCTGCCGCTGCGTCCGCTGCTGGACGATGTCAGCAAAGCCTATCCAGCACTGACATGGGAAATAATTCTCCCTGACGACCAGACTGTCCGTGCTGATGCCGGCATGCTGCGGCAAGTGCTGATGAATCTGGCAAAGAATGCTGTAGAAGCCCAAGCCACGAAAATGGTCATAGTCCCGCAAGCGGAATCATTGCGTGACGCACGCTCCAAAGAGAGAAAAACCTCACTTTCCACTCGTCACCTTTCCCTTTATATTGGCAACGACGGACTGCCCATCCCTGCCGAGAACCGCCAGTCGATCTTCGTCCCGTTCTTCACCACAAAGCGTAGCGGCAGTGGTATCGGTCTTTCCCTGAGCCGCCGCATGATGATTCAGCAAGGAGGCATGCTCGAACTGGCTGAAAGGCAACAGACAGGTGCATCAGCAGGAGTCAGCCCGCTGTCAGAATGCCACACAGGATTCACCTTGAGCCTTTCTATTCCATAACGCTCTTCAGCGAATCCTGTGTGACAGTCCTTATAGTTTCACTTCCGGCACCACCTGTCCGTCGAACAGGTTCACTATTCGCTGGGCATAGCCGGCATCGCGCTCCGAGTGGGTCACCATCAGTACGGTGGTGCCTTCCTGGTTCAGCTGGGTGAGCAGTTGCATCACCTCGAGGCCGTTCTTCGAGTCGAGGTTACCCGTAGGCTCGTCGGCAAGAATGAGCTTCGGATTCATCACTACGGCACGGGCAATAGCCACGCGCTGCTGCTGTCCTCCCGAAAGCTGCTGCGGGAAGTGGTGGGCACGGTGCGAGATAGCCATGCGGCGCAGCACTTCTTCCACCCTCGTCTTGCGCTCCTTCTTGGGCACGCCGAGGTAGATCAGCGGCAGCTCTACGTTCTCTTCTACATTGAGTTCGTCAATGAGGTTGAAACTCTGGAACACGAAGCCTATCTGCCCTTTGCGTACTGCCGTGCGCTGGCTCTCCTTCAGTGTGCCCACCTCCTGTCCGTCGAGCCAATACTTACCGCCGGTAGGATTGTCGAGCAGGCCCAGGATGTTGAGCAGTGTTGACTTGCCACAGCCCGACGGTCCCATGATGGCCACGAACTCACCTTTCTTCACTTCAAACGATACGCCCCCGAGGGCAACGGTTTCCACCTCTTCCGTGCGGAACACCTTCTGAATGTTTTCAAGTTTAATCATCATGACTATTTACTATTTAAAGATTTACGATTTACTATTTATTTACGATTTTGTTATTTAGCTATTTATTCTGTCTTAAGATCGTTCACTGAATCGCAGCGAGCCAGCCCTGGGTATTGCCTGTCTACATAGGTTTAACCTTGTTAACCGCCGTCATAGTCTGACCATACAAGCAACTCCCGTTGTCCCGACAGTTAATGATGAAGCAGGTAAACAAGATGTGTACATGACTATACGGAAGCTGAACTCGATGCGAATGATACATATTATTCTGTCTTCAGATAATTCACGGGATTGCTGGTAGCTACGCGATAGCAGCCGAAGCTCACTATTGAGAGGATGACGACGATGACCAGCAAGCCGCAGCCCACGAAGGTCAGGGATGACAAGGGAGCCTTCTCGCTGAACTGCTCCAGCCACAGGCGGGCTACAAGCCATGCCCCTACAAGTCCGATAAAAACTGCCGGCAGGGCCACGCGGAGAATGTCGGTGAAGAACAGGTGCAACACGTCGCGCGTCCGTGCACCGTTCACCTTACGGATGGCAATCTCCTTCTGCCTACGGGCTATCTCGCCTGCCAGATAGCCAATGAGTCCGATAAGGGCGATGAGCAGGGCCACCACTCCGCCTATCATCACCGTCGTGCGGAAGCGGTGGGCATCGGTATAGAGTTCGGTCATCATCTGACTATAGGGCGTGACGGCAATGTCGGGATTGTCGGTCATCAGCCGCTTCACCAGTTTGTTGGCTTCCTCCAGGCCTTCCATCGAGTGGAAGCGGATGTAGAGATAGTGCATCTGGTCGGGCTTGCGGCTATAGTAGCAGAGGCTGGGGCGAGTGTCAGGATTGGTGATGCTGCCAATGCGAGTGTCTTCATACACGCCAACGATGGTGTAAGGTCCCTGGAACGAGGTGCAGATAATCTGCTTGCCCACGGCACGGTCCCAACCGGCTATCTGCTTCATGCGCTCTTCAAACTGTCGGCTCACCATCACCTCACGCAGTGTGTCCGCCTGCTCCGTGAATGTGCGACCGGAGACGATGGGGATGCCCATCACGTCGAAATAGCCGTCGCCCACGTAGTAGAGGTCGGCGATGTTCATATTCTCCCGCTCGCTGCCGGGCAGATAAATGTTGTCGCCGCTTTGGTGCTCCGTCAGATTGGCGTAGGCCATCGTGACGCCCTTCACGCCCGACAACTTGCGCAGCTCCTCCATCGCTAACTGGCATTGCTCACTGCTGACACCGTCTTTCAGCACCGCGCCAAGCGTGGCGTAGTCGTAGCCGGGATCATCGTTGACCATCATCCGATATTGGCGCCCCACGACGGAGAGCAGCACGATGAGGAACGTGGCCGAGGCAAACTGCAGGCCCAGCAACAGCAGTTTCCACAGACGGTGGCTCTGGCTGTAGTTCTTGAATGCCGCCGACACGGGCACATGGGTATAGATATAGCCTGGCACAAAGCCCGTGACAAGCAGCACGACGATGCACGCTGTCATGATCAACCACACGTTGCTGCCTGTGGTCAGCAGCACCGCCAAGGGTGCACCGACCAGTTCCTCTACCGTGTCCTTAGCCAGGAGCAGCAACAGGGCTGCCAGTGACAGCGACAACAGCAGGTGGACGGTGCTTTCGCTCACCACCTTATAATATATATGGCGTGCCGTTGCACCATAGCACATGTGAACGGCCATCTCGCGCGCCCTGCGGCTGATGCCGCCAATGACGAGCAGCAGATAGTTGAGCACGGAACAGCCGATGAGCACGACGGCCAACAGCGAGAGAATCCATGTCATGCGGCGCGTGTCCTCGTCGTTCTTATGGTAGTCGCGCAGCGGACCGACAGAGAACCCGAGGTCAACACCGGCTTTCCTCAGTTGTTCCTCAGGCAGGTTCTCGCGCTGCATCTTCTCTATCTGGGGCTTCAGGTCGTCGGCAGTGGTGCCCTCAGCCAGTCGGACGTAGGCCTTATAGCGGTCATTGCCCACCCAGTTGTCGCGCCCGTCGTAAATCACTTCTGTAATCGTGGGCATCGACACCATCACCTCCAAACCATGCAACTTCGAGTTCAGGGGTATGTCTTCATAGATACCGCCAATGGTCAGTGCCCAGTCGCCTCGTTTGTTGTAAAATACCTTCTTGCCGACGAGTCCGAGGGGATTGTCGGTCCCCGCTAACTTCTCAGCCAGTGAGAGGGGAATCAAGCAGCACTCCACCTGGCTGAGCACCTTCTTCGGGTGTCCCGCCAGCACGCGGAAAGGAAACACGTCGAAGAAACAGCTGTCCACGAGGGCAAAATTGGTACGCACGCGCTTGTCATCGTCTGTCACGACGGGCATGTCGTAGGCAAAAGAGGTATAGCGCGTAGCCGCCTCCACCTGCGGACAGTAGCGCTTCAGTCCTGGCGCTACGGCTCCGGGGGTCTGCGAGTAGTGCAGGTATTCGCCATCACGGATCACATCTTCATAGACCACGTAGATACGCTCACTCGTCGGAAAGAAATTATCCCACGACTGCTCGAAGCCTGCTTTTCCCAGCAGCACCACGCCAGCAGCCAGTCCGACGGCCAAACAGACAATCTTTGTCCAGTTGTGCTGGCCTCGCTTGTTTAATGTCTTAAATGCATTGATCATATTTGCTTCCATTGATTACTAATTCCACTTGCAAAGTTATGGCAATAAAACGAATCCGCCAAGGTTTTCGACCCTGGCGGAAGCAGATTGTCTAAAAATTAGACAGTAAAACGTATGATTTTTAGACACCTTATCTTTTCTGTACTGTAAACTTTTGCTTCGAGACGTCTCTTAGGCCCGTCAGTAATCATCTGACGATGACGCACGGATGATATGTGACTAATTTACATATCGTTCCTGCCCCATACGTCCCCTATATTCGAGTCCAAATACTTATCTCTCAGCGTTTTCAGCTCTTTCTCTCCAAATCCAATGGCCTTCATGATGCGCTCGCTGCCGGATCCGTAATGGGACTCTATGTCGTCGAGAAAAGACGAGATCTCCTCTGGTGCGACACTGAGTATTTTGTGTAATTTAACATCTGGATCCTTCTTGACTTCCATCGTTGTGCGCAAATCAATTACAAGCGATAGCCGGACAACTGATTGAAGGTAGTCTGCATCGTCTGGTGTCAGTCTGGATAGACTGCCACTTCTGAGAAACATACCGTTTTTCACTGTTCTCCCATCCGTTGTGGAAAAGCCGTCCAGACTTCTGATATTCGGCACGGATTTGATGGCAACATTGTTTCTCAAGGCAAGTTCAAAGGCTTTTTCAAAGTCCTCGTCCGACAGGATTTCTGCACTATCGTCCTCCTTAGGGGCTGATGCCATTTCCTCTAATCTTTCGTTCAGGATAAAATCGTAGCCAATATTACAAATCAGACAAAGCTCTTCAGAGAAATGATGAGACAGCATAAAATTGGTCAGTATCGGAAGTAACTTCAACATAGCCTCATCGATGTCAGTTCTTGCCATTTTCCGAAGAGGGGCCAATGCCTCCTGATTCGGCCTGCCGGGTTCTGCCCAGTCTGAAAAGAAGATGATTTTCTCCAGCATCGACATGTCCGGACGACCCGTAGGATGATATTTGATGGCATTCAAGGCGTCTCTGTCTTTCAGTCCGAATTCATGTTCCGCTATCAACGCTCCCACTTCTGCGTGCATAAATCCAGGATTATTGAGGCAGAACTGGCTCACGGTATGCCCATAGTTCTCTGCGGAGGCAATCATCTCGTCAGTACTCATTTCCTTCGCGATGTCATGGAGCATGCCTGTTTTCCATGTCAGCTCCCGGTCGATACCATAGCATTCGGCATACGACAAAGCCAGTTCCGTCATACGCAAGGTATGGGCGAATCGGTCCTCAGATTCGTACTTCCTGATGCGTTCTGCCAGATGAATATTACGCTTGATGAAATCTTCCATTTTTGTATTATCCTTTTAGCTCGACAAAGGTAACCATAAAAAACCTGATGAATAATCATTCTATTCAAGAATTAACGATTATTTGCATGAAAAATGCAAATAATCTAATATGACAGTCTATTCTCGCTAATTTCACTTGCAATAAATGTCTATAATGGTATCACACGCATCCCAAGGACTGATTCGCTGAAGGAATCGGGGCGTTGGCTGAAAGTTTTTGGCAGCAAACGTTTTCTGTTGTACCTTTGCATCAGAAAACAAAAAACGACGCTTCATACGATCAATATAATAAATGAATAAGGTTTGTAGTTTTTTCATGGTAATTGGATTGACAACAAAGGCCCGTCGCGATGACGGGCCTTTGCTATTGATTTTTTGAGTCAATTCTGTCTTTACTCGTTGGGAGTAAAGAAGTCTTTACCGTAGCCGACGTTTCCTGCAGACACGAAGTACTGGATCATAATGAAACAGCTGTGGTCAGCATACATGCCACTCTCGAAGCCATTCTCGGTGACGAAGGCGTCGTCGCCCTGCCAGTAGCCGACATCGCGTACGCCCACATTTCCGTAGTCGCGGAAGGTCAGCGGGGTGGTCTGCTGGGGAATACGGAAGAAGGTGTACTCGCCGTCCTCATCCTCGCCCGTCAGGTCGAGTGTAAAGAACTGCAGGTGATAGCCCTTTCCATACAAATCCTTGAAACGATACTGTGTCTTGTCGGTTTCAAGCTGTTGCAAGGTGGTAGCCACATCTGTACCTCCCAGCTGGCTGGTGAAGATACTGATGGGATTCTTATTGGCACTGGCTGTATAAGTACCTTCGACAATATCGTTCCAGATAAGTCCCTCGAACTCTACAGAAACAGGCTTTGACTTCTGGCTGCCATTGACCGTTACCACGGTAATGGTGTTCACACCCAACAATCCTGTCACCACATAGTCGGTGGTCTTACCACCTGTATGCTGATCGGGTTCAAGGGTAATCTTTGTTCCGTTGGCCACCACATAGTCGGCCAATGCAGCGTCGCTCATGCCGGCAGCTTCCTTCTCTGATGTTTTCTGAGCCAGCAGATAGGCTTCGGTCGACTGGTTGTTGGCAGCGATACGTACATTCACGTCGTTATCGGCATTTAGCGGTGGCAAAACTTTGAAGGTATAGATGCTAACCGCAGGCTGACCATCGCCACCAGACGTTGTACCCTGATCTTCCGAGCAGGCCGTAAAGGCTAACAGGGAAAAGAGTACAAGCATTGTGCTCTCAAAATATCTTTTCATATTCTTCATCTTGATTACTTGTTACTAAATAGTTTCCCTTCTCGCATATTAGAAGTTATAGGGTTCCGAGTCTACCTTGGGAGCAATCGGCGTAGGATTGTTCGTGCAGGCAGGGTTGTTGTTGGTCTCGCTCTGAACAATGCAGAGGTGCATCCACTGTGGAACGGTTTCGACGTTCCACTGATACTTCACCAGGTGATTGGTACCTTCATACGAACGGATGATGCCCTTCTCAAGGCGCTTGATGTCGAAGGTGGCGAATCCCTCGCCCCACAGCTCGACACGGCGCTGCCACCATACCTCGTTACGGAACTTACCCGTGCTGGTGTTGTAGTAGGCATCAGTGTGAGTGCCATACTCATAGCTGGCATCGCGAGTCTTGGCAAAGTCGGTGAGCAGCTGGATGCCACGGCCCTCGTCCTGCATGCCGGCAGCCTCGGCCTCAATGAGTTTCATCTCCTCGACGCGCATCAGGGGCACAGCTACGGTGAAGGCAGTGTACTGGTTGGCATGCTCGCCATCCTTCGGACGGAACTTGAGTTCAATGCAGCCTACAGACTCACGGGCAGACACGTTATAGCCGGTCTTGTAGACTCCGGCAGGGTCGTCGGTGTATTCTTCCAGAGCTGCCATACATGCTTCGGCGCTCAGTTCGTCGAGGGCGGGGTCGATGAAGCACTTGCGACGGAAGTCGGTAGCAGGGATGGTCTCATACAGGTGAGCGTCGATACGCTTCGGCCCTACGTAGTTGGCAGAATATCCACATCCAGAGGCGCTTACCTCGACAATCATCTGTGAACCCCAGCTGGAGTCGGCATCATTGTTTGTGATGTTGGGGTCGCTCGAACGATAGGTCAGACCGAACATCCATGAAGAGTTAGGCTTGTTGAAACCGTCTTTCTTCGACAGATACTCGGCTTCGCTCATCATGGTGTATCCCGCCTGTGCCAGCTTGGCATACTTCTCGGCGTTAGCCCAGTCTTCCATAGTCAGATAGGCGCGGGCTTTCAAGCCATAGACTACGCTCTGGTCGGGAGTATACACATTCTCACGCTGATAGTCGGCAAGCAGCGTTTCAGCCTTGTCGAGGTCTTCGAGAATGAACTTGAACATTTCCTCGTTGGTAGCGCGGGGGTTGGAAAGCTCGGCAGGACCTTCAGTCACAATGGGGACAGTCTCTGCGTCCTTATTGCGGGCATAGGTCTCATCAGCATACATACGGGCAAGGTCCATATAGAACATGGCACGCATGGCATGGGCAATACCGGCACCTGTCTTCTGCTCATCAGTGGGTTCGCCATTGATCAGCGACAATACGATATTGCAGTTCTTGATCCATCCATAGTAATAGCTCCAGGGCAACTGGCAGATGGCATACGTCGGGCCTAAGCCGGTACCACAGGTGTACCAAGTGGTATACCACTCAGAACTTGAGGTCTCGCAGACGATATCCTGTCCCATGACATCGCGCTGCAGGAAGAACGAAGGATAACCGAAGTCCCAGGGATACTGGTTGGCACCGCTATAGGTGAAAGCACCGTTTAGCGAGCTGGTGATAGAGCCGACAAAGTTGTTGAAGGCACCAGGAGCCGCAGCTGCCTGATCTACGGTGACAGTGCTCGTCTGCGGGTCTATTTCCTTGATGCAGCTGTTAAGGGTCGTGACGGTGGTCAGAGCCAGGGCTGCCAGATATATTTTTGACTTTTTCATAATGCTTGTAATCTCCTATAATTTATTAGAATGACACCTGAATACCGCCCATGATGGTACGCATCAGCGAGTAAGAAGGCAGCGACTCTGTTGAACCATAGTCGTAACGGGGATCGAGACCCTTGCGGGCACTCCAGAAACAGAGGTTCTCACCTGTCATGTAGACGCGAATCTTCTCGAGGTGCAGCTTCGAAACAAAGCTCTTGGGCAATGTGTAACCTACAGAGAACGACTGGAAGTTCAGGTAGGCTGCCGAAGCGAGGAAGCGGTCGCAAGTAGCAACTGTGTACTCGTCACCATACTGGAAGCGAGGAATGTTGGAAGATGTGTTGTTGGGAGTCCACGACTTCAGCAGGTCAGTGTGGAATGCCGAGCCGGCATCACCGTCGTTCACCCAGTTGCTCATCAGTGAGGCATACTGACGGTCATAGATCTTACCACCAATCTGGTAGTCGAAGTTCAGGTTCACATCAAATCCGTAGAGTTTCAGTGTTGTACCGAATCCACCGTATGCTGCGGGCAGCATCGACTTGCCGGCATAGCGGCTGGCCTCACCGATATTAGTGGTAGTACCCGACTTCTTCTCAGCAGCCTTCGATGTGTTGTTGGTGTCCACCTTTCCGCCTAATGGCGACAGGTCTTCATCGTACCAGTAGAGAGCCTCACCCTTTTCGTTTACACCGGCATAGCTGTAGGTGAAGGGGCAATAGAGCGAGCCGCCCTCGGTGTACCACATCTGAACCGAACCGCTGGTGTTTTGGCTATTGACGGGAATCCAAGTCTCGGCAAAGCCTCCGTTCACCTTCGTCTTCGACTCAGGGAGCTTGATAATCTTCTCCTTATTATGCGTGATGTTGAAGTTTACATTCCATGTGATGTCCTTGGTACGGATGATGTCACCTGCTACGTTGAACTCGACACCAGTAGAGCGCTTGTCACCGATGTTGCCATAGTAGCCGCGAGCACCGAAGCTCTCGGGCACTGACAGCCAGAACAGCAGGTCGGTTGTCTTCTTGTTATAGAACTCAACGCTACCGGTAAGGCGGCCCTTGAACAGCTCAAAGTCAACACCGACGTTCAGGGCTGTAGTGGTCTCCCAAGTGATGTCCTTGTTACCGATGCGGTAGAACGAAGGTGTCATCTGTGTGGCAGACGAAGGATTCAGTTGGAACAGGTCGGTATAAGCCCAGTCGCCCACACCGTCGTTACCCGTCTGACCTATCGAAACCTTCAGTTTCAACTGGTCAACCCAGTCGGCCTTGAAGAACTTCTCCTTGTTGATGAGCCATCCTGCGCCCACGCTCCAGAACGAACCCCAGCGGTTGTCCTTGGCAAAGCGGCTGGAAGCATCGCGGCGATAGGAGGCATCGGCAAAGTATTTCTCGTCATAGTTGTAGAGCACACGGCCGAACCAACCTTCCACATTATATTCTCTGGTGTATGAGCCCGACTTGTACTGCTGGTTGGCAGCAGCGTTGATTTCCTTGATATCAGGCGAGAACAGTCCCTGTCCAGTAGCTGTCAGGTAGGTAGTCTTGCGGTCGAACCACTCGTGGCCTAAGGTAGCCGTGATGGTATGGTCGCCAAACGATTTGGCAAAGTTCAGGGTCTGGACGTGGTTCTGGCGGAAATAGTCAGTCTGACGCTTGCCGATTTCACCATTTACACCTACCTTGGGACCGTAGAGCTGGCTCTCGTAGTCCGAGTAGTTGTCGTGTGTCCAGTTGATGGTGCTGGTGGCATTGAAGCGCAGCCAGTCAGTGAACTTGATGTCTGCCAATCCTGTGGCATTCAGCTGGTTGGTTCTGGTGTTCACATCGTTGTAGAGGTTGGAGCCCAAGGGGTTACCAGTCTGCAGGAATGCACGTGCAGCAGGATAGTCCGTACCAGGGCGGCCATAGTCATACTGCTGATTGCCGTTGGCATCAGTACGGATGACGGGCAGTCCGGTTGCGGGGTCGATGATGCGCACATAGATAGGATAGATAGGAGCAATACGCGAGGTGTAGTAGCTCAGGTTGGTAGAACCCAGCTGATACTCGTCGTTGTTCGGGTTGCTGATGGTGGTGCTGTGAACATAGCCTACGTTCACACCGACACGCAACCAATTGGTCAGGTCGTGGTTAACCTTCAGACGGGCATTGAAGCGCTCGAAGCTTGAGTTGTGAATGATACCGTCTTCCTTCAGATAGCCGGCAGAGAGGAAGTAGTCACCCTTGTCGTAACCGCCGCTGGCATTTACTTCGTATTCCTGACGGAAACCGTTCTTGTAGGCAGCGTCTGTCCAGTCGTCGGGCTGATACCAGTAGGTGTCGCCGTAGTACTCTCTGATTTTTTCACCAGGATTGTTAGGGTCGTCTACCAGACGCGACTGCCGATAGCTATAGCCCAATGTGGCATTGGGGTTCAGCTTTCCGTCCATACCGATGAGCTGCTGTCCGTCGGGCACAGTATATACCTGATAGCCCAGAGCACTGATCAAGTGGCCATTGGCTGCATTGTTAGCCTCAGCAGCCGACATACCCTGCGTGTAGAAGTAGTTGTTGTAGAGTCCAGCGTATGCCAGCTCATAGTATTTGGCAGGGTCGTTAATCTTGTCATACTCCTGTACGGCACGGCTGTTGGCACCCCAGCGCATGTTTACGTTGATGCGAGGTGCCGACTTGTTACCCTTCTTGGTGGTGATGATGATGACACCGGCAGCACCACGGGCACCGTACAGAGCGGCAGAAGCGGCATCCTTCAGTACCGACACCGACTCGATGTCCTCCTGCGAGATGTTGCTCAACGAAGACTCATAGGGAGCACCATCGACAATGATCAGAGGGTCGGTCTCGGCATACATAGAAGCAATACCGCGGATGTTGATCTTACCTTGGTCGGCACCAGGAGCACCAGAGCCGCCACGAATCTGCAAGCCAGGAACCGAACCGGCCAGTGCATTGGCCACGTTGGTGGTCACGTGCTGGTCGAGCTGGGCGGCACCCACCATAGAGGCAGAACCCGTGAATGACGACTTTTTCTGCGTACCGTAAGCCACCACAACCACCTCGTCAAGAGCCTTTTGGTCACTGGTCAGCATGATACGCATGTTAGGACGGGCACTCACCTCAATGGGTTCCATACCTACATAGGTAATGCGGAGAACGTTCTTGCCTGCAGGGCAAGTCAACGTGAACTTACCATTAGCATCGGTAACAGTACCCACCTGAGTTCCTACAACGAGGACTGAGGCACCGATAACTGGCTGCCCATCGTCTTGAGAGGTAACGGTACCGTTAACCTTGGTCTGGGCAATGACCATTCCTACGGTGAGGAACAGACATGCCAGAAGCATTGTTAATCTTTCTTTCATAAATCTCTCTCGTTTTAATATTAACTATAAAAATAAAATATCGCGTACATTATTATATATGGCTCCGCGTTGGTCTGTTTTTGTAACCAATACTTATCGTAGTGTTCCCTTCGGCATTTACGACAACCTCCCGGCAGGATGTGTACATTTTTTACTTTTTTTAAATTTGACCGTGCAAAGATAGTACTTACTTTTGTAAAAAACGAATAAAATTATAAAAAATGCACATTTTTGTGCAATTTATTAACGAAACGCGGCTTTTATGTTACTTTTTACGTTGTTTTTTGCTAAATAAGTTGCATATTGTTAAACAAGCTGTCGCTATTCCTTGATAGAAATCTAGTGTGGATGTTCACACGCGGTTATGCAGGTGACCCGAATTTTTTTCTTGACTTCGGCGATGCGTCAATTGAGTTGAGTTAACTCGATTGATCGTTTGAGTTAACTCGATTGATCGTATGAGTTAACTCAACTTTTCTAGCCCCTTTTCTCGACCGAATAATCTTGATGTCGCGATTCTAATACTTGATGACCTTGCGGCCGTTCTGGATGAGGAGACCGCGATGCCGACTGCTGACACGCTGGCCCTGCAGGTTGTAAAGCGGGGCCTCCACATCGTTAGCCGAACGAGGAAGCTCGCGGATGGCCGTTTCGGCAGACTTCACATCGAAGGTGATGGTCCCGTCGCTGCCCATCTGAATATGGTGCAAGGTGAGCCCACAGGGCTTTCCTGCCCACGACAGCAGGTTGGCAGGCGTGGTCTCGTTGGTCAGCTCGGTGACGCTCTCGCTCCCAGGGAATGGGTCGGCATCGGTAGAGACATAACGCGTCACGCTGCTGGCTCCCATCGAAACGGTCTTGGTGTGGGGGCCGCCAGCCCGCAACAGTTCATAATAGTTATGCTCGGGATTGGCATTAACCTTGTTGCTGCCCATACCCCAGACGGCCTCATTGGTTTGGTCTACCCGATGCACCAGCATACCGCTGCCAGGCAGATAGGCATCCCACTTGAAGAGGTTCTTCTGACGGTTCTCCAACAGGAAGAACTCCTTGTCCACAGGTGTATTGATGCGATAGCCCGACTGGGTGCCCATCGTGTAGAGCGGGTCGAGCACTACGGAGCCGGAAGCCGTGAGCACTGCAGGCTCGTCCATAAAGCCGACGGCATAGCGCTCATAGAGCGAGTAGCCCACAGGGGTGCGGTCGTCGTTGGCATAGCATCCCTCTGCCATCACCGACCAGTCGCCGGGCTGGTTGCTCTCTCCCCCACTCCCTTCATAGTCGGTATCGTAGAGGTCGGGCAGTCCGAGCACGTGGCTGAACTCATGACAGATGCTGCCGATGCCGTTGAGTTTGATGGTCTCAGGCTTCTTGCTGTAGCCATAAAGCTCGACGGAGCAGGCATAGTCGTGCGTCCATACACCGTCTACAGACTTTGAGGCCACAGAGCGGTGCGGCCAGATGAGCCGCTCGTCGTTGTCGGTGAAGTTGGAACCTAAGCCGGCAAAGATGACAAACACCAGGTCTACATGTCCGTTGCCGTCGCCATCGTATTTCGAAAAGTCCACATCAGGGTCGGCAGCACTGATAGCAGCCCGCACCAGCTGGTAGCCTTTGTCGGTGCCCTTGGCATCATACTGGCTATAGTCGAGCGTATAGGGTCCCACCACATCAAACTCAGGTTTGAAGCGGCCGTTGGAATTGTCGGAGAAATAGTCGCGCACACTGCCGGTAAACACCTCGTTGTCGTATTGCGTGAAGCCCTCCTTGTTGGCCATCTGGTCCATCAGGTCGCGATAGTCGGTACGCGTAAACTTCAGGTCCTTATACTGCGCCAAAATAATCAGCCCGCGAAAGCGATTGTAGTCGAAACTTGACGCGCGCCCATCTGAGGACGTAGCACGACGGGCCGCCACCTGCTGTCGCATCGCCTGAGCCTGCGGACTCATGGCGGGCTTCAGTCCTCGCGGCGTTTGCGCGAGGAATGCTTGCTCAGCGGCACTGCGCTGGTCTTCGTCATGCGCCACCTGACCAGTGGGCAACAGTTGACCGTCCTCGAGGGCGGCATAGACATAATATCCCCCAGCGTTCTTGACCAGGGTGTAGCCGTCGGGGGTGGCATGATAGTGAATCCACTCGTCTCCGCAGAGCCGAAGAGTGACAGAGCTGCCATCGGGCTGCTGCACCTTGATCCAACCCCGACGTGCAGGTACCGCCCAAAGTTGAACAGCAAACAAGAACACAACCAGAAACAGGCTGACACGAGTCAGCGCACAACGAGATAATAATGAAATTTTCATGGGTACAAAGGTACTAATTCGACTTCAAACCACCAAAGAGAACCCACAAATTATATTTTTTTGGCATTTTTATTCGTTTTTTCAAAAAATTATATTAACTTTGCAAAACTTTTATTATATTAAAAGGTGCAACGCATTAAAGATCAGTGAGCATAAACTATTTATTTAATTCAATATTCTAAAAAAACAAGAGAGTGTTTATGGAAAAAAGACTGACTATGTTTTTGGCCTGCCTTTTCCTAAGTATGGGAATGGCGCTGGCCCAGACAAGAGTTACAGGAACCGTCATCTCTGCTGAAGACGACCAGCCCATCATCGGTGCTACCGTCTTGGTGCAGGGACAACGAACGGGTGCTGTAACCGATGCCGACGGTAAGTTTACGATTGCTGTACCCGCTGGCAAGAAGATTGTAGTGAGCTACATCGGTATGGAGACACAGACCGTGACTCCGAAGAATGGCATGACCATCTATCTGACCAATAGCGCTGCGATTGAAGAGGTTGTGGTCACCGGTATGCACAAGATGGATAAGCGTCTGTTCACTGGTGCCACTTCGAAGGTGGATGCCGAAAAGGCCAAACTCGACGGTGTGGCTGATATCAGCCGCTCGCTGGAAGGCCGTGTAGCCGGTGTATCGGTGCAGAACGTATCAGGTACCTTTGGTACGGCTCCAAAGATCCGCGTGCGTGGTGCTACGTCTATCTATGGTTCGTCAAAGCCCCTGTGGGTGGTCGACGGTGTGATTATGGAGGATGTGACCGAGGTGAATGCCGACGACTTGTCGAGCGGTAATGCCGCTACGCTGATTTCTTCGGCCATTGCCGGCCTGAACGCCGACGATATCGAGTCGTTCCAGATTCTGAAGGACGGTTCGGCAACCTCTATCTACGGTGCCCGCGCTATGGCTGGTGTGATTGTCGTCACCACCAAGAAAGGTAAGGCTGGCTCCACACGCATCAACTACACGGGTGAGTTCACCATGCGCCTGAAGCCCAGCTACAGCCAGTTCAACATCATGAACTCGCAGGAGCAGATGAGCGTCTACAAGGAGATGTGGAACAACGGTTTCTTCACCATGAGCGGTTCCTATCGTGCTGCCAACAGCGGAGTCTTCGGCAAGATGTACCACCTGATGAACGAGTACAACGAGACCAACGGCACCTTCGGACTGGAGAACAGCCCCGAGGCCATGAACAGCTATCTGCAGGCTGCCGAGATGCGCAACACCAACTGGTTTGACGAACTGTTCAGCAACTCCATCTCTACCAACCATTCTATCTCGATGTCGACAGGTACCGAGAAAGCCCAGTACTACACCTCGTTCAGCTATATGCACGATCCGGGATGGACCAAGCAGTCGAAGGTACAGCGGTACACCGCTAACATCAATGCCCTGTACAACATCTCCAACAAGGTGTCTCTGAACCTGATTGGTAATGCCAGCTATCGTAAGCAGAAGGCTCCTGGAACCACCAGCCAGAAGGTGAATGCCGTGACCGGTGAGGTGAGCCGCGACTTCGATATCAACCCCTACTCGTACGCCATCAACTCGTCGCGTACACTCGACCCCAACGAGTTCTATGTCAGGAACTATGCTCCCTTCAACATCCATCACGAGTTGGAGAACAATTACATGGACCTCGACGTAGTGGACCTGAAGTTCCAGGCCGAGCTGAAGTACAAGCCCATCCGTCAGGTGGAACTCTCGGCACTCGCAGCCTATAAGTATGCCACTACGACACAGGCACACACCATGACTGAGAAGTCGAACCTCGCTATGGCCTACCGTGCGATGGACGATGCAACCATGCGCGATGAGAACCCCTGGCTCTACACCGACCCCGACGTGCTCAACTCGCTGCCCTTCTCGGTGCTGCCCACTGGTGGATTCTACAGCGAGGACAAATACAAGATGAACAGCTGGGACTTCCGTCTTACTGCCAGCTATAACGATGCTTTCGACAACGACAAGCACATTGTCAACCTGTTCGGTGGTATGGAGGTGAGCAACACCGACCGTAACCACAGCTATTTCAACGGCGTAGGTATGCAGTACGACATGGGCTACCTCGGATCCTACGACTACCGCTACTTCAAGCAGGCCAGCGAGGAGAACTCCATGTACTACTCCCTGAAGAACAACTACGGACGCGATGCCGCCTTCTTCGGCACAGCTACCTATTCATATATGGGCCGCTACATCATCAACGGCACCATACGCTACGAAGGTTCTAACCGCCTGGGTAAGGCCACCAGCGCACGCTGGCTGCCCACCTGGAACATTTCCGGAGCGTGGAACGCCCACGAGGAGCCTTGGTTCCAGAAGACTTTCAAGAATGCACTGACCCACGCTACACTGAAGCTATCGTACTCGCTGACTGGTGACAAGCCTTACGTTACCAACGCGCAAGTAATCATCCAGAGCTACAATCCCTGGCGCTACATGGCTACCGACAAGGAGTCGGGACTCGAGATCTACGATTTCGCCAACCCCGACCTTACCTACGAGAAGAAGCACGAGTTCAACATCGGTGTCGATTTAGGATTCCTCAACAACCGTATCAACGTGCAGTTCGACTACTTCAAGCGTAACAACTACGACCTGATTGGTCCGCGCCAGACGAATGGCACGAAGGGTGTGATTACCGAGTATGCCAACGTAGCCTCCATGAAGTCGCATGGTGAGGAGCTCTCCATCTCGACCAAGAACATTGTCAACAAGGACTTCCAGTGGAACACCGACTTTATCTTCTCGCATGTGAAAACCGAGGTCACTGAACTTGATGCCCGTACCCGCATGATTGACATGATTACCGGTTCTGGATTCACCATGAAGGGCTATCCCTACCGTTCGCTCTTCTCTATCGACTTCCAGGGACTCAACGAGCAGGGTCTGCCCACCTTCATCAACGAGAATGGAGAAAAGACCACCAGCAACATCTACTTCCAGTCGTATGTGCTCGACCACCTGAAGTATGAAGGCCCCACCGATCCTACCGTCACTGGTTCGCTCGGCAACACCTTCAAGTACAAGGGATTCACCCTCAACCTCTTCATGACCTACTCGTT
The DNA here is from genome assembly GCA_002342415.1 of Prevotella sp. UBA2456. Classification (GTDB taxonomy): domain Bacteria; phylum Bacteroidota; class Bacteroidia; order Bacteroidales; family Bacteroidaceae; genus Prevotella. The sequence goes on along the minus strand of DDPY01000007.1, from coordinate 36,104 downwards.
CGGCAATGTGGTGCGCCTCGACCCGTCGTTCCGCGCATCCTACTCTGACCTGTATGCTATGCCGAAGGAGTTCAAGAACCGCTGGACCATGCCCGGCGACGAGACGAAGACCAACATCCCAGCCCTCATCGACCGCCGTCAGGTTCAGCAGGACAACTACATCAGTTACGCCTACAACGCCTACAACCGCTCGACAGCTCGCATTGCCAAGGGTGACTTCATCCGCATGAAGGAGATCTCGCTCACCTACGACTTCCCCAAGAAGTGGATTGCCCCGCTGCACCTGAACAACCTGAGTGCCAAGTTGCAGGCCACCAACCTCTTCCTGATTTATGCCGACAAAGACCTCAACGGACAGGATCCTGAGTTCTTCAACACGGGTGGTGTGGCAGTGCCGATGCCACGTCAGTTCACCTTCACACTCCGCGTCGGACTCTAATCGGTAAGGTAAACAAGGTATAAAAGAATAATAAGCAAATAAGACTATGAAGAAATATATCAAATTATCCACCATTGCGCTGGCGCTCTCGCTGGGGTTCACCTCCTGCAAAGACTATCTGGACAGACTGCCCGACGATCGTGCTGAGGTAAACAACACCGAAAAGGTGACCAGCCTGTTGGTATCAGCCTATCCTACACATAGTGCCAACTTCCTGCTGTGGATGAGCTCCGACAATGTCGAAGACAACGGTAAGCTGTACACAGCACAACCCAACCAAATCAAGATGTACCGCTGGGAAGACGTAGAAACCGAAGGTAACGACGACCCACGCTCGCTGTGGAACGACTGCTACACCCGCATCGGTTCGGCCAATATTGCCCTTGAGGCCATCGCTGCACAGGGCGATCCCGCCTCACTCAACGGACAGAAGGCCGAAGCACTGCTCTGCCGGGCTTTCGCCATGTTCACCCTGAGCAACATCTTCTGTATGGCCTACGACCCCACGAAGGCTGAGAAGTATATGGGACTGCCCTATCCGAAGGTCTCTGGCACATCCGTCGACGAGCGCGGCACCATGAAAGAGCTTTATGAGAACATCAACGCCGACATCGAGGCTGCCCTCCCCTTGCTGGACGACAACCACCTTTCGGTGCCCAAGTTCCACTTCAACACCAAGACCGCCTATGCCTTTGCCGCACGTTTCAACCTCTACTACCACCAGTATGACAAAGCCATCGACTATGCCACCAAGGTGCTGGGCAGCAACCCCCTGGATGTCATGCGCGACTATACAGCCTACGTATCACTGAGCTATACCGACATGTACCACATGTATGTCAACTCTGGCGAGAAGGCAAATCTCATGTTGCTGCCCGCCTACTCCATCCTCGGACGTGTGTCAACGGGCTCGACAAACTATCGTCGCTTTAATCACAACATGAAGATTCTCAGCTACGAGACCTTCTGGGCCATCGCCCCCTGGAGCAACTCCAATGCCACTTCGGGCAGCAACACCCTCTATCTGGCTCACCGCCAGTGGGGTACAGACCAGTATGTCTTCTGTCCCACACAGTTGGAGGAGTTCGAGTACACTGACAAGACTGGTAACTCCGGCTATGCTCACATCATCGACACCCCGTTCACTGGCGACGAGACCCTTCTGGTTCGCGCAGAAGCCTATGCGCTCAAAGGTGACTTCACCAACGCACTGGCCGACATGAACACATGGATGTCCACCAACTGCGTGCCTGCACTGCCCTACTCCACATGGTCGGGCACCAAGACCACACCTACACTCACGGCTGACTACCTGAACGACTACTATTCACGCATGTCATACGCTGAGGTGACACCCACTACCGACCGTGCACGCACCATCCGCAAGGTGCTCCACCCGCAGGGATTCACCGTAGCCGAGGGTACACAGGAGAGCCTCGTACAGCTCATCCTGCACATGCGCCGTGTGATGAACATCTACAACGGTCTCCGCTTCCAGGATCTGAAGCGCTACGGCATCGAGTTCACCCACTTCATAGAGGGTGAGGATCCCCGAGTATTCAAGGCTGGCGACCTGCGCGGTGCCATCCAGCTGCCCAACGATGTCATCAATGCCGGTCTGCCCGCCAACCCACGTGAGGGCGACATTATCACCAACGAATAACAATAAAGCAGATTAAACTATGAAACAAGTTAAGATATTCCTGTTGTTCTTTGCCGGCATGCTGCTCACAGCCTGTGGCACCGACAACGATGTCAAGTCGGAGAGCATCTTCGACACCACTGCGCCCTCGCGCACTGGCTTCGACCTGTGGCTCTACAACAATTATACCAAGCCCTACAACATCATGTTCAACTATCGCTACATCGACAGCGAGACCGACCAGACCTACAACCTCATCCCCGCTGACGAGGACAAGGCTAAGGCATTGGCCATCATGGTGAAGCACGTATGGCTCGATGCCTATGCCGAAGCCGTCGGTGCCGACTTCATCAAGAAGTACGCTCCCCGTGTCTATCAGCTCATCGGATCGCCCGAGTACAACTCTAACGGTAGCATCGTACTCGGCGTCGCCGAAGGAGGTATGAAGATTACTCTCTTCCGTGTCAATGCCATCGACATCGACCATCCCGTCATCGACCACGTCAGCTCGTTCCCTGACACAGAGGCTGTGCCCCTCGATCTGAACTACTGGTTCTTCCACACTATGCACCATGAGTTCTGCCACATCCTCACACAGACGAAGAACTACTCTACCGACTTCCAGACCATCTCGGCTGCCGACTATCGCACCGTAGACTGGGTGAATGTCGATGACAAGGATGCGCCTAAGTACGGATTCCCCTCGGGCTACGCCACCAAGGAGTACAACGAGGACTTCGCCGAGCTCTACTCCATCTATGTTACCCATACCCCCGAGGCCTGGCAGGGCATCCTCAATGCCTCGCTCATCGTCACTGGCTCGAAGGTCAAGACCGATGCCAAAGGCAACCCCATCTTCAAGCTCGATGCCAACGGCAACAGGATTCCCAAGGGCTATCTCCTCGACCAGGACGGCAACCGACTCATCCAGATGGGTGAAGACGGCAAGCTCTACTATGCGATGGAATATGAAGTAGAGACCGAGGACACTTACGACTACACGTACTACAACAACCTCGTTTCCAAGATGAACCTCATCAAGGACTACTTCAAGAATTCCTGGGGTATCGACCTCGACAAGCTGCGTGATGTCGTGCTCCGCCGCTCTGCTGAAGTATCAACGCTCGATTTGCGTACATTAAAATAAAACGATTATTACAGTATGAAAAAGATATATCATTTACTAATAGCCCTTGTGGCCACAGCCGCCTTCACCGCCTGTACCAAAGAGGTCGACGATGTCTTCAACAAGTCGGCAGCCCAGAGAATCGATGAAGCCATCACCAGCTATCAGGCCACACTCACCGCACCGGCCAACGGATGGCTCATGGAGTACTACGGTGCAACAAAGTATGGTGGCTACAACATGTTCGTCAAGTTCAATGCCGACAACACGGTCACCGTGTCCAACGAGGTCTATGGTCCCGGTCAGCAACAGACCTCACACTATAAGCTCGAACAGAGCCAGGGTGTGGTGCTCTCCTTCGACCAGTACAACCCCATCTTCCATTTCTTTTCCGACCCTGCCAACCCTGCGGGCGTAGGAACCAACGGAAAGGGTATGGAGGGCGACCTTGAGTTCCGCATCATGAAGGCCACCGCCGACAGTGTCATCATGGTAGGCAAGAAGCATAACAGCCGCATCGTCATGACACCAGCCACTGCCGACTGGGACGGCTATATCAACACCGTCAAACAGTCGGAGCAAGACATGGCCTTTGCCTCCTACTTCTTCATCGTAGGAAACGACACTGCTTTCGTTGATGCCTCCTACCATCAGCTCACCTTCACCTATCCCGATCCCGTCACCAGCGAGCTCATTACCATAGAGGCACCCTATATCCTCAGGGCCAACAGTTACCACCTCTACAAGCCCGTCGAAGTGCTTGGCAAGACCATTACCGACTTCACCTACAAGGGAGGCGACGACTATCTCTTCACCAGCAACGACCCCGAAGCTGTGATGAAAGGCTATGTAATGCCCGTGGCCGATGCCTTCGTCAACGGAGAGTGGTTCGTGAGCTATGCCAACATGTCGCCCGCAATCCAGCGGTACTGGCAGTTTGCAGCCCCCGGCCATCTGGCCAAGGAGGGCGAGACTATCGGCTATGCCTATTTCTCGGCCGGTATTCTCCTCATCAGCAGCGGCAACTATTGGAGCGGATTCGACATGGGAGCCACCGTACTCTCCGAAAACCAGGTCAGCCTCAAGGTCACAGCCTATGCCGGCAGCAGTGCTCAGAAGGGCAATGCACAATACTACTGGGGCAGCAAAGCCGAGGACGGTAACTACTACTTCCGTTACTTCATCCTGCCGCTGCAGGGAACCTTCGAGCTGAAGGGTAACGACGTGCGCAATCCTACGCAGATACAGCTTACCAACGTGGAAGACCCCACCATGTCCTTCATCGTTACCAAGCAAGCCATGCCTGCCACCACAGGCATGTAACAGCACGCTCCGATAAGGAGAATACAAGAATGGCGAGCCGCAACGCGGCTCGCCACTCTTTTTTATCTTCTCTTAGACTATTTTCTTAGCTCTATCGTTAGTCAACCATGTCTGGCAACTGGTCGGCTGTGACATTGCAGGCGGCAATCTTTCCTGACGGGTCAATGAGCACATTGACGGGAATGCCAGGAACCTTATAGGCAGTGATGGCTTTTGATTTCCACCCCTTGGTGTCTACCAGCTGCTTCCAAGGCAGGCCGAGCTCTTTGATGGCATCCTTCCAGTCGCTGGTTTCTTCGTCGATAGAAATACCCACCACCTCGAAGTTGTCAGTGCCAATCTTCTTGTAGGCACGCTTCAGGTCGGGCATCTCAGCACGACAGTACTTGCACCATGATGCCCAGAAATCAATGAGCACCCACTTGCCCTTGCCAGCATAGTCACTGAGCTTGCAGCTCTGTCCTTTCACGTCCTGCAGTTGTACGTCAATAAAACGCTTCCCGACGAGCACCTGCATGGGGTCGTCGTCCTGTGCCATCACAGGAAATGCCATCAATAGCGCGATGGCCATCATCAATAGTTTCTTCATCATAACCTTATATTCTTTAATGTTCAATGCTCAATGTTCAATGTTACTTAATCAGGTTTCCCAGAATGTCGCGAGTGAGCTCTTTCGTGATGGTACGAGTGGCTGCCGAGGTGGCATTCTTCACCACACGCTCTTTGGCTGAAGTGCGGCTCTTCGACTTCTTGCCGCTCACCTTCTCGCTCACCCAGGCTCCTAAGACGGCTGCCAGCGTGGAGGTAACGGCAGTCATCACGGCTTTCATCACCTTCGACAGCATGCCGGACTTCTGCTTTCCCTCCTTGGCGGGCTCAGCGGCTTCGGCAGGCTCAGCGGCTTCGGCCTCGGCAAGTTGACGCTCGGCTTCTTGCATCAGCTGTTCGAAGGCACTCTCGCGGTCTATCGGGGTGTCATACTTGCCATAGATATCGCTCTGCTTGATGATGTCTAAACGCTGACCCTCGGTGACGGCACCAATCTGGCTCAGGGGGAAGAGTATCTTGGCGCGCTCCACCATCGTGGGAGCACCTTTCTCGTCGAGGAAACTCACCAGCGCCTCACCCGTTTCGAGCTGCATGATGGCCTCGTCGGTCTTAAACTGCGGGTTGGCTCGGAAGGTGTCGGCGGCCGTCTTGACGGTCTTCTGGTCTTTCGGCGTATAGGCGCGAAGGGCATGCTGCACACGGTTGCCTAACTGTCCGAGGATGTTCTCTGGAATATCCGTCGGACTCTGGGTGATAAAGTAGATGCCCACGCCCTTCGAGCGGATGAGTCGGATCACCTGTTCAATCTTGTCGAGCAGTGCCTTCGAGGTGTCGGCGAAGAGCATGTGCGCCTCGTCGAAGAAGAAGACGAGCTTAGGCTGTGGCAGGTCGCCCACCTCGGGCAGGGTGCTATAGAGCTCGCTGAGCAGCCACAGCAGGAAGGTGGAGTAGAGCTTGGGCTGCAGCATCAGCTTGTCAGCCGCCAGCACATTCATGATGCCCTTTCCGCCCTGCTGTTGCAGCAGGTCGTGGATGTCGAACGAGGGCTCGCCGAAGAACTTGTCGGCCCCCTGGTTCTCCAGCTGCAGCAGGGCGCGCTGGATGGCTCCAATGGTCTGCACGGAAATGTTGCCGTATTTCGTCGTGTATTCCTTGGCGTGCTTCGACACCCAGTCGAGCATGGCGCGCAGGTCCTTGATGTCGATAAGCAGCAGTCCGCGCTCGTCGGCGATGCGGAACACGATGTTCAGCACGCCGTCCTGCGTCTCGTTGAGTTGCATCAGTCGCGACAGCAGCTGCGGTCCCATCTGCGAGATGGTGGCACGCATGGGGTGCCCCTGTTCGCCAAAGACATCGAAGAAGCGCACAGGACAGGCCTGGAACTCAGGATTCTCAATCTCAAACTCAGGCAGGCGCTTCTCGATGAATCCGCTCATCCGCCCTGCCTGCGAGATGCCGCTGAGGTCGCCCTTCATGTCGGCCATGAAGCAGGGCACTCCTGCCTGACAGAATGTCTCGGCCATCACCTGCAGCGTCACCGTCTTACCTGTACCCGTAGCACCGGCTATCAGTCCGTGGCGGTTGGCCATCTTACCTTGAATGGAAAGCGCTCCGTTGGCGCAATGGGCAATATAGAAGCCCCGTTGTTTGTCGTACATAAGCGTAATGATATTGGTTTTCTGATGCAAAAGTAACAAAAAAAATGGAAATCCACAAATAAGGGCAATTCTTTTTCAATTTGTTGGCAAGCCTATGACTGGACAAGACAAAGTGTAAAACTCCTACTCTCCTACCGTCACAGGGCTGAAACGCCGATATACAAAGGGTTTGAGGCGTGGTAGGTGTTGCTGCAACTCCTACCATACTCCTACCATACTCCTACCGTCACTCCTACTACGCAGCTTGCTTCGTAACAATTTTGCAGCAATTGAAATATCCCGACAAAGCAAAGACTCCCATCAGATTCCGCGCCTGCTACCATTAAGGGTAAATTCGCTACCAGTAAAGGGAAAAATATTTTCCCCTCTATTCTCATGTCCTGTCGTTACTAATCAAAACTCGCAGCAAAGATAGGAATAATTCTTGAAACGGCAAAGAAAAAAGGATAAAAATAGTATGACGACCGGTTGGCAGATCATTGACAGATCTCTGAAATCTCCTGCAAAGATAACGAAAAGGTTCGTACAATGGAGGCATCAGGCCCTCTTTTTTCGTTTCTGTCCGAAAAAATTTGGATAATACGGATAAATATGCTAACTTTGCGGGCTATGAAACAGATAAGACGAATCATGATTGCGCTGGCTCTGACGATGGGCTGGGCGCTGGGAGCCGAGGCGCAGACGCAGCCTGAGGCCGATTTTGACGCGAAGTATGCAATGGAGTTGGTAAAGGCGGGTACACTGGCCCCCGACTTCAAGATGAAAACCATCGACGGCAAGACCTTCCAGCTGTCTAAGCTGAGGGGACGCACCGTAGTGCTCGACTTCTGGGCCTCGTGGTGTCCTGACTGTCGGAAGGATGCCCCTGAGGTGGTCAGGATGCAAAAGGAGTACGGCCCCCAGGGCGTTGAGTTTGTGGGCGTGTCGATGGATACCGATGTGGAAGCGTGGAAGAAGGGCTGCGAGCAGTTCGGTATCACCTACACCCAGGTCAGCGAACTGAAGAAATTCAAGGAGACGGCCATCTCGAAGCTGTATGGCGTGAAGTGGATACCATCGATGGTGGTCATCGACAAGGATGGCAAAGTGGCGCTCTCCACCGTGCTGACCTATAAGGTGGACAAGTTGCTGAAGGAGCTGCACCCTACGGGCTTCAAGCCTCAGCACGAGCGCGTCAGCATAGACGGCGACCACGGCCGGCTGTCGGCTATCATCCAGAAGCCAGAGCTGAAGCAGGGCGAGCAGTGCCCGATGGTGGTGTTCTGTCACGGATTCGGCGGCAGGAAGGAAGGGTCGCTCTTCGAGCTCATCACCGACTCGCTACAACGTCACGGCATCGCCTCTATACGCTTCGACTTCAACGCCCACGGCGAGAGCGAGGGACGCTTCGAGGACATGACCGTGCCCAACGAGATCAACGACGCGAAGAAGGTCATTGAATACGTGCGCGACCTGCGCTATGTGTCGAAGGTGGCACTGGTGGGCCACTCGCAGGGCGGCGTGGTGGCGGCCATGACGGCTGGCGAGCTGGCGAAGGCCGGCGATCAGATAGCCGCCGTAGCACTGATGGCTCCTGCTGCCGTGCTGCGCGACGATGCCATCCGAGGCTCTACCTTTGGCAAGCAGTACAACCCGCTCGACCCGCCGGAATACGTAGAACTATGGGGGCCTGGCCAGCGCTTAGGACGCAAATACATCCAGACCGCTTTCACGCTGCCCATCTACGAGACGGCGGCCCAGTATCATGGTCCTGCCTTCATCATACACGGTACGGGCGACCGCGTGGTGCCTTACACCTACGGGCTGCGCTTTCACCAGCAGTGGCCAGGGTCTGAATACGTAGAGCAGGAATACTTCGACCACGGATTCTCGCAGAACATCTACCGCACTACCGACTACGTTTTCCGCTTCCTGATGAAGACATTGAAATAAAATAAGAGGTGAGAGCTGTCTCTCACCTCTTATTTCTTACTTCTTACCACTTAAATCTTAGCCAGTTCGACGACCTTGTCGACAGCAGCGCTCAGGCCATCGACGCTCTTGCCGCCAGCCTGTGCGAAGTGGGGCTGGCCGCCGCCACCGCCCTGGATAAGACGGGCAGCCTCGCGAATCATCTGACCAGCATTCAACCCGTGTTCGCTCACCATATCGTCGCTCATCATGATAGAGAGCTGAGGCTTGTCGTTGTCGTGTGAGCCAATGACACACAGCAGCGAGCCGTCGACCGAGGCACGAATCTTAAAGGCCAGGTCCTTGGCAGCAGCAGGCGTCATCGGCAGGATGCCGGTGATGACCTTCACGCCATTGACCTCGCGAGCCTTCTCGACCAGCTTCTGGGCCGTGCGCTCCACGGCTTGCGCCTGGAACTGCTCTATCTCCTTCTTCATGTGGTCGTGCTCCTCGATATATTTCTGGATAACACCCTGCAGGTCCTTCGCATTGTTGAAGAACGACTTGACAGCCTTCAGCGTGTCCTCAATGTTATAGAGCAGTTCCTCGCACTCGCGGCCTGTCTTGGCCTCGATACGGCGGATGCCGGCAGCCACGCTGCTCTCCGAGATAATCTTGAAGAATCCGATGCGGCCTGTCGAGCTGGCGTGGATACCGCCACAGAACTCGCACGAAGGCCCGAAGCGCACCACGCGCACCTTGTCGCCATACTTCTCGCCGAAGAGGGCGATGGCTCCGAGTTTCTTGGCCTCGTCGAAGGGCACGTCGCGATGCTCGTCGAGCGCGATGTCCTGGCGAATCATGTCGTTCACCATGCGCTCCACCTGGCGCAGTTCCTCGTCCGTCACCTTCTGGAAGTGGGAGAAGTCGAAGCGCAGCGTATCGGGCGAGACATACGAGCCCTTCTGCTCCACATGGTCGCCCAAGACCTGCTTCAGCGCATAGTCGAGCAGGTGGGTAGCGGTATGGTTGGCGGCTGAGGCTTCGCGCTTGTCCGTATCCACACAGGCCATGAACTCGGCTGTGGGGTCCTTGGGCAGCTGCTTCACGATGTGTACGCTCTGGTTGTTCTCGCGCTTAGTGTCGACAATCTGGATGGTCTCCTGCTCGTTGCAGAGCACACCCTGGTCACCTACCTGTCCGCCCATCTCGCCATAGAAGGGAGTGGCGTCGAGCACGAGCTCGTAGAACTCGTTCTTCTTCTGCGTCACCTTGCGATAGCGCAGGATGTGACACGAGTATTCCGTATAGTCGTAGCCTACAAACTTCTGTTCGCCAGCCTGGAGCTCTGTCCAGTCGCTGTTTTCTACCTGGGCGGCATTGCGGGCGCGCTCCTTCTGCTTCTGCATCTCGACATCAAACTGCTTCTCGTCGACGGTAAATCCGTTCTCGCGGCAGATCAGCTCCGTCAGGTCGAGAGGGAAGCCATAGGTGTCGAACAGGCGGAAGGCCTGCACACCGTCGAGCTCTGTCTTGCCCTCAGCCTTCAGTTTGTCCATAGCGTCGTTGAGCATGGAGATGCCCTTGTCGAGCGTGCGCAGGAACGACTCTTCCTCCTCCTTGATGACTTTGGTGACCAGCACCTGCTGGGCCTTCAGCTCAGGGAAGGCATCGCCCATCTCGTGTACCAGCGTGGGCACGAGCTTGTAAAGGAATCCGTCCTTCTGCCCGAGGAAGGTATAGGCATAGCGCACAGCACGGCGCAGGATGCGGCGGATGACGTAGCCTGCCTTGGCATTCGAGGGCAGCTGGCCGTCGGCTATCGAGAAGGCGACAGCCCTCAGGTGGTCGGCACATACACGCATGGCGATATTGATGTCGTCCTGCTGCTTGTCGATGGGGTTTTCGGTCTCCTCCTCAAAGGTGGTATATTTCAGTCCCGTGATGTCCTGCTCGGCCTTGATGATGGGCTGGAAGACATCGGTGTCGTAGTTGGAGTGCTTGCCTTGCAGCATGCGCACCAGTCGCTCGAAGCCCATACCCGTGTCGATGACGTTCATAGAGAGTTTCTCCAGCGAGCCGTCAGCCTTGCGGTTGAACTGCATGAACACGAGGTTCCATATCTCGATGACCTGCGGGTCATCCTGGTTCACCAGCTCGCGGCCGCTCTTGCCCGAGGCGGCACGCTGCTCAGGTGTGCGCGAGTCTACATGAATCTCTGAGCAGGGGCCGCAGGGACCCGTGTCGCCCATCTCCCAGAAGTTATCGTGCTTGTTGCCATTGATGATGTGGTCCTCAGGCACGTGCTTGGCCCAGTAGCGGGCGGCCTCGTCGTCGCGGGGGATGTTCTCCTCAGGCGAGCCCTCGAAGACGGTGACGTAGAGATCCTCAGGATTCAGCTTCAGCACGTCCACCAGATACTCCCAGGCCATGTCGATGGCACCCTCCTTGAAGTAGTCGCCNNAACGACCAGTTGCCCAGCATCTCGAACATGGTGTGGTGATAGGTGTCGTGGCCTACCTCCTCCAGGTCGTTGTGCTTGCCGCTGACGCGCAGGCACTTCTGGGTGTCGGCACGGCGGCGAGGCTCTGGGTCACGCGTGCCCAATATAATATCCTTCCACTGGTTCATGCCCGCGTTGGTGAACATCAGCGTGGGGTCGTCCTTGATCACCATCGGTGCTGAGGGCACAATGGCGTGTTGCTTCGACTCGAAATACTTCTTGAACGAGTCGCGAATCTCGTTGGCTGTCATCATTGTTATTTACTATTTACGGATTTACAAATTTGCGTGCAAAGGTACGAATAAGTGAGGACAAGACCAAATTTATTTTAATATTTATACCTGCGCATTTGTTATTTCATGCCTGAGGATTTTATGTTTCCAACTTAGAAACATATGTAGCCAACTTGGAGACACATGTTTCTAAGTTGGAAACATATGTACTCAACTTGGAAACATAACTTCCCCAACCGTCCTTTTTCTTTTTCCTAACGAAAAGGCTAATAAAATTTGGCTATTCACTCGACTTTTCGTAACTTTGCCACGCTAAACTAAAACAAATACAAAAATGAAAAGACTACAGACACTTTTGCTCCTGCTGACATTGATGGTCGTGGCGGTTCAGGCGCAGCGAGGACGCGGCGGCAGAAACCTGCCTACGCACGAGAAGGAGGAATTCTACAGGAGTGACGAAGGGCGCCGCATTGGCGACCAGGTGCTGCTCTATCAGCGCGTGACGGGCGGATGGCCCAAGAACGTCAACATGTCGCGCCCGCTGACTGACGAGGAGCGGGCACAGGTGTTGCGCGACAAGGAGCGCCGCGACGACTCGACCACCGACAACGGAGCCACGAATATGCAGATGCTCTATCTGGCCAAGGTCTATCAGGCCACGAAGGACGAGCGCTACAAGGAGGGATTCGACAAGGCGGTGGAATACCTGTTGAGCGGACAATATGAGAATGGCGGCTGGCCCCAGTTCTGGCCTGAGAAGCGCGGCTATCAGGTTCACATCACCTACAACGACGACGCGATGGTGAACACGATGAACCTGTTGCGGGCAGTGGCCCAGCAGAAAGCACCCTATCAGGGGATGGCCGACAAGCCGTTGCGCGAGCGTTGCATGACAGCCTTCGACAAGGGCGTGGAGTGCATTCTCGCCACCCAGATGCGCAACGAGGAGGGAAAGCTCACCGTATGGTGCCAACAGCACGACCGCGAGACCTATGCTCCAGCCCCTGCCCGTGCCTACGAGCTGCCGTCCTACTGCTCGATGGAGAGTGCCAGCATCACCAAGTTGCTGATGTCGCTGCCCAAGCCCGACCAGCGCGTCAAGGCTGCCGTACATGCCGCTATGGCATGGTTTGACAAATACAAGCTGACGGGGCTGCGCATTCAGCGGCATGGGCCGTGGGCCAGCATGGACGGCGACACCAAGCTGGTGGAAGACCCCCAGGCAGAGCCCATCTGGGGTCGCTACTACGACCTAAGATACTGCGAGCCCTATGTCTGCGACCGCGACGGACTGCCTCGCCGCCGACTGGAAGACATCGGACATGAGCGCCGCAACGGCTATGCCTGGTTTGGCAGCCGTCCCGCCGAGCTCTACCCACTCTACGACAAGTGGGCAGACCAATATGACCCACAGCACAAGCTGAGCATCAGCCTGAATACGAAAGGAGCCAACGAGAACGGACTCATCGACATGTTCCGCCAGCCCGAGAAGGACATGAAGGACTTTGATGCCGTAGTGAATGCCGGCGAAAGCATTCAGACCGCTATCGAGAAGGCTCCGCTGAAGCCAGAGAAGCCCTTCAAGATATTCATCCGCAAAGGACTCTATGAGCAGAAAGTCATCATCGACCGTCCGAACATCGTGCTGGTGGGCGAACAGCGCGACAGCACCTGCATCGTGCTGGCCGAGACGGAAGAGACGCGCACCATCAAGGAATATCACGGCAAGCCCGTGCATCATGGAGTGGTAGTGCTGCAGGAAGGTGCCGACGACTGCGTCATCAGCGGACTGACCATCTACAACAACTACGGAACCACAGTGGAGCCTGGCAACACGAAGCACCAGATGGCAGTCTACGGGCGCGCCACGCGTACCATCATCATCAACAGCAATGTCTGGGCCGACGGCAACGACGACGTGTCGCTATGGGCACGCGACGGAGGCATGTACTATCATGCCGACCTGTTCTTGCGCTGTCCTGGTGTCGACTTCCTCTGTCCGCGAGGCTGGTGCTATGCCACCCGCTGCCGATTCTATGGAGACGGACGCGCCATCCTCTGGCACGACGGGCGAGGCGACCCCGACAAGAAACTGGTGGTCACCAACTCTGCGTTCGATGCCAAGCGCCCCACCCCACTGGGCCGCTACCATCACGACTCGCAGTTCTATGTCGTCAACTGCAAGCTCTCGGCAAACATCCTCGACCAGAACATCGAGCATGCCTACAAGGGACGCACGGCAGAAGAGATGGCCAAGGAGGGCAAGACGCTCGACCCCTGTCCCTGGGGGCAGCGCACCTACTATTATGGCAATCGCCGTGAGGGCGGACACTCAGGCTGGCTCAACGACAATCTGAAGACGGCTCCAGGCAGTCCTGAGTTCCACGGCATCACTGCCCAATGGACATTCAACGGGAAGTGGGACCCAGAACAGCACATCCGCGACCTCTGGTACGTGCTGGCCTATTAAATAAGGAGAAATGAAAGAAAAAAATTCTTCTTTTTCTTTCATTTCTCTCACTTATTTCGTAACTTTGACTTCGTCGAACTTACTTTTCGCTCGGAAATGAAAGAAAAAAAATTTCTTCTTTTTCTTTCATTTCTCTCACTTATTTCGTAACTTTGCCACAAATTCAACGACTATGGCACTGAACTTAGACAAAAATCTGAAGCGCTACTACAGCATTCGCGAGGTAGCAGAGATGTTCGAGCTCAACGAGAGCACGCTGCGCTATTGGGAGCAGGAATTCCCTTATCTGAGGCCGAAAAACAGCGGACCGGCCAAGATTCGCCAGTATCAGGAGAAGGATATCGAACAGATACGGCTGATACATAATCTGGTGAAGGTGCGCGGCTTCAAGCTGGCGGCAGCCAAGAAGATTATCAATGCCAACCGCAATGGAGCCGATAGGAAGTCGGAAGTGCTGACCAAGCTCATCGACATACGCGAGCAACTGCAGGCACTGAAAAAACAGATGGACTACATTGCGTAGTCCATCTCTCTTTTCTGTCTCTACCAGACTGTTATTTCATCATCTCACGGACAGCCGCCTCCAGCTGCGGGTCGCGGCCGTTGATATAGTCTTCTGGACTGTTGTACACCTCAATGTCGGGCCACAACTCCTGATTCTCCATATAGCGTCCCTGCACATCCTTCTTACCTACCTGAGGAATGCCAAAGACCAGCGTGGGGTCCATCAGCGTCTCCCACCATACGGACGTGGCTGTACCTGCCACTGCACTGCCAATCAGCTTGCCAATGCCCAGCTCGCGATAAACCCACGGGAAGCCGCTGCCGTTGGAATAGCAGTCCTCGTTCATCAGCACACACGACTTGCCCACCCACTTGTTCAAGGGGTCGTAGCCTACATAGCGATCGCGAGGAACAAACTTGTGATACAGATGACCACTGAGCAGCGTGCAGAGGTCGTCGTGCAGCCATCCGCCACCATTATAGCGCTCGTCGACGATGCAGGCCTTACGATTGCGGTTCTTGTCACTGAGCAGCTCACTGTATACCTGACGGAAGCCTTCGCTGTTCATCGACTTGATATGCACATATGCCACCTGTCCGCCAGAGAGGCTGTCGACCAACTGACGGTTACGATCGACCCAGCGCTTATAAAGCAGCGTGTTCAGGCCCGCCTGAGTAACGGGCTTTACCACTACATCGAAGGTGGCATCCGACTGAGGACGACGTACTGTGACATGAACGGGCTTGCCAGCCTTGCCGTCGAGCATCCAGTTGTAGTCTTCGCCGGCCTTGATGGGGTGACCATCGATTCGCTCTATGATACAGCCCTTGGTAACGCCTGTATTCTTCAGGGCAAAGGGGCCTCGCTTGATGACCTCTTCCACTTTCAGGCCGTCGCCCTTATAGGCGGAATCGAAGAACAAGCCCAGACTGGCTGTGCGAAGCGTCGCTCCAGGAGCCCGATAGCGTGCGCCGGTATGTGAGCCGTTCAGTTCGCCCAGCATCTCGCTCAACATGTCGCGGAAATCATAGTTGTTGTTGATGTGAGGCAGGAACTTCTCATAGACGGTCCGATAGCCTTCCCAGTCGACACCATGCAATTGGGGGTCATAGAATTTGTCTTTCACCTGCCGCCAGATGTGGTCGAACAGGTACTGACGCTCCTGATAGGGCTTCCAGTTGAAAGGTGCCTCGAAAGCTACGGTCTCTTTCTTGCCCTTCGCTATATCCAGCTTTTTAATACCGCCGGAAGACAGATACAAATGCTTGAAGCCCTTGTCTGCCTGCATATCGCCGAGACCAACAGCTTTCATCACCAGTTCGGTTTTCTTCTCCCTCAGATTGTGGAGCCACAAATCGTAGTCGTCTTCAAACGAAGCCTGATAGTAAAGAGAGTCGCCTCCAGGCGAGAGGATAGCGTCACCTAAATGACTCGAATTGGCCGTCAGGCGCAGGATACGGTCCTTGGCGTTTTCCAAGTCGAATACCAGAGCGGGAGTAGCACTTGAAGAACCAGCGTCAGAAGACTTCTTCGAGGCCTTTTTGTTCTTTTTGGTGCTTTTTTTATCGGACTCGTCACCCTTGGCAGCTTTCTTCGCATCCTTTTCTGCTTCTTCCGCCAGTTCCTTCTCTTCCTTCGTCATACGGAAGCGCTCATAGGCATCGAGGTCGAAGAACATGATATATACGTCCTCCTCGGCACCCCAGCTGCCATGACTACGATAGCCTGCACGGTCGCTGCTCCATATCATGGCTTTGCCGCCTAACACCCACTTGGCATTGGAGTCGCTATAGCCGCTATTGGTCAGATTGTGTACCTCACCACTGCCTGAAGCACTAACCAATGCCACGTCAGGACTGTGCCAGCCTCCGACACCAATATAGTTACACAGTAGCCAGCGGTTGTCAGGACTCCACTCAAACCACAGGTCGCCGTCAGAGTAGGAATACTGGTACTTGCCATCCAGCACTTTCTTTACTTTCTTGGATGCCAGGTCCATTACCATCAGGTCACCACGATTCTCGAAATAGGCTATCGACTTGCCATCCGGACTGTACTGGGGCTGCTGCGAGGTATGGTTGGTATGGGTCAGCTGTTCTTCCTTCAGCGTGGTAGCATAGGCGAACTGCTTCTCCTGTTTGTCTTGGATAGTGGTGCGGAAGATCTGCCATACGCCCTTGCGCTCTGAGGCATACACGAGACTCCTACCATCGGGCGAGAAGCTGAGGTTGCGCTCTTGCTCAGGCGTATCTGTAATCTGACGCGTGGTCTTATAGTCGATAGAAGTGACATACACATCACCATGCATGATAAAGGCAATCTCCTTGTTCTTGGGTGACAAACAGATGCCGCGAGCACCTGTGCTCTGCAACCTGCGCACCAGGTTCTTATCGCTGCGGTCGGAAACAATGCTGACAGACACGCGCTGAGAACCACCTTTCTTATATATATAGATCTCACCGTCGTAACCATAGCACAAAGTGCCATCGCAGGCAATCGTCAAGAAGCGGACAGGATTCTGCCGATGACGGGTAATCTGCTCCTCCTTCGAGCCATCCATATTACGCTTCCAGACATTGAAGGTACCATCCTTCTCACTCAGATAATAAAACGACTGACCATCGGGTGCCCATACAGGAGTGCGGTCTTCACCACGGAAACTGGTCAGACGAGTAAACTTCTCCCCACGTTTCAACCATATATCACGGGTGATGGCACTCTGATGATGCTTGCGGAAATAGTCCTCATAGCCTTTACAGTCGTGATAAAGCACGTCGCCCTGGGAATTGATACTGATATCCTCCATAGTGATCAGCGAAAACAGGTCGGAGCGCCCTCCCTTAGTGCTTACGCAATAGACCTGGGGGAAAGTGCCTTCCGACAAGATGCTGGCCTGAGCAGTAGGCATCAGTGCTGCGCTATAGAGCACATGGGAATGGTCAAGAAAGGCTGTCGGTATCTCATTGGCGCTATGGGTAGTCAAGCGTGTGGGAGCCCCTCCCTGGCGGTTCATCACATAGACATCCATGCTTCCCTCCCGATCTGAGGCAAAGGCTATCTGCTGTCCGTCAGGACTCCATACAGGATAGGCATCATAGGCAGGATTGGTAGTCAACTGACGAGCCTGCCCCCCACTGACGGGTACGACAAAAATATCACCTTTGTAAGAGAAAGCGATCTGCTGTCCGTCAGGAGAGATGGCTGGGAAACGCATCCACAACGGTCTGTCCTGGGCAGAGACGCTTAAAGAGGCTGCCAAAAGCATGACAGCAGAGAAAATTTTCTTCATCATATAGCAAATTATTTAATTGTTTACCTGCCAAGTGTCCTGACGGGTGAAGACGCGCTCTATCGTAATCTGCTCGGCTTCCTTCTTCGACAGCTGACGGCTCCAGCTTACACGCTTTTCCTTAACAGCACCCTCGCCGCGGTTGTTATACTCCATGTATCGGGCAGTCTTCACGGCCTCTGGACGCCACTGATGCCAGCCCTCTGGACGTATCTGCTTAGGGAGTTCGCAATTCATGAACAGGGTATAGCCATAGTCGCGCCAAGGACGACCCAGATAGACCTTATCCACATTGCTGGCAGCCGTGATACGACAGTTGTTGAAGATGTATCCGTAGGCCGCATCCTGCGGTGTCGAGGCTGCAGTGATGTAGGAGTTGGCTTTGCAGAAGATGTCACAGTTCTCGAACCACGCTGTTGAGGGGCCGAAAATAAAATCAGTAGTTCCTTCAATATAGCAGTCCTTGAAATACAGACGTGTGCCTGCCATACCCGTATAGACGGTATCCTGATGTCCGAGGAAACGACAGTTGATGAACTGCTGACGGTCGCCAGTGGTCATCAAGGCCACAGCCTGTCCCAAACGGGCTGCATTATTCTCTATAGTGATATTCTTGAGCGTAATCTGGTTGCCCTCGACCTTCAGCGTATAGGTGCGGAAGGTGCCCATACCCTTGCCGATGGCTGGCAAAAAGATATTGGCATGATCGTCCCAGGTGATGATAGTCTGGTCACGGTCCTCACCACAAATCTCAATATTTGTCAGCCACTGTGGGATGACCAATTTCTCCTTATAGGTTCCTTTCTTCACATAGATGACCTTATGGTACTCCATAAACGCACGGCACACCTCTATGGCTTCGGCCACATTACGGAATTGCCCAGTACCATCTCTTGAAACAACGATCGTATCAGGATTGTCAAATTTGTCTTTAGCCTGGGCCGTCAGCACCATCGCCACAGCCATCAGCAATGTCAGTAGTTTTTTCATATCGAGTTGGATTTTTACATGATTTGTGTTACTTCTTGCATTCCTTCAATCTCCTTGAGCGCCTTCATGATGTTTCTTACATCATCGCGGTCGTGAACCCTCAGTTCGATGCTTCCGTCGAAAACGCCTTCCTCACTGCTGATTGTGAGTTTATGGATATTGACATTCATCTGCGACGAGATGATGCGCGACACATCCATCAGGATGCCCACACGGTCGATGCCCTGCAAACGGATGGTGGCATCGAAGAACAGCTGCTTGTGCATGTTCCACTTGGCATCCAGGATACGGTTGCCAAAACTGGTCTTCAGCTTGTCGGCTACGGGACAGGCGCGTTTGTGAATCTCTATCTGATGCTTGTTGTCAATATAGCCTAAGATATCGTCGCCTGGAATAGGATGACAACAGTGCTTGAACTTATACTGACCAATGCTCTCCTCACTTATATAAATAGGTTTCTTGCGATTGAACTTCTCTGGCACGATGAACAATTCCTGATGGTCTGCAGTTGCATGCTTCTTCTTGCCTCGTCCCAAAAATGGAACCAGCTTGCGCCAGCCTTTCTTCCCGCCAGTGCTCTTGCCATTCAGCTCGTCCAGGTCTTTCTCGCCCAAAAGGATGGTTTTCTCGGCCAATGCTTGAAAGAAATCCTCACGACGGCCAACCTCATGGAACTGTGCCAGCTGGTCGACAACCTCAGCGGTATTCTCTATATTGTTTTTCTTAAGGAAATCATCCAGCAAGTCTTCGCCTGCCTTTTGCAAGTCGCGACTATCACGGCGCAATACTGCCTGTATCTTGGCCTTGGCTTTGGCTGTCGACACAAAGTTAATCCAAGCAGGCTGTACATGCTGGGATTTCGAGGTCAGGATTTCCACCTGATCACCACTCTCCAGCTTATGACTCAGGGGAACCAGCTTGTGGTTGACCTTGGCACCTATACAATGTGAGCCCAGGAAGGTGTGGATGGAGAAAGCAAAGTCGAGTGCCGTACAACCGGCAGGCATGGTCTTAATCTCGCCCTTGGGTGTAAAGACAAAGATTTCTGAAGCAAACAGATTGAGCTTGATGGCATCCAGAAAGTCCATCGCATCAGGCTGTGGGTCGTCCAGAATCTCCTTGATGGTACGCAGCCAGTCGTTCAGCTCGTTCTCATCCTCTGTATATTCCTCATTCTCTTCACCCTCCTTATACTTCCAATGAGCAGCAAAGCCCTGCTCGGCAATCTCGTCCATACGGTCGGAACGTATCTGTACCTCTATCCACCGCCCTTGCTTGGACATCAGTGTCACATGCAGGGCTTGATAGCCATTGGCCTTGGGATGCGACAGCCAGTCGCGCAGACGGTCAGGATGGCTCTTGTAGATTTTAGAGATGGCCACATAGATATTAAAGCACTCGTTGATTTCTTCCTCACGCTTGGCAGGAGTGAAAATGATGCGTACAGCCAGGATATCGTAAATCTCTTCGAAGGTCACGTGCTTGTTCTGCATCTTGTTCCAAATGGAATAAGGAGATTTCACGCGTTCCTTTATCTCATATTTAATACCCATCTGCTGAAGAGCCTCTTCAATGGGTGCAGTAAACTGGTCGAAAAGTTCGTGGCGCTGCACCTCGGTATTCTTCAGCTTTTCCTTGATGCTGTTATACTGCTCAGGATGCTCATATTGGAAGGAGAGATTCTCCAGTTCCGACTTTATCTTATACAAGCCTAATCTGTTGGCCAGCGGGGCATAGATGTACAACGTCTCGCCAGCAATCTTATACTGCTTATTGGCAGGCTGGGAGGCCAGTGTGCGCATGTTGTGCAGGCGGTCGCAAATCTTGATAAGGATGACACGGATATCCTCACTCATGGTCAACAGCAGCTTCTTGAAGTTTTCGGCCTGAGCGGAAGCCTGCTCGCCAAAGATACCACCTGAGATTTTAGTCAGTCCATCCACAATCTGAGCAATCTTCGGTCCGAAGATATTGGCCAAGTCTTCAGTGGTATAGTCTGTATCCTCCACCACATCGTGCAACAGGGCAGCACAAATGCTCGTAGAGCCCAGTCCCACCTCTTCACAAGCAATCTGGGCAACGGCTATAGGGTGCATGATATAGGGCTCGCCCGATAGTCGGCGAACACCCTTATGGGCCTGACGGGCAAAGTTGAATGCCTTGGTGATGATATCCACCTTCTTTCGGTGGCGCGAAGAAAGATAGCTGTCCAACAACCGTTGGAACGCGTCATTAACCAATTTCTCGTCAGCGTCTTCACGCATAATCTTATCTTCATCCATAGTCGTTATCTCCTCCTTCTTCTCGTTGAACTGCGTCTCTTTCTTGCCGAAGAGCGTTTTCGGCTCACACCGTAGCGCTTGCGGCCCACACTGTGGCGGCGCTTGCTATAACGGGCTTTCTTACCTCTCAGATAGCGTTTGCTCTTATGATAATAGGTGGGAACATCATCGTCCACTTCTACCTCAATACGTCTCTTCAGCAACTCATCGGCCTTATAATTGTATACCGAGTCTTCCAAATCAATGAATCGCGTCACCTCCGTCAGAGGCAGTCGCAATGCCGAGGGTGATGTAGCACCAGGCACAATATCTCGGCGATACATGGGATTGAGCGAGCGCAGCAAGTCGATGTTGATTCCCACGACCTCGGCCACTTGCTCCAGATGCAGGTTCTTGCTGACCATTACCGTATCCGATTTTGACGGCAGGCGCGTATTCATCTTACATATATTATGGAGCGAATAGTAAGTCATGATATAATTGGCAGCAATAAAGGCTGGCACATAACCTCTTGTCTCCTTCGGCAGATAAGGATAAATCTTCCAGTAGTCTTTCACACCGCCAGCACGATGAATGGCTTTATTGATGTTTTCAGGGCCACAGTTATAGGCTGCTATCACCAGATTCCAGTCGCCGAATATCTTATAAAGGTCGCTCAAATATTGCGCGGCAGCCCGCGAAGACTTCAATGGGTCGCGACGCTCGTCCACCAGGGAGTTGACCTGCAGGCCATACTGTTTGCCCGTGCCAAGCATGAACTGCCACAGGCCTGTTGCCCCCACGCGACTGACAGCCTTCGGATTCAGTGCAGACTCAATGACGGGAAGATACTTTAACTCCAACGGCAACTGATAGAGTTCCAATGCCTCTTCGAAGATGGGAATATAAAAATTGGCTGCTCCCAACATATAGCTGATGGAATGGCGCAGGCGACCACTATAACGGTCAATGAACTTCTGTACCACATCATTATAAGCCATCTCCATGATACATGGCATACGACTCAGCCTGTCAATATACTCCTCACGGGTATATTCTGGATTGACATCTTGCATGTTACAGTTGGAAGGCTCCTCCAGATAGGTTTTAGCCATATATAGGTTCAGCAGCGAATCCAAGTCGTAGGTCATGGCCTCAGGAAACTCTATTACTTCTTCATTTCCCTGCTGATCAGTCACTATAATTTCGTCTTCATCATCGGTATCCTCAGACGTGACCACCTGACTCCAGGCGGTTAAAGGCAAGATTCCCAAGAGAAGAAACAATCCTATTCTTTTCATTTTGTCAATCATCATGTGTCAATTAAAAATTGAGTTTGCAGCTCAGCCCCAGCGATTGCTGGTCGAGCACACTTCCCCCTCCACGATTGGGGATTACCGTTGGCTCTACTTTCAAGCTAAGATCCTTGGAGATGTCAAACACGGAAAGCTCGGCATCCACATAGGCATCGATAACGGAAATGGCATACACGCCTAACATCACAAAGAAACTTAAATCGCGCCAGCGGCGATATTTGTCCTTACGGCTCTTGAATATCTCCGTGTAGCGCTTCACCTCATCCTCTGTTTTGATTTCCTTACCCAGATGCAGGAACTTATTGTACGAAGCCGTACCAGGGTCGTCATCCACAATGTCCATATAAGCCTGAGAATAGTCTTTATACATCATGTTATTCCAAGTCAAAGCATAGATACAACCCAAGAAGCCTCCATATATAATAGGGAGTTTCCAAAACTTGCGGTTATAGATTTGTCCTGCTCCAGGCAGAACCAGCGCTAACCATAGTGCACGCTGAGGATCAGGCTTCCATGTGCTCCAGTCGCGCTTCACTTTCTTTTTGCGCACGTCTTTTACCACTACCGATGTCGTATCTTCCACCACAGCCAATGAGTCGCCTAACAGCACTCTTGCATCACCTTTGGCTATCGAGTCCATCACGACTAAGTCCTCATGCTGGGCCAACACATGCAAAGGGGAAAAGACCAACAGACAAAAGGGCAAAAGCCATCTTATCAACCTCGTCGCTGTATTGCATTCTATCAGTGTCATTCCTATTTCTTTACGTTGTCAAGGGCATTCATAATACGCTCCAGTTCCTCTTCGTTCTCAAACTGAATACTAATCTTTCCCTTGCCCTTCGGTGAACAGGTCATCTGTACCTTCGTCTGGAAAAACTGGCTAAGACGATCCTTGAGGATATTAAATTCATCGGGCAGCTGAGCCTTCGATGTGATCTTGCTTTTAGCTACTTTTACATCGTCGCCTTGTTTTAATGCCTGTACCATTTCTTCAACCTTGCGAACAGAAAGCTGCTGCTGCTGTACGATCTTAAACAGCTTAATCTGTTGCGACGGACTGTCGATGCTTAACAATGCACGGGCATGTCCCATCTCTATCTCATGGTTTTTCAGGGCTATCTGCACCTGAGCAGGCAACTTCAACAGTCTCAAGTAGTTGGTAACGGCAGCACGGCTCTTACCTACCCTGTCTGAAATCATGGCCTGCGTCATTCCCGTCGTCTCTGCCAGATGCTGGTAAGCCAGCGCTATCTCGATGGCATTCAGGTCTTCGCGCTGGATGTTCTCTACCAGAGCCATTTCCATTACGCCCTGGTCTTCCACATCCACAATATAAGCAGGAATCTTGGTAAGCCCTGCCAGTTGGGAGGCACGCCAACGACGTTCACCAGCGATAATCTGGTACTGGCTGTCATCCACTTTCCGCAATGTAATGGGCTGAATGATGCCTAATTCACGAATGCTGTTTGCCAACTCGCGCAGTGACTCAGGGTCGAACTCCCTACGCGGTTGGTTAGGGTTTGGAGCAATCTGCGAAATCTCTATCTCATTCAGGTTCGACGAGCCTTCTGTCTTCACCTCGCCATGAGTATCAATCAATGCGTCTAATCCGCGACCTGTGCCTATCTGGTCCAGTCCGCGGCCCAGCACATTCCTGTCATATTTCTTTTTAACTGCCACTTTTCTGCTTTTCTTAATACGTTATTCAACTATTCTTGCTGATTATCTCCTTGGCCAATGCCAGATGGTTCTTGGCTCCTGTCGAGTCAGCATCATAAAGGATAACGGGTAAACCATGCGACGGACTCTCGGACAACTTCACGTTGCGCTGAATCAGTGTCTTGAACACCAGTTCCTGGAAATGACGCTTTATCTCGTCATATATCTGGTTTGCCAAGCGCAGGCGAGAGTCATACATTGTCAGCAAGAAGCCTTCTATCTCCAGTCTTGTATTCAGCTTTTGCTTAATAATTTTAATGGTGTTCAACAACTTGGAGATTCCCTCAAGGGCAAAATACTCACACTGTACAGGAATAATCACGGAGTCTGCCGCTGTCAATGCATTGACGGTAATCAACCCAAGCGAAGGCGAACAGTCTATCAGTATGAAATCATAGTCATCACGAATGGGTTTCAGTATTTCTCCAATAATTTTTTCACGGTTGTTCAGGTTCAGCATTTCTATCTCTGCACCAACCAAGTCGATGTGGCTGGGGATGATGTCAAGACCGTCGATATCTGTAGTATATATCGCGTCACGAACATCCGCCTTATTTATGATGCATTCATAGAGCGAGCAGTCTACAGCCTGAATATCCACACCCAAGCCACTGGAGGCATTGGCCTGTGGGTCTGCATCCACCACGAGCACAGTTTTTTCCAGTGTTGCCAGCGATGCAGCCAGATTGATGGTGGTCGTTGTTTTCCCAACACCGCCCTTCTGATTTGCTAAAGCGATAATCTTTCCCATAATCTTTTGTACAAAACTAATTATAGGGTACAAAGGTACGAATAAGTGGGGACAATACAAAAAAAATTAGGATTTATTTTTATTTCCCACGAAAACTATAACATTGTTTTGGCTGACTCGATTTTTTTTGCTACTTTTGCACAATATTCACAAAACAGCAATGAGACCTCTGATACTTATATCGAACGACGACGGCTACAAAGCCAAGGGTATCAACGAGTTAGCAAGAGTGGTCCGCAACTACGGCGACATCATCGTCTGTGCCCCACAAGGGCCAAGAAGTGGAATGTCAAGGGCTTTCTCTGCCACTATACCCCTCACACTGAACCTCGAAAAGAAAGAGGTTGGATTGGAAATATGGTCATGCAACGGCACCCCAGTAGACTGCGTGAAGCTGGCACTGAGCGAGTTGTGCCCCCGTAAGCCTGATTTGGTGATTGGAGGCATCAATCACGGAGACAATGCTTCGGTCAATGCCCACTACTCGGGAACGATGGGAGTCACGATGGAGGGATGTATGAAGTATATTCCAAGTATTGCCTTCTCCCTCTGCGACCATGATGAGGATGCCGATCTGTCGCCATTAGAGCCTTATATCCGCGAAATTACGCAAAGGGTATTAGCAGAAGGACTACCTATGGGTATTTGTCTGAATGTTAATTTCCCACGTGGTCAATATCAAGGAGTTAAAGTTTGTCGGATGGCACATGGCAGCTGGTATAATGAAGTAACAAAATATCATCATCCACGCGGCTACGATTACTGGTGGATGGTTGGCCACTTTACCAACGATGAACCGGAGGCCGAGGACACTGACCGCTGGGCGCTGGACCACGGGTATATTGCCATCACTCCGACCACCATTGACCTGACGGCCTACAGCGCAATAGAGAAGATTAAGAACTGGTCACTTTAAGCCCCATCGAATGAAGTACTATCTGATTGTAGGAGAAGCCTCTGGCGACTTGCACGCGTCACACCTGATGCGAGCGCTGAAAGACAGAGATGCCAAGGCCACATTCCGATTCTTCGGTGGCGACATGATGACGGCAGTAGGCGGAACGCGAGTCAAGCACTACAAGGAACTAGCCTACATGGGATTCGTCCCTGTCTTGCTTCACCTCCCCACCATTCTCCGCAACATGAAGATGTGCCAGCAGGACATCCTGCAATGGCAGCCTGATGTTGTCATCCTTGTAGACTATCCCGGCTTCAATCTCAAGATAGCCAAATTCTTAAGGAAACACTCATTACTCAACGCTCAGCATTCACCCAAGATATACTATTATATAGCCCCTAAAATTTGGGCATGGAAAGAATATCGCATTAAGAACATCAAACGCGATGTTGACAAACTATTCTCCATTCTCCCGTTCGAAGTCGACTTTTTCGAGAAGAAGCATCAGTACCCTATCCATTACGTAGGGAATCCCACTGCACAAGAGGTTCGCGAATGGTTAGCAACAAACCACAAGGAGGCCGATGCCCATCCTCTCACCATTCGCCAGTCATCCCCCCACAAGCCCATCATTGCCCTGCTGGCAGGCTCGCGCAAGCAGGAAATCAAGGACAACCTGCCTGCCATGATAGAAGCCACTCGAACACTGGCCAATCACTATGATCTCATATTGGCTGGTGCCCCTGGCATTGACACGGCATACTATAATCAATTCATCAAAGGGAGCCCAGTACAACTGGTTGTCGACCAGACCTACCCGCTATTGGCACAAGCAACAGCGGCTTTGGTCACCAGCGGGACGGCCACCCTCGAGACCTGCATGTTCCGCGTTCCCCAAGTGGTGTGCTACGAGACACCATTGCCTAAGTTAATAGGTTTCCTGAAGCGCCATCTCATCAAAGTCAGATGGGTGTCGTTGGTTAACTTGATTGCAGACAAGGAAGTGGTGCCTGAACTGGTAGCAGAAACCTTCAGCGCAGAGAATATACGACATAAACTTGAAAGCATTCTTCCTGGCGGTTCTCTTCGCCAGCAAATGCTCTCCGACTATGAGGAGGTACACCGCCGTCTGGGCAATAGTGATGCACCCGACAAAGCAGCAGAAATCATCTATAACACTATTCAATAATTTAAATCAATGACACACAACTTTTTATCCTTATTAGGATTTGATGCCAGCAAGCACAGAGTAAAGACGGAAATACTGGCTGGTCTCACTACGTTTCTTACCATGTCTTACATCTTAGCCGTCAACCCCCTTATCCTCAGTGATGCAGGAATGGACAAGGGTGCAGTTTTTTCAGCAACAGTCATCGCGGCAACAGTGGCTACACTGACTATGGCATTCTATGCAAAGATGCCATTTGCGCTGGCCTCAGGCATGGGCCTCAACGCGTTCTTTGCCTACACCTTGGTCATCTCGATGGGTTATACCTGGGAGCAGGCCCTGGCTGCTGTGCTGTTCGAAGGCGTAGTATTCATTGTTCTTACCATTTTCAAGGTACGCGAGGTCATCGTTAACAGCATTCCACTGGACCTGCGCTACTCCATTTCCGTCGGAATCGGTCTGTTCATAGCGTTTATCGGTCTGAAGAATGGTGGTATTATCATTGCCAATGAAGCTACTATGACGGGGTTGGCGCCTTGGAATGCCACATCATTGGTCGCCATAGGCGGCATCTTGTTAGGCACTGTGCTAATAGCCATGAAAGTGCGTGGAGCATTGTTCTACACGATTTTAGTCATGACAATAGTCGGCATACCCTTCGGCGTAACCCACATGCCTGAGGGATTTACGCTCGTCAGCTGGCCCTCTTCGCTGGCCCCGGTAGCCTTCCATCTTGACTTCTCTCGTTTCCTGACACTCGATCTGGACTACCTCATCGTGGTAATGACCCTTTTGTTCATGGATTTGTTCGACACCATTGGTACACTGATTGGCGCCTCGACGGGTGCAGGCATGATTGACAAGAATGGCAAGGTGCCCAACCTGAACAAGGCACTGATGTCCGATGCCATAGGTACGACGGTCGGTGCATTGGTTGGTACGTCAACGGTAACCACCTATGTAGAGAGCACGACAGGTATTGTTGAGGGCGGCCGTACGGGACTTACATCGTTTACAGTGGCCATGCTGTTCTTTGTGGCGTTGTTCTTCTCGCCGTTGTTCCTGATAATTCCTTCTGCCGCCACTACCAGCGCGCTGTTCCTGGTAGGTGTCATGATGATGCGCCCTATTCTGCATATCGATTTCGTACACTTCCGTACCGGTATGCCTTGTTTTGTAACCATGATGATGATGCCTTTCACCGCCAGTATCTCTGAGGGCATTGTGCTGGGTATGCTATCCTATATCATCGTGAAAATCTGCATTGGTGAGGCCAAGCAGCTGTCACCGATAATGTATATACTGGGGGTACTCTTTGTTCTGAAGTACGTAGCTCCATTGCTGTAAGACAGAAGACCGTTAATTAAACATTCAATAAAACATGAAAAAAATTTTCTTTTCGCTGGTTTGCGTAGCTTTTACTATGGCTGCCAATGCACAAAACATTCAGTTGCATTATGACTTGGGACACTCATTCTATGGTGACCTCTCAGGGCGACCTAACGTGACCACCACCATTGAGATGTTCAAACCCGACAAGTGGGGTTCCACTTTCTTATTCACGGATATCGACTATTTCAGCGACGGCGCAGCTGGAGCATATTGGGAAATATCGCGTGAATTCAACCTTACCCGTAACAAACGCTGGGCACTGCATCTCGAGTATGACGGAGGTGCCACCACTATCGAGCGTACGGGCATTGGCAATCGTTTCCAGCATGCCTTCCTTGGCGGTGGTGCATGGAACTGGGCTTCCAGCGACTTCACCAAGACCTTTTCTCTGCAGGCTATGTACAAGTATTACTTCAAGGGCTATGGTCGCGGCGCTTTCAATGGCTTCCAGCTCACTGCCGTATGGGGCGACACCTTTGCCAAAGGATTGTGCACTTTCTCCGGTTTCTTTGATGTATGGTACGACAAAGATGTAAAAGGCAGGCTCATCATGCTGTCCGAGCCGCAGTTCTGGGTCAACCTTAACGCACTTCGCGGCATGGAGGGCATCAATGTCAGCGTAGGTACTGAAGTGGAGATTAGCAACAACTTTGTCTTCAACAATGACGGAACGAACAAGAAGTTCTATGTCATTCCCACCATTGCAGCCAAGTGGACCTTCTAATTGTAAATACCGAACTCTCCAGAGTCAGAATACCACATCATATTGTCGCAACTTATGCATAAAGACAGCTTCATGGGCAACCATTCGACATAAGCGTGCATCTTCTTCCTTGATGCTATGCGGATGATAGCTGTTGCCATCCACGCTCTTGCCTGTAAGCATTTCGCACCAGGTACAGGCCACCGTATAACGGCCCAGCGTGAGTGACAGATGCTGCCCATCACGGTTCAGTATATCTCCCTTACGATAACGCATCAGCCGGATGGCTGTCCCTGACGGAATGATGGTGGTGATATTGGCCTTGGGGACTTCGGTACGTACACAATTCACAATACTCTTATACATGTACTGTTGGTCACTGCCATAGACTTCGAAGTTGCCACTTTTGAAACTCTTGGCATAAGCCCACGTCATGTGCCACCAAATATCTACCTTCTGGTTGGTAGCCAGGAGTTTAACCGCACGTTTCAAGGCTGGCAGTTTCTTAAACGTCTCAGGCAAGCCCGAACAAAGACTGCCTTGCTGCAAGGTGATAATATCCCAGGGCTCATCAAGAATGATGCGTTGCAGGTCGACACCCTTTTCTTCTTTCTTCACACCTCCCACCACCTTGCGGTAAGCATAACGCTTAGTCGAAGTGTCCAGATAGAACATGTGCATATCTATCGTACAGGCAGGAATGTATGCATTGCCTATCACTAACGAGTCGCCTTGTGCCTTGGCCAGTTCATACAGATTCTGCTCTACTGCGTCTTCCGAGAAACTGTTGCCGATAGCCAGCACCTTGATGAGCTTAGCATCTATAGGTAGAAAAACAAAATTCCCTATCAGCAAAAACAAAATAATCCGAAATCTCATACCCTTGATTCTTTAATGTTTTTGTTCTCCATTGATAGACGCTCTGGCGGCTTTACGCAATTTACGAAGCGCCTGGTCACGAATTTGTCGCACACGCTCGCGTTTCAACTCCATCACTTCTCCAATCTCTGCCATAGTCTGGCGCTCATAGCCATTACCATAGTAGAGGTTGAGCACACGCTGCTCACGCTCATTGAGTATGTTCATCACACGCAGCAGGTCATCCGTCAGTGTATTCTCTTCTGCCACCAGGTCAGCCTTCACGGCATCCTTGTCCTCCAATACGTTCAGTAACGTATAGTTGTTTTTACTGCCCACAGGCAGCGACTCATCCGTAGAGCGAACGTCCGTTGCCGTCTCCAGACGGTTGATGGCTGTCTCTATGCTGCGACGTATATAGGGTGCTGCAAAGGTGACAAAGGGTTTCCCACGCTTAGAGTCGTATTTCTCTGCAGCCCTCATCAGTCCGATGCTACCCTCGCTCACCAAGTCTTCGGTACTTAAGATGTCACTCTTATACTGGCGGGCCAGCGTCACCACATAGCCCATATTGTCCGTTACCAGTTTCTCTTGCTCCTTAGTCATAACTCTCAACTTTCAACTCTCAATTATACTTCTTCAGCAACGCTTTCACCAGTTTGCCATATTCCTTCACCACATCGTCAGCCCAGGGGCCGGTTGCCGTCGCACGAGGCAGCAGCATCGAGCAGCTCTCATTCTTGTCGCTAATGCTCCAGCATATCCAGCTGATGCCCAAGCGCTCACACATCGCAATCCATTGCTCTTCGCTATTGGGGTCTATCTTGCCATCACCTGAAGCCTCGGTCGCTCCGCTCTCCGAGATGAATACAGGGACGCCGCGCTTCACCGCGTCTTCGGTACGCTGGCGTAGATAGTCGCCATGAGTGGCAGCATAGAAGTGAACGGTGTACATAATATTGCTGAATCCCTCAAGCGGGCTTTCTGCTACCAGATGAATGTCCTGATCCCAGTGCGGACAGCCGACAAGCACGATATTGTCAGGATCGTACTTACGAATTTCCTTTATCACCTCAGCGGCATATTCCTTCAAGCTTGCCCAACTGTCTTCCACCGGCTCATTATATATCTCGTAGATGACGTGGGGATATTTGCCGTATTTTTTTGCCATCTGACCAAAGAACTGCTTGGCCTCTTCTGTTTTCTGGATGTGCGAATGCCAGTCGATGATGACATACACATTCTGCTTGATAGCCGACTCGATGACGGGAGTCATACACTGCAGGGCAAAACGAGGATTCTCCAAGTAGTTGTCTTCTATCATGATACCCATAGCTGCGCGTACCACCGAGGCGCTCCAGTCCTGCTTCAGCGTCTGCACCACCTTCTTATTATAAAATCGCGGCCACAAGTTATGCCAGCCAAGACTCACACCGCGCAGGATGACAGGCTGTCCCTGCTGACTGCACAACTGGGCACCTTTCACTTGCAGTTGTCCCCATTTCTTCACTGGGTCCTGTGCCTTCGTCATCAGGCCGCAGGCACAGCATAGGATAATTGTTAACAGCTTTTTCATATCATTGGTTATTTTAGAATAGTGATAGCGTATAGAGGTAGACCACCGCTGCAGGAATAGCCAACAGCGACGAGTCAAAGCGGTCGAGCATTCCTCCGTGACCAGGCAGTATATTACCGCTGTCCTTGATGCCCAAGGTACGCTTGAAGAGGCTCTCCACCAAGTCGCCCCAAGTACCGAAGACCACCACCACGAGTCCCAGTCCTAACCATTGGGGCATCGTGAGCAGCCCATTGTCTACATAGTAACTGATGGCATAGGCGACAGCCAGCACCACCAACGCGCCACCAATGCTGCCTTCCCACGATTTTCCAGGCGAGATGCGCGGGAACAGCTTATGACGTCCTAACAGCGAACCGAAGCAGTAGGCACCCGAATCGTTCACCCACAGGAATACAAATACCGACAGAGGCAATAGCATATTGAAGGCCACTTCTCCGTTAGGGGTTGACGTGAAAGCCAGCACATTAAGCAGCGAGAAAGGCAGAGCGATATACATCTGCGACAGCATCGTGTAGGCCCAGTTGTTAATAGGGTCGGCCTGTTTGGCATAAAGCTCGGCCACAAGCAGATAAATCACTGTCACCAAATAAGGTATAAAAACCACCGACTTGGCCGTTCCGCTGTAGATATCGCTACAGAAGTAGGTCATGGCAAAGAAGAAGTAAACTCCCGCCACCGTACAGATAAAGCGGTTGACAGTCACTCCCGGGCGTTCGTTCACTAATCCCGTAAACTCCCAGATAGTCAGTCCGGTTACGATGCTAAACAGCAGCACCATAGCCTCCGGTCGCAAGAATGATGCCACCACGGCAGCAACGAAGATGACACCTGTAATGGTACGAATGATAAAGTTCTTCATAATGCAGTTTATTTAGTGGTTCCTGTAGATTTCTCAGACTCTGCACCCGCAGGCGAATCTGTCTCCCCCGAGGGTTCTGACGTGAGTCCAAGCTCTTTGGCACGACGCTCGGCCATTGCCTCGGCCTCGGCACGCTGCTGGGCTTCCAATAGTTCCTCGGCACGACTCTGCCAGGGGCGCTTGCCGAAGATTCGTTCCACGTCATCAGCGAAAATCACCTCGCGTTCCACGAGCAGCTGGGCCAGCTGAGCGTGACCTTCCTGATGCTCCGAGAGAATCTTCTTCGCACGATCATACTGCTCGTTTACCATCTTCAGCACCTCCTCGTCCATCAGCTTCGCCGTAGTCTCCGAGTATGGTTTCTGGAACGAATATTCTTGCTGGTTATAATAGCACAGGTTGGGCAGCTTGTCACTCATGCCCGCGTATGCCACCATGCCGTATGCCTGCTTCGTGGTACGCTCCAAGTCGTTCATGGCTCCTGTCGAGATATGCCCGATAAACAGTTCTTCGGCAGCTCGGCCACCCAACAGCGAGCACATCTCGTCAAGCATGGCCTCCTTTGTCTGCAGCACGCGCTCCTCGGGCAAATACCAGGCTGCACCTAATGCGCGTCCGCGAGGCACAATGCTTACTTTCACCAGCGGATTGGCGAACTCCGTAAACCATGAGATAGTGGCATGTCCGGCCTCGTGGATGGCTATCGACCGTTTCTCTTGCTCCGTCATCACCTTCGTCTTCTTCTCCAGACCACCGATAATGCGGTCTACAGCATCCAGAAAGTCCTGCTTGCCCACTCGCTCGCGATTGAAGCGGGCAGCTATCAGTGCAGCCTCGTTACATACATTGGCAATATCGGCACCCGAGAAGCCTGGCGTCTGGCGGGCCAAAAAGTCCACATCCACTGTCGGATCAAGCTTCAACGGCTTCAGGTGAACCAAAAACACTTCCCTTCGCTCATTCAGGTCGGGCAGGTCGACATGTATCTGGCGGTCAAAACGCCCGGCACGCAAGAGCGCAGAGTCCAGCATGTCGGCACGGTTGGTAGCAGCCAGCGTGATGATGCCGCTATTGGTGCCAAAGCCGTCCATCTCCGTCAGCAGGGCGTTCAGCGTATTCTCACGCTCGTCATTGCCACCCATGGCGGGATTCTTCGAACGGGCACGGCCCACGGCATCAATCTCATCGATAAAGATAATGCATGGAGCTTTTTGCTTGGCTTTTTCAAAAAGGTCGCGTACGCGCGAGGCACCCACACCCACGAACATTTCTACAAAGTCGGAACCCGACATCGAGAAGAAGGGCACACCAGCCTCACCGGCCACAGCCTTCGCAAGCAGCGTCTTACCCGTTCCCGGAGGACCTACCAAGAGGGCACCCTTGGGAATCTTACCGCCCAGGTCGGTATATTTCTGCGGATTCTTCAAGAAGTCCACAATCTCCTGCATCTCCTGCTTCGCTCCTGCCTGTCCGGCCACATCCTTGAAGGTGATGCCCAGGTCACCACCCTTCTCGTACATCTGAGCCTTCGACTTACCCACGCTGAAGATTCCGCCGGCACCTAAGCCCGGGGCTGCACCGCCCATACGCCGCATCAGGAACATCCATACGAAGATGATGCCGGCAAAGAAGAGCACATTCATTAGCAGCGAACTAAAAAAGTCGTTTTCCTTCGAATTGTCGTACGAGAACTTACCGCTGAATTTATCCTGTTCACGGGCCTCGTTGATAAACTGCTCCACCTGGTCGACAGAGCCGATGGCCACCGTCACGCTGGGACTCTTGCCCGTCTGCTGCACGCCCTGATGGAAGACATCACGGATATGGTCGGGCTTCACATACATCTCCAAGGTATTCGTGTATTTGTTCACCACGATCTTCTCCGCATAACCGTTCATCACCATCACCTTAAAGTCCGAGTAGGACGTCTCGGTCCGCACGCTCGACTTCTCTTGCCCCGACGTGAAGTAAAGGGCAATCAGCGAGATTATCACCAGGCCGTAAATCCAGTTCATATTGAACCGCGGCATGTTCATCTGAGGTTTGCTATTCTGTTGTTGATTGTTGTCCATTATAAAATTTAAACACTAAACTCAAATCGTTATACTTTAAAACACACTATGATTCTTCTATACTTCATCTTCCAGCACAGTCAAATCGGCATCTTCCCAGAGATGCTCCAGATCATAGAAACTGCGCACATCGGGCAGGAAAACA
Source organism: Prevotella sp. UBA2456 (assembly GCA_002342415.1). GTDB lineage: Bacteria > Bacteroidota > Bacteroidia > Bacteroidales > Bacteroidaceae > Prevotella. The sequence continues at coordinate 1,763 of DDPY01000007.1, read as the reverse complement.
TGCACGAGCACATCACCATAGTCCATAGCCACCCACTGGGCATTCTCCAATCCGGCTACGGTAGTAGGTTTCTCACCCAGCTCCTTACGGGCATAGTCGCCTATCGACTCGGTGATAGCCTCCACCTGGGCGGGCGAATTGCCCTGACAGATGACGAAATAGCGGCAAATGGCTCCCTCGATGTTATTCAGGTCGGCCACGACGATTTGCTGGCCTTTCTTTTCCTGAATACCTCTTGTAATTGATTCTACTAATTTTGTTGCTTGTTCCATCAATAAAAATGTTATTTCTGATGTGCAAAGATACATTATTATCTTGATAAAATAGAGGTAAATGCACTTTTTTTGCGATTTTTTATAAAAAACCTTCGATTTTTTTTGTTGTTTCGAAAAAAAACACTACCTTTGCACCCGCAAAATGAGATTTGCAGCTTTCTGACGAGAGCGAACATGTTTGGGGTATGGTGTAATGGTAACACTGCAGATTCTGGTCCTGCCTTTCCTGGTTCGAGTCCGGGTACCCCAACTAGTTAGTCCGCTAAGTCACTGAAAATCAGTGCTTAGCGGATTTCTTTTATCCCAAATTGGCGTGTTTTTGGCGTGATAATTATTGTTTTGGCGTTCCTTGACTCCTGATTTTGCAGTTTGCAATCTCAGAGTTTGCAGATAGAGGCTTTAGTATTTGGGGATTCTATATTCTCTGAGATTGAGCCAGACCATTAAGCCTATTGAACAAACAAAGAATAATAACACTAATAATGGAAACCACAGTCTCTCCCATAACACATCCCATAGGCATCTATTGAATGCAGCATATATGGCATAACCTACACTGGTTATTGCCATTATAATCATTGCCCAGAAGTTCCACCAAGAAAGATAGATACCCTTGTTGTTAAGCACCTTCTTTAATTCCTCTGTCTTCTTGTCACATGTTCCAGTGAGTGATTTCATCGAAGATACGGTTTGCTTGTCTATGTCCTCTTTTACTTTCTGTCCTGCCTCTCCTACTGTCGTGGCAACATGTTTGTTGATTGTTATAGGAAGGGCAGACAACAGATTCTTGTCATCTTCAGAAAGACTTACTTTTATATCCTTGCAGCCTTCCAGACGTTTCACAAGCCTTTCCATAGTCTCTAAAATCTTAGCGTTCTGCTCTTGCTGTCTGTCAAAATTCCGCTGTATTTGTAGGATTTTCTCCAGATAGTCAGCACTAAACGTTGATTCTCCCCCGATAGTAGCTGGTACGTTCTCATTTTGAGACGTACCAGCTACAGTCATATTCTCCTTTTCTTCCTGCCCCTCTACATTGTCGAACAGGCTTTCTGCATCTTTATATTTTTTCATTACATTATATATTTGCACTTTTACATAATTATATTATTATCTTCCATAACCATGACGGATGACCTTGCGCGGACAACTGCGGGCTACGGCCTTGGCGATACGCATGGCACGCAGCAATTCATCGTCGTCGTCCTTCTTCTTGTGAGGCAGATCATTGTTGCTTCTACCGCAACTGCCTGAAGAATAGCCAGAGCCACCTGGGACACTCATCAGTTCAAAGAATACGAAGAGCGAAGTCTCTATTACTTCTTCGAGCACAAACTCAAACTCGTCTTCGAGTGCCTTGAAGGAACTGCACATGGCATCAACGAGATTCTCAGAGACGTCAAAGGTGAAGTGCTCAGGCTCTTTGCCATCAGCAATACTGCGGTCAAACTCAAAATGCTCCTTCTTAGTATCAGGACTTACAGGCTCACA
>DDPY01000009.1:8636-74682 GCA_002342415.1 Prevotella sp. UBA2456 | reverse complement strand
TTTCTATATTTAAATCCAAATGCATATTCATGTATTTGGTTTCTTTTTACCAAATATTTACCAAATCAAATCTTGCGAAAGTCCCTGTTTACTTGGGATTACAAAAATGGTAAATAAATAATTTACCAAATGTAAACATCTGATTGTCAAATATTTGCAATGTAAAACAACTATTATTATCTTTGCACTGTCAAAAAAACTTTTTAATAAAATTATGTCAAAAAGAAAAGATTTAATTAAGTCCTACGACAACTTTAAGACGAAGTCGTTTTATGGTGTTGGACAACGTAAAGCTAAGTTGTTCATGAATAATATGCTGAAAAAACTTGATGCTCAAATCAAGAATTCTCCTGAAGATTCTCATCTTTCGTATCGACGAAACGCTCTACTGTTCCTCCGTGGTATTCTAGAATGTGAGAATTGCAATATTAATGCTAAAAAGTATTTTAATACATGCGAGTTCTCATTTCAAGATTATTACTACAATTGAAGCCGAACAAATAATCAATATAATATAAATAAATTATGAAAACAACAGAAGAAATGGAAACTCCCATCAACGAATTGAGTAATAAGGAAAACTCTACAGAGCGTCCACAGGGACAAAATCTAGACTTAGAAATCTTAGCTCGCATTATTGGCAAAAAAACTGCGTATTTTACCGTACAGATATTGCGCGACTTTAACTTCAACCTCGACGCACTGGACAAGGCACGTCGCGACGAACTATTAGGAATGTTATATATAGACACTCGTACAGCATATAATAAAACGGATGTAGTAGTGGAGTATGAGAGGTTCTGTCAACCTGACTTTAAGCCCAAACTGATTACCGCTACCAATATCTGCGAACTTATGCGTCCCATGTTGAATAATTTAGATGTGGAGCATTTTTACATCATTTTAATGGATCGGAAGTACAGATTAATAAAGTATGTGGGAATCAATCAAGATAGAATAACTAAAGAAGACGTTGATATACGAGTCATCATGCGTGAAGTCCTTGCTAACAACGCCCCTATTCTCGCAGTATGTCACAACCATCCAAGCGGAAGAGTGAGCCCCAGCATAAAGGACGATGAGCTAACAAAGCGTATCAAGCATAGTTGTGAGATTATGGACATCCACTTTCACGACCACGTCATCATAACGGATGAGTATTACTATAGTTATAGTGAAAATGACGAATTATAATTATAATGTGTCTTATTCAAAAAAGGCCCGGCGACAAATTGATGATTATCTGATTTTGATAATTTCTACTTTAGTAGATTACACTGAATATTGATTTACGCACTTCACGTCGCTGGGCCAATTCTAAAATAAAATATTATGGCATTAGCTAACGAACTTGGATTAACGAGCAAGGTTGTAAGTGAACGACATTATATAGCTTCACAGACTAACTTAACGGCAGGACAAGCTGCCAAGTATATTTCAAAAAGTGTTAATAGGAAAATTTCGGCTAAGAATGTAAGGTCGCTATACAAAATATTCTTTAGATGTGAAATGGAGTGGCACCACAGCGGTTTCTACAAGGGTGAAACAGGACAAACCATGGGGCGAACCTACTTTATTTCTCCAGATGAGACACAGAATATTATTGACAACTTCGACACAATTTATCCTGTGTTGGAGGAACAGGATAAGAAAGCAAATCAGAATGTGTATGCTTTCTATTGGATGTGGGAAAATCAAGGAAGTAAACGGAGACCACATTGGGGTAAAGTTCTTAAAACCTACGAGGGTAAAAGGTCGTGCCTGCCTAAGAACTCTACAATATGTGACAGAAAAACTTACGACTCTGCTAAAAAAGCAGAGGGGCGTATCTACACTGGATGGAGTGAACCTGACATTTCAGAGTTCAAAAGTGACTCTGTCTAAAAACGCACATGTAGAACTTGTATAAAATGTCCGTATAAGGAGAATTATTTCGATACCATAGTACAAAAGAAAAAGATAAGTTTGTACGACAATGAAGACAACAAAGATTATTAGAGACAAAAATGAAGTGATGAAGGAACTTCTCGCCACAATGTTCGAAAGTGCATGCACACAGAAAAAGTTGTTGGAAATGCTCTTAGAAGAAATTGAAGCAGAAGAAAGTAAACCGACACCGATAAAAGATGAGCCACGTGAACTCATCAAGGGCATAGATGGGCTTGCCGAGTTCCTTAGTTGCGGAACTACCAAGGCTCAAAATATAATGAATTCTGGAATACTTCAAGAGCGCGGCATAGCCTATCGCGCTGGTAACAGGTGGCGATTCAATAAGACATTACTGACAAGACTGCTGGAGGAAGAACCAGAAATACTCAACGGAGTTTCCACTGAAGCAGCATAAGTCTGGTCTATTCCTATCATTAATAACAGCCATATAGCGTTTCTATTGGACACTATATGGCTGCTTTTCAGATATATACTTTAACATCTCCTTGGATAGTTTAGGAATCGCTATTTTCAGAATTCTCCGAGTTTTGGATGAGATTTGGGTCTGATTTTGGGTAACGGAGAATAAGAAAATCCGTGTAACTTATTGATAATCAATTTGTTACGCGGATTTATCAGCGGAGAGAGAGGGATTCGAACCCCCGGTACCTCTCGGTACGGTAGTTTTCAAGACTACTGTAATCGACCACTCTACCATCTCTCCAGTGCTCGAATGTTCTCGAAAGCGGGTGCAAAGGTACAAAGAAAAGTGAAAAGCGAAGAGCGAAAAGAGAAGAATTTGCTTTTATAAGTCCCAATTTAACTTTTTTTACCAATTCCATCCCGTCATTTCTCATTTCTCATTCCTCATTTCTCATTATTAAGTAGTACCTTTGCAGCATGATTTATCCAAAGAATTTTGAAACGAAGATTGGTTTCGATGAGATACGCCGCATGCTGAAGGGGCTGTGCCTCTCCACGCTGGGACAGGAGAAGGTGGACGAGATGGTGTTCGCCACCGATGCTGCTGTGGTGAACGAATGGCTGGAGCAGGTGCGCGAGTTCAGGCGCCTGAAGCAAGAGTCTGACGATTTCCCGATGCAGTACTTCTTCGATGTGAGGGAGGCCGTGAGCCGCATCCGCCTGGAGGGTACCCACCTGGAGGAGGACGAGGTGTGGGACCTGAGACGTTCGCTTGAGACGATAGCCAGCATGGTGAGGTATCTTTGCGATGCTGGAGAAGACGTTACCGACTCCGTGGCCCACATGGCCCTGACAGAATACAAGTATCCGGCTCTGCAGCGTCTGGCTGCCGAGGTTCAGACTTTTCCGGCCATGATACGGAGGATAGACTCCATTCTGGACAAGTATGGCAAGATCAAGGACTCGGCATCGATGACTCTGGCAGGTATCCGCCACGACAAGGAACAGACGGCAGGCTCTATCTCGCGTACCTTATATACCATCCTGCACTCAGCCCAGCGCGAAGGGCTGGTTGCTCAGGACGTGGCTCCGACACTGCGCGACGGACGTCTGATGATACCCGTAGCGCCAGGACTGAAGCGCCGAATCAAGGGCATCGTGCATGACGAGTCGGCCACAGGAAAGACTGTCTTTATCGAGCCTGCCGAGGTGGTAGAAGCCAACAACAAGGTGCGCGAGCTGGAGGCTGCTGAACGTCGTGAGATGATACGCATCCTGACCGTATTCAGCGACGAGTTGCGTCCTCACGTTCAGGAGGTGTTGGAGTCGTATCGCTTCATGGCCGAGATAGACCTGATACAGGCGAAGGCTGCCTTTGCCGAACTCACCAGGGGCATGGAGCCGAGGCCGGAAGTCTCCCCCATACCGATGCTCGACTGGATAGGTGCTCGCCACCCCCTGCTGGAGCGTTCGCTGGAGAAACAGGGTAAGAAAGTAGTGCCCTTGGACATCATGCTGGTGGGTGACATACCTGAGCCGGATGACTCTGAAAAGACGCGCAGAGGACGGCTGCTCATCATTTCAGGACCTAATGCCGGCGGCAAGTCGGTATGTCTGAAAACGGTGGGACTGCTGCAGTATATGCTGCAATGCGGTCTGTCGATTCCCGTGGGCGACCGTTCTAAATGCGGTATGTTCAAGGACATTATGATAGACATCGGTGACGAGCAGTCGATAGCCGACGACCTGTCTACCTACTCGAGCCATCTACTGAACATGAAGAACATGATGCGTCAGGCCAACGAGGGCACGCTGCTGCTGATAGACGAGTTTGGCGGTGGCACGGAACCCGCTATTGGCGGTGCCATAGCCGAGGCGGTGCTGAAGCAGTTCTGGAAGAAGCAGGCCTTTGGAGTCATCACGACGCACTATCAGAACCTGAAGCACTTTGCCGAGGACCATCCTGGCGTGGTGAACGGTGCCATGCTGTACGACCGCCACCAGATGCAGGCGCTGTTCCAGTTGTCGATAGGTCAGCCGGGCTCCTCGTTTGCCATAGAGATAGCCCGCAAGACGGGTATTCCTGAAGAGGTCATCAACGATGCCTCGGAGATAGTGGGCTCAGAGTATATACAGAGCGACAAGTACCTGCAGGACATCGTGCGCGACAAACGCTACTGGGAGGGCAAACGCCAGACGATACACCAGCACGAGAAGAGGCTGGAGGCCAGCGGTGAGCGACTGGATGCCACGCTGGAGTCGATAGAACGTGAGCGCAGGGCTATCCTGAAACGTGCCCAGGAGCAGGCTGACGAGCTGCTGAGGGAAGCCAACCGCAAGATAGAGAACGCCATCCGAGAGATCAAGGAGGCGCAAGCCGAGAAGGAGCATACGCGACTGGTTCGCGAGGAGCTGCAACAGTTCCGCGAGCAGGTGGTGCAGGACGACACGCGCGGGCTGATGAGCGAGGAGGACTTTGCCAAGAAGCTGCGCCAGATGGAAGAACGCAAGGCTCGTAAGGAGAAACGGAAGGCCGAGAAAGCCAAGAGTGAGCAGACTACTGCCGCCCGCCTGAATGCTGCTGCCAAGACAGCTCCGAACGACGGCATCATTGCTGTGGGCTCGATAGTCAGGATGAAGGGCCTGAGCACGACGGGCAAGGTGGAGAGCATCAGCGGCAAGCAGGCTTCGGTGGTCTTCGGCGACGTGCGTACGAAGGTGAAGCTGGAGCAGTTGGAACTTGCCAAAGGCGACGGGAAAGGTGCGTCTGCCAGTGAGAAGATGCCCACAGGCAATAAGCATGAGGGACTGGCTGTCCAGACCTCGAGGATGACCCGTGCCACGATAGAAGATCGCAAGCAAAACTTCCATCAGGACATCGATGTGCGAGGAATGCGCGGCGATGAGGCCGTAGACGCGGTGATGCACTTCATCGACGATGCCATACTGATGGGTATGTCGCGTGTTCGCATCCTGCATGGAACGGGATCGGGCATCCTGCGACAACTCATCCGCCAATACCTGAATACGGTGCCGAATGTGAAGAAAGCCAAAGACGAGCATGTGCAGTTTGGCGGTGCGGGCATCACGGTGGTAGACCTGGAGTAGTTGACAATTGACAGTTGAGAGTTAGCCAATAACGCCAATAACATAAGAACAATGATGAAAACAAAGTTGAAGCATGTGGCACTCGGTATGATGGGTGCCTGCCTGATGACTGCCTGCCAGCAGCAGGCAACAGTGAAGGATCAGACGATAGTGATGAAAACGGTGGGTAATCCGTATCTGCCGCTATGGGAGCACATACCTGACGGCGAGCCCTACGTGTTTGAAGACCCTGACCAGCCAGGACGGCAGCGCGTGTATATCTACGGCTCGCACGACAGCCGCATCGACGACTACTGCGGACGCGAGCAGGTGGTATGGTCGGCATCGGTCGACTCGCTGAACTGTTGGCGCTACGATGGTGAGATACTGCGTGTAGACAAAAATGCCAAAGGCGAACCCTTCGACAGCGCCAGCACTGCCGATGTGCTTTTCGCCCCAGATGTGACAGTCGTCACCGATTCTACAGGAAAGAAAACCTACTATCTGTTCCCCAACGACCAGACGGGTGGCCGCAATGCGCTGATAGCCAAGAGCCATCGGCCAGACGGTCCCTTCGAGGTGTGCAACTGGGACGATGAGAATGCCAATGGAGTGATAGGCATCTATGGCTTCGACCCCGCTGTCTTTGTCGACGACGACGGACGTATCTATGGCTATTGGGGCTTCGGACACTCGACGGCCGCCGAGATAGACCCCACTACGATGTGTACTGTCAAGCCTGGAACGGATATGGTGGACGGCATGATACCTGGTTTCCAAGAACAGCCTGGCAATGACTTCCGATTCTTCGAGGCCTCGAGCATCCGCAAGATCAAGGACAAGTATGTGTTCATCTACAGCCGTTTCACCAAGGAGGGCGAGTTCGGACTGCCCACCACCAACTATACGCTGGCCTATGCCTATAGCGAGCATCCGCTGGGTCCCTGGACCTATGGTGGTACGATTATTGACGGCCGTGGACGTGAGGTGAACGAACAGGGCGACACCATCGCCTCGGCCAACGTCAGTGGCAATACTCACGGCAGTATCTGCGAGGTGAACGGGCAGTGGTATGTGTTTTATCATCGGCAGTCAGGGCTGAACGAGTTTGCCCGTCAGGCCATGGTGGCTCCCATCACGGTCAAGGTGGAAGAGGGTGCTGGCGGCAAGGTTGTGATCTCTGAGGGCGAATACACCTCTGAGGGTTTTGCGCTCAACGGCCTCGACCCCCTGGAGCGCCACTCGGCAGGTATCGCCTGTTGGTACACGGGCCCGAAGGTGGCTGTGCATGAGTGGCCCAACAATACTTTCTATGGCTCGTATATCGAGGCAGGCTATGGTACGAAGGATAAGTTTGAGGCTCCCTACGACCTTCGTAACAATACCAATCTGGTGGTGAACAATACCGACGGTTCGATAGTGGGCTATAAGTACTTCAACTTCGATGGCACCAAGGAACGCAAGGATGTGAAACTGTCGCTGCGACTCATCCCTGAGGGCATCGACGGCACCATCACCATCATGGCCGACCGCCCTTGGGCCTCGCAGGGAGGAAAGGTGCTGGGAACCATCGAGCTGAAGGCTTCGATGCCCAATACCCTCACAGAGATGACGGCCTCCCTGCCTGCCATCGGCGAACTGCAGGGCAAGCATGCCCTCTACTTCCTTTTCTCCTCGGCGACGAAGGAGAAATCACTGTGTAAACTTCAAGACTTCCAATTCGAATAATTCCCAACAGACTCATCACTATGCGCAAGTTGTTCTCCATACTATTGCTGGCGGCAGCTCTGACGCTGCAGGCCAAAGACTATACGCTGTCATCGCCCGACGGGCTGCTGACAGTCACCATTCATGCGGACAATGACCGGCTGACGTGGGAGATGCACCACGGAGACACGCAGGTGCTCGCGCCCTCAGAGATAGGACTGAACGGGCATTTCTCCTACTACAAGCTCAAGCGTAAGCCTACGCCCCACAGCATCCTGCTGGGCAAGGGCACCACTCAGGTGGAGTTTCGAGTAGACAATGACGCTGCTGCCTATCGCATACACTTAGGAGGCAAGGGCTCATGGGTGGTGACCAGCGAACAGGCGGAGTTTAACTTTGCTGCCGACTATCCGGCCTTTATCCCCTATGTGAACGACAATCGCGGAGGAGAGCGCTATTGCTTCAGCTTTGAGTCGTACTACGACGAGCAACCGCTGTCGAAGATGTTTGCCGACTCGCTGGCCATCAATCCGCTGGCTGTCAGGCTTCCTGAGGGCAAGCTGGCCGTGATTGCCGATATGGGAGCCACCGACTATCCAGGCATGTTCCTCGTCAAGAATGGCGGCTACGGGTTGAAGGCAGCCTTCGCACCTTATCCGATAGACGAGCAGATTGGCGGTTATGCCCGTCTGAATCTGGTGCCAACCAGCAGGGCGCCCTATATTGCTCGCAACGTGAAGGGCGCACTGCCCTGGCGCATCGTAATGGTGACCACCAAGGATACCCAGTTGTTGACAGCCCGTCTGCCCCAGCGATTCGGTCCGCAGTGCCAGATAGCAGACACCTCGTGGATTCGTCCAGGCAAAGTAGCATGGGACTGGTGGAACGCGACGATGCTCACTGGCGTCCCTTTCCGTGCAGGGATGAATACCGACACCTATCGCTACTATATTGACTTTGCCGCCAAGCACCATCTGGAATATATCATCATCGACGAGGGCTGGAGCACCGACGAGTCGCTGCGCTCGGCACTGAACCCTGAGATTGACCTGCTGAGTCTGCTGCCTTATGCGGAAAAGAAAGGCGTAGGCATCATCCTGTGGTCGTCGTGGCGCAACTGTATCAAGAATACGGAGGACGACTTCAAATACTATGCCTCGCTGGGCGTGAAAGGTTTCAAGGTCGACTTCTTCGATCGGGACGACCAGGTGGTGATGCAGTCGGCATGGAAGATTGCCGACTGTGCTGCCCGCAACCATCTGCTGCTCGACCTGCACGGCTACCGTCCGACGGGTATTCAGGTGGCGTGGCCCAACATTGTGAACTTTGAGGGTGTCAAGGGACTGGAGAACTCGAAGTGGGAGCCTCGCGTGGGCGACGGTCCGCTGCACGACCAGCCTCGCTATGATGTCACAATCCCTTATCTGCGACAGCTCGTAGGACCGCTCGACTATACCCCTGGGGCTATGCAGAATGCCACCAGGGCTCAGTTCTTCGGCAATAATGACCATCCGATGTCGCAAGGCACCCGTGCCCATCAGGTGGCTATGTACACCTTGTTCGATGCACCCTTGCAGATGCTGGCCGATTCGCCTTCCAAATATATGCGCGAACAGCCGACTGCCGACTACATCAGTCAGATTCCTACCGTCTGGGACGAGACCCTCGCCCTGGACGGTCAGCTGGGCGAGTATGTGGTGATGGCTCGCCGTAGGGGCTCTACATGGTATCTGGCAGCCATGACCAACTGGACGCCTCGCACACTGACCATCCCTCTTGGCATGCTTGCTGCAGGCAAACACGAGGCAACCATCTTTGCAGACGGGGTGAATGCTGACCGCGATGCCACCGACTATACGCTGACCAGCCGCGAGGTGCAGAATGGCGATGTGCTGACAGTGACCCTTGCTCCTGGCGGAGGGTGGAGTGCGGTCGTCCGATAAAGTTTAAACCGACAGGCCGGGTAGTTCACATATTTTTAACCAACGAAGTAAAAATATGAAAAGTAGTGTAAAAATAGTCGGCACGTTTGGTCAGTCCATTTTTTCTTTGTAATTTTGCCGCTGTTTTTGATTAAGATTATGAAGAAACTCTTGATATGTATGGCTTTGGCTTGGGTGCTTGCTGTTCCTTCAATGGGGCAGCAGACAGCGCCTACAGCCAAGGATAGCACAGAACTCGTGAAGTCTGACACTCTGGCTGTCGTGGCCGACTCGGCAATGGCGGCTATCGATGCTGAGCTGTCGGAAGCGGATGCGTTGGGAGCCGAAGAGGGCGGTGGGCTGCACAAGCAGCTAAAGCGTAAGTTTATAGAGGGCTCTGCCGGATTTATGTCGCTGGTGGCTCTAGCTCTGGTCTTAGGACTGGCGTTCTGCATCGAGCGACTGATCTATCTGACGCTGGCGGAAATCAATGCCCATAAACTGATGGCCGACATCGATGCCAAGCTGGAACAGGGCGATGTGGAGGGTGCGAAGGACATCTGTCGCGATACGCGCGGACCCGTGGCAAGCATCTGCTATCAGGGATTGCTGCACATCAAGGAACCCCTGGAACAGATAGACCGTCAGCTGACCAATTATGGGGCTGTGCTGGTGTCTGGAATGGAGAAAGGCTGTTCGTGGATACGCCTCTTCATCACCGTAGCCCCGTCATTAGGGTTCTTAGGGACGGTGATAGGTATGGTGATGGCTTTCGACCGCATTCAGACGGCTGGTGACATCAGCCCGACGATTGTGGCTGAGGGTATGAAGGTGGCACTGATTACGACCATCTTTGGTATCATTGTGGCTATCGTGCTGCAATTCTTCTACAGCTATATCATTTCGAAGATCGACCGATTGACGGCCCAGATGGAGGAGAGTGCCGTCACGCTGACAGACTCGATAGCGAAGTATAAGGATGGTTTCACGCATAAAAAGTAGGAGAGAATGGTAGAAGCAGGAAATTATCTCTTGGCCGACATCATGTTGTGGCTGATGTATATCGTGCTGGGTGTGGCCGTTGTGGTGACCATTGTCTCGGCTGTGCGCTCCTTTTGGATAGAAAATCACCGTTGATGTTGATAAGGCGTAGACATAGGGAGGTGCCCGAACTGAACACCACGTCGACAGCAGATATCTCATTCATGCTGTTGGTATTCTTCCTGGTTACATCGTCAATGGACAGTGACAAGGGCTTGGGTCGTGTGCTGTCGCCTGCGGATGAGCCCCAGCAGGAAGTACAGGACATCCATCGCAGCGACGTGATGGAAATCCGCATCGACGACCGCGACTCCCTCTACTGCGACGGGAAGCATGTGTCCTTAGGCGAGCTGCAGCAGCAGGTGGAGTCGTTTGTGGCTTCGCGCCAGACGGACAACTATGTGCTGAATGTCGAGACAGGTAGGCAGACCAGTTATAACGCCTACTTCGAGATGCAGAATGCGGTGGTGGCTGCCTATCGGAAGTTGGGCCGCCAGCCGATAAGAATCAGGGAAGGAGTGAAAGAATAGTTTAGAGCCGACTGTTATGAGTAGATTCCGTGAGAAGAAGCGCGAGGTGCCTGGATTGAATCTGGCGGCGATGCCCGACCTGATCTTTACCGTGCTGTTCTTCTTTATGATTGTGACTCATATGCGCGACGTGAAACCAAGGGTCCACTATGAGGTGCCTGAGGGCACAGAGCTGGAGAAGACACGAAAGGCGGGTGAGATTGATCTGCTGATAGGCAAGCCTGTCAATGCGCAGGGTGAGGTGGTCAGCGATGAGTGGCGCATCCAGTTGAACGACCGTTATGTAACCCTTGAGCAGTTAGGGCAGGCTATTGCTGAAGAGCGTGCCAAGATGCCTGAGAGTGAGCGCCAGCAGTTGGTGGTGAGCATACGTGCCGACCGCAATACGGAGATGGGCATCATCACGGATGTCAAGCAAGAACTGCGCAAGGCGGGCGCTCTGAATATCAACTATTCGGCAACGAACAAAAGCAAGGATCAGAAAAAGTAAAAAGGTAAAGGGTGCTTAGTCCTTTACCTTTATATAGTCTACGAAAGCATAGTCGAAAGCATGGCGATCGTCCTTTGCATGGGCTTCACGCTTGTCCACAATCCAGTCGCTGTAGTCGGGGAAGAAGGTGTCGGCCTTTGCGGGCGTGTCGTCTATCTCAGTCAGGCATAGACGGTCGGCCAAGGGCAGTGCCTGCCGATAGACACTGGCTCCACCTATTATATATATGTCCTCGTCGGGCGCACAGCTGCTGATGGCAGCGTCGAGGGTGGGGAACACGTCACAGCCAGGAAGTTCTTTGACCGTTGTCGACAGCACGACATTGCGCCGGTTGGGCAGTGCTCCCTTGGGCAGCGAATCGTAGGTGTTGCGGCCCATGATGATGGTATGGCCCGTGGTGAGCTGCTTGAACCGCTTCAGGTCGTTGGGCAGCCAGTAGATAAGCTTGTTCTCAAATCCGATGGCTCTGTTCTTGGCCACCGCTGCAATAATACTAATCATAACTCTAAATTCTCAACTGTCAACTCTCAACTTTCAATTCTAAACTGTCAACTGTCTCATCGACCTTTGGTCGCTTTGTACCTTCAGGTCAAAGAACTCTCAACTCCCTAAACGCTGACTTCTGCCTTGATGTGTGGCCATGGGTCGTAGCCCTCGAGCAGGAAGTCCTCATATTGGAAGTCGAAGATGCTCTTCACGTCGGGGTTCAGCTTCATGGTGGGCAGCGGGCGTGGGGTGCGTGTCAGTTGCAGACGGGCCTGCTCCAGATGGTTCAGATAGAGGTGAGTGTCGCCCGTGGTGTGGATGAAGTCGCCCGTGCGGAATCCCGTCACCTGTGCCATCATCTGCAGCAGCAGGGCATAGGAGGCAATGTTGAAGGGCACGCCGAGGAAAGTGTCTGCCGAGCGCTGGTACAGTTGTAGGGACAGCCGCCCTTGGGCATCCTGCCCGTCAGGGTAGTCGACATAGAACTGGAAGATGGTGTGACAGGGTGGAAGCGCCATCTGGTTGACCTCGGCTACATTCCATGCCGATACAATCATGCGGCGCGAGTTAGGATTTTGTTTCAGCTGGTCGACCACATATTGTATCTGGTCTATCACGCCGCCGTCGTAATCGGGCCATGAGCGCCACTGGTGTCCATAGACGGGGCCAAGCTCGCCGTTCTCGTCGGCCCACTCGTCCCAGATGTGTACATTGTTCTCTTGCAGATACTTGATGTTGGTACTGCCCTTGAGAAACCACAGCAGTTCGTAGATGATGCCCTTCAGATAGAGCTTCTTGGTGGTGAGGAGGGGGAAACCGTCTTCGAGCGAGTAGCGCGACTGTGTGCCAAAGATGCTGATGGTGCCTGTGCCTGTGCGGTCGCCCTTCTGGGTGCCCTCCGTCAGGATGCGGTTAAGTATGTCTAAGTATTGCTTCATAGTCGTTGGGTGTATGCGTTGTCTTGATGCGCCAGGGCTTGGGATAGAGGTTGTTGGCGCGCGAACCGATATTCTTCATTGTTCCTAACGGGTGTCCCTGGAATGTCACCTCCACCAGACCGCGAGGGGTGTCGGGCGGCAGCACGAGGGCTTCGCCGCGGAGGAATTTCAGTGCATCCTGATAGGTTAGTTCTACTTCTGGGAGTGAGCCGTCCTGACGAGCCGTAATCTCGTCGGCAACGAGCCGTAATCTCGTTGGCAACGAGCCGTAATCTCGTTGAGGACGAGCCGTAATGCCTTTTTTGCGCAGGACGCACAGGAAGAGACCTTCGCCGCGCGAGATGCCTGGAATGAAACGGTAGACGGGTTCGGTAAATCCGTCGAGCAGCGATCCGGTGATGTTCCACTCGGGCTGTGTCTCGACGGGCACCACCTCGGCATCGTAGTTCTCCACGATCCAGCGGATGTTCTCCTCGTTCTCCTTCGTGTTAAAGGTACAGGTACTGTATATCAACATTCCACCCTCGTTCAGGCAGGGCCAGATATCGCTGATGATGTCGCGCTGCAGCTGCCAGCATTTCTCCACCTGCTGGGGGCTCCACTCGCGGATGGTGGCCGGGTCTTTGCGGAACATGCCTTCGCCTGAGCAGGGCACGTCACACAGGATGAGGTCGAACTTCATCTTCGACTTGCGATAGTCGCGAGGGTAGAGATTGGTGACAATGTGGTTTCTCGCTCCCCACTTCTGCACATTCTCTGCCAGGATGCTGGCGCGCTGGCGGATGGGCTCGTTGGAATAGAGCACGCAGTCTTCGGGCAGTGCAGCACGCATCAGGGTCGACTTGCCGCCAGGTGCAGCGCAAAGGTCAAGGGCTGCAAGAGGTCTGATGGCCGATGGCTGATGGCTGATGTAAGCGTTGTGCATTTGGCGCAGCACTTCGTCGAGAAACATCGAGGCGGCCTCCTGCACATAGTAGCAGCCGGCATGGAGCAGCGGATCCATGGTGAATTGTGGGCGGCGGGGCAGATAATAGCCACCACGGCACCAGGGCACTGGCTCGCTGTCCACCACCTGCCAATGGGCTGTGTGGCGGTCGTTCGGCTCGCTGTCCTCGCCGAGGTTCAGCTTCATCGGGTTGAGACGAATGCTCACAGGCGGCTCCTCCTCGAATGCTTGTAGATAGCGTTCGAAGCGCTCGTCACCCATCAACTGGCGGGTCGATTCTATGAAAGATGGTGCTAATTCTGCCATTTCGTCCGCAAAAGTACAAAAAATATCGTAACTTTGCAACTAAAACGCAAGTTGTTTCGTCTAAGAGGTAAAAATAAACAGTAAAAAAAGATAAACTCAAACACTACGAATATGAAAAGATTACTGATGACAATGATGCTGCTGCTGGCGCTCACGGCAGGCTTGGAGGCAGCAGGACAAAGACACCGCCACACTCCGCAGCAGGGAGAACTGGTGGACTCGACGAGCACGGATGCAGTAGAAGTGTACAGCGATACCACGTCAATGGATACGGCTGTTGCCTCGAAGCACAGAGGCACTATAAGCGTCACCACACCGACTTCGCCCTGGAGCAAAAAGACCACAACCTATGAGTTGCAGGACGACGACCTGGGCAGTTTTATCATGCACCTGTTTGGTGGTGAGTATGGTGGCGAACTGCCGGCAATACTGGGCGTGCTGGGTATCCTGTTCATCATCTTCGTGCTGTCGCCCATCCTGATTATTGCCGCCCTGTTCTACTTTATCAACAAGAACCGCAAGCAGAAGATGAAGCTCGCCCAAATGGCCGTAGAGCAGGGACAGCCCATCCCCGAACATCTGTTAGAGGATCAGGTGAACAACGTCACCGACGAATATCAGAAAGGCCTGCGCCAGTGTTTCGTCGGAGTGGGACTGATGATTTTCCTTGGACTCGTGGCCGAGGAGGTAGGCTTCGGCATCGGAGCGCTGGTGTTCTGCATCGGGCTGGGTAAGATTGTAGCAGCCAAGACTGCAGAGAAGAAGACATACAATAATCAACAATAAAGAAAGGATATAAAGATGACAAAGAGACTTTATCGCAGTAACGACCGCGTGTTAGGCGGTGTCTGCGCAGGATTCGCGGAGTATATGGATTTCGACCCCGTAGCCGTCAGGCTGGGCTATGCCGCACTGACGCTGTTTACAGCCTTTGCAGGCATTCCTTTCTACATCGTGGCGTGGATCATCATGCCCGAGAAGAATACAATTTAAGGTCGATATTTCGACATCTCGACTCTAATCATCCCTCTCAGCAATGTCAACAGACCTCTCTCTCGTAGCACAGGTGGCTGTATCGGGCAACCGGCGGGCTTTCGACGAGCTCGTGCGCCGATACCAGTCGCCTGTGCGCAGGTTTTTTCTGAACCAGACGTTGGGAGACGGTCAGCTGAGTGACGATCTGGCGCAAGACACCTTTGTCAAGGCCTATACCAATATTGCCTCGTTCCGAGGGCTGGCCTCGTTTCAGACCTGGCTCATGCGCATAGCCTATAATGTGTTCTACGACTACACGCGCAGCCATCGGATAACGGAGGATGTAGACAGGGTGCCGGAGCAATCGTCGCAGGCCAGCGCCGCGCTCAAGATGGATATCTACACGGCTTTGGCTCTGTTGAAGCCCGACGAACGCACCTGCATCACCCTCCAGCTTATCGATGGCTACGACATTGTCCAGATAGCGCGGATTACGGAGATGAAGGAGGGTACGGTGAAGTCGCATCTCTCGCGAGGCAAGGAGAAAATGGCGAACTATTTAAAGAAGAATGGATATGACAGAAGATAATGACCTCTTGTTACAACAGTTCTTTAGCGAGGCCGCTAAGGAGCAGGTGGCCGACAATGGATTCACCGAGCGCGTGATGCAGCAGCTGCCCTCGCGCATCAATTGGTTTGTGCGCCTGTGGACATGGTGCTGCGTGGCGGTTTTTGCCGTGCTGTTTGTCGTGTTCCACGGATGGGAACTGTTGGCCATGCAGTTGGAAGTGTTCTTGCGTACACTGACGGTGGAGTCGTTCACGTTCAACCCGCTGGTGTTTGCAACGGCGCTCTTCGGCCTGCTCTTCGTGGGAGTAGGCGAGGTGTTGCTAAGTGAAAAGTCTACTTATTGAAACGTCTACTTGTTGAATAGACCGTAGGTGGTGCGCAGCACTCGGAACTCGGTGCGGCGGTTCAGTTGGTTGCAGGTCTCCTGCTCCTCCTCGCCAAGTTTCTTGATCAGCTCCTCGGTCAGCACGTCGTTCTCTTTCAGGAACGGATATTTCTCAGTCAGTTTCTTGCGGATGGTCTTGGGCTGCTCCTTGCCGTAGCCTACAGGCGTCAGGCGGTCTTGGGCTATCCCGTGGTCTATCAGGTAGCGGATAACCGACTCAGCGCGGCGTTGCGACAGGCGCTTGTTATACTCTGCCGAACCGCGATAGTCGGTATGTGCCGACAGTTCGATGGTGACGTTGGGATTCTCTTCCAGCAGTTTCACCAACTGATCCAGTGCTTCCTTCGACTCAGGGCGCAGCGTGGCCTTGTCGAAGTCGTAGAAGATATTGTCTATCAGCACGGGCGCCATGATGTTGGCTAGGGGGAACTGGAGCACATACTCTTCCGACTTCTTCACTGGCTCCACGCGCAGATGCTCCTGATGGTTGAGGAAGCCCTTGCAAGTACCTAAGAACACATAGTCGACGCCGGCCTTTATCTCCTGAGTGAATGAGCCGTCGCCCTTCACGCTCAGCTTTAGGTTCGTACCGTCGTTGCCCACCATATACACTTGGGCGGCGGGCAGTTCGTAGCCGTCCTTCTCGTAGACCCAGCCCTTTACCGTTTGGATAATCTCGGGATTGTAGAAGGAGTAGATATGGTCCCATCCCTTGCCGTCGCCTCGGTTCGAGGCGAAGTAGCCTTGATTCTTCAGTCCTTCGAAGGTCATGCCGAAGTCGTCGCCCTGCGAGTTCAGGGGATAGCCCGGGTGGATAATCTTAAATGAGGAATGAGGAATTTGCAATGAGGATTGGTCTGCACTGTCATTTCTCACTATATTGGTTGTCGGATGGGCAATGTAGATGTCGAGTCCGCCCATGCCCTCGTGTCCGTTGCTCGAGAAGTAAAGGTCGCCGTTGGGTCGGAAGGTAGGAAACAACTCGTCGCCGGCTGTATTGACGGGAGCACCTAAGTTCTCGACACTGCCGGTACCGCTGCTGGTCAGCCGGACGCGCCAGATGTCGTAGCCGCCCTTTCCGCCAGGCATATTACTGGTGAAGTAGAGCCACTCACCATCGGGCGAGACGGCCGGGTGGGCGTATGCCGACAGTGTGTCGCGTGTCACCTTCAGCTCGGTGGCTTTGCTCCATGCGGCATCCGAACGGTTGCTGGTAGCGATGGTGGCATAGCGGGGATAGTCGGGGTCGGTCTTGCATTGCGTGAGATACATGGTCTTGCCGTCGGGCGAGAACGAGCAGGCTCCCTCGTCGAAGTCGGTGTTCAGCTCCGAGTCTATCACCTCGGGCTTCTGCCACTTGCCTTTCTCGTCTTTGGTCGACACGAAGATGTCGCCGTTCTTGGTTCCCGTGATGCCGCTGTATTCATCGCCCTTGGCCTGATTGCGCGTGGAGGTGAAGAAGAGCTGATTGTTCTCGTCACCGCCGAGCATGGGCGAGTAGTCGGCTCGCCGCGAATTGAAGAAGTTCTCGCGCTTCACGGTATAGTCGGAGCCTTGCTTCTTCCACTGGGGGGCTTGCTGGGCGGAACGCAGTCCTGTCGTGGCCAGCGCGATGAGCGGTGAGGACTGGGCAGTCATCGTAGAGAGGCTGGCACTGCTGTCTATTGCTGCCTGAAAGTGCTTGGCGGCTTCCTTATACTGGCCGTTCTTCATCAGTTGCTGGGCCAGATACAAATGCGTCAGCGAGTCGACTTGCTTGTATCGTATGGCATTGTTGTAGGCGGCAATAGCCTTTTGGGTGTAGTTGATGCGGCGATAGCATTCGGCCATCTTCAGTGCGCGCTGGCCGCGCAGCGTGCGCTCCTTGGCAGGAGTGGCAGCATAAGCCTTGCGGTATTGGTTGGCAGCATCGAAGTATTCACCCAGGGCGTAGTACTTGTCGCCCTTCTTCATAGCCTGTTCGGCTCCACAACCACTGAGGAGCATGCAGGACATGATTATAATGATAAGGCGTAGCTTTCGTTGCATAATTCTATAACGCATCCCGATGCGGCTTTATTGCACGGCGAAAATGAAAATAATTGAGAACGCCATCAAGCATAGTGCCATCATCATTTTCATTTGGATATCTTTTGTTTGTCGATGATGTATTTCTGATAGTAGGTGATGAGCAGGGTGGTCATGGGCAGCGCGATAATCATGCCGAGGATGCCGAGCAGCGAGCCCCAGATGGAGAGCGAGAGCAGGATGATGGCTGAGTTCATACCCATGACGTGCCCCATAATCTTGGGTGTGAGGATGGTGTCCTGAATGGTCTGCACGACGGCAAAGACAATAAGGGCCGAGAGCATGATGAGCCAAAAGCTCTGACCGGTGTCGGCGGCCTTGACTACGGCGAGCAGGATGGTGGGCACGAATCCGATGAGCTGCAAGTAGGGCACCATGTTGAGCAATCCGATGAACATGCCGAGTCCGATGGCCATGGGGAAGTCGATGATAAGGAAACCGATGCTGAAGAGCACGCCGACGCAGAGTGCTACGCAGCCCTGTCCGCGGAAGTAGAGGTTCATGCCCTGCGTGATGTCGCCCACGAGTTGCAGGGCGAAGGGACGGTAGCGCTGGGGCAGCAACTCGACCCATCCGCTGGAGATCTTCTCATAGTCGAGCAGGATGAAGAGCGTATAGAGCAGTACCATGGTGAGCGAGAAGAGGCTGCTGACAATGCTGAACGACTGCGAGATGACGGCCCATATCTTGGGCACACTCTGCTTGACGGTGTCGATGAATCCTTCCTGGGTAATGAACGACTTGATGTCGTCGGTACTGATGTTCTCGTGGATGAAGTCTTCCAGCATGCGCGGAATGTTGTTCAGGTTGCCGTTGCTGGAGACATAGGCCACGAACAGGTCTTTCACCCTCAGACTTTCTTCGACCATCGGGGGAATCATGATGAGGAAGAGACCCGCGACGACGATGCCTACCGTGACGAAGGTGGCCAGGATGCCGAGGATGCGGAACTTGAACCTGCACCGGTACTGGAAGAACTTGACCATCGGGAAGAGCAGGTAGGAGATGAGCCATGCCAGGAAGAATGGCAGCAGCACGGCGCTGAGTCGGTTGAGCAGCATGATAATGCCGACGATAATCACCACGGCGAGAAAGCCGCGGATGAAGCTGTCGAATGTAATCTTTTTCTGTTCCATATTCAGTAATCACTATCGTTATGGTAGGTACTTTACTCTACGATATCTGAGTAGCGCATGAGATGGCTGTCTTGCTGTGTCCCGGAAGGACGGTAGGGAGGTGCTATGGTGCGCGGATGATCGAAAAGGTCATGAATCAGCTGCGGCACATGCCTGCCGTTGACGGAATAGAGGTAGAAGTCGCCCGTGGCGTTATAGGTGACGACGATACCGCGATCCGTCTGTTCGAAGCTGACATTGCCGTTGTCGCAGAAAAGCAGGACGCCGTCGCCGTCAGCATCGGTAAACAGGGCTGCATCTACGCCACAACGGTTTCCCTCGAAGTAGTGATCGCCTTGCTGCAGAGCCCAGAGTCCATAGCGGCAGCCGCCGGGATGAGCGGGCCTTGGTCCGTTGCCTATCCACTGTACGCGGTCTATTCTTTTGACGAGCAGGAAGGCAATGCCGAGTTCCGAGGGAAAGGTGTCGGTGGAGTCTGGCGTCAGCGAGAACGTGATGTGAGTGGCCGGTCCTGCTGTCTCTGTGCGGATGCTGGTGGCGATGGGGCCTGCGTGGCTGCTGTCGGGAGACAGATGGAACAGATATTTCCCTTGTCGTTTGTCGCCCGCCTTCTGTGCTTCTGCCGGCGTAGCCTTGCGCCCAGCCCGTATCAGCATTCCGTCCTGTACCTTCTCCATGACATCGTCCGTAGTCTTGGGAAGCCCCTCCAGCAAACGCTGCTTAAGGGGTATAGGGTGAGTATGGCGGGTGAGTGTCGTGTCGGTCTCTTGTGCCGAGATGCCCCCTGCCGCCATCATGAAGATTAGTGCAATCAAGAAAAGTCTTCTCATATTTGTAATGTATTACTATATTATGCTGCAAAGATAGTGCAAATCGAGTGAAATACAAAATAAATCGCGTTTTATTTTTATTTCCGAGATGCAGCCTATCTTCGAGCAAAGCTCAAAGATACGACTATTCCCCAAAATATCCAAGGATTTTCCGAGATATTATCCGTTTGTGTCAGTAAACAGGTGTGCATTGAAAAATCGCCATACCCTTTTTGAGTTAACTCAAATGATCGTTTGAGTTAACTCGATTGATGATTTGAGTTAACTCAACTTTTTCAGGGTGTCTGTACCGTTAATCTTCCGAAAAAACTTCCGTATGTCAGTATTATTTCGTAACTTCGCGGCATGAATATCGAACCGATAGCTTTTTTCCGGTCGCCATTCCCCTCGAAGTTTGGCATTCCCCGGCAGAGCGGCATCGTGGCTGAGCTTCGCGGCCGCATCGAGCTTGTGGCGCACTATGCCCATCCTGAGGCCCTGCGCGGACTGGAGCAGTATGACTACCTATGGCTGATATGGGGCTTCTCGGAGAATGTGGCGGCCCGCAAGCATCCTACGGTGCGCCCGCCACTGCTGGGCGGCAACGAGCGGGTAGGGGTGTGGGCCACGCGGTCGCCATTCCGTCCGAACAATCTCGGCTTGTCGTCGGTGCGCATCGTGCATGTCGACATGCAGACGCCCGCCATCGAGGTGTCGGGGGCCGACCTGATGGATGGAACGCCTATCTACGACATCAAGCCCTATCTGGCGTATGTGGACAGTCATGCCGATGCCCGGGGCGGATTCACCGACAGCCGCCGCTGGGAGCGTCTGGAGGTGCGGATGCCCGAGACGCTATGCCGGCTCTTTACTGCCGACGAGCAGCGCGCGCTGGAGTCGGTGTTGGCTCTCGACCCGCGCCCTCACTATCATGACGACAGCCGTAGCTATGGCATGCCCTTCGGAGGCTATGATATCCGTTTCCATGTCGCCGACGGCGTGCTGACGGTAGACGATTGGGAAGAAAAATAGCCCTCGGGAGAAAAAAGTGTCGAAAATATTTGGTGCATTGCGGAATATTTGCTAATTTTGCCTTCTGTTAACACTTATTTATGATGGTGATGATGCAATATATCCTCGCGCTGTTGCTGCTTCTCGTGGCTGTGTTGGCCTTTATGGTCTACAAGCTGCGGGCTGACGTGAGGCACGTCCGCAAGTCGGAGCGCATGAAGAAGGTTTTTCTGGAAAACATCCATCATGAGATTCGTGTTCCCCTGAAGGTCTTCCATTCGCTGTCGGAGACAGTAGGCAAGGACGACTTGTATCTTTCGAAAAACGAAAAGCGGAACATTGCCGACCAGTTGTTGTACAACGCCAACTTGATCGGGACGCTGCTCGACGAGGTGATGATGTTTTCTGACTCGTCCGAGTCGGGTCATTTGCTACAGATGGAGTCGTTCAGTCCCAATGCGTTGTGCCGCCGTTGTCTGGAGGCAAACATGAACAGCATCTACCATTGCAAGCGTGTGAAGCTGCAGTTCAACCGTGAGCTGCGCGACGAGTTCTTCGTTAACAGCGACCGCCATTTAGTGGAACTCATTATCAACAAGCTCATCATCAATGCCTGTAAGTTTACAGAAGAGGGGACGGTGACGGTAGGCTGCAATACTACAACGCACACCGACAGGCTCACCATCTATGTCTGCGATACGGGAAAGGGTATTCCCGAGGCGCGTATGAGTAATCTCTTCTCCTATTTCGACGAGCCCGACGACTTGCAGGATGAGGCTGAACTCGACCTGAGCATCTGCCGCCGGATAGCCGAGAAGCTGGGCGGTGAGCTGCTGTACGATGTAGCCTATCAGGACGGCACCCGCTTGGAGCTTATTCTTCCCCTTCGCTGAAGCGGATGCTGACGCGCTCGTAGCCCATCGCTTTCATCATTCTCAGAAATTGTGCCTCGCCGTTCTGGCGAGCCTGGTGCAGGTTGGCTGTTGTCACGCAGTGGCTGAGCATTTGTCGGTAGGCCTTGCGGTAGAGTGCATCGCGGTCGCTGTGCGTCCAGCGGCCACTTTCGAAGAAACTCTTCGTGCGGGCCTCGTCAATGAAGTCGCGGTCGAGCAGTCCGACAGCCGGCAGCGTTACCACCAGCGAGTCACCTTTTGATTCAATCCATCCCGGTTCCACCTGGTGCAGGTTGATGCCCAGCCGCACGGTGCCGTAATAGATCCGGGCCAGATGGTCGTCGCTGAAGAGTCCCTTGCGCACGGTGTCTACCAGTTCTTCGTTGGCAATCGAGAGAAACTCCCACTCGCCGATGGCTTTGATGCTGGTAATCTGCTGAGGGGTGATGTTGATTCCTTCGTCCACCGCCACGCCAATCTCCGTCTGCTGGCAGCTGCGCACCAGCCACAGCAGGGCTGCCCCCGCGATGACGACACCCGCAAGGACGACAGTCGTCTTTATTTTATTTATCTTATTCATTTTTTCTGATAATGGTTCCGAAATCCAGATTATGGCGGAAAGCTATTGTGACATTGCGCTCGTCAAAGCCCATGTCCGTCAGCAGTGGCACGAGCACGCGTGCCGCATTCTCGCGTGCCATCTCTACGATGCCCAGGTCGGGTACGCTCTTGAGGATGGCCTGCCTGCCCTGCTCCTCATAGCGCGACAGTTCCTGGTCGGTGAAGCGCGAACGCGCCAGCCCGACATATTCGCGCACCTCGTCCTGGTTGATTTTCGAACTGGTGAGCACTACGCGCGGGTCAGGGAGCAGGATGGTGATTCGGTCGCCCGAGCGCTCGACGTTCTCTTCCGAGAAAGTGCTGAAGTCGATATATGCCTTGAGTGTGGCATCCATCGGGATGGCAATCTTCCGCTCACCTAAGGGCAGCGGGATGTCGAAGTCCTGCTGTAGCAGTTTTCCCTTCAGGCGGATGACGTCGTCGTGGGTTACTATCTTGTGGATATGATACTCGGTGGTATAGAGCCGCGAGCACTTCTGCACCTGCGTCACCAGCGACGGGATGGTGTCGCGGTCGTCGACTACGGGCGGTGTCGTCGGGGCGTCGCTGCTACAGGCAATGACAAACAGAGCGGCCAAAAAGAGTAGTATTTGCTTCATAGTGACTGCGAAGTTACGAAATTTTTTATGAATATCAACCGAATATGTTGGGATATTAAATTTTTTTTGTACCTTTGGCGCCGAAAACTATCAAACTTCGTGTAATGAAACGTTTTTTATCCGTAATAGCCATCGTAGCCTTGACCGTCGGTCTGACGGCATGCGGCGGGAAGAAAAAGAGTGACGACATCATTGCTCCTCGCGTTGTGACATCAAAGCCCAGCGAGCCAGTCAAGATGCAGGAATACACTGATGAGAAGAATGTGAAATGGGTCGAAGGCCGCAGCTATCATGTCGAAGTGCAGCGTCAGCCTTGTGATTCGCTGCCCAAGGTAAAGGACGAGAATGGTCAGCAGTTTGTAGACAATATCTTTACGCTCACTGTGTCGCGTGCCGACGGCAGCGTGTTCTTCCACCGTACCTTCACCAAGCGCTTCTTCACCTCTTATATCAATGCCGACTATCAGAAGACGGGAATATTGGAAGGTATCGTCTTCGACAAGGTGGATGGTGACTGGCTGGTGTTTGCAGCCAGCGTAGCCCATCCTCAGACCGATGAGTATATCCCTCTGGTGATGCGCCTCTCGCGAATGGGTAATTTAGAGGTGACGCAGGACAGTCAGATGGATACTGGCAATCCGAGCACAGAAGTCCCCGACAATCTTGACGACGAGGACGGAGTCTAATCTTGCGAGTCCCGTCCGTCAGGCTGCTGCATGCCGCCCAGCTCTGTACATATCTGTTCCCAGCGGTCGCTGAGGGCCTGTATGGATGGCAGTATGAGGTCGGCACCGGCCTCACGCAGTATCTCATCAGGAAGCGGTCCCGTGTTGGCAGCGATGGTAAAGCATCGTGCGGCTACTGCAGCTTCGACACCTAATGGTGCATTCTCAACCACGATCGTCTCCCATGGCGCTACGCCACACTTCTCCATCCCTTTCAGATAAGGCTCCGGAGCAGGCTTCCCATGTGTCACATCGAAGGCGGTAACCATCCGTTCGTGGCTCACGAGTCCGTTCAGGTCGCCTTGCAGCTTGTCGAGCAAGGTGTGTTGTCCGCTTCCTGTCACCACGCATATCTTCATTCCGCAGTCTCTAATCTGGTGCATCAGCGACTGGATGCCCAGCATCAGCGTTGCAGGCTTGCAGGCGGCAAACAGTTCCGACTTGTGGCGATACATGGTCTTGGCCTCCTCATCGCTGAGCATGCGTCCCCACTGTTGGCGAGCCAGCAGGCGGATAGTCTCCACGCCTCGCATTCCCTCATACTGGTAAGCCTCGGCGGGTGCCATCTCCAGACCGTAGTCGAGCATGGCCTGATGCCAGCTCGTGGCATGATTGGGCATAGAGTCGTAGATGACTCCATCCATATCGAAAAGCACGGCTTTCGGGCAGAACTGCCTAAAGCCGTGCTTTGCTAAGTAGTGTTGAATAGAATATTCCAACGTTAATTGTTTTATAGCTTTTACCAAATTATTTCTCCTGTGCCAGACGCTCCTTGATGGCCTTCGTGTCAGCCTCGTAGCCGGGCTTTTCGAGCAGGGCAAACATATTCTTCTTGTATGCCTCTACGCCGGGCTGGTTGAACGGGTTGACACACAGCAGATTGCCGCTGATGCCGCAGGCTATTTCGAAGAAGTAGATGAGCTGTCCGATGTAGTATTCGTTCAGTTCGGGCACGGAGATGCGGATGTTGGGAACACCACCATCGACGTGAGCCAGACGGGTGCCGAGCTCAGCCATCTTGTTCACCTCGTCGACACGCTTGCCTGCTAGGAAGTTCAGTCCGTCCAGATTCTCCTCATCGCTGGGGAACAGCAGGCTGCGGTTGGGCTTTTCGACAGAGATGACGGTTTCGAGAATGGTGCGCTCGCCGTCCTGAATCCACTGACCCATCGAGTGCAGGTCGGTAGTGAAGTCGCACGAAGCAGGGAATATACCCTTCTTGTCCTTGCCCTCGCTCTCACCGTAGAGCTGCTTCCACCACTCAGAGAAGAAGTGGAGCTTGGGCTGGTAGTTGACCATAATCTCAATCTTCTTGCCCGCAGCATAGAGACCGTTGCGGACAGCGGCATACTGGGCTGCCATATTCTCTTCAAAGGGAACATCCTTGCCACAGCACTTTTCCATCTCGGCAGCACCGGCAACAAGCTGCTTGATGTCGAAACCGGCACAGGCTATGGGAAGCAGACCGACGGGAGTGAGCACTGAGAAGCGTCCGCCCACGTTGTCTGGGATGATAAACGACTTGTAACCCTCCTTGTCGGCACACGTGCGGGCAGCACCGCGCTTAGCGTCTGTGACAGCCACGATGACCTCCTTGGCCACCTCCTTGCCCATCTGAGCCTCACACTGCTTCTTCAGCAGGCGGAAGGTCAGGGCGGTCTCAGTGGTAGTGCCCGACTTAGAGATGTTGATGACACCGAACTTCTTGTCCTTCAGATATTCCGTCATCTCGCTCAGGTAGTCCTCGCCAATGTTGTTGCCAGCAAACAGGATGATGGGGTTCTGCTTGCTCTGGATGAGCCATGCAAACGAATTGCTCAGGGCCTCAATAACTGCGCGGGCACCCAGATAGGAGCCGCCGATGCCTGCTACTACCACGACCTCACACTTCTCGCGCAGGGTCTTGGCTACTGCCTGCACTTCGTCGAGGAACTGGGGAGTGATGCTGCTGGGCAGATGCAGCCATCCTAAGAAGTCGTTACCGGGGCATGTGCCCTCTTCCAAAGCCTGCTGAGCAGCTTTTACCTTTGGCTCAAAAGCCTTCACGGCACCAGCCTCTAAGAAGCAGGCAGCCTTTGTGATGTCAAGTTTGATGTTACTCATTGTTTTTTGATATAGTTTTAGTCGTGTGATATGATTCGCGAATGCAAAAGTACTCAATAATCTTCAATTCTCAAAATCTTTCTTTATAAATTATCCAAAAAAATGCTTTCCGGTCCTAAAGTTTTACCGAATAGTTTTGTACCTTTGCACTCGATTAGCAAAACTTTAGACATTCCAAACGATGAGAAGACAATGGTTGCTGCTGATGATGACGGTGCTGGCATGTTTGACAGTGCAGGGAGCCTCTGGCGACAAACGGACGAAGGCCTGGTGCGATTCTGTCTACAACCAGATGGTAGAATACTCCCTGCTTGAGAAGAATGCCTTGCTGCAACAGAACAAGGAGGCGGCGCTGGATTTGTTTGCTTCAAACGAGCGGTGGGATTACTATTACTACGTGGCTTCGCTGTGTACGATGTCGAAAGTGCTCAACGAGGGCCAGATTATGACCGGGCTGCGCGAGTGCCGGAAACTCTATGAGTTTGCCCACAGCAGACACCATAACTACGGACGGGGCATCGTGATGGCTCAGATTGCGCTGCTCTATGGCTATATCGGTGACCATGAGGAGTCGCTCCACCAGATGCGCGAGGCCTTCAGCGTATTGCGCCGACATCCGCTGACACGCGAGACGATTGCCATGCTCTATTATTATGCCTATACCTTGGAGCTGACTGGCAACTATGAGGAAGAGGAGCGTATGCTCTCGTTGGCAAAACCCCTGATACGGCGTTTTGAATGGGGCGACACGGCTACCTTGGTCTATCGCACCTATCGCGACAACCTGCTGAATGCCGAGACTCTGTTGGAGGTGAGACGCGGTGAGCTGACCAAGGCAGGGCGGATGGTCGACCGGTTGATAGCCAAGATCTCCAACGGGGACGAGCAGAATGAGTATGAGGCATTGCGTGCCATTGCAGAATACTATAAGGCCAAGGGTGACAATGCGATGGCATTGGCCACTACCGACCGTATGCAGCCCTTGACCACAAACTCTGGGCTGCAATGGGGACTGGGCCTTTTGCGTGCCGAGATATTGCGGAATCTGAACCGTTCGGAGGAGGCATACGATCTGTTGCGCCCGATGATAGACATCAGAAGCGATGACCGGTTAGGCCAGCTGCGCCAACAGCTGAACGAGATGGACACGATGACGGAGCTGGACGAGTTGCGAATCCATAAGCATGTGATGCAGTTCTGGTATGCGGTAGGCATTGCCCTGATCATCATTGTCTCGTTGTGTGTGGTCATCGTGCTGCGCTATCGGTCGGCAAAAAAACTGAAGAAAGCCAATACCCAGTTGCAGCAGGCTTACGACCAGCTGGAAGAGACCACATCGGCCAAAGAGCGTATAGAGAGCGAGCTGCGTATTGCCCGCGACATCCAGATGTCGATGGTTCCTAACCAGTTCCCCACCTGCGACCGTCTGGACCTCTTCGCCACGATGACTCCAGCCCGTCAGGTAGGCGGCGACCTGTACGATGTGCAGCTGATAGACCATAGTCAGCTCTATTTCTGTGTGGGCGATGTCAGCGGAAAGGGCGTGCCCGCGTCGCTGTTTATGGCTGAAACCATTCGGCTGTTCCGTGCACTGGCTAAGTTCCGTGGCGAACCGGCAGAGATTGCCACTTATATGAATAATGAACTGACAGAAGGTAACGATAGTGGTATGTTTGTCACCATGTTTATTGGCCGGCTGAATCTGGACTCTGGCCAGCTGACATTCTGCAACTGCGGACATAATCCACCCGTCTTAGGATGCGGCAGCGAGGATGCTGCCTTCCTGCAGATGGAGACCAATGCACCTATCGGTATAGTGCCCGACATAGAGTATGTCGGCGAGACGATAACGGATGTCAAGGATAAACCGCTCTTTGTCTATACCGACGGCCTCAATGAGGCAGAGAACGTGCGGCAGGAGCAGTTTGGTGACGAGCATCTGCTCGATATCGTCCGGCAACGGCCGTTTACCTCTGCCCGTGAGCTGATAGACACGCTGACTGCTATGGTCGAGGAGCATAGAGAGGGTGCGGAACCTAATGACGACCTCACGATGTTCTGTCTGAGTTTACACTGATATAACACCTGCAAAAGATGGACTATCTATCTATAATAAATAAGTATTATGCCGACAACGCCCTTTTGCGCACCTTGCTATTGAAGCATAGCCGCCAGGTTGCCGACCGCTGTCTGGAGATTGTGAAAAAGCATCAGGAACTGCCTGTCGATGTGCAGTTTCTGGAAGAGGCTGCCATGCTGCACGATATCGGAATCTTCCGTTGCAATGCACCCACCATCTACTGTTATGGTACGGAACCCTATCTGAGGCACGGGCCGATAGGCGGCGAACTCTTGCGAAAAGAGGGATTCCCGTGTCATGCCCGCGTGGCTGAGCGCCATACAGGGACGGGACTGCCGGGATATGAGCCCGAAACGTTGGAAGAGGAAATCGTATGCTATGCCGACAAATTCTACTCCAAGTCGCATCCGGACCGTGTGCTGACGGTGGCTCAGACCGCTGAATCGCTGGAACGTTTTGGGCACGATGGAGTGCTGAAATTCCTTGCTTGGGCCAAGCGCTTTGAATGATTTATCGTAATAATTTACGTTAAATGCGAAAAAGGCGGTCGCTATTCGACAAATTATTTGTAATTTTGCAGCCGTGAGAAGAAAAACGCTCATATTTCTGCTGTCGTTTGTCATCATTTTCATGATGGCTGAGGTGCCTCGCCTACGCTTTCCTGAGCGTGTGTGCGGCAATGACAGTATTCCCCGCGATACTGCTGTCTCGACTTCTGTACGGGCGTTGTCGGATAAGATAAAATCCGCATCAGCGCTAAAGGACTCGGACTCCATAGCCGTCGACTCTGTTGACTTGAAGAATGATACCTTGCAGATGGACTCCTTGCAAAAAGCAATCTGGAAGCACAACAAGCATATTGACGACTCGCTATACGCCGACTCGCTGAACCGTACGCGCAAGAACGGTATCGATGCTCCCGTAGAGTATTCTGCTGAAGACTCAATGGTCTATGACGGTGAGACAAAGGTGGCCTACCTCTATGGTAAGTCGCATGTGAAATATGAGAACATGGACTTGGAGAGCGACCAGATAAGCATCACCCTCGACTCAAGTTTGGTGCATGCTATGGGTTCGGCAGACTCGACGGGGCAGAAGTACGGCACGCCCGTGTTCAAGATGGGCAACGATACCTATGAGACAGACACGATGGCCTTCAACTTCAAGACGAAGATGGGACTGATTAACAATGTCTACACCGCCCAACAGGATGGCTTTATGACCTCGGAGAAGTCGAAGCGTGCTGCCAATGGCGATATGTTCCTCTATCACGGACGCTATACCACCTGCGACCTGCCGCATCCGGACTTCTACTTCGCTATGTCGCGAGCCAAGGTGCGTCCAGGAAAGGACGTGGTGTTCGGACCTACTTATCTGGTGGTGGCCGACGTTCCCCTGCCCTTTGCCATTCCCTATGGCTTCTTCCCGTTCACCAAGAGCTATTCCAGCGGCTTCATCATGCCAACCTATGGTGACGAGACCTCGCGAGGATTCTATCTGCGCGAAGGCGGTTACTATTTTGCCATCAGTGACAAGATGGACCTGAAACTTACTGGTGATATCTATACCAAAGGCTCGTGGGCCTTGCGCGGACTGACCAATTATCGTAAGCGCTACCGTTACAATGGCACGTTCAGCTTCGACTATCAGAGCACTGTGACTGGTGACAAGGGAATGAAAGACTATCAGAAGAATACCAGCTTCTCGGTAAAGTGGCAGCATACGCAGGATCCGAAGGCTAATCCGCACCGCACGCTGACAGCCAGTGTGAACTATGCTACTCAGAGCTATGAGCGTAACAATCTGAACTCGCTCTACAATCCGCAGGCTTTGGCACAGTCGGTACGTACCTCGTCGGTGGCCTTAGGTGTAGACTTCTCGAGCATCGGCATGCATCTGACAACCAATTTCAATGTTGAGCAGAACATGCGTGACTCAACGATTGGTATCAAGTTCCCGGATGTCACCGTCTCTATTGCCCGCTTCTATCCTTTTAAGCGTAAGAAGGCGGCCGGTGAGGAGCGCTGGTACGAAAAGATTGGCGTGGACTATACCGGAAGCTTGACCAATAGTATCAATACGAAAGAGGATAAACTGATGCACTCCAGCCTGAGCCGTGACTGGAAGAATGGTATCCAGCACAGAATCAAGACATCGGCCAGCTTTACTGCTTTCGGTTATCTGTCGCTGAACCCTTCATTCGAGTTGGTAGACCGTATGTACCTGCAGCGGCAGAACCGCTCGTGGGATGAGAAGAACCAGCGTGAGGTCGTCGACACCGTGCAGGGATTCAATAATATCTATGAATGGAACATGTCGCTCTCGGCTAATACGAAGCTGTATGGATTCTATGTGCCCAGTCGCAAGCTCTTCGGCGACAAGATTCAAGCTATCCGTCACGTCTTCACGCCCTCGATATCGTTCAACTATCACCCTGACTTCTCGGCCTCGCGCTATGGGGTGTGGGATACTTATGACAAGGTGGATGCCAACGGCAATGTGACACAGGTGAAATACAATCGTTATAATGGCATGGTCTATGGTTCACCGGGACAGGGCATGGCGGGTTCTCTTTCGATGTCGGTGTCGAACAATGTGGAGATGAAGGTGAAGTCGGACGAAGACTCAACGGGCTTTAAGAAGATTAGCCTGATTGACGAGTTGGGTGCTTCGATGAGCTATAACTTTGCTGCCAAGGAGCGTCCTTGGAGTGATTTGAATACCACGCTGCGTATCAAGCTGACCAAGAGTTATACTTTCAGCATGAATGCCGTGTTTGCCACCTATGCCTACGAAGCCGACTCGGTGGGAGCTACTCCTTATGTCGGTAACCGTACTGAGTATAGCAAGGGCCGCTTCGGTCGATTCCAGGGTATGAACCAATCTATCGACTATACGCTGGATAATAAGAAGATTGCCAACTTCTTCAAGTGGTTGCGAGGTGAGAAGCGTGACAAGAAAGACAAGGACCGTAAAGACCCCAAAGACGAGTATAGCACAGGTCTGGATACAAACCTCGACAATGGAATGGAGTCGGCCAAACATGCAGCAGAGCGCGAGCCGGTAGCAGCAGAGACGGATGAAGACGGATATATGGCCTTCAATATTCCCTGGTCATTACGATTCTCCTATGGTATCAGTATGCGTGAGAATACGGCAGGTCGTTTCGATTACGACAGGATGCGCTATCCTTATAAGATTTCACAGAACCTGAACTTCTCAGGTAGTGTCAAGCTGGCAGAAGGTTGGAATATTAACTTCCAGTCGGGTTACGACTTTGATACCAAGAAGATAGCAATGACTACAGCCGGACTGTCGCGCGACTTGCATTGCTTCAATATGTCGTGTCAGATTACGCTGGCACCCTATACCAGCTATAACTTCTCGTTCCGATGCAATGCCTCGACGCTGGCCGATGCTTTAAAGTACGACAAGCGCAGCAGTTTCTCGAATGCGGTGCAGTGGTATTAGGCTTGCATCAGGGCATCTAAAGACTCCTGCTCGCCGACGACCCAGATGATGTCACCTTCTTGGAACTGCCGCTTCGGATTGACGGGCGAAAGATTCTCCTTTCCTTCCTCCAGACCGATGACCATGCAACTGTAAAGGCTGCGTATGCCACTTTCTATTAGGTTTTTGCCTATAAATTGGCTGTCTTTGCCGATGATGAGCTGGCGGAGCTTCATCTCGCGGTTCTCCAAGTCGACGTCTTCTCCTAACACCTCTGTCTGGATGGCGTGCGAAAACTTGCTCAGCTGGTCATCGCTGCCAATCACCTGCAAACGGTCGCCCGGGAAAATGACATAGTCGCCATCGGGAATGTTCAGACGGAAGTTGGCACGCAGGATACTGCTTACGTGGATATTGTATTTGCGTCCCAAGTCGAGCTGCTTGAGCGTTCTGCCCATCCATAGTGAGTTCATGGGCACCTGGAAGTCGGCAATGTGTACATCACGGTCCAGCAGCTTTCCTTCATATAGCGGTCTCTTCTTGCCCAACACTTGTGCTTCAATCTCACGTGAACGGAGGTTTAGGATGAATAGCCTCTCCAGCTTGATGCTTCGCTGCTTGACCGTGCGCGATACAACCATCAGAGCTACGGCAATCACACCGATGGTGATGATGATGGCACTGGAGAAATGGCTGAGGTAGTTGCAGATGTAGAAGATGAAGCTCACAGCAATGACCACACGCACGAGAATGGTAAAGAGAAGGGGTAGTCGGTTGATATTGCTCTCATCCCACAGTGCGCGAAATTCCGGACTTCGGTTTTTCTTCATTACCATTGCCCGTAGGAAAGGCGAGATAAATAGTACCGTGAGCACACCCGTGATACCGTTGGCATACCAGTGCATTTCCCATCCGGGCATCACTTTGTACATGAACGGCAGGAAAAAGGTGAACATGATGGCAATGGTGGCAGAGGAGAGAATGGAGTAGATAATGGTGTTGACTGTCATTTGTGTCAGCATGTGTTTCCACTTGCTCTGCTCTGTCGTGTTGGGATGGCTCATGGAGAGGTGGTTCAATACCTTGATGAGCTTGTTGGGCAGACGCTTCTCAAGGCTGTTGTATGCCGGTGTCGCAAGCCTAATCATGTAAGGAGTGAGGAAGGTTGTAATGACGGATACAGCCACTACCACCGGGTAGAGGAAATCGCTGATGACTCCCAGCGAAAGACCCAGCGAGGCAATGATGAATGAGAACTCACCAATCTGTGCCATGGAGAATCCGCAGCGCATGGCCGATTTGAGCGATTCGCCCGCCAGCATGAAAGCCAGCGAACCGAAGATGCTCTGTCCCAAGAGGATGGTCAGTACGAGCAGTATGATAGGACCAGCGTATTCCACCAGTATCTGGGGATCTACGAGCATACCCACCGATACGAAGAAGATGGCTCCGAACAGATTCTTCACAGGCTCCACCAGATGTTCTATTCGCTCAGCTTCTACGGTCTCGGCCAAGATGCTACCCATGATAAAGGCTCCGAAAGCCGACGAGAACCCTACCTTTGTCGATAATACGGCCATTGCGCAGCATAGTCCCAAAGAGACGATGAGCAACACTTCGCTGTTGATGAGCTTGCGCACTCTGCGCAGAAAGTCGGGAATGGCAAAGATGCCCACCACCAGCCATAATACCAGGAAAAAGCCTATCTTGACAACAGACCCCAGCATCTGCCCTCCGTCGGGATTGTTTCCGCTGGCTATCGCGCTCAGCATCACCATCATTACGATGGCTAGAATGTCCTCCAGAATGAGCACAGACATCACCAGACCTGCAAACTGCTGCTGGCGCAGTCCCAGGTCGTCGAAGGCCTTATAGATAATGGTTGTCGACGACATGGCCAGCATACCGCCTAGAAAGATGCAGTCCATCTTCGGCCAGGAAAACAGATGCCCCACCATCATGCCCAGCATCGACATGCAGAAGATGATGGTGATGGTGGAGATGATAGGCGATGCTCCCATCTTCAGAATTTTCTTGAACGAGAAGTCCAGTCCCAGCGAGAATAGCAGGAACATCACTCCGATGTCTGCCCATAGGTGGACATTCTCTGTGTCGACCACAGATGCGGTATAGGGCATGTGGGGAGAGACGAGGAAACCTGCTACAATGTATCCCAGTACGAGGGGCTGTTTTAGCTTTTTGAAGATAAGTGTCACGATACCTGCCGCAATGAGGATGTAGGCAAGGTCGTTAATGAGTGCTGGTATTTCTGCCATTTTGTTTGTTGTTTTCCGCTGTAGCTTTGTCTATTCGTTGTACGCAGCAGTGAGTTCACAGATTTTGACAATCACCTGCGTAGCTTTTTCCATCGACTGGATGGGTATGAACTCGTAGGGTCCGTGGAAGTTGATGCCGCCGGCAAAGATATTGGGGCAGGGGAGCCCTTTGAACGACAGCTGAGCACCGTCGGTGCCGCCACGGATAGGCTTCACCTTGGGTGAAACTCCGACCTGCTGCATGGCTTTCAGCACCAGGTCGATGACGTGCATCTGAGGGTCTATCTTCTCCTTCATGTTGTAATATTGGTCGTTCACCTCGGCCGTGACGGTGCCCTCGCCGTACTTCTCGTTCATCAGCTCGGCACAGCGGCAGATGAGTCGCTTGCGGTCTTCGAAGCGCTCGCGGTCATGGTCGCGGATGATATACGACAACTTGGCCAGTTCTACGTTCGACTGGATATTCAGCAGGTGGAAGAATCCCTGATAGCCCTCCGTTGTCTCGGGAGTCTCGTCTTTGGGCAGCATGCTGGCAAATTCGTTGGCCAGCACATTGGCATTCACCATCTTGCCCTTGGCATAGCCAGGGTGTACGCTGATGCCCTTGATGCTGATCTTGGCCGAGGCGGCGTTGAAGTTCTCAAACTCCAATTCGCCCACATCACCGCCATCTATCGTGTAAGCCCAGTCGCAGCCGAACTTCTCGACATCGAAGTGGTGAGCACCCATGCCTATCTCCTCGTCGGGGTTGAAGGCGATGCGAATCTTGCCATGCTTAATCTCCTTGTGCTGCTGGAGATAGACCATTGCCTGCACGATTTCGGCTATGCCAGCCTTGTCGTCTGCCCCCAGCAGGGTGGTGCCGTCGGTGACGATGAGGTCTTCGCCTGTGTGTTGCAGCAATTCAGGAAATTTCTTAGGACTCATGGTGATGCCCTCAGAGAGCAGAATGTCTGAGCCGTCGTATTGGCGGACAATCTGGGCTTTGATGTCAGCACCAGAACAGTCGGGACTGGTGTCATAGTGCGAGATGAAGCCTATGGTGGGTACGTGGCCCTTGATATTGCTCTTCAGGGTGGCATAGAGATAGCCTTTCTCGTCCATCTCTACGTCATCCAGACCTTCGTGTTCGAGTTCTTTCTTCAGATATTCCGCAAACAGCAGTTGCTTACTGGTACTGGGCACACTCTCGCTGTCCTCGCTCGACTGTGTGTCGAATTTGGTGTAGTTTAGAAATCTTTCTGTAATGTCCATTTCTCCCGTTATATTTATAGGGCAACAAAGGTACGCAAAAAAAAAGAAAAGGCCAAAAATTTTTGGCCTTTCTTTTTAGAAGTTGATGGGGACTACCAACTTGAGAGTGATGTTACGTCCCATGTTATAGACACCTTGCCTGCCAGTGACAGTGTTGATGTCGGCATATTTCAGTCGGCTCAGATGGCTTTGGTAGGCACGGTTGAACAAATTGTGGACGGTGACGTAGAACTCGGCACATTTCATGCCGCCGATGAGGATGTCGGTGCCTGCCGAAAGGTTCAGCAGCGTATAGCTGGGAGTAGTCGTCTCCGTTAGGTCTGCCCGGTAGATATTATTCTGTCGCAGATAGCAGTCGATGCTTGCCGCCAGATAGATGTTGTTCAGGGTCACTGGTGCGGTGAAGTGCTTGTGGTTGGCTTCGTGCCGATGCCCGATGGTGGTA
Source organism: Prevotella sp. UBA2456 (assembly GCA_002342415.1). Taxonomy (GTDB): domain Bacteria; phylum Bacteroidota; class Bacteroidia; order Bacteroidales; family Bacteroidaceae; genus Prevotella. The sequence goes on along the minus strand of DDPY01000009.1, from coordinate 39,478 downwards.
TGACTGTGGTGGGCCAGCTCCCATTTCAGTTCTGATGTCCATCGTGGAGCAGGGGTGTAGGGAAGCCATTTCCTGTCATCCGTCTGGTGCAGCAGTCGTGCGTGAACATACGAGAAGGTGTTGGCGAAGTGCAGCGAGTGGATGGGATGCACGTCGATGCCAGCTTCGAATCCCATCAGGCGGGCATCGCCCTGCGTGTAGCGGTAGACGGCCACACCGTCTATCTGCTCGTCGCCCTCGCCTTTGATAAAGATGTAGTTGTCGATATGGTTGGCAAAAAGGGCCAGCTGTGCTGAGACATAGCGCGACGTGAAGTCTATGCCCAGGTCGGCCTGCAGGCTGTATTCTGCCTTTAGCTGCTGGTCGCCTATCTCGTAGCGCAGCGAACCTTCGTGGTTGCCGTTCGACCCTAATTCACTCATGTTGGGTGCGCGGAAGCCGCGTGCCACATTCAATCTGACATTCAGGTGGTCGTTCACGTTCCAAACGGCTCCCACGCTACCTGTCACACCGTTGAAGTGGCGGCTGAAGTCGGCAAAACGCACTGCCTCGTCCTCTATCAGTTCGTCACCGTGCAGGTGTCGGTGGTCATAGCGCAGTCCGCCGTTCAGTGTCCAGCGGTTCAGGGTCTTGCTCACGGTGGCATATACGCCCACATCAAATAGCCGATAGGCAGGTATTAGAAATTCTACTCCTAAGTTCTGCGACTGCTGCCACATGCCGCCCACGCCGGCCGATAGCTTCCATCCGTCCCACTCGTGGGTGAGATAGCGCATGTCGTAGGTCACGGTGTGCAGCTTGAAGTAGAGTGCTGGCTCGTCGGCGCTGTGATGATGGTGCTCGTGTTCATGTTCTTCCTCGGCTTCGTGTTCGTGGCCTTCGGCCTCATGGTCCTCGTCGTGGTGATGCTCCTCAAATTCCTGACGGCGGTTTTGCTGATAGCCAAGAATCAGTTTCAGTATTCCGTGTTGCAGGTTCAGCGCGTTGTCCCATACCAGTTTGTAGTGCCTCACCTGCTGGTAGGGCAGCGATGCGCTGTAGCTGTGGCTCCTCCATCCGTCGGCAGCGAGCAAATCGCCCGTCGTCTCGCTGCGTGCGCCCTCTATAATGCTGGGTTTCAGGTGGAATAGAGTCCCCGTCAGGCGTGAGTGGCCCCAGTGTTTCTGCAGGCCCACCATCAGCCGACCGCCCATCTCCTTGAATTGTGAACCGGGCACGTAGCCGTCGAATTTGTTCTTGTAGGCATGAGCCATTTTGCCGCTCCAGCGGGCATCCCAGACGAAACCTCCGTGGTTGCCGCCCATGTTGAGCGAGAGACCTAACAGTCCGTTGTTGGTCTGGTATTCCGTGCTCACGCTGCCTCGCAGCTCGCCTTCGGCCGGAGTGGGCTGGGGGTGTAGTATCACCACTCCCGCCATCGCGTCCGACCCGTACATCAGTGAGGCCGGGCCTTTCAGTATCTCTACCGAGTTGACGGCACTGCCGTCTACCTCTATTCCATGTTCGCCGCCCCATTGCTGGCCTTCCTGACGCACACCTTCGCTCATCACCACTACGCGGTTGTAGCCCAGTCCGCGGATAATGGGTTTCGAGATGCCGCTGCCTGTCGTCAGTTGCGACATGCCGGGTTGGTGGGCTATGGCGTCGATGATGTTGGTCGAGGCTGTCGACCGCAGGTCCTTCGGACTGACAATGGTGATGGGGGCTGTCGAGTTCTTGAGCTTCGTGTCGCCTGTCACGCCCGTCACCACCAGTTCGTTCAGCTTCAGGTGGCGATAGAAAATGTCTGTCGTGTCTTGTCTGTGGTGGTGATGGGTACTATTGTGCGACGGATGATGCGCACCGCCGCCTTGTGCTGTCACCGATGTGCATATGCACAGCAGTGACAGACTGATGATAAGTCTGTTCATGTTGTAATTACTTAGATGAATAATGTTTGTTTCGTGTCTCACTTGTTCAAGAACAAGCGTGTGGAGGACCACGCGTCACGAGTGTGCTCCAAGGCTGGCTGTAGTGACAGCGGCAGCAGGGAGCATAGTGCTTTGTACAAACATAATCAATAAGTCTTACCGCCATTGCCACTGCTGCCAGCATGGGCAGTGTCAGCATCTGACAGAGCACGCAGTCGTGCAAGGTCATGGTTTGCTGGCCAAGGTGTCCGCCACAATGGTGGTTGACACATTCTGTACATTCATCGGCAGTCAGCGACTGGTGGGGATGGAGGTGTAGCGACGCAAAAAGGAGCATTGGCAGGAATACCGCCAACAGCACGCGTGATGCGAGGAGTCTTTTCGTTTTTGCGTTCACGCCTGCAAAGTTACGAAAAGTTGAAAGCACTACAAAATAAATTCACTTATTTTTGTTGCCGAGACGAAGTAAATTCACTAATTCTATTTAGAAGTTGACGCCTGCTGCGATGTAGAGACAGCGGTTGTGGGCCGTGTCGAAGTCGTCTTTGTTGGTGTTGGCCAGACCGAAGTCAAAGCCTGCTTCGAGATAAATCATCTGATACTCGGCACCGCAGCCTATGCGCAGTCCTCCGTCGAAGCGGCGAAAGGTGTCGAAGGAAGAGTAAGAGTCGCGGGTGCGATAGTCTTTGGTCTTACCCGTAATGCCTACGGCGAGATAGCCGCCTAATAGAGGCTGCACATGGAAATCGCCAACCTCGATGGAGTACTTGATGACAAGTGGCATTTCGAGATAGCTTAAACGGTATTTGACTCGCTCGCCGTCGATATGTCCGATGCCTCCTTTCTCGGAGTAGGCGAGTCCGACTTCGAACCATACGGGCGACATGCGCGAGAGCTGTATGCCATAGTTGGCGCCGAGATAGAGTCCGGCAAAGGCATCGGCATCGAGGTTGATGTCGCCGCTGCTAATGCTGGACAGGTTGAGTCCGAGGCGTAGTCCGTAATAGTGTTCGTTACCATCGCGATTGTAGCGGTTTTCTTCCAGATGTTTGTAAATCTGCGCTGCTGAGGGTACGCTCAGCAGTGCAGAAAGTATCAGGATGATTAGTTTCTTCATTTTGGTTATGTTACAGGAGGTTATCCTTTTCAATGTCCTTGAAGTACTTGTAGGTGGAAACCTTGAGCTCGTCGGTGGCGGGCTCGTCGGCCACAATGATGCCGTGCTGGTGCATCTGCAGGGCGGAGATGGTCCACTCGTGGGTGACGGCTCCCTCGATGGCGGCTTTCAGGGCGCGTGCCTTATGGTGTCCGTTGACGAGTATCATCACCTCGCGGGCATCCATCACGGTGCCTACGCCAACGGTGAGTGCCAGCTTGGGCACCTTGTTGACATCGCCCTCGAAGAAGCGCGAGTTGGCAATGATGGTGTCGGTGGTGAGCGTCTTTACTCGTGTGCGGGAGGTCAGCGACGAATAAGGTTCGTTGAAGGCTATATGGCCGTCCGGTCCGATGCCGCCGATGAAGAGGTCGATGCCTCCAGCCTCCTGTATCATCTGCTCGTAGTGGGCGCACTCGGCAGCGAGGTCGCTGGCATTGCCGTTGAGGATGTGGATGTTCTCCTTGGGGCAGTCGATATGGTCGAAGAGGTTGCGCGCCATGAACGAGTGGTAGGACTCAGGATGGCTCTCGGGCAGTCCTACATACTCGTCCATATTGAACGTGAGGACGTTCTTGAACGATACGCGGCCCTCTTTGTTGGCTTTTACCAGGCAGGCATACATCCCCTCGGGCGACGAACCGGTAGGCAGTCCCAGCACGAACGGTTTTTCCTTGGTGGGTTGGAAGCTGTTGATGCGACTGATGACATGCTCAGCTGCCCACTGTGACATTTTCTGATAATCGTTTTCAATAATAACTCTCATAATTGTCCAAATAAATAGTTAACTCTATGTTTTTGATGGCAAAGGTAATAAAAATAAAGTAATAAACGATACAAAAGTGAAGAAAAATTTGGTTTTCCGCTGAATTGTCCGTACCTTTGCAGCGTAAAATACAGGGGTACTTGCGAAACCTGAGCGACAGGCGGACCCCCTTTAACAAAACAAGAACAATGAAACAGAACGACAACAACAAGGTCAGTGTACTGTTTATGCTTTTCGGTACGCTGTTCTGTGTTTGCCTGATAGCGGCAAACCTTTTCGCAACAAAGCAAATTTCGTTAGGTACTATCTCGGTGACGGGCGGGCTCATCGTCTTTCCCTTGTCGTATATTGTCAACGACTGTGTATGCGAGGTGTGGGGCTACCGTCGGATGAGGATGCTCATCTGGCTGGGATTTGCGATGAACTTCTTCTTCGTGTTGATGGGTGCGCTGTGCGACTGGATACCGGCGGCTTCCTATTATACCAATGAGGAGGGATTCCACGGGGTGTTCGGACTGGCTCCGCGCGTGGCGGCAGCCTCGTTCCTGGCTTTCCTGGTGGGATCGTTTATGAATGCCTATGTGATGTCGCGCATGAAGCTGGCCGACAGAGGGCATTCGAAGGAGGGCTTTACACGCAGCTTCTCGCTGAGGGCAGTGATGAGTACCATTGCCGGCGAGACTGCCGACTCGCTCATCTTCTTCCCGTTGGCGCTCGGCGGCATTGTGCCCGGAGAGGCGTTGATGGAGCTGATGCTGTGGCAGGTGGTGCTGAAGACGGTATATGAGATACTGGTTCTTCCGCTGACGTTGCGCGTAGTGACCTGGCTGAAGTGCGTAGAACAGGAGGATGTGTACGACGAGGACATCTCGTACAACGTGTTTAAACTGACATTAGAACATTGATAGACATGATAGATCGTAAACAAGAAAAACTGCAGCTCCTGGGTAAGGAGGCAGACTATAAGATGACGTATGCACCAGAGGTGCTGGAGACGTTTGAGAACAAGCACCCGGACAACGACTACTGGGTGCAGTTCAATTGTCCGGAGTTTACGTCACTGTGCCCGATTACGGGTCAGCCCGACTTCGCGGAGATTAAGATTATGTATATTCCCGACCATCGGATGGTGGAGTCGAAGAGCCTGAAGCTCTACCTCTTCTCGTTCCGCAATCATGGCGACTTCCACGAGGACTGCGTGAACATTATCATGAAAGATTTGGTAGCACTGATGGACCCGAAGTATATCGAGGTGGTAGGGCTGTTTATGCCTCGTGGCGGCATCTCCATCTATCCCTATGCCAACTACGGGCGTCCCGGAACAAAATACGCTGCCCTTGCGGAGCAGCGTATGATGGCGAGGGAAATCCTCTGACGCTTTCTGGCGTGATTAGTCGCCCAAGGGAATCTTGTAGCCCAAGGTGAACTGCCAGAGCCTGTGCTTGCTGTTCTCGGGGTCGTCCTTCTGTACATTGATGAGACCGAGGTTGTAGCGAGCTTCGAGGACGAAGTTGTAGAACTCGTAGCTGACAGCGAGGGGGATAGACACATCGACCTTGTTGAACTGGCGTGAGAGCTCGTTCTCGTAGGCTACGGGGATGACTCTTCCCCAGCGGTTACGGAAGGCTACGATGTCGTAGTCGGCATTGTACTCCACACCGTCGATTTTCAGTCGCTTGCGAGCGGCAAAGTCGATCTGCATACCGGCCTTTAGAGCCAGACCGACATTGGCGATGGGATAGACCTCGAGCATGACGGGCACCTTGAAGTAGTCCACGGTGACCTGAAACAGCTTGTCATCGGTCTTACTGCCTTGACGGGCATACCAGGCACCAAAGGCAATACCCACCTGATCGGTGAAAGCATACTCCCACTCCAGTCCGGCAGTGAAGACAGTGAGAGGATGGAGGGTGGAGTTGTAGTCGCCGCCTTTTTCCTTCGTGATATCAAACAGATTCCCGGTCATATCGGCAATACCGACACCGAGTTTAGGCGTGACATACCAGTTGCCCTCTTCAATCTGGGCGTTCATGTTCAACGATGCCATCATGGCGACGGCGAAAAGAAATAGTTTTTTCATTTTCATTTGTTTGTATTGTTATAATAAAAATTAAATCAGGTCTAAGAACTCTCCACTCCTCTCTACTCTTTCTTGCGGTAATAAGCCTGCTCGTGATCGTTGAAGCGCAGCACCAGCGAGTCGCGGCGCAAGAGTTGGATGGAGGCTGTGTCGGGTTGCTGATGGCTGGCAGAGTCGGTCTGCAGGATGATGAGCCCGTTCCACAGATACCAATGGGTGTAGCGCTTCACCTGGGGGTAGGCCACAGGACTCATGCCTTCGTTGCCCGTGGTGCGATAATAGCCCCGGCTGTACGCCTCGCCGCCTGTCTTGAGGGTGAGCCCGTATTCGCGCGGTGCCATGATGCGCTGTCGGATGCTATCGGGCAGTGGGGGCATGTTCTGGTCGCGATGTCGCAGGGTGGGAACCACCTGATAGTTCCAGTTGCCGCGCAGGGTGCTGATGTTGATGGTCTTGAGGACCTCGCGTGTGCTGTCGTTGCTGCGGATGACAGCCAATTTGTCACCCACGCGTGGGCGTCCGTAGAGGCGATGCTTGACGAAGGCTTGGATGATGTCAAACGTGTCGGGGTCGCCACCAGCAAAGGGCAGCAGGACGAGTATGGAGTCGGTGCATCCGTCGCACGCCAGCCCATAGATGGTGGAATCGCCGGGCATCGTATTGTTGATACCGATGGCCGTTGCCTTTTCCTTGGGCTGTGGCCGCTTTCCGCAGGCTATGAACAGGCTGCATGCAAGCAGCATATAGAGGGTCTTTTTCATCACTTATGATAATAAATTGGTGCAAAGATACAAAATAATTCAAATTCCTCGCATATTATTCGTAAATAATTTGTAATTTTGCAAAATATATTAGTTAAATACCTTTATCACACAAGATGAAAAAGAAAATTCAGTTTAGTTTGGTCTACCGCGATATGTGGCAGTCATCAGGCAAATTCCAGCCTCGTAAGGATCAGTTAGAGCGTATAGCACCCGTCATCATCGATATGGGGTGCTTTAGTCGTGTGGAGACCAATGGCGGTGCCTTCGAACAGGTGAACCTGTTGGCAGGCGAGAACCCCAACGGCGCCGTACGCGCCTTCTGTAAACCCTTCAACGAAGCCGGCATTCAGACCCACATGCTGGACCGCGGACTCAATGCCCTGCGTATGTATCCCGTTCCCGACGATGTGCGCCAGCTGATGTATAAAGTGAAGAAAGCTCAGGGAGTAGACATTCCCCGCATCTTCTGCGGTCTGAACGATACGCGCAACATTATTCCCTCCATCCGCTGGGCCAAGGAGGCCGGCATGATACCGCAGGCTACGCTCTGCATCACCACTTCGCCCGTGCATACCGTCGACTACTATAGTGCCATTGCCGATGAGGTGATTGCTGCCGGAGCCGAGGAAATCTGTCTGAAAGATATGGCGGGCATCGGACAGCCGGCACTATTAGGAGCGCTGACGAAGAGCATCAAGACGAAGCACCCCGACATTCTGATACAGTATCACGGCCACTCGGGCCCGGGATTGTCGATGGCCTCCATCCTTGAGGTGTGCAACAATGGCGCCGACATTATCGATACTGCCATAGAACCCCTGTCGTGGGGCAAGGTACATCCCGATATCATCTCGGTGCAGTCGATGCTCAAGAACGAGGGTTTCGAGGTGGCCGACATCAATATGAGTGCCTATATGCAGGCCCGAAGCCTGACGCAGGAGTTTATTGACGACTGGTTGGGCTACTTCATCAATCCTGCCAACAAGCACATGACGAGCCTGTTGTTAGGATGCGGACTGCCTGGCGGCATGATGGGCTCGATGATGGCCGACCTGGGCGGCATCCATTCGAGCATCAACAAACTGCGCGTGAAGAAAGGCGAGCCCGAGCTGACGATTGACGACATGCTGGTGAAGCTGTTCCAGGAGGTAGAGTATGTATGGCCTCGCGTGGGCTACCCACCACTGGTGACCCCCTTCTCGCAGTATGTGAAGAACATTGCTCTGATGAATCTGCTCACCATCGAGCAGGGCAAGGGCCGCTACGTGATGATGGACGATGCCATGTGGGGAATGATATTAGGCAAGAGCGGCAAGATTCCCGGCGAGATTGCCCCCGAGCTGATAGAGATAGCCAAGAAGCAGAATCGCGAGTTTACGGATGTGGACCCGCATACCCTGTTGGACGATGCCCTGCCTGCCTTTCGCAAGGAGATGGACGAGAACGGCTGGGACTACGGACAGGACGACGAGGAACTCTTCGAACTGGCGATGCACCCCGAGCAGTATCGCGCCTACAAGAGCGGAATGGCCAAGAAGAATTTCCTGGCTGACCTACAGAAACAGAAGGATGCCAAGCTCGGAGCCAAGTTGAGTGCCGAGGAGTTGGCAGCCTTCAAGCATGCCAAGGCTGATGCACTGACGGCACCTATCGCCGGACAGGTGTACTACGAATTCTCGGGCGAGGGAGCTTGCGAGCCCTGCCTGGAACCTTTTGTCGGACAGCAGTATAAAGAGGGCGACACCTTCTGCTATATTCAGGCTCCTTGGGGCGAGATTGTGCCCATCAAGGCCTGTCTGGGCGGCAAGTTGGTAGAGGTAGCAGCCAAGCCGGGCACCAAGGTGCGCCGCGGTGACAACCTGGGCTGGATAGAGCGCCAATCATAACGACGCAGCAATGAAGGAATTTGTCATATCAGAGGCCAAGGCCGAGACTGCCGTACTGGTGGGACTGATCACCCAGTCGCAGGACGAGGCGAAAACCAAGGAATATCTGGATGAGCTGGAGTTTCTGGCCGACACGGCTGGTGCTGTCACCGTGAAGCGGTTTACGCAGAAGGTGCAAGGCCCCAGTCAAGTGACGTATGTCGGAAAGGGCAAACTCGACGAAATCAAACAGTATGTCAAGCAGCAGGAAGATGCCTATTACGACTGGCTCGACGCCGGCTCGCCCGAGATGGAGGACGGCCAGCGTGCTCCCCAGCCTGTGGGTATGGTCATCTTCGACGACGAACTGTCGGCCAAGCAGATCCGTAACATCGAACAGGAGCTGAAGGTGAAGATACTGGACCGTACGTCGCTCATCCTCGACATCTTTGCCATGCGTGCCCAGACGGCAGAGGCCAAGACACAGGTGGAGCTGGCGCAGTATCGCTACATGCTGCCCCGACTGCAACGGCTGTGGACCCACCTGGAACGACAGGGCGGCGGCTCCGGCTCTGGAGGCGGAAAGGGTAGTGTGGGACTTCGTGGCCCCGGTGAGACGCAGTTGGAGATGGACCGCCGTATCATCCTGCACCGCATCACACTGCTCAAGCAGCGCTTGCAAGAGATTGACCAACAGAAAACCACGCAGCGCAAGAATCGCGGACGATTGATCCGCGTGGCGCTGGTGGGCTATACCAATGTGGGCAAGTCGACCATGATGAACCTGCTTTCGAAGAGCGATGTGTTTGCCGAGAACAAACTCTTTGCCACCCTCGACACCACGGTGCGCAAGATGGTCATCGACAACCTGCCCTTCCTGCTGGCCGATACGGTAGGCTTTATCCGCAAGCTGCCTACCGACCTCGTAGACTCGTTCAAGTCGACGCTCGACGAGGTGCGCGAGGCCGACCTGCTGGTGCATGTGGTTGACATCTCGCATCCCGATTTCGAGGAGCAGATACAGGTGGTGGAGAAGACGCTGGCCGACCTGGGCTGTGCCGACAAACCCTCGATGCTGGTGTTCAACAAGATAGATGCTTACCATTGGACCCCGCAGGATCCCGACGACCTGACGGAGCCTACGCGCGAGAATATCTCGCTCGACGAACTGAAGCGTACGTGGATGGCGAAAGTAAACGAGAAATTGGAAACGAGAAATGAGAAAGGTACGCCCGTGCCCCCGCTATTCATTTCCGCCAAGCAGAAGGAGAACATCGACGAGTTGCGTGAGGTGCTATATAAAAAGGTACGCGAGTTGCATGTGCAGAAATATCCGTACAACGATTTCTTATATCCGGTGGAGGAGTAAAAAGACCAACCCAAGATAAATTACTTATGAGAGATTACAGACAACTGACACAAGAAGAAATCAATGTGCTCGAGAGCAACAGCTGTTGGGCCGAGAACTGGGAAAAAGTACAGGTGGCGGAGGAGTTTTCGCCCTATGGCTTCCATCGTGTTGTGTTCTATGGCGACATCCGGCTGGGAGTGTTCGAGAAACAGGTAGAGGTGACCAAGGGTTTCACCAAGCGTGCAGGCATCAACGATGCCACCCTGCGCAATGTGACGGTGGGCGACAACTGCCTGATAGAGAAGGTGGGCAACTTCATCAACAATTACACCATTGGTGACGATTGTTATATCTCGAACATCTGTACGATGGAGACTACCGAGGGCGCTACGTATGGCGAGGGTCATCTCGTCTCGGTGCTCAACGAGATGGGTGACGGCAATGTGGTGCTGTTCCACGACCTGAACTCTCAGCTGGCAGCCTTTATGGTGAAGCACTTCCGTGACAAGCAACTGAAGGACAGTATCATGCGGCTCGTCAACGAGGAGATACGCTTCTCACAGCCCGAGCGGGGCACCATTGGCAACGGAGTGAAGATTATCAATACCAAGGAGATTACCAATACGGTGATCAAGGACGACTGTGAGATCAGCGGTGCTTCGCGGCTGAGCGACTGTACCATCCTGTCGTCTAAAGATGCCAGCGTCTATATCGGGACGGGTGTCATCTGCGAGAACAGCATTATCTCTAATGGTTGCTCCATCACCAACAGCGTGAAGATGCAGGACTGCTTTGTAGGAGAGGCGTGCCAGATTACCAACGGCTTCACTGCTGAGGCCTCTGTGTTCTTTGCCAACTCATATATGGCGAATGGTGAGGCCTGTGCTGCCTTCTGTGGTCCCTTCTCGGCTTCACATCATAAGAGTTCGCTGCTGATTGGCGGAGAATTCTCGTTCTACAATGCCGGATCGAATACCAATTTCTCCAATCACGCCTACAAGATGGGACCGATGCACTACGGAATCCTGGAACGCGGCTCTAAGACCGCCTCGGGTGCCTATGTGCTGATGCCCGCGAAGATTGGAGCATTCAGTGTCTGCTTCGGCAAGCTGATGAACCATCCCGACATGCGCTGTCTGCCCTTTGCCTACCTCTTGGCATACGGCGAGACGATGTATATCGTGCCGGGACGCAATATCACTACCGTCGGACTCTATCGCGACATCAAGAAATGGCCTAAGCGCGACAAGCGTGCCGCCTCGTCGCGCAAGAGCATCATCAACTTCGACTGGCTGTCGCCCTTCACTGTGGGCGAGATTGTGCAGGGCAAGCGCATTCTTGAAAACCTGCGTCAGGCTGGCGGAAAGAACGTGTCGAGCTACAACTTCCAGGAGTATATCATCAATGCCTCTTCTCTGAAGAAGGGTATCAAGTACTACGACATCGCCCTGCGTATCTATATGGGTGCCGTGCTCAAGCGTGCCGTCAAAGGCGGATTCCTGAATAAGCCGGCAAGCAAGACGGGCGAGGGCGACTGGATAGACCTGTCGGGACTGTTGCTGCCCGCCAGCGAGGAACAGCGTCTCATCAACGACATCAAGAACGGCAGTCTGGAGAGCATCCACGAGGTGCTCGCCCGCTTCAACGACATCAACGACCACTATCGCGAATACCAGTGGGCATGGACCTATAAGCTCATCATGGACTATTACGGCATCGACGAGCTGACCGAGACCTCTATGCAGCGCATTCGCGAGGACTACGTCAAGGCGCGTCGTGCCTGGATTGCCGAGATCCGCAAGGATGCCCAGAAGGAGTTCGACATGGGTGATGTCGAGCAGGAGGTATTCGACGAATTTATCTCCAAGCTGGATCATGAAATAGACTATGAAGATTGAAGAATTAAAGAATTGAAAAATGAAACTACGTGCTATTTTAGTGGCCTGTCTGTCTGCTGTCGTACTGGGTACTCAGGCGAAAGATTATAAGTATGAGACCGTTCAGGGCGACCTGACGAAGACCCGCATCTACACGTTAGACAATGGCTTGAAGGTGTACCTTTCTGTCAATAAGGACAAGCCTCGTATTCAAACCTATATTGCCGTGCGCACGGGGTCGAAGAACGACCCTGCCGAGACGACGGGCCTGGCCCACTATCTGGAACATCTGATGTTCAAGGGCACCAGGCAGTTCGGTACTACCAACCCAGAGGCTGAGGCTCCCTTGCTCGACCAGATTGAGCGTCGCTACGAAGTCTATCGCAAGCTGACCGACCCGGCAGCCCGCCGTCAGGCCTACCACGAGATAGACAGTGTGTCGCAAGTGGCTGCTCAGTATTTCATCCCCAACGAGTATGACAAGCTGATGGCGGCTATCGGCGCCCAGGGAACGAATGCCTTCACTTCGAATGATGTCACTTGCTATACGGAGGATATTCCTTCGAATGAGGTAGAAAACTGGGCCAAGATTCAGGCCGACCGCTTCCAGAACATGGTGATTCGTGGCTTCCACACGGAGCTGGAAGCTGTCTACGAGGAGTATAATATGTACCTGACGGATGATGGCGACAAGATATTCAGCGCTCTGGGCAAGAAGCTGACTCCCACGCATCCGTATGGAACGCAGACCACCATCGGAACGCAGGAACATCTGAAGAATCCGTCCATAACGAATATCAAGAACTATTTCAGTAAGTGGTATGTGCCCAATAATGTGGCAGTCTGTATGGCTGGTGACTTTGATCCGGACAAGACAATCGCTGTCATCGACCGATACTTCAGCGGTTGGAAGCCTGCTGCCGATGTCTCACAGCCTGTATTCCCGAAGCAGCGTGTGCTGACAGCTCCGGCCGATACTACCATTATAGGGCAGCAGGCCGACCAGGTATGGATGGGATGGCTGGCAAAGAAAGCCAGTGACCTGCAGTGCGACACGCTGGCCGTCATTGAAGACCTGTTGAGCAATGGCAAGGCTGGTATCTTTGACCTGAATCTGAATCAGCCGATGAAGGTGCAGGGCGCACAGGGTGGGGTACAGACCCAGCAGGACTATTCGACATTCCTTTTGGTGGGTATGCCTAAGCCTGGCCAGTCGTTGGAAGAGGTACGCTCGCTGATGTTGGCTGAGATTGATAATCTGAAGAAGGGCAACTTCTCTGACGATCTGCTGCCTTCTGTCATCAACAACAAGAAACTGAACTATCAGCGTTCGCTCGATAACAATATTTGGCGTGTGCGCCAGCATATGAATGCCTTTGTCAACGGCAAGTCCTGGCAGCAGCAGACTGGTCAGATTAACCGTATCTCCAAGATGACCAAGCAGCAGGTTGTCGACTTTGCCAACCGCTTCTTCACCAATGGTTATGCTACCGTCTTCAAGAAGCAAGGCGTAGATACGTTGCAGAAGAAGATTGACAAACCCGCCATTACGCCGATACCCACCAACCGCGACCTGGTCAGCCAGTTCGTGCGCGACATCCAGAATGCAAAGGTGGAGTCCATCCAGCCTCAATTCGTCGACTTCAATCGCGACTTGACAGTGACGGAGACGAAAGCCCAATTGCCTGTTCTCTATAAGCAGAATGTGGACAACCAGCTCTTCAACCTTGTCTTCCGTTATGATTTCGGACTTCAGGACGACAATCGCTACGATATCGCGGCCTCCTATCTGGACTATGTCGGTACCGACCGGATGACAGCTGCCGATGTCAAGCAGCAGTTCTATAAGTTGGCTTGTAACTACAGTGTCAATGTCAATGGCGACAATATAAATATCTCATTGTCAGGACTGAGCGAGAATATGAACGAGGCACTTGCACTCCTGGAGCACGTGCTGCGTCACGCCAAGGCCGACAAGCAGTCCTACACCCAGTATGTAGACTTGATCTTGAAAGAGCGCGACGATGCCAAGAAAGACCAGCGCCTCTGTTTCAACTATCTTTATCAGTATGGTGTCTATGGCCCTCATAATTCCCGTCGTGATGTCATGACCGAACAGCAGTTGCGCAGTGCTGATGCCCAGCAGTTGCTGGACCTGCTGAAGGACCTCAGCGCAAAAGAGCATACCATATTATATTATGGCCCGCTGACCGAGCAGGAGTTAGCCGCTGTCATTGCCAAAGAACACCAGACACCGGCAACATTGCAGGCCGTGCCCCGTGGCGTGGCATACCAAGAGACGGAGACTCCGCAGAACGAGATATGGATTGCTCCCTACGATGCCAAGAACATCTACATGCGAATGTTCCACAACGAGGGGCGTGCGTTCAATCCTGACGAGGCTGCTGCCGTCACACTCTTCAACGAGTATTATGGTGGTGGCATGAACGGCATCGTCTTCCAGGAGCTGCGCGAGGCTCGTGGCTTGGCATATAATGCCGCTGCCTACTATAGTCGTCCCGCCAAGAAGGGTAAGCCCGAAAGCTTCTTTACACATATCATTACCCAGAACGACAAGATGATGGACTGCGTACGTCAGTTCCATCAGATTCTCGACACCATCCCGCAGTCGGAGGCTGCCTTCCAGATTGCCAAGGATGCTGTCGTCAAGCAGTTGGCATCGCAGCGCACGCAGAAGATGAGTGTACTCTACAGCTATCTTTCGATGAAGAAACTGGGTCTTGACTACGACCTGAACGAGAAGATATACCGCGACGTGCAGCACCTGACGCTCCAGGACATCATCCGCTTCTCAAAGCAGACCATTTCCAACAAGCCTTATCGCTACATCATTCTCGGCGACGAGAAGGAACTCGACATGAAGGCCTTGGAGAAGATTGGTCCCATCCATCGCCTCACCACCGAGCAAGTATTCGGATACTGATTTTAATGTGATAAAACCAACAAGGCAGCAGGTTCCCGCTATGGAGCCTGCTACTTTGTTGTTTTTTTTTATCAAGAGAACTCATGGTGAGAAAACGTGTTGGAAACTGTGAGTTGACTCAAACAATCAATCGAGTTAACTCATTCGATGAATCGAGTCAACTCAAGTGATAAAACGGGTAGCCAGCAGTCGCATTTGGTGCTACTCCTTTGTATAGTTCATTCGGACTTTCTCCCATGTGTAGCTGCCGTCTTTCTTCACGTGGACACGCACCAGGTAGTCGCCGGGCTGGGGATTGTTGCGCTCGCACATTGTGTCGAGCGTCAGGTAGGTGGTGCCGTCGACGTGTTCCTCGCCCCACTCGTGTACATGACCGCAGAAGACAATGCTGGCTTCCCACTCGTTGAACATGTTGAGCAGGAAGAATGTCTCCTCGCGGGGGAACGTGGAGGCGAGTTCGAGGGACGACACGCGGAAGATGTTAGTATGACTGAAGACGAAGACGTTGCGAACGGAGTAGTTACCCAGTTCAAAAGGATGGTCGAGGGCTCCCTGCTCCAGCAGGTTCACTTGTTCGCGTCCCAGCGTTCCGCTGGCGGTGTCGAGGAAGATGCACTGGTCGTAGACGTTTTTCTCGTTGTTCTTTCCGACGGCTATGAGGGTGGTGTAGAACGACGAGTGGAACAAGTCGGTCCACATGGCCCAGCCGTTGTTGGTGAGGTCATGGTTGCCGACGACGGGGAAGAAGGGCATCTGGAAGTCGCTAAGCGGGTCGATGTTGTGCTTCTTTGCATACTTTGTCTTGGCCTCTTGCAGTGCCTTGTCGAGTGTGATGTAATATTCGGCCTTGGTGTCGGCAATGTCGCCTAGATGGGCCATGAAGAGGTCGTTGCCGTCGATGCCCAGATTGAACATCTCACGCATACGGCCGCCGTCGTCTGTCACGTGACTGTCGGCACCTACGAGGAAGGTGTATTCGTCTTTGCCTTGGGCATCGAGGGTGTTGAAGTCGGAGTTCTTGTGCTCCTGATAGTACAGATGGGACATCTTCACACGGTCATCCACATCGGAACTGGCAATGAGCAAACCCGTGGGGCTCACCTTGTCGCAGCCCGTCAGCAGCAGCGTGGCCGACAGCATCGCGGATATAATCGTTTTCCTTATCATCATTTACCACATATATTTTAATCCTACTTTTAGTGATTCTTCATATTTCGATGCCAGCTGGCTCATGCTTCCCGCCGGACGGATGTTCAGCTCGCCATAGAGTTGGAGGTCGCTCAGCAGGTTGGCATGGAAGTTGAAGCCCCAGTTGATGTTGTAGCCCTCGTAGTAGAAGTCGTCGTAGTTGCGGATGAAGGCTCCGATGTTCCACGAATTCCAGCGGGGCCGGATGCTGACACCGCCACCCAACGTGAGCGTCACGGGTTCGGTATAGCCGAAATGCAGCAGGTGAAAATGGATGAGCGTCGCGCCCGCACGGAGATAGAAGTAGGGCATCTCCCATCGTACGGACATGTTGGCAATCGTCTCGTTGGTGTTCCAAGGCTGGTAGCGATTATAGAGCAGCTGGCCGGTGAGGTAGAAGTCAGACCATCCCCACGGCAGCCGGTAGCCTCCCTCTACGTCGATGGAGTAGAGGCGCTTGCCAAACTGCATCTGCATGTCGCCCTTCACGTGCCACCGGTTGCCCAGATAGCGCTTATAGGTTACCGATAGTCCGTAGAAGGCATCGGTCACGATGTTGTCGCCGGCTATGAGATAGCCTCGCAGTTCGTTGCGGTGTGTGCCGTCGTACTTGTGGACACCACAATAGGACTGCCCGTGCGCCGGACTCGGAGTGAGAAGTAGCGCCGAAAGGAGCACGCAGAGTAGCGTCTTTCGCATTTTGCTTTGAGTTTGTTTTGTTGTAAATTGCGCTGCAAAGGTAGTGGAAAAAGGTTGAAAAACCAAAAATCCTTCCATTTTTTTCCTTACTGTGGGGGCTCCTGCATTCCTGCACGTTTTGCTTTTTGCGTTAATGTTCCCAAAAAATGTCGTTTTGTGGATTTTTCTTTGTACCTTTGGAGCCAATATTCTGAAAAATAGAAAACTAAAGACAAATACGATTATGGCAAATGTAGTTGATTTCAAGTATGCCCCGATGTTCCAGATGGGCGAGGATAAGACAGAGTATCGTCTTCTGACAAAGGAGGGCGTGACGACCGCCGAGTTTGAAGGCAAACAGATCGTGAAGGTGTCGAAGGAGGCGCTGACACTGCTGGCTCAGCAGGCTTTCCACGATGTAGAGTTCATGCTGCGTCGTGAGCACAACCTGCAGGTGGCCGAGATTCTGAAGGACCCGGAGACCTCGGAGAACGATAAGTATGTGGCCCTGCAGTTCCTTCGCAATGCCGAGGTGGCCGCCCGCGGCGTGCTGCCCTTCTGTCAGGACACGGGTACGGCCATCATCCACGGCGAGAAGGGTCAGCAGGTATGGACGGGCTTCGAGGACGAGGAGGCACTCTCGCGTGGTGTCTATAATACATTCACGCAGGACAACCTGCGCTATTCGCAGAATGCCCCGCTGACGATGTACGACGAGGTGAACACCCGTTGCAACCTGCCCGCACAGATTGATATCGAGGCCACCGAGGGGGCTGAATATCGCTTCGTGATGGTGGCCAAGGGCGGCGGTTCGGCCAACAAGACCTACTTCTACCCGATGACCAAGGCTACCATCCAGAACGAAGGCACGCTGCTGCCTTTCCTGGTGGAGAAGATGAAGTCGCTGGGCACAGCAGCCTGTCCCCCTTATCACATCGCGTTCGTCATCGGCGGCACGAGTGCCGAGAAAAACCTGCTGACGGTGAAGCTGGCTTCGATAAAATACTACGACTCGCTGCCCACTACGGGCGACGAGACGGGACGTGCCTTCCGCGACATCGACCTGGAAAAGAAACTGCTGGACGAGGCGCATAAGATTGGACTCGGTGCACAGTTCGGCGGCAAGGCACTCGCCCACGACATCCGCGTCATCCGTCTGCCCCGTCATGGTGCTTCGTGCCCCATCGGTATGGGTGTCAGCTGTTCGGCCGACCGTAATATCAAGGCGAAGATCAATGCCGATGGTATCTGGCTCGAAAAGATGGACTCCAATCCCTCGGAGCTCATTCCCGCCGAGTATGCCAAGGCCGGCGAGGGACAGAACACCATCGTGATCGACCTGAACGAGGGTATCGATGCCGTGCGCAAGGAACTCTCGAAGTATCCCGTCTCTACCCGCGTCAACCTCAAAGGAACCATTATCGTCGCCCGCGACATTGCCCACGCCAAGTTGAAGGCACGTATCGACGCTGGCGAGGAGATGCCCGAGTACTTCAAGAAATATCCCGTGCTCTATGCCGGTCCGGCCAAGACACCAAAGGGCTATCCCTGCGGTTCGATGGGTCCGACCACAGCAAACCGTATGGACCCCTATGTGGACGAGTTCCAGAGTCTGGGAGCCTCGCTGGTGATGATAGCCAAGGGCAACCGCTCGCAGGTGGTGACCGATGCCTGCCAGAAGTATGGCGGCTTCTATCTCGGCTCTATCGGCGGCGTAGCTGCCGTGCTCAGCCAGTCGAGCATCAAGAGCATCGAGTGTGTGGAGTATCCCGAGTTGGGCATGGAAGCCATTTGGAAGATTGAGGTTGAAGACTTCCCCGCCTTCATCCTCGTCGACGACAAGGGCAACGACTTCTTCAAGCAGCTGAAACCCTGGGCACCCTGCAGGAAATAAAACGCTAATGATGTGGAGAACAAGGAGTAAAAAGAATGAAAACGGCGGTCGTAATGAATATAGGATGGCTAAGAGGATTCTCGCTCTTTTCGCTCCTTGTCTTTTTGCCTTCACTGCTGACAGCTGCCGACGAGGAACGTCCCTTTGGCTGCCGGCACGGCGGGCGCAGGCATGGCGTTGTGACACGCAGGGCTCAGGAAAACCTCAAGGACCTGCTGAAGGGAGACCGTCGGCAGATGGTGGTGCTGGTAGACTTTAGCGACTGCAAGTTCCAGGCACCAGAGCCATTAGCCTATTGGAAACGCGTCTTCAACGAGGAACGATTCGAAGAAGCACCCTACACTGGATCTGTTCACGACTACTTTTACGATCAGAGCTATGGACAGTTGAACCTGCAGTTCGATCTGTATCATGTCTCACTCGACAAGAAGTATTCCATGTATGGTATCAACGACCGCAATGCCGGGACATTGCTGATTACGGTGGCCAGCGAGCTTGATAAACGAGGCTGCACTTGGGATTATTACGATTGGGAACGTGACGGATATATAGACCAGGTAGTCATCGTCTATGCAGGCAAAGGACGTAATGCCGGTGGGGGAACGGAGAGTATATGGCCTCACCAATGGTCACTGAGCGGACAGGAACGGGAGCCTCTGATGGTGCAGAGCAATGCTACCGGATACAAGTTCCTGGTCGATAAATACTGCTGTGTCCAGGAACTTGACAGCCAGGGAGGCTATGGCACCTTTGGAACAATCTGCCACGAATACAGCCATTGTTTCGGGTTGCCCGACTTCTATTACGACAAGAGCGTGCAGACCGTGGGCAGCTGGGATCTCATGGATTCTGGCAACAACAACGGTGGAGGCTATCGGCCTGCGGGTTATTCTGCACATGAGCGTTGGCTGATGGGATGGCTCACTCCAGCCGAGCTTGACCAACCGGCAGCACTGGAAGGTGTGGAAGCACTGGGAAGTCACCAGCAGGCATATATCATCCGTAACAATAACTATCCCAACGAGTATTATATGGTAGAGAACCGACAGCCTACACGGTGGGATGCTGCCCTGCCAGGCAGCGGTGTACTGGTGTTTCACATCGACTACGACGAGGATGTATGGCACACGATGAATCCCAACTCAGCGGAACACTTGCGATATCGCATCTTCCCTGCCAACAACGACAGCAGCATTGCTGAACAGGCTGGCTGGTCCTATCCGCAAGGGCAAAACGATTCGCTATGCTCCAACTCATACCCCCATGCCTATGTCTTCCACCCACAGGCCGACGGGAGTAGCCTGATGCGTAAGCCGCTGACCCATATACGGGTGGCAGACGGCTTGGCCTCGTTCGACTTCATGGCGGATAGAGCGACCGCCATCCTGCAGCCGCGAACGGCGACTGCTACACAGCCATCCTCCTGTCAGATTCTCTATCGGCTGGGTGCAGTGACCATCGTTAGAGATACGGAGGGACAGATACATAAAATCATTAAGAAACCATTGAAATGCGAATAAGAATACTTCTCGGCCTACTCTTGATGAGTATGACGGCTATGGCGCAAGAGACTCAAATGCGGGGTTGCAGACGAGGGCATCACCGGCCGGTGTCGGCTATGACTCGCGGCCAGATGGCCAACCGCGTGCCGGGCGGCGACTATTATCATGACGAACGCCATCAGTTGACCGTCCTGGTGTCCTTTGCTGATGTGTCCTTCCAAGGGAATGAGACAGAAACCATAGCTCAGTGGGACAAAATATTCAATGCGGTAGACATGCAGGAGAGTCCCTTCAAAGGCTCTGTTCACGACTACTTCTACGCCCAGAGCTATGGACAGCTGAACCTGCAGTTCGACCTGCATTATGTGCAGTTGGCTGATAAAGTGGTCAAGTATCGCAGCTGGGATTCCAAGTATGATGATCCTGTCCCCGACGACGAGAACTCGCAATATCTGGTCAATGATGTGATGGACCAGTTGGAGAAACGCGACATCGATTGGAGCCGTTACGACTGGAATGGTGACGGATACGTCAATCAGCTACTCATCATTTATGCTGGTAAGGGCATGAATGACGGAGGAGGGAAGAACAGCATCTGGGCTCACCAGTGGTGGCTCTCCGCACATCGGAAAGACCGCCAGGAGGATGTCTATTGTGAGCCTCGGTCCGTCGGATATGGTGATAAAAACTATTTAATAGACTGCTATTGTGCGTCGTCAGAACTTGATGAGCGTGGGGGCTATGGTTCCTTTGGCACACTTATCCACGAGTATACTCACTGCTTCGGTTTTCCCGACTTCTATAATGAAAGCAGGTATGTAGGAAGCTGGGACCTCATGGACTATGGATACTATAACGATGGCAGATACCTGCCTCCCGGATACTCCGCCCACGAACGCTGGCTGATGGGATGGCTCAAGCCTACGGAGTTGACCAGCAACTTCAGTACCAACACTATGCCGGCGTTGGCAGATGAGGGTGTGGCCTATCTGATACGGAATGATGGATATGGCGATGAATTCTATATGGTGGAGAACCGTCAGCAGACATCTTGGGATGCCTCGCTGCCAAGCAGTGGCATCGTGGTGTTCCATATCGATTACGACCCTGCTGTTTGGACAGGCATCACAAGTTGGCCAAACTCCAACAATCGCAAACGGTATGTAATCATCCCTGCCAACAATAAGACAACCTACACTGATTCCAACGCCAAGAACTGGGCCTATCCCTATGGCGCGAACAATCAACTGACCAATACCTCGTCGCCTGCCGCTACGCTGTGGCATGAGAACACGGACGGCAGTCTGCTGATGAACAAGTCGCTGACGGAGATGAACGTAAGTGGCGAGGGGCTGGCATCGTTCAGCTTTTCCACTACGACTACAGGCATTGTCGACCATCACAATGCATCCAGTCCTTCCGTGCTTTACGAATACGGGCCGATACGCATTGTGCGTACCAGCAATGGAACAATAAAAAAAGTGATGAAACGCTGAGTTTCATCACTTTCTTTATTCGTTAGCTTCCATTCTTACCATTAGTTGCGGAACACCAGTCCGTCGCCGAACTCGTCGATGATGATAGGCTTGTCGCGGTTCACCTCGTCGGCCAGAATCTTACGCGACAGGTCGTTGAGCACCAGCTGCTGGATGGCACGTTTGACGGGACGGGCACCGAAGTCGGGGTCGTAGCCCTCCTGAGCCAGATAGCTTACAGCCTGGTCTGTAATCTGCAGGGTGATGCCCTGAGGCTCCAGCATCTCCGTCACCTTGCGCATCTGCAGACGTACCACGTCGGCAATCTGCTGCTGGGTGAGCGGCTGGAAGGTGATGATCTCGTCGATACGGTTCAGAAACTCTGGGCGCATGGTCAGCCGCAGCTGTTCGCGCGTGGCGTTGGACGTCATGATGATGATGGTGTTCTTGAAGTTAGCGGTACGTCCCTTATTGTCCGTCAGCCGACCGTCATCGAGCACCTGCAACAGGATGTTGAACACGTCGGGATGCGCTTTCTCAATCTCGTCGAACAGGATGACCTGATAGGGCTTGCGGCGTACGGCCTCTGTCAGTTGGCCGCCCTCATCGTAGCCCACGTAGCCCGGAGGTGCACCGACCAGGCGCGAGACGGTATGCTTCTCCTGATACTCCGACATATCAATACGCGTCATCATCGTCTCGTCATTGAACAGGTATTCAGCCAGCGTCTTGGCCAATTCCGTCTTACCGACACCCGTCGTGCCGAGGAAGATGAACGAGGCGATGGGACGCTTCGGATCTTGCAGTCCGGCACGTGAGCGGCGTACGGCATCGGAGACGGCGGTGATGGCCTCGTCCTGCCCGATGACCCGTTTGTGGAGCTCCTCCTCTAAGTGCAGCAGCTTTTCACGCTCGCTCTGCAACATACGGGTGACGGGGATGCCCGTCCAGCGGCTCACCACCTCGGCGATGTCGTCGGCAGTCACTTCCTCGCGCACGAGTGTGTTGCCACCCTGTGCAGTGGTCAGCTGACTCTGGATGGACTTGATGTCGTCTTCCAAAGCCTTCAACTTCGAATAGCGTATCTCAGCTACCCGCCCGTAGTCGCCCTCGCGCTCGGCGCGCTCGGCCTCCAGTCGCAGGTTCTCCATCTCCTGCTTGTCCTGCTGGATTTTGTTGACCAGCTGGCGCTCGCCCTCCCACTTGGCGCGGAACTGCTGCTCCTGTTCGCGAAGTTCGGCAATCTCCTTGTCCAATTGGGCTATCTTCGGCTCGTCGCCTTCGCGCTTGATGGCCTCGCGCTCGATTTCGAGCTGGGCCAGACGGCGCGTGATCTCGTCGAGTTCCTCGGGCACGCTGTCGCGCTCCATGCGTAGCTTGGCGGCAGCCTCGTCCATTAGGTCGATGGCCTTGTCCGGCAGGAAGCGCTCCGAGATGTAACGCTCCGACAGTTGGACGGCAGCGATACAGGCATCGTCCTGGATACGCACCTTGTGGTGGTTCTCGTAGCGCTCCTTCAGACCTCTTAATATAGAGATGGCACTGAGCTCATCAGGCTCGTCGACCATGACGGTCTGGAATCGGCGCTCCAAAGCCTTGTCCTTTTCGAAGTATTTCTGATACTCGTTGAGTGTGGTGGCACCGATGGCCCTCAGTTCGCCACGCGCCAGAGCCGGTTTCAGGATGTTGGCAGCGTCCATGGCTCCCTCGCCACCGCCGGCACCCACCAGTGTGTGAATCTCATCGATGAAGAGGATGATGCGGCCCTCGGCCTTCGTCACCTCGTTGATGACCGACTTCAGACGCTCCTCGAACTCACCCTTGTACTTCGCACCGGCCACCAGTGCACCCATGTCGAGCGAGTAGAGCTGCTTGTCCTTCAGATTCTCGGGTACGTCGCCGCGGACGATACGTCCCGCCAGTCCCTCGACGATGGCCGTCTTACCCGTACCCGGCTCACCAATCAGAATAGGATTGTTCTTCGTGCGGCGTGACAGAATCTGGAGTACACGGCGGATCTCCTCGTCGCGTCCTATCACAGGGTCGAGCTTGCCCTTGCGTGCCAGGTCGACCAGGTTTTTAGCATACTTCTCCAGCGACTGGTAGTTCTCGTCGCCACTCTGGTTTTGCACCTTCTGCCCCTGACGCAGTTCTTGTATGGCGGTTTGAAGGTCGCGCTCGGTGATGCCTGCATCCTTCAGGATACGCCCTGCGGTCTGACCATCGGTAAGTAGTGCCAGGAGCAGGGGCTCGCACGACACAAACTCGTCGCCGAACTTCTGGGCATAATCCTGTGCCTTGAGCAGCACCTTGTTGGTATCGCTCGACAGATAGGGTTCCCCGCCCTGAACGCGGGGCAGGTGTTGCAGCTCTGTCTGTACGAGCATTTCAATCTGCTGGCCATTGACACCCAGCTTCTGGAACAGGAAGTTGGTGACATCCTTGGCCTTATTCATGATTCCTGCCAGCAGGTGAACGGGTTCGATGGTCTGCTGACCGTTGCGTTGTGCAGTGTTGACAGCCTCCTGGACTGCCTCCTGCGCCTTGATGGTAAACTTGTCTAATGTCATACGTTTGTCCTCCTATTATTTATTTGTTTTCTGTTATCAGGCGGACAAACAGTGTGCCGAAATGGACAAAACGACAAAATGGCGGTCTCGACCGCCATTTTGTCGGTGGGGAAGGGGTAGCTCTAACTAGTTTGACTAGTTTTGACTAGTTGGACTAGTTTTAACTAGCTTTTATCGTCTACATGGTGACTACGACTTGGTGCTTACCGGGGGAGTAGGGGATGACGGTGCCTTCAATGGGCTTGCCGTCGAACACCACCAGCTTTACGCCCTTCTGTGCGCCGTTGGGGTGGATGCATATCTCGTACTCAGCCTCGCGGAACTTACGGCTTACGGTATAGTCGCCGGCGGTCTCGGGCAGGCAGGGATCGATGCGGATGCCGTCGTAGTCGGGCTTGATGCCGAGGATGAACTCCGAGACGGTGTACCACATCCAGGCGGCTGTTCCCGTGAGCCACGAGTTCTTGCCCTCGCCGGGACGGGCAGCATCCTTGCCGGCTACCATCTGGCAGTTGACATAAGGCTCTACTTTATGTAGCGTCTGGTATTTCTCTTCCACATACGACGGCAGTATCTTGGCATAGTGGCTCCAGGCATCGTTGCCTCGTCCGGCCAGCGTCTCGCCGATGATGACCCAGGGATTGTTGTGGCAGAAGATACCGGCATTCTCCTTGTAGCCTTCGGGATAGGAGCTGATTTCGCCATACTCATAGACATACTTCGTGAAGGCAGGATTGTTGAGCACCATGCCATGCTCGCATTCCAGATACTTCTTGCACGAGTCGAGCGACTTGCCCACCATGCCGTCCTCGGCACCGATCTCAGCCATCGTACACCAGCCCTGCGACTCGATGAATATCTTGGCTTCCTCGCACTCATGGCTGCCTATCTTGTTGCCGTAGAAGTCGTAGGCGCGCAGATACCACTCGCCGTCCCAGCCGTCGCGCTTGACGGCAGCAATCATGGCATCGACGGCCTGCTGCATGCGCTCAGCCTCGGCATCCTTGCCTATCTTACGGCAGAGGGCCACGTAGTCCTTGCCGGTGACGACAAAGAGTCCGGCTATCATGAGCGACTCGGCCTTCGAGCCCTCGCTCTTGTTCTCGGTGGTCTGGAACGACTCGTTGGGGTCCCACGAGAAGCAGTTCAGGTTCAGACAGTCGTTCCAGTCGGCACGTCCGATGAGCGGCAGCATGTGGGGACCGAGGTTGTTGATGACGTGATTCATCGAGACCTTCAGGTGCTCGAAGAGCGTCACCTCCGTACCCGGCTGGTTGTCGAAGGGCACCATCTCGTCGAGGATGGAGAAGTCGCCCGTCTCCTTAATATAGGCCACGGTGCCGAAGATGAGCCAGCAGGGGTCGTCGTTGAATCCACCTCCGATGTCATTGTTGCCGCGCTTGGTCAAGGGCTGGTACTGGTGGTAGCAGCCACCGTCGGGGAATTGTGTCGAGGCGATGTCGATGATGCGCTGGCGGGCACGCGAGGGAATCTGATGGACGAATCCCACGAGGTCCTGGTTGGAGTCGCGGAATCCCATGCCGCGCCCGATACCGCTCTCGAAGAACGAGGCGGAACGCGAGAAGTTGAACGTCACCATGCACTGGTACTGGTTCCAGATGTTCACCATTCGGTCCAGCTTGTCGTTGCCCGTCTTCACCTTATATATATTAAGCAGGGCATCCCAATACTCGCAAAGCTCGGCAAAAGCCTTGTCCACCTTCTCGCTGGTGTTCAGCTGGCTGATGATGGCGTGGGCCTTCTCCTTGTTGATGACCTTGGGAGCCACAAACTTCTTGTCCTGCTCGTTCTCGACATATCCTAAGAGGAACACAAAATCCTTCTGTTCACCGGGCTGCAGTGTGACCTCGATATAGTGCGAGGCGATAGGACTCCAGCCATGAGCATGAGAGTTGCGGGGACGGCCCTCCATGACGGCATCGGGATTGGCAAACTCGTTGTACAGTCCTATGAAGGTCTCGCGGTCGGTGTCATAACCCTGAATCTCCGTGTTCACATAATAGAAAGCATAGTGGTTGCGACGCTCGCGATACTCTGTCTTATGATAAATCGTCGAACCCTCAATCTCCACCTCACCAGTCGAGAAGTTACGCTGGAAATTCTCCATATCCGTTGCGGCATTCCACAGGCACCATTCTTCGAAGGAGAAGAGCTTCAGCGTCTTCACCTCGCGGCTGTCGTTCTTCAGTGTCAGCTTCTGCACCTCTGCCCATGTCTTGAGGGGTACGAAGAAGAGCACGCTGGCCTCTATGCCGTTCTTGCGTCCGGTGATGCGCGTGTAGCTCATGCCGTGGCGGCACTCATAGAAGTCGAGGGGTGTCTTGCAGGGCTTCCATCCTGGGTTCCATACGGTGTCGCCGTCCTTGATGTAGAAGTAGCGTCCGCCATTGTCCATCGGCACATTGTTGTAGCGGTAGCGGGTGATACGGCGGAATTTGGCATCCTTATAGAAGGAGTAGCCGCCAGCCGTGTTCGAGATGAGCGAGAAGAAGTCCTCGTTGCCCAGATAGTTGATCCAGGGCCAGGGAGTCTTCGGGTCGGTGATGACATACTCGCGGTGTTGGTCGTCGAAGTGACCATAACGTTTTTGTTGTTCCATACTTATAATATGTTGTTAAATGTTTCTATTTTCAACTCTTTCTCAATCCGTATCCGCGCATCGACGGCTACCACCTGGTCGCCGTCGGCCAAGAGCGGGTTGATGTCTATCTCCTTGATTTCGGTAGCGAAACGCAGGAGGGTAGACAGTCGCACAATAATCTCGGCATATTTCTGCTCGTTGATGCCTTGCTGGCCGCGCGTGCCCTTCAGTATCTTGTAGCCGCGCAGGGAGTGAATCATTGAGAATGCCTCGCCATAGGAGAGGGGAGCCAGACCCGACTGCACATCCTTGAGCACCTCGACGAAGATGCCGCCCAGCCCGCAGAGCACTACGTGTCCGAAGCGTTCCTCGTACTTGGCGCCGATAAACAGTTCGGTGCCTCGTATCATCTTCTGAACCATGACGGCGGTAGCACCCTCGATCTGCATCATGCGGTCGAACTCCAGCGCCAGGTGTTCGGCGGAACGGATGTTCAGGGTCACGCCGCCTACGTCGCTCTTGTGTACAGGGCCTACCACCTTGGCTACTACGGGATAGCCCATGCGCTGGGCGAAGCTGATGAGCTGGTCCTTCTCGCTGCTCACCATCTCGGGCACCATCGGAATGCCCGCACACTCCAGCAGCTGGCGCACAATTCCGGGTTCTACGTAGCCGTCGCCTTCCAGATGGTAGATGATATTGTTCAGTCTTGGAATGTCGATGCCATACAGCTGCACCTCCATAGGTGCCGGGGCAGGGGTGCTCATGATCTGCGACAGGGCAGTGGCCAGTGTCACCTCGTCGGAGAAGTTGACATGGCCTTTCTGTAGGAACTCTGCCACCTCCGGCCCTGCGGTATGCAGACTGGGCAGGATGGGGAAGATGGGCTTCCTGCATTCCTGTATCTTCTGATGCAGTACCTCGTAGGCCTCGTAGAGGGTGGTCAGTCCCGGGGTGCCGTAGATGACGGCGATGGCGTCGATTTGGTCGAAGCGTTTCTCGCAGTAGTCTATCGCGGTGCCCAGAATCTCTGGCGTACCCGTTGCCAAGATGTCGATGGGGTTGCTTACACTGCTGCCCGGCAGCAGTTTTTCCTTCAGCTCCTCGGCGGCCTCGCCCTCCAACTTCGGCACTTCCAGTCCGCCTTTCGACAGTGCATCGGTGAGCATCACGCCTGGACCGCCGGCATGGGTGACAATGGCAAAGCGCTTGCCTGTCAGCGGGGGCAGCGTCATGATACAGCCGACGGTGGTCAGCTCCTCGCGGCTATGACAGCGCACGATGCCCGCCTTGCGGAACAGGGCCTCGACGGCAGAGTCGCTGGAGGCGATGGCGCCGGTATGGCTCGATGCCGCCCTGCTGCCGCTTTCGCTCGACCCCGCCTTGATGGCGGCGATGCGACAGCCTTTTCGGATGAGGCTGGAGGCATGGAAGAGCAGCTTGTCAGGATTGGCAATGTTCTCGATATACAGCAGCTTGACCTTTGAGTCGCGTTCCGCATCGAAGGTTTCGTCCATATATTGCAACACGTCCTCGATGCCTATCTGCTTGCCGTTGCCGATAGACCACACGCTGTTAAACTGCAGTCCTTTGCTGACGGCACTCTCCAGAATGAATACAGCGGTAGCACCCGAGCCGGATATGAAGTCGACACCCTGTGCGCTCAGCTTGGGAATGGGCTGGGTGAAGACGCTGTGATGCTGACGGTTCAGCATGCCGATGCAGTTGGGGCCTATCAGCGAGGCATCGTATTGTTGGCAGGTGTCCAGAATGCGCTGCTCCAACTCGGCTCCCGCCTTGGTCTCTTCTCCAAAGCCTGCCGAGATGATGATAAACGCCCGTGTCTGCTTGTCGCGGGCCAGCAGTTCTACGCTGTCGGGACACAGCTTGGCGGGAATCACCAGCACGGCCAGTTCTGTTGGCGGCAGTTCGCGGACATCGTGGAACACCTTGATGCCCTGCACCTCGTCCTCCTTGGGATTGACGATGCGCAACGTGCCTTGATAGCCTCCTTGCAGAATGTTGCGCACGATGGCACCGCCAGGCTTGTGGATATTGTTCGAACCGCCGATGACGGCGATGGAACGGGGGGCTAATAGTTCGCGATTGATCATACCAGAATAATGCTTTTGACGGGATGGGTGGCTATTCGCGAGTTGGGGAAGCAGTAGCCTAACTTCAGCACGTATTTAATCGGTGTGCCTTCCTCCACTTTTGCGCCGGCATATTCCTGGTCGAGGGTGGAGTCAAAGTTGTTGCCCACTCTTCCGCGCACATAGTCGGAATAGGTAGTGCCGTCGTCACACATGGTGCTGATGCAGGCATTGATGAAGGGCACTTGTGTGATGAGGAACTTCTGTATGTCGTCGCTCAGCTGCAGCAGCTTCTCGTCGTCTGTCTTTATCTCAGGCTTCTCGCCGTCTGTTGCCAGCCATTCTATCAGGGGCTGGAGAGCCATGCGCTGCTGACGCAGTTCGTAGATGCGGTCGTTGATGGACAAGAACGACCTGACGGCTTCGTTGTACACCATCTCCTGGTCGGCCGACAGCTGGTGCTCCGCCAACTCTTCTTCCTCTGTCTGCTGGCGGCGCTTCTTCCTGTACTTGATGAAAGCGGTGGTGCCTGCGGCTACCGCCGTGATTCCCAGTGTGGCCAGTGCTGCCCAGGCAGACTTCTTTGACATGGAGTCAAACTGTGACATCGTATGATTACTTTTTGTTCCCATAGTTTTAAAGTTTTCGGCAAAGATAGTGATTTTTATTTAAAAAGCATTACTTTTGCAGCAAATATTGTAAAAAAATGAACGAAAGCGACCGTAAAATATTACATATTGCCCTTCCTGCCATCGTGACCAACATCACCGTACCCTTGTTGGGCCTGGTTGATACAGCCATCGTTGGGCACATGGGCGAGGCGGCCTATATGGCAGCGATTGCCGTAGGCTCCATGATTTTCAATCTGGTCTATTGGGTCTTCGGATTCCTGCGCATGGGGACGAGTGGGCTGACGGCTCAGGCCTGGGGGCGACACGATGTCGGAGAGGTGCGCCGCCTGCTGTGGCGCTCTGTCCTCGTAGCCCTCGCTACGACCTTGCTCCTCTGGCTGTTACAGGAACCTTTGTGCCAGCTGATGCTGTGGCTGATAGGGCCTACTGCTGAGGTTCGTCCCCTGGCCGTCGACTACTATCGCATCGTGGTATGGGGTGCCCCGGCAGTCCTGGGGCTGTATAGCCTGAGTGGCTGGTTCATCGGCATGCAGAACACCCGTCTGCCAATGATGGTCAGCATTCTGCAGAATGTGGCTAACATCCTGGTTTCGCTCGTGCTGGTTTATGGGCTCCACATGAAGGTCGAGGGTGTGGCCTTGGGAACAGTGATTGCCCAGTATGCGGGACTGGCCACAGGCGTGCTGCTGCTGTTTCGCTATTATGGGCGCCTCCGCCTGCTGCGCGTCCAGTTCCCTAAGATGCACGAACTGGTGCCCTTCCTGCGAGTCAACCGCGACATCTTTCTCCGCACGCTGTCCTTGGTGGCGGTCAATCTCTATTTCACTTCCGTTGGTGCCCGGCAGGGAGCAGCCATCCTCGCCGTCAATGCACTGCTGATGCAGCTCTATCTGCTCTTCTCCTACGTGATGGATGGCTTCGCCTTTGCGGGCGAGGCGCTTGGAGGGCGCTACTGGGGGGCTTCCAATGTGGCAGCTTATCGGCAGGTGGTGCGCCGCCTCTTTGGCTGGGGGGCGCTGGTCACCTGCCTTTTTACTGTCGTCTATGTCGTAGGCGGTATGCCTTTCTTGCGTCTGCTCACCGACGAGCCTCAGGTTGTTGAGGCTGCCCGCGAATATGTGTGGTGGGCATGGCTCGTGCCTGTGGCAGGAGTGACTGCTTTCGTGTGGGATGGCCTTTTCATCGGCACCACCCAGACGCGGGCCATGCTCTGGTCTGCCTGTCTCGCAGCCTTCGTCTTCTTCGTGGCTGTCGCCTTGCTGCTGCCTCTCATGGGCAATCACGGACTCTGGCTTGCTATGCTGCTCTATCTCCTTACGCGCGGTGTGGTGCAGACGGTCTACTACTCTCTCACCTCTTACCTCTCACCACTCACCTCTATAAACTGAAGCAAGCGAGCTTGCGAAAGTTGCGTTGATAATAAGATAATGTAAATAAATTTATAAGTTTCCTGTTGGGAGCTCGCTCGCTCCGTTTGTCCTCCGTGGGCTTTCAG
>DDPY01000009.1:3257-8553 GCA_002342415.1 Prevotella sp. UBA2456 | reverse complement strand
TATTTCATGGTCTTTGCAAATTATCTGCCAAAAAACAGCTGTTTTTTCACCCTATTTCGCTCCCAATTTTGCAGAGAAATTAAAGCGTAACTATGAGACGGGAAATAGGACTTTAGGACGATAGGACTTTAAGCCGTTTTTTAAAATCATAGACGATTAGAATACTTATATATAATATATATATTATATATAAGTATTAAATAATTTAACATTTACTATCAATAATTGTTTCCTCCTTCATATCCATTTTAAAATCTCTTATCGTCCTATCGTCCTATCGTCCTATACTGAAAACAAAATTTATCAGCCCAATATTTTGATAATTCCCAAAAAACTTTGTACTTTTGTGCCAATATTACGCTAAATCAATGAAAGAATTTCAACCTTTTCTTGCATTTTTCAGGAATAATGCTTAAATTTGCAGCATCGCTTGTTCTTGCTAATGCAAGCGACCTTAGGTCGAACGAGCCCATTAGTGGGTAAAGCGGGCGGTCTGAGCTCAACTAATGATAAGATAAACATGAGAAAAAGAATCCTTTGGTTCCTCACCACAGTGATACTGTGCGGAACAACAGTAGTAGCACTCAGCTCCTGCTCTGACAAAGACCTTGCCAGTCAGACACCCATCGGTGGTAAGATTGTAGGCAAGTGGTATGCAGAAACCCCTAAGCAGGTTACGCTCGGCACGGGCAAGAATGCCGTGGAATGCGCCAAGGTGGTGCTCGTCGGCTCGTTCGATGAGGGCGGCGAGGGCTTCTGGTCCTACATACTGGTGGATAAGCAGAACCGCGCCATTCAGCCAGTAGGAAAAGATGGAAAAGAACACCCCTATTGGGCCAACTGCAAATACGGCGTGACGGGAAACAACGTCGATGTGGAGCTGACCGCCAACTATCTGCCCACTTCGCAGATGCAATGGGCGTTCAACTACAACGGCACCTGTCTGCAGACGAAGTACGAAGACAGGATTATAGACCTCCATCCCATCACGACCAGTGAGGACGCCATGTTCCAGGAGTGGATGCAGCAGTTGGGCTTCGGATTTACAGACGAAGAGAAATACAATATCAACGACAAGGATTTCACCGCCGACAATTGGCGAGACCAAATCGGACTGTATATCTACGACGGTGTGGGTGCCGACGTCACCGACGAGAAAGGGCGCACAGGCTATACGGCAGTGAACATGCCTTGGTACAAGGGCGACAAAGAGACCAATCTGCCCGAGGGCTTCTGCGATGACATCACGCCCGAGATGGGTTGGGAGTGGGTGCTCAACCGCTGTGGCAGTCGCTCGATAGTGAACAACAACTTCTTCGCCCTCTATAACAAATACACGGGCATCCTGCGTTTCTTCTACTATATGCCGCAGAGCACCAATACGGGTAACGACCATGTATGGCAGGTGTCGATGACCGACAACCTCGCCACCCACACCACCATTCCTTACGGCGTGCCAAATGACCGCACCTTCAGCAACAAGGCAGCCATCAACCAGACGGGT
This sequence comes from Prevotella sp. UBA2456, assembly GCA_002342415.1. Lineage (GTDB taxonomy): Bacteria > Bacteroidota > Bacteroidia > Bacteroidales > Bacteroidaceae > Prevotella. The sequence continues at coordinate 7,049 of DDPY01000009.1, read as the reverse complement.
AGCGGTACCTTTATGGACTATATCACCCCCTGGGTTGACTATAGGAGCAACGATGGTTTGATAGTGCCGAACGCAGGCTGGTGGGCATTCGATGTGGACCTGTCGCTCACTCGCTCCGAGACCATCAGCAACGACGACAACATCAAGTTGCAGATGCGCTCATGGAACACCACACACACCTCGCTCTACAGCACTGTGGAGGCCAATATCGACGGTGAGATGAAGGGTTCCTTCGAGGGACAAACAAAAACGCCTCTTATCGCCAGTTCGTCGAAGGGTCTCTTCGGTCGTGTTGGCGACCTCGTAAAGCTGGGCACCAAGATCACGAATACAGTCAAGGACATCTATTCGGGCAATGCCGTTGGTGCTATCAAGGGTGGCGTAGATCTCGCCAAGAACGGTGCCAGCCTTGCCTCGGGCAAGACCAAGGCAAGTGGCGGTGCAACGAGCGGCACTTTCGACGGCACTTTTGAGGGTACCATCAATATGATGATGAATGGCACCATCAATACCGACGGTGTCATCAGCGGCTCGCAGCCCACAGTTGGCGTCGCTTCGCCTACTTTCTACCTGAAGGACTTCGACACCAAGAACTCCCACCTCGGCCAGGGCGTGTGGAACCTGAAAAAAACGCCGATGGTGTACGCTATCAACAGCCAAAACAATGTGTATTACTGGACGGAAGATGTTTTCCAGAATATCTTTGCTGGTAACTGGCAGTTTTTCGACCCCAGCAGTATAGAGGTGGAATTGAACCCTAATGTGTTCCCCGAGGACGAGATTGAATGGATGCAGGTGGATGCCATAGCAGGCGCACGCAAAGAAATGAGTTGGAAGGGAACCGACCCCTTCCGTCAGGCTATTGGGTTAAAAGCTATGGCAGATATAACATACAAGACACAAGATAGAGACAATTTTCCATTTTCTGTTTACTATGGAGATGATGTTAACAACTATGTCTTTAATTTTGTAGGAACAGGCGACTTCGACGGACAAACCATTGAGGGTATGTCATACCCTGTACAGTTCGACTCAGTAAAAACAGACTTCAAAGCAAACGTCGGCGTTGAACAGGAACTTCATTTCTTCGGGTGTGGGACAACAGATTTTATCATAGAGCCTCAAATAACATGTGCAAACGGAAGGAATTTTGTTATGGGTAATATACCATTGATAAACTTTGACGCCCCCTGCTACTTCCCTGCTGTCGAAATCAATGTGACCGTTCAGGTGAAGCTGAAATCCCTTGACCTCCCGATTATACTCAGCCGTATCTATCTGCCTGACTACCAATACCTGAAATACGACCGAAAAAATGATGCGAAAGTGCTGGAAGTTATCGACCGCATCTTTGCGAAAAAGAACCTCAGCCCCAAGACGAAGGGCCACACCCAGAGCTACGACTTCCAGGCTGCCCGCATCAACAAGTGCATCAAGCTTCTCTTCGGCTACTCCTCGGCTCCCCTGAGCCAAAGCTTAAGTACTTTTGCTGCCGAGAACAAGCGCTGGGCCACATGGTACAGCGACCAGTATACCTATGTCATCGATACTGAAGGTGCCGATGCCTATACCGCAGAATATAATGCTGAAAAATCATGCATGATATTACATAAGTTAGGCAAGGTCATTCCCAAGGGCATGTCCGTCGTGATAGTGGCTGATGCAAATGTTGCATCTGTTAACATGAATCGTGACAACAATGCAGCTGCCCCGCAGAATATACCTAATAACAGCCTGAACGGTGCTAATATCGTGTACCCCGTTGCCGACCTCATAAACACATTGAAGGGCAGAGTAGATGGAGCGAATGGCGGAACCGTCTATGTGCTGAGACAGGGCGACAACGGCTTCGGCTACTACCCTTACACAGATACAAACATGACAGCGCATACATCCTTCCTCTTCATAGCGGATGTGCAATATCCGGGAGGAACTCAGCCCGCATTTGTCTCCGTCGCATTCGAATAAAGCCACAGGAGACACTAAGTAGTCATGGAGACAGGCACCTGGGTATGGGTGCCTGTTTTCATGGCAATTTTTTTGCTAAATTCCTGATGGTCTCGTAATTCATGCCAGTAACTCTTGAGAGTTGTCTTGGCCTGACATCGAGCGATCATTCAAATCTGATCATTTGAGCGAGTTGCAGGAAATAGTCATTTGACCAGATGCCCATATCCTTGGGATTGCGGATAAATGGCAGGACGTCTGCCTTTACCTGATTGATATCTGCCGTGAAAATGCTACTAAAGGATTGCGATTTTGTTACTTTGTTATTTGTTACTTTGTTATTTTTTCCCATTTTTTTGTGGTTCATCCGACATTTCTAGTGATGCGACAGTCATGGGAGCGATTTCGGCTGCTTGTCGCAAATGCGCCTCTCTGTCGCATATAGTCCTGACGAAAATCAGCAAAAAGTTTGTTTTGTTCGGAATATTATCGTATCTTTGCAATGTCAATCAGAATGTGCCCTCGTGGTGCCTTCTGATATGTAGTAATTAAGGGTTCATGTTTACGTGAACATAGTTGTAAAGTTAAGTTAGGACGTGATCCCCTCGCGGTTCGCGAGAATAGCGAGGGTTTAAAAAAAGAAAAAGCATGCGACCCTCACAGGCAGCAACGCATCGTCACTGAGAGGTGTCAAGGGACAGGAGAGTGACATCTATAAGATACAAAACTTAAAATATAAACAGCAGGATATTATCCGAAACTTATCATAAGACATAGGGACGGGTTTCGAATTTCTCCGATAGCGTCGGAGAAATCGGTGGGAAAAAATCCGACGCCGTCGGACAAATTCGTCACTCCTGCCCCAAAGGAAAGAGCGTATCTTAACACGTGGTAGATACCTGTTACTGAGACAAGCGGATATTAAAAATCTGAGGGGATTCTGCGATAATGTCGCGGAAAAGTTGTATCTTTGCACCCGTAATCAAAAAAGAAAAAGATTATGGAAGCAAGGAAAGTAACATTTACGGCAAAGCCAGGCACGTTCCGTGATGCCGTGAGAGCTTATAAGAAATACAAGGAAGAAAAGGAACAGCGACTGGAAAGGAAACTCCAGCAACTGGAGGAAGAAATACAAAAGGCCAAGGCCGACACTTTCTATAAAATAGATTTGGCATGAATCTGCTTGACCTTGATTTTCTACATCAAGACAGCTATCGTCGATGATGAGGGAATGGAGAATTTTATTGCAATCGTAGTTCCTCGTGAACATCCATATCTGGAAGACATCATTGCCCGTTTCGATGCTGAAATTGAAATGTTCAACACGATGAAATAAATACTAGACATAGGGGACTGGTACTTGTCTCAAAAGCCAAAATGCAAGAAAAAACGCGAAAAAAGGCGAAAAAAGGCGGTTTTGTGCAAAAATGCCTGCTCCGCGTGCAAAAATACCTGCTCCGATATAGCAATAATCTCAGAAAAAGTTCGTAACTTTGCCAGCGAAACCTAACTTAAAAACAAAACAAATACAATGATGAAACGTAAATTTCACCCCCAGCCGACTCGCTTAGCTGTCGTGCTCGTGAGTATGTTCATGCTGCTGATGGCAGCCTGTTCGGATAAAGACATCGCATCGTTCAACAATCCTATAGGCAATGACATCTACGGCGTCTGGTATGCCGACTATCAGGCATCGGGCACCATAGGCAGCGACAACACCCCCTACAGCCGCGTGCTTCAGGCCGTACAGTTAAACAGCGACGGCACGGGCAAGTGGTGGAAGGCGGTATTCAATGACCACAATGCCACCACTCCGCTGCAATTTGAAGGCGGACAGTATGACGG
>DDPY01000009.1:0-3230 GCA_002342415.1 Prevotella sp. UBA2456 | reverse complement strand
CAGACCATGAAGGCTGCACCCGAAGGCTACGAGAAGCTGCTGCAGCAACTGGAGGCTGCGACGTACGGCGCCGCAGCTGACAACTACAACATCAACGACAAGGACTTTAAGGTAGACCAGTGGCGCCAGCAAGAGGCCATCTACATCTACGACGGTGTGAGCAAGGGCGTCAAGGACGAAAATGGCAACGAGGGTTATGCCACCGTCAACCTGCCTTGGTACAACGGAACGGTGATCAGCAACCTGCCGATGGATTTCTGCGCCGACATAACGCCTGAAAACGGATGGGAGTGGGTGCTCAACTACTGTGGTAGGCGTAGCACGCCTAACGGCAACTTCTTCGCCCTGTACAACAAATACCTCGGAATACTGCGTTTCTTCTACTATTTGCCTCAGGGCTACGGAGCTGGCAATGACCACCTGTGGCAGGTGACGCTCACGAAGGGACTCTCCGACCGTTACGACCTGCGCTATGGCATACCGATGGACAAGACCGTCAGCGCCAAGAATGCTTACGGCTTGACAGCGGACGGCACTTCTTGGGCAGACGACACGACACCTTATGTCGGCGCCATGAGCAACGACGGATGTATTATGCCTAACACAGGATGGTGGGCTTTCGATGTCGATCTCTCGACTTATCGCTCAGAGACGATTGACCCCAATGCAGAGAAGATTCGTCTGCAGATGCGTTCGTGGTCCGATAGCCATGTCTCGCTCTTCAGCACCTTTACAGCTGAGAGCAAGGGCGATTTTATTGATTTAACAAAGGCTTCTGCTAAAAAGTCAAAAGGCTTGTTTGGTAAGATAAAAGATGTTATCAAGACCGGTACAGGTCTTGCTAAAACCATCACCACCTTAAGAAGCGGAGACGTTAAGGGCGGTATCAGCAATGGAATAGCGTTCGGAAAGGAAGCTATTAGTCTGAAATCTACCTTCTCTGGCGGAGGCGGAGGCGATTCCGGTCCAGCACCAACAGGTACTATCTCGTTTACTACCCAGGGTACTGCCAACATTGATGGCGTCATCAGCACTTCGCAGCCCACCGTAGGCATTGTTACGCCCACATTCCCCCTCGCAACGGATTTCTCTAGCACTTCGACGGTCGGGCAAGGTGTATGGAACCTGAAGACAGCTCCTAAGATATACACCACCAATAGTGCGAATACCTGCTTCTTGTTCATACCAAAACACGATCAATATAGCAAAACGTACTATTGGCTTGTAGATGCTGCCCACTGGTCGTTCTTCGACCCCAGCAGCGTAGAGGTGGTACTCAATCCTAACGTATTCCCCGAGGATCAGATAGAGTGGATGCAGGTGGACGCAGTGGCTGGCTTGCGCAAGTCTTTGACAAGGCAGGAGGTGGACTCGTTCAGAACTACGATGGGCATGGAGCCTCTTGCTACAAAGAACTTCGCAGATGACCAGGTGCGCTGGACAAAATCTTACGGAAGTGAAGTAGACGACTATGTATTCAACTTCTTAGCCGCAGAGGGTTCCCCAGAACAGACATTAGAAAAGCTAACTTACCCGAAACCCATCTTAAATGGCCAAACCGGCTATAGTATTGAAACGTTAATGACATATTATGATAATTTCGGGGCCTGGAACGATCGAAAGGAGACTATAAATCAAGCACTGATAACTTTCGGTCCCGCAACGGAAGACGAATATATTATCGAGCCGCAGATGGTGTTCTGGAGAGATGGTCTTGGGTATAACTTCTATGAACCTGGGGGTGGGATAAGTTATGTATTTCGCAGAATTGCAAGACTTAACAGAGCAGATACCAGAAATGGTAAATCCGGTTATGATTATGACTATATCATGGAGCAAAACAAATTTGATCCAAATTCAGATGATAATGGAAGTAGTGGCTATGTCGTTGGCTATGATGATGATGGTAAGCATGGGTATCCCACGACTTCTACTCCTATAATAGACATTAAGCACATCCCTGTTCGTTTCCCTGCAGCTGAAGTCAACGTGACGCTGACCATCAAGATGAAGAATATGGCTGACCCCATCGTCTATAACCGTATCTATCTTCCTGAATACGAATATGTGAGGGTGGTAGGCGACGAGCAGGCATCACTGGCAATACTCGACCGCATCTTGGGCAAGAAGAACCTCAGCCCGAAGACCGCTGGTCACACCCAGAGCTACGACTTCCAGGCAGCCCGCATCAACAAGTGCTTCAAGCTGCTCTTCGGCTACTCGAGATAAATCGTGAATGTGAGAATTACGCAAAACGCATCGATGCCTGCTCCCCTTACCTTTACCCGCATAGGGGAGCAGGAAAATGCATAAACATCATTATTAACAACTAAAAAAGTACATGACGACATGAAAATTATTGATTGTGAATTTCATTATTATTTACCTGAGTTGATGGACTATCTCGCTACGAGAGATAAGGCCATGAGGTATTATCCGGAAACAAAAGTTCTGGAAGTGAGGGATAAAATCTACGCCCATTTCGACGGCGTGACGAATACTTATCCAGTTATTGACGAGTTGATGAATTTCGGCGCGGAGCGCGTGGCAGAGATGGACCGCAACGGCGTTGACGCCGCTGTGATGTCTTCTTCGCCTGCGTTGGAGGAATTGCCCGAGAAGGAGTGCGTATATTTCGCCAAGAAGTCCAACGACGCTGTGGCAGAACTCATCAAGAAATTCCCCGGTCGTTTCTATGGTGCTGCCGTGTTGCCAACACCATATGTTGACGAGGCCATCAAGGAGCTGGAGCGTTGCGTCAAGGAACTGGGCTTCAAATACTGGCACACACATTCCAATTACATGCACGAGCACCTGTATGAAGAGAAATACCTGCCGCTGCTGGCAAAGGCAGAAGAGTTAGGCTGTGCCGTCTATGTTCATCCGCAGGCTTCCGACGACAAGGATATGAAGGAGATGGGCTATGTGTATTCTTCACCTGGTCTGGGATTCGGACTGGATGCCATGAAGACGTCGTTGCGACTGATTCTCAACGGCACCTTCGACAAGTTCCCCAAGCTGAGAATGATTCTCGGCCATTGTGGCGAATACTTCCCATTCATCATCGACAGGGTGGACAACCGCTTCGCATGGATCAAGGACGATGAGGTGAAGATGAAGCACACAGTGGCCTACTACTTCCAGAACAAGAATGTGGTGATGACGACCAGCGGTATCATGTCTAAAATCACCTTTGAGTGTACCAAGCAGGCCTTCGGCATCGACAGCAT
>DDPY01000055.1:37106-83704 GCA_002342415.1 Prevotella sp. UBA2456 | reverse complement strand
GAGCGCAAAATTAGAGTCCCCTTTATTTCTTTATCTCTATTTTAGAAGGATGTATGTTATTTATCCCATATTCGGTTCTTATCACTTCTGCTATTTTTTCAGCAGCACTGCGTTTAATATATGGTGACAATACAATTTCTTCAATTAAAGTTTTAGGATCAATGGGAATATCCACACCTTTATGTGAATAATTCCTATCATCATTCGGCATAAAATAAAAACGTACCTCACGCTCATCTTTATAATATTTCTCTTTCGAAAATAGACACTCTTCAAATGATTTTAAAGTATATCCATCATAAGCAATATGACCACAGAGAATTTTAAATTCATCTGTGTTTATTGAAGCAACAAAGTTATTGATATTTGATTTGATTCTAACTCCCATTTTAGTTGTGTAGTTCTTCCACATCAGAAGACTCTCTGTATCATCTTTAGTCCAGCATGATGTGGACCAATATGCAGAATCACTATATTTTTTTATTTTATCAGAAACTTCGTTACTCTTTCTTTGAATTTCTTCTTTATTCAGTTGCACTCCAAATGAGTTGAATCCAAACAAACTTTTTATAGGTAATGCAGATTCTCTTTTATCTTCAAAGTGGCACTTTGGGTTAACGAAGTACACATTGTTTTCTAATAGACAAAACAAATAGTCTAAATCCATATATTGGTAAATGGGAATTTCTTTGCCTTCCCACCCCTTTTTATAATAATACAATTCAATAGTTCTCATATCTCATTTGTTAGGGAAACTATAATTTGGTTCTTCAATAATTGCTCCCTCTTTAATTACCCAATATTTTCCACTTCGATCTTTATACAAATCCCATGGTTCGTAATATTTATCGTATCTTCGTTGGAACTCATTGTCTGCATCTTTTTCTAATTCTTCCAGTGAGTTGTACTTAAAATCTATATCTGTTAAATTTGGTTGGCTTTCGTCTTCTAAGTTTACGTCAATTGCATAATATGTTAATCTCCTTGGCTTTTGGTCAAGTATTCCCCATTTTCCACCCTTTTTCACAGCTGCATAATGCATATAGAATTCAGAGAGAACAGATTTCTTGTTTCTAAATAGTTTGCATTCATCGTATATAGGTGTTACAAAATTTAGATATTCAAAATGGTATGAATCTGTTCGTTTACATACAATATAGTCACTATAAAAATACGAAACGTCGCAAAAACCAACTTTTTCATTTTTATATAGAAGAAAAGAAAAGTTTCTTGGATTGTAGAAGGAAGAATTTAGCTCAATTTTGTCAAACTCAATAGGAATTAGTGTCTTGCCTTCACTATTTATACATCCATATTTGTTTTTTACTTTTACAGAAAAGACATCGATAAATGTATTAGGCTGCCCATTTTCAGAAAATAGAGATATTTGGTCGTATGTTCCTGGATAAATGATTCCATGATACAAAAAACCTAATGCCCAACCATTGTTAACCTTTAGCTTAAAGTATTCATCACCCAACATTGCAATTTCTTCAAATTCGATTGGAAGAATAACTTTATTCTCAACATCTACTATTCCATATTTCCCATCTCGTTTTACAATGTTTCTTGAACCACTATATACAATCTCATCGTAAAGGGTTGTCTCATCACTCAATGGCAGAACATCACCATATCCAATAGTTATAGTTTTTTCAGAAACATCTTGTAGAACTTGGTTGGCTGTCGGAGGTATTTCTAAAATATACTTTTTTTGTATTCTCTTATCTCTATCTTTTACCTCAACAAGATATCCACCAGACTCCAATGTTAGTTTGAGAACAGAGTCTTTGTTTACTTCACCCACACATTCTTTGTCTATGAATATTTGGTAATCTTTATCTGACACGAATTTAACTATAGCCATAATACACAAATTCTTTTGGATTACTTTGACGAAACCAACAACTCCCTCACATCCACATCAAGATGCTTAGCAATATCATAAAGTTGTTCCACAGATGGCTGCACCTTATTGGTCATCCATCTTGAAACAGTTCCAAGATTACGGCCCATCTGCTCTGAGAGCCATGTGCCAGTCTTATTCTTCTCTGCTAAGACAGACTTAATGCGATTGTAATGCGTATATTCCTTCATTTTTAGTAGAAATCTATTATTTATAGGCGTTTCGTGTGCAAATATAATAAATTAATTGCAAGGGAACAAATGTTTTCTTACAAATCAGTTTAAATACAAATAAAAAGGACGAAATTTACTTGTTTTTCTAATTCCGGCTGCAAAACCACTATCTTTTGCTGGTTCCATCTCTATGCAAAATATAGCAGTTTGCGGAATCAGAAACGGGTGGTGAGAGGTGCATTGTTATGCCCCGTCTTGCCTTTTATCTACGTGCATGCTGCGTTAATTCTCCCAAATTGCTCGTTTGTTACAGGCTATTTGCGTAACCTTGGCTTCGCCGAAGTTACTTTTCGTTCGGAAATGAAAGAAAAAAGCTTTTTTCTTTCATTTCTCTCACTTATTTCGTAACTTTGCCACATGAAAACGATGATAGGTGTTTTGGCGGCGATGGTGATGGCGGGCTGCTCGGTGGGGAATGCCGATGACGAGTCGGCTCGTGAGACTGCTGTGACGTGGGCCGACGCTTACTTCAACTGCGACTATGTGGAGGCCAGCCAGTATGTGACGGAGGAAAGCGTGAAATGGCTGCGGCTGGCGGCTTCGAATACTACGGAGAACGATCTGGCGCTGCTTCGCGAGGAGAATGCGGTGGTGGAGGGTGCAGAATTCTTTGCCTCGGCTACCGATACGCTGCGCGTGGTGCAGCTCAGGGTGAGCCACTATCTGGCGGCAACGCCCTTGGGCGAAGATGCCAGCCTGGGGGCTGACGGACTGTTCAACGTCACCGTAGTGCTGCGCAACGGGGCTTGGCGCGTCAGAATGGAAGGCCTACCGCGAAGTGAAAAGCAAAGTCGCGACTGAGCTTGGGATGGAAGATGGGGAAATGCTCGCGGCTGTTGCGGTAGACGGGATTGACGGCCTTCATACCCATGTCGAAGCGGAGGATAAAATAGTCGAAATTGAAACGGAAGCCCAGGCCGTAGCTGACGGCCATCTGCTTCCAGAATGATGACAGGCGGAACTGCCCGTCGGGCTGATCGTCATAGTAGCGCAGCGTCCAGATGTTGCCGGCATCGACGAACAGGGCTCCACCGAGTTTCCAGAATAGGTGGGCGCGATATTCAAGGTTGAGGTCGAGCTTGAGGTCACCCGTATGTGCCAGGATACTGGAGACGCCGTCGGTATTATCGTAGCTGCCGGGTCCAACGCTTCTGACACTCCATCCGCGCAGGCTGTTTGCTCCACCCGAGAAATAGGTTTTCTCGAAGGGCAGCACATCGCTGTTGCCATAGGGATAGGCAATGCCCAAGCCCACGTGGAAGACGAGCTGGTTGCGATAGTCGAGGCGGAAGTTATGCGTGAAGTCGATATCGCCCTTGACATATTGTGCATAGGCCACGTCGAGAAACGTACGCTCTCCCTCGTCATTCCTCTTGAAGTTGAAGGCCGAGCCCAGCAGGCTCAGCAAGTTGCCGCCAGTCTCGATATTGGTCTTGATGGCAATGTTTCCGTTGTTATAGGTCCATCGGAAGCCTGTGCGCATGATGAAGAGGTCGTGATAGTTGAAGAGCAACAGGGCATTGCGTCTGGCGGCTTCGCCCAGATAGTCTTTCTTGAACTTAGCGCTGATCCAGGGCATCGTGATGAAGTTCAGGTCGAGCAAATCGAGCTGATAGCGGTCGTGATGGCGCGGATCGTTCCACTTATATCGCCAGCTGACTGAGAACACACGGCGCAGGAACTCAGGGCGGTTCTGCAGGTCGTAGAGCAACGCGACCTCACTGGTAGCAATAGTGCGCCGACGAAATGACGCTGAAAGGAAGGGTGCGATGAAGCGCGGAAAGGACAGCTTGGTTTGCAGGCTGTACTCCAGAAAGTTGGAATTGGAATAGCCCTCCAATCCCCGTATCGCCTCGTAGGCACCACGCAGCTCGATGCTGAGCAGCTCGGAACCGCGAAAGAGATTGCGGTTCTGATAGGTCAGCGACGCAGCGGCCCCCAAGTCGCCGGCTGTATTGGTTCCCTCGGGTTGGAACGAGATGGTGGAGGGCTTATTGGTGTTGACGGCAATGTCGCAGTCGAGCAGTGCCGTGTCCGGATGCTCGCGCAGGGAGATGTTGGTATAGCGCACAGCCCCCAGACGGCCGAAATGATTGTAGGTGGATTGCAGGTCGCTGGCAGAATAGAGCTGTCCCTGGCGGATGAAGTTGTTGCTCCTCAACACATTAGGGCGCAGATGAAGGGCAGAGTCCTCGGGATTGCCACTGAGTATGCGCACCTGATTGATATGATACTGCTGGTGGGGCTGCTCTACGGTTCCACCCTTGCGATAACGGTGAAGCACCAACGTGAGGTCGATGTCGGTCGTGCCAGCCACCGAGTCGGCCAGGAATGAAATATAGTCCTTGTTGAAGCGATAGTAACCCTGATTGGAAAGCAACTGGGTGATGCGCTTGCGCTCGTTGTCCAGATTGTCGACATTGAACTTCATGCCCGCCCGTAGCCCTCGGTTCTGGGGATTGTCCAGCTGGAGCAGCCGGGCAATGGCAGTATCCTGAATGTCATAGTCGACGCGTCGCAACCGGAATACGGGCCCCGGATGCAGCAAGTAGATGGCGCGTAGCTTCTTACCGTGAGTCTCGGTGTACACCTTCACCTCCGACTGCAAGTAGCCGCGATTCTGCATCTGCTGATGGATGTTGAGCATCGACTGGCGGGTCATGGCAGAGTCGTAGATGACGGGAGCCTCCCCGATGGAGCGCAGGGTGCGGTTAAGCCATCGCGTGGTGTCACGCCCCGACAGGGAATAGGTGTACAGAGGAATCTTCAGTGCGGAGAACCATCGTGAATTGCCTCTCTGCCGTACGAAGTCCTTCATCTCGGAGGGGGTCATGTCATCTACTTTCACATCTGTTATCACCCGCACACGATCCAGCAGATATTCGCCCTCGGCGACATATTTCGTCTCCGAACAGGCAGCCAAGGAAAGCACTGTGAGGGTCAATATAAGATACTTCATGCGCATTTAGGTGCAAAAGTACGAAAAAAAGTGAAAAGTGAAAAGTGAAACGTAAAAAAAATGCTACCTTTGCAGCATAAAAAATAGTAATACGATGATTAGCAGGAACCAAATAAAGCTTATTCGCTCGCTGGAACTCAAGAAAAACCGCAGGCGTGAACAGTTGTTTGTGGCCGAAGGACCCAAGGTGATTGGCGACTTGCTGCGCGGCGGCTATCGGGCTCACAGCATCTTTGCCACCCGGCACGACCTGACGGGCGACCACTGGCAAACGGACATTCAGCCAGTGACCGACGAAGAGCTGCGCCGCATCAGTTTCCTCCAGCATCCACAGGAGGTACTTGCCCTGATGAAGATGCCCACGGAACAGCCCCTATCCTACCCTACGGACGAACAACTGTCACTGGCGCTCGACGGCGTGCAGGACCCTGGCAACATGGGGACGATCGTACGGGTGGCCGACTGGTTTGGCATCGATACCATTTACTGCTCGATGGATACGGCCGATGTCTATAATCCCAAGGTGGTACAAGCCACGATGGGAAGTCTGGCACATGTCAAAGTGGTATATGGCGACCTTGCAGACATCATTCGGAAGGCTTCTTGTCCCGTATATGGCACGCTGCTGGACGGGCAGAACATCTATGAACAGGCGCTGACGAAGGGAGGGCTCATCGTGATGGGCAACGAGGGCAACGGCATTTCGGCCCCCGTCCGCGAGCTGGTGACCCACCGCCTGCTGATTCCCAACTATCATCAAGGCAGCGAAACTGCAGAGAGCCTGAATGTGGCCATTGCCACAGCCATCACCTGTGCTGAATTCCGTAGAAGCCAGCCCTTGTCTTCCTGCTCTGCTCCACTGCCTCACCTATAGGATAGCAGCCAATCTGGCGCTGAAAGGCTGGCGAGAGGCTGTCGATGGTGAAATCGTAATAGAAATTTTCCTCGTCGATGACACGGAAGTGACGCTTCCCTTGTATCGAGTCCTTGGGCGACTCCCACGCTACGCGCTCCAGACGCTCTGAGAGCAAGGTGCTATCGGTGCGGAGAATGCAGTCTTGGAAGTGATAGTCACAATAAATCGCGCTGTCTGCGTACTCCTGATAGAGAATGACGTCATCGGCATAGCCCGTTACAAGAGTAGCAGCGCATAGCAGATGGGTAGACATGTCCTCGGATGTGACAAAGCGCAGTGCCATACCACGATTGGCCGAGAACGGATAGAACTGCGCCAGCGTACAATGCTCGATGCTGACCTGCGATCCCTCGACAGACAGGCAGTCGTCCAAGGTATTGGTCAACTGGCAGTAGCTCAGCGTCAACTCGCTGTTATGAGCATAGATGCCATAGCCTCCACAATTATGTATCTTAGTATGGTAGAGCGTCAGCGTGGTAGAATCGCACAGGATGGCATTGTACGAGTTTCGTATTTCGCTGTTTGCTATATAGTTATCAGAAGACGTAGGACTGAACTCCAAGCCCTCCCATTGTCCGGGGACACGATCGTATGGCAGATAGGGGAACAAGCGGTCGAGCCGGTCACCCCTGAACAGACAGTTCTCTGCATGAAGGGTTCCGTTGACCTGCATGCCTGCTGCTTCGTGAAAATAGAACTCGGTATTGGAAAGTGTCAGGGTAGCACCCTCCTCCACCCTGATGCCTCCGCCATAGATCAACAAGGGGACATCAGACGAAATAGTAGTATCACGACGCACTACAAGGTCGCTGATTTTACGGGCATCCCAACTATAGGTTCGCAGATTGATGCGCTGCACATCACCACTCTCAAGCGTCAGCAGCAGATTGTCCTCTATCAGCTGAGGGCCCTCCTGATGGGTTTCGGCGGTGGTCACTTCGACGAAGATGAGCAAGCTGTCACCCTTACGAACTTCGAAGTCGCTGCCCACAGGGTCGAGATAGGTGCCGTCTACATTCACACGATAGCCCGACTGACCGCCTCGTTCGAGCCGTGCTGTCTGGATGCGGATGCCGTCACTGGTCTTGTTATGCACCCAAAGGGTACGGGTGACGGAGGGTACAGTACTGAACAGCGTATCAAAACTGACTGTGTCCTGGGTAAACGTCAGCCTTTGCCCTGACGATGCAGAGAACGAGTCGTTGTCCGTGCATGCCGTCAGCAGGACTGCTATGGTGAGTGTAAAAAAGAAAAATCGTCTTATCATACCATAGATAAAACGACTTTTCTTCTGTTTTATTGTGCAGACAGGGTGTTGCCTGCTTGTTTAGCCACTTTTACTTGCCGAAGTAGCGCTTCAAGAGACCGGCAAAACCGGCACCGTGACGAGCCTCGTCCTTGGCAGCCTCGTGCACCATATCGTGGATAGCGTCGAAGCCCATGGCCTTGGCCTGCTTGGCCAGCTCAAACTTATCCTTGCAAGCACCCTCCTCGGCAGCAGCACGCTTCTCGAGATTGGTCTTGGTGTCGAACACTACCTCGCCCAACAGCTCGGCAAACTGAGCGGCATGCACGGCCTCCTCCAAACCATAGCGCTTGAAGGCCTCGGCCACCTCAGGATAGCCCTCGCGGTCGGCCTGACGGGCCATTGCCAGATACATTCCCACCTCGCCGCACTCGCCACGATAGTTGTTGCGCAGTTCCTCAATCATCTCTTCGGGCACACCCTCAATCTTGCCGTCGCCCAGACGGTGAACGGTGGCATAGGTTACATCGCCCGTCTCCTTCAGCTCAGAGAACTTGGAGGCAGGAGCCTTACAGATGGGGCACTTCTCGGGAGCAGCATCGCCTTCGTAGATATATCCACAAACGGCACAGATAAACTTCTTCTTCATAATCTTCTAAGTATTTGTTTAGTTAGTAAAAAAATGAAATCATTCACTTGTTTTGCAAAGATACGGCAAAAAAATAAATCCCACAAATGTTTTGCGAGATTTATTTTCTACACGAGGTCTATTTATTTACTTTCCATTTTGCAGGGCTTGTCGTCCGTGCGGTATTTTGAGAGCAAAGGTATCTCCATACAGAGTGCCTCGGCCAGCAGGCGCGCCACCTGATGGGCTCCCCAGATATTGTAGTGGGTGTTATCCTGACGGCCATCGGGCAGTGCAGGATGCTCGCCAGGCTTATACCACATGTGCAGCTTCTTAGAACCCTCAACGCCCAGCGACTGCTCCAGCTGGTGGGTAATCTGATTGGCATCGACAAAATAACAATTCATGCGCTTGGCTACATCATGAGGGGCTACGCGATACAATCCGTGGGTGTCTATCAGCGAGTCGCCCTCCACCTGCTTAGGAGCATCCTTGAAGGTTGTTTTCCGCAACGCCTCATCGTCGTCGTTCTTGGCTGCCTTTACTGCAAAATTACGACGCACCACGGGATTCATCAGCACAGGAATGCCACCCTGTTCGCGTGTTTCGCGCACAAACTTTGCCAGATTGTAGTCGAACGTTGAGCCTGGATCGGTATGACGGTCGGGCTTGGGCTTCTCGTCGTTATGACCGAACTGAATAATCACATAGTCGCCCGGCCGGATGAGCTGGCGCACCTTCTCCCAACGACCCTCGTTGATAAATGAGCGCGACGAACGCCCGTTGACAGCATGATTGTCTACACGGATATACTGTTCATCGAAGTAACACTGCAGTGCCATTCCCCACCCTCGTTCCGGTGAGCCCTTAGACAAATCTTTCTTGGCAGCAGTAGAGTCGCCAATGATAAAAATCGTGGTCACTTTGTCGCTTGTCATCGACGTGAGCACCAACAGCGCAAGGGCTGCCATCAGTATCTTCTTCATATCAATGCGTCTATTAGTTCGTTGACTGTCAGGAGCTTCTGTTCGCCGGTCTCCATATTCTTCAGCGTAATCTTCCCCTCGTTCATCTCGTTCTCACCAACCAGGGCCACATAGGGAATTTGCTTGGCATTGGCGTACGACATTTGCTTCTTCATCTTGGCTGCATCGGGGAATATTTCGGCTCGGATTCCTCGCGCGCGTACCTTATTTATTATAGGAAGGCTATACGCTGTTTCCTTATCGCCGAAATTGATGAACAACAGCTGGGTGGTGGTGACAGAATCTTTGGGATACAGATCAAGCTGGTTGAGCACATCATAGATGCGGTCGGCACCAAAAGAGATGCCTACGCCCGAAAGTCCTGGCATACCGAAAATGCCCGTCAGGTTATCGTAACGTCCGCCTCCCGTGATAGAACCTATCTGAACATCGAGAGCCTTCACTTCGAAGATGGCGCCGGTGTAGTAGTTCAATCCGCGAGCCAAAGTCAAATCGAGCTGTATCTCGTTTTTCAAGTCTGCACTTTTCAGTGTATCGAGAATAAAACGTAACTCCTCCACTCCCTTCAGACCTGTTTCGCTGTCCTTCAGAACCTGGGCAATGGTGGAGAGCTTCTCGTCATTGGTTCCCGAAAGCGAGATGATGGGTTGCAGTTTTTGTATCTGCTCCTCAGTGAGCCCGTCTTCGCGCAACTCTTGGTTAACATTGTCGATGCCAATCTTATCAAGCTTGTCGATGGCAACGGTGATGTCCACTATCTTGTCGGCAGCTCCGATCACCTCGGCAATACCCGACAGAATCTTGCGGTTGTTGATTTTAATCTGCACGCGAATGCCAAAACGCGAAAACACCGTGTCCACAATCTGCATCAGTTCCACCTCGTTGAGCAGCGAGTCAGAGCCCACCACGTCAGCGTCACACTGATAGAACTCACGATAGCGTCCCTTTTGAGGACGGTCGGCACGCCAAACGGGCTGAATCTGATAACGCTTGAAGGGCAGCTGCAGCTCATCACGGTGCATCACCACATAGCGGGCAAAGGGCACGGTGAGGTCGTAACGCAGCCCTTTCTCACAAAGTTTGGCAGCAAGGTGCAAACTGTTGCGTTCCTGCAACTCTTCGTCAGAAATCTTGTTGAGGAAATCGCCAGAATTCAGTACTTTGAAGAGCAGCTTGTCACCCTCTTCGCCATACTTGCCCATCAGCGTCTGCAGCGTCTCCATAGCAGGAGTTTCTATCTGCTGGAATCCGTACAAGGCATATACCTCACGAATGGTATTAAAGATATAGTTGCGCTTGGCCATTTCTACTGGTCCGAAGTCGCGCGTTCCTTTAGGAATATTAGGTTTCTGTGCCATTTAATTATTTTCGAACGATGGTTTGAGCACGGTCGGGGCCGATACTGATAATCTTGATGGGAGTCTCGAGTTCCTTTTCCAGGAACTGGATATAGTCGGTGAACTGTTTGGGGAACTGTTCTTCGGTGGTAAAATGGGTCATATCCGTCTTCCATCCCGGCAGTTCCTCATAGATCGGCTCAATACCCTGCTCGATGTCGTAAGGGAAGTCGCGTGTCTCTACCCCATTCACCTTATAGGCCGTACATGCCTTGATGGTATCGAATCCGTCGAGTACATCGCTCTTCATCATAATCAGCTGGGTAACGCCGTTCACCATAATGCTATAACGTAAAGCAACGAGATCAATCCATCCGCAACGGCGCTCACGGCCTGTTACAGCTCCATACTCATGGCCCAAATCACGTATCAGTTTGCCTGTCTCGTCAAACAGCTCTGTTGGGAATGGTCCGGCACCTACACGCGTACAGTAAGCCTTCATGATACCATACACTTCGCCAATCTTGTTGGGACCAATACCCAGACCGGTACAGGCTCCTGCACAAATAGTATTGCTGGAGGTGACAAAGGGATAAGAGCCAAAGTCAACGTCGAGCATAGTGCCTTGGGCTCCCTCGCAAAGAATGCTCTTGCCTGCTCGCAGCACTTGGTTGATCTCGTGCTCAGAGTCAACCAGATGGAACTGGCGCAGGTAGTCGATACCCTTTAACCACTTCTGTTCCACTTCGTCGATGTTATAGTCGAAGTTCAGCGATTTCAGAATTGCTTCGTGACGAGCCTTGTGGGCAGCATACTTTTCTTCAAAGTGGTCGAGGATGTCACCGACTCGCAAGCCATTACGGCTCACTTTGTCCGTATAGGTAGGACCGATGCCTTTACCCGTAGTTCCAACCTTGTTCTTGCCTTTCTGTGCCTCATAGGCTGCATCCAGCACTCGGTGAGTGGGCATGATGAGATGAGCCTTCTTGGAAATATGCAGGCGCTCCTTCAACGAGTGGCCGCTGGCTTCCAAGGCCATAGCCTCATCCATAAAGAGGTCGGGAGCCAGCACAACGCCATTGCCAATGATATTCACTTTGCCACCCTGGAAGATGCCAGAGGGTATAGAGCGCAAGACATACTTCTGTCCTTCAAACTCCAGCGTATGACCAGCATTCGGACCACCCTGGAAGCGCGCTACTACATCATACTGAGGGGTCAATACATCGACCACCTTACCTTTTCCTTCATCGCCCCACTGTAATCCGAGCAGGACATCTACTTTTCCTTGATTCATTTGTTTATCTTTAAGTGTTGAATTTTCGTATCACTGCGTTTAATGGCTCGCTTAGTAATCTTTGCCTGGCATGCACTACAGATGCCATAGATATACAATGAGAAGCCATCCTTACGAAAACGTCTCAGATGCAGAGCAGCAATGGCCTCGTTGATTTTCTGCGACTTAAACTCAGTCACCTTGCCACACATCGTACATATCTGGTGGCTGTGGCTATTGTTGTCGTAGCAGGCCTCGTATTTTGTCGCACCCTGAAAACGATGGCGAATCACCAATCGCAACTCCATAAAGAGCTTCAACGTGTTATACAAGGTGGCACGACTGACGGGAAACCGCTCTACTTCATTCAGTTTATCACTAAGTTCATCGAGCGTAAAATGCCCTTCGATGCTGTATACCGCATCCAGTATGGCAAACCGCTCTGGAGTCTTTCGCAGATTATTCTGCTCAAGATAGTTGGTCAGGATATTCTTGACCGTTGACTTTACGTTTTCTTTCATTTTATGTGGTTAAATGGTGTAAAACCGCACAAAATTACTACTTTTTCTTCAGAATCAGGCAATAATTATTTAAAAAAGTTCTAAACTGATGCTTTTGAGCGCACTTTTTGCCATTCGCTCATATAACAAGCCCAATTCCGAAAAGCGCACCAAACTCTGCATAGCAGCTTTCCGAACAGAAAGGTAAGGCCCTTGCAGGGCTGATAACGCCTGATCCAAATATTCATTGATACCCCGTTCGTTAGGTTCCTGACGGTTCATGAAGAGGCGCGTCAATACATGGAATCCACACAGCTGGTAGTATTCTTTATCAGAAGCAATCCACTGATAAGCCTTCTCGGGAGCATAAGGCAGATATTGCCATAGATTGAAGGATGTCTGTTCGGCTAATTCCTGTGAGGGCATCTGTTCCATCCAGATGTCACAAACTTCGGGCAACATGTGTTCCGCAGGCATCATGAGAGTGGCAAGAATCTTACACTCACGGACATCTTCTTTCCAAAGAGCAATGGCCAAGTCGTAATCCTTACCCATCTCGTCAGCCATTTCGCGAAGCCTGGGAAGGGTTGCACCCCAGTTCAGTTTGTATGCAAGCCCCTTGTCACGCATGGACTTGGCTACCGACCCGTCCATCATCTGACGGAAGGATTGTTTAACCAGCTTTACTCGCTCCTGAACAGTCTCCATGTCTGTCATCCTAAACTAAAGTGCCATATTCACTACTATAGCGCAACATCTGGTGTGCATAACTCTCAGAATAGTTCAGTTGGATATCGCAGATTTGCCCCTCATCGTCCAAGACGGGAGTCATCATAGGATTGATGAACCCTTTGTACGGAGCAAGGTTTAAGCGCTGATAGCGTTCAAGCACTTCTTGATGAAGCGTGGCATCTACCTGGACGGCATACTGCTCTACCAATTGCCGTGCAGCCTCATAGTCTCCCTCGCTCTTAATGCGCTGAATCTCTGCCAACAGCTGAGCGAACAAGCCTCTAAGTGCCTCATAATCCGTTATGCGCACATAAGTCTTGCCTTCTCGCTGCTCCATCTTGATAACATCACCCTGCTCATAACACCAATGAGCAATCAGAGCACGGTTCCGCATATGGGCCTCTTCTATCTGACGACCTGGCTCTATACGGATAAGCTGGGTCATCAGGCCATTCATAATATAGGTATAGTAATTCGACTTATATGCTTCGGCATCTGGTACCAATCCCAGTTCGATGAGTTTCTTGTCTGCAATATAGTATAGCCCGAAAAGGTCGGCCCTCGCCTCCTCTATCGTGTTGCCGTATGCTTTCAATGAATCTGGATCTGTGCCCGGAAGCAATTGTCCGCTACCGTGACCTAAACACTCATGCAAGTCGGTATGCAGGTTGTCACACAAATCGCTATATTTATCTATAAGCTCGCGAGTTTCATCATCAATAACAAACTCTTCTTTGAAACCATTCCCATGTGCAGCCTTATTATAGGCATCCGTAATGTTTGAGATGGTAATGCTCTTGCTGCCATACTGGGATCGTATCCATTCGGCGTTAGGCAGATTGATACCAATAGCTGTTGAAGGGTACTCGTCACCGCCCAGCATGGCAGCACAGATGACATGGGCAGTCACCCCTTTGACCTCCTTCTTACGAAAACGAGGGTCTACCGGAGAATGGTCCTCAAACCATTGTGCATTCTGGCTAATGAGCTGGGTACGCTTGGTAGCTTCAATGTCTTTATACTCTACAATGCCTTCCCAGGAACCTTTCATTCCCAAGGGGTCGCCATATACTTCTATAAAACCATTGACAAAGTCTATTCTGCCTTCATGTTCCCCCACCCACTCTATGCAATACTCATTAAATTTCTTCAGATTGCCTGAATTGTAATAATCAATGAGTAATTCTATGATTTTTCGTTGTTTACCATTTTCAGCGACATCCTTTGCCTTCTCCAACCAGTAGATGATGTGGCGAATTGCATTTGCATAGCGACCTTGAGCAGACCACACCTCTTCGCTGATGATGTCGCCGCGTTTTACAAGTGTCGAATTAAGCCCATAGGAAATGGGAGCTGCATCATGACCAGCCTGCTCTTTTTGGCGCTTATAAAAGTCCTCTGTTTCTTGTTGGCTTACTCCTTCATAGAAATTGCAAGCAGAGGTTTTTACGAGATCCTCACCATCAGCCTTATTGACTCGTTTGGGCAAAACGTCAGGGTTGAAGATAACAGGAAACAACTCTTCGCATAATTGCTCTACGGTCTCACCCGATTGCAGAGGCAAACGGGTGGGGTCAACCATTGCGATGACACTACGAAGATAGTCCTGGCTGAAACCTGGCTTAAACTTGTCGCAGCCATAATGGTGATAGATACCGTTAGAGAACCATATCCTTTTCAAGTATATTTCCAAGGCCTTAAAGTCTGGGGTGTCGTGCGGAACCCTCATGTCTGTATATACAGTCTCCAACATCTTCCTGATGCGCAGATTGTAACGTCCAAACTGATCGAAGGTGATATCACGACCATAGAGCGTAGCCTTTGACAGGTAATATACTAACTTCTTTTGTAACAAAGTTAATTGCTCAAATCCGTTTAACCGATATCTGAGCAATTGTAAGTCTGCAAATCGTTCTTCAACATAGTTGAAGCGTGGCATGAAATCGTCTGAACAATTCATTTACTTCGATGCCCTTCTTGATGTTTTTTTCACCTTTTCTGCGGGGTGTTGTTCCAACTGCTGAAGACGATACTCGCGGGGAGTAATGCCCAACAGCTTGTAGAACGATGCATAGAATGATTGCCTGTTGGCAAAGCCCACCATGTCGCTAACCTCCTCCATCCGCAGATTCTGATACCTACGGTCAACGAGAATAGCCATAGCTTCCTCAATACGGAACTTGTTGACGAAAGAAGTATAATTCATGTGGAAACGAACATTGACCACTGCAGATATGTATCGCGTGTTCGTTCCTAAGTCCTCGGCTAGTTTCTTTGCAGAATAATCCTTATCCTTATACTTCTTTTGCATGACGATGATGTTCAGGATCTTCTCCTTCATCTCGTCCATCAACCTAGGGCTCACAAGGCTACGATAAGCAGCCTCTTTTTCCTTCTTTTCAGTAATGTTATACTTTGCCATAACTTTAATGATTAAGACTTATGTCTCTTTTCAAGTGCAAATATACAAAAAAATTCTATAATGTTACGATTTTATTTCAAAAAAAACATTAAAATTGTGTCAAGAATCAAATTTAAGTAGAAATTCTGCCTAAAATGGATTGGAATGACGTTTGTTTTGATGTTTTCAACACATAAAAAACCGACAATTCAGATTATTACTGACTCGCTTTTTCAGTGTGTCCCTTACGGACTCAAAGTACGAAGCCTACGGACTCAAAGTACGAAGCCTACGGACTGGCAGGGCTTGGCCAAACTACAAATTCTGCAGTTTGAGGGCACTGGCGGAGCTAAGATAGTTTTTACGGATGGCCAACACCTTAGTCCATTCTTCGTTAAGCAGCTTGCTGATGTCAAGATCTACTTTCCATGTACCACGAGCCTCAAGACGGTCTATCAGCGTACCTAAGGTTAGGCTGTTAATATCCTGAGCTGGTATAAACCGGCTTTCCTCTCCTTTCTCGTCGCTGTTGACTTCAATCAGCAAGCCGGCATCAATCATCTCGAATAGCAAATCTGTAACAAAGCGGATGGGAATTTGCGTTTCTTCTCTAAGTTCCATCACACTATAAGGCTTCTTTCCCTCTTTAAAACGGCGACAGATACGGCTCATCAGCAAGGCACATATCATGAGTTTATAGCGATGGGATATTTCAAAAGCATTGGCGTCGTAGTCGTAATAATCCAGATTCTGATTCGTGTAGCAAAGCTCTGCGCCAAACAGACAGATAGTCCAGGATATCTGCATCCAAAGCATGAACAACGGAAGGGCAGCAAAAGATCCGTAGATGGCATTATAACTGGATAGGAAAATCTGCGAGTTGATATACACGAACTGTAGTCCTTGCATGGCAATACCCGCCAAAATACCAGGGACTATCACGCTTTTGAACTTTACTTTCGTATTGGGCATGAAGATGTAAAGCGCTATAAACATGCATGCCATCAGCACGTAGGGTATCAGGTCTATCATTGTACGCATTGCCGACCCAAGCATCAGAAAATCGGGCATACGGTCAGCAATAGCCGTAATATATATAGACAATCCGGAAGTAAGCACTATCAGGATGGGGAAAACGAAGAACATGGCCAGATAGTCGGTGAAGGTACGAAACACGGAACGCGACTTCTTAACTTGCCAAATTTCATTGAACGCCTCTTCGATATTGCTCACCAGCATGAGTACGGTGTACAGCATAAACAGGAGTCCGATACCAAGAAAGATGCCGCTCTTAGTGTGTACCAGATAGCTGTTGACAAAGCCAATAATTATTTCTGCTGCTTGTGGCTGCGAGGACAGTGAGTCACGAAACCACACCTCTATATATTTATTATACCCGAAACCTCGGGCGATGGCAAATACCACAGCAAGAATCGGCACGATAGCCAGAAGAGTGGAATAAGTCAGCGCAGAAGCCTTGGTGAGCACACGTTTGGCTGTAAAAAACCTCACGGCCAACAGCACTTTCTTCAGTATCTCCAACAGAAGATACTTCAAAGGCGTCACGTCGTCCTTGGTAATCCGCCAGATATCCGTTGTCAGGAAATCAATTACCTTTTTCATCTTATCTCAAAAATAGAAAAGAAAGCACTGCCCCTATAAGCCGGGTTCTGTACCTCTTTATCGAGGCGTCTGCCATTTATCTACTCCGCAGGTTACCCCGCAGCTCCAGCATTCTACCCTCCATCGTGCCGAACGGCATCGGGCGGACAACCCTCAGACGATGGTATACGTGAACTTGCAGCCTCCAGACGGAACAGCTCGACGGTCATCCGCCGACTGGTGGGCTCTTACCCCACCTTCTCACCCTTACCCCTAATAGGGGCGGTTATTTTCTTCTTCCGGCTCCAGCCGTTGCCGACTGCTGGTATTTTCGCCAGTGGAGCGTCCTATGCTGCCCGGACTTTCCTCTCGTGCCCTTTTGGGCACCAGCGGCAGACCGTGACACTGCTTTCATCGGCAAAGGTATGAATAAATATTCGAATAAGCAATAAAAAGACCGAAAAAATGCGAAAAAACAACCACTTTGCTTTGTCATTTACCTTATTTTATGTAATTTTGCAGGTTGGAATGAAATCAATATTAACAGCTACGATATGACAAAGAAACTCAAGAAGGTGCTCGTGCTTGGCTCGGGTGCCCTGAAAATCGGACAGGCTGGCGAGTTCGACTACTCGGGCTCTCAAGCATTAAAGGCACTGCGCGAGGAGGGCATCTCCTCGGTGTTAGTAAACCCCAACATCGCAACCATTCAGACTTCTGAGGGTATCGCCGACAAAGTGTATTTCCAACCTGTAACCACACATTTTGTGACGGAAATCATCAAGAAGGAACGTCCCGACGGCATTCTGCTTGCCTTTGGCGGACAGACTGCTTTGAACTGTGGTACAGAGCTCTATCAGACAGGTGTGCTGAAGGAGTACAATGTGGAGGTGCTCGGAACCAGCGTTGAGGCCATCATGAACACTGAAGACCGCGATCTATTTGTCAAGAAACTGGGCGAGATCAACCTGAAGGTGCCTGTTTCCCATGCGGTCGAGAATATGGACGACGCTCTGAAGGCTGCCCGTGAAATAGGATTCCCCATCATGATTCGTTCGGCCTATGCATTGGGTGGTTTGGGTTCTGGAATTTGTCCCGACGAGAAAGCCTTTGTCGAGTTGGCAGAATCGGCTTTCACCTTTGCTCCCCAGATTCTGGTCGAAGAGAGTCTGAAAGGCTGGAAGGAGATTGAGTTCGAGTGTATTCGCGATGCCAACGACCACTGTTTCACCGTAGCCTCTATGGAGAACTTCGACCCTCTGGGCATCCATACGGGCGAATCTATCGTGGTGGCTCCTACTTGCTCCCTCACCGACGAGCAAGTGAAGATGCTGCAGGAGATAACCATCCGTTGCGTTCGCCATCTGAACATCGTGGGCGAATGCAATATTCAGTTTGCCTTTAATGCCAACACCAACGATTACCGAATCATCGAGATCAATGCCCGTCTGAGCCGAAGTTCAGCACTGGCTTCCAAAGCTACGGGTTATCCGCTTGCCTTTGTGGCCGCCAAGATAGCCTTAGGCTATACGCTCGACCAGATTGGTGAAATGGGTACGACGGCATCAGCCTACGTAGCTCCCTCGCTCGACTATATGATTTGCAAGATTCCCCGCTGGGATCTTACCAAGTTTGTAGGTGTCAGCCGTAAGATTGGCTCCAGCATGAAGTCTGTAGGTGAAATCATGTCCATCGGACGCTCCTTCGAGGAGATGATTCAGAAGGGTCTGCGCATGATTGGTCAGGGCATGCATGGTTTTGTCGGCAACGACCATACCAAGTTCGACAATCTGGACGACGCACTTGCCAATCCTACCGACCTGCGCATTTTCGCTATCGCTCAGGCATTGGAAGAGGGCTATACCATCGACCATATCGAAGAACTAACCAAGATTGACAAGTGGTTCTTAGAGCGTCTGAAGCATATTGTCGACCTGAAGCACCAGTTGATGCAGTACGACCGTCTGGAAGACCTGCCTGACTCGCTGCTGCTGGAGGTAAAGCAATGTGGATTCTCCGACTTCCAGATTGCACGCTTCGTTCTGAAACCTACCTGCGGCAACATGGAGAAGGAGAATCTGGCCGTTCGTGAATACCGCAAGCAAAAAGGCATCCTGCCCTCTGTGAAGCGCATCCCAACGGTAGCCTCTGAGCATCCGGAGCTTACCAACTATCTCTACTTCACCTATACTCACACTCCCGCCTTTGCACAGCCCAACGGCAAGCCTTACGCGCCCGCGCATGACATATCCTATTATAAAAACGAGAAATCGGTCATCGTTCTGGGTTCAGGTGCCTACCGTATTGGTTCCAGCGTAGAGTTCGACTGGTGTTCAGTCAATGCCATCAATACTGCACGCAAGCTGGGTTACAAGAGCATCATGATCAACTATAATCCAGAAACGGTGTCTACCGACTATGATATGTGCGACCGTCTTTACTTCGACGAGTTGTCGTTGGAGCGCGTGCTCGATGTCATCGACTTGGAGCAGCCCCGCGGCGTGATTGTTTCCGTGGGCGGACAGATACCCAACAATCTGGCCATGAAGCTGCATCGTCAGGGTGTCCCTGTATTGGGAACCTCGCCTGTCAATATCGACCGTGCCGAGAATCGCGACAAATTCTCTGCCATGCTCGACAAGCTTGGCATCGACCAGCCCGCATGGCGCGCGCTGACTTCCTTCGACGATATCAAGGAGTTTGTCGCAGAGGTTGGCTATCCCGTGCTCGTTCGTCCCTCGTATGTGCTCTCAGGTGCGGCCATGAATGTATGCTATGACGACGAAGAGCTGCATCGCTTCCTCAACATGGCGACCGAGGTATCAAAGGAATTTCCTGTTGTCGTCTCACAGTTTATGCAGGAGACAAAGGAAATCGAGTTCGATGCCGTTGCCGACAAGGGCGAAGTCGTCGAGTATGCTATCTCCGAGCATATCGAGTATGCTGGTGTCCACTCAGGCGATGCCACGATGGTGTTCCCTGCACAGCACATCTACTTCTCAACCATTCGCCAGATTAAGAAGATCTCGCGCAAGATAGCCAAGGAGCTCAACATCTCCGGCCCATTCAACATCCAGTTCCTGGCAAAGAACCGCGAGGTAAAGGTCATCGAGTGCAACCTGCGCGCCTCACGCTCATTCCCCTTTGTGTCGAAGATTCTCAAGCGCAACTTCATTGAGACTGCTACCAAGATTATGCTCGATGCCCCCTACTCTCGTCCAGACAAGTCAGAGTTTGATATCGACCGCATCGGAGTCAAGGCCAGCCAGTTCTCGTTTGCCCGTCTGCAGAATGCCGATCCCGTATTAGGTGTCGACATGTCCAGCACCGGTGAGGTAGGTTGTCTGGGCGACGACCTCAATGAGGCACTGCTCAACGCTCTCATTGCCACAGGCTATCGCCTGCCGCAAGCCGGCTCAAGCGTACTCATCTCGTCGGGTGCGGCCAAAGGAAAGGTATCGTTGCTGGAGCCTGCCAAGCAACTGGTAAAGAAAGGCTATAAGGTCTATGCCACTGGTGGCACGGCTAAGTTCTTCAACGATAACGGTGTTGAGGCGACGGCAGTAAACTGGCCCGATGAGGATGGCGACAACAATGTGATGGACATGATTGCCCAGCACCAGTTTGCCCTCATCGTCAATGTGCCTAAGAACCATAGCAAACGTGAACTCACCAACGGCTACAGAATCCGTCGTGGCGCCATTGACCACAACATTCCCCTTATGACTAATGTCCGTCTGGCTAAGGCTTTCATCGAGGCCTTTACTGCCCTTAAGCTTGACGACATCAAGATCAAAGCTTGGCAGGAGTTCAACAGTTAAGCTATCTTGATAAGCGCATCCATAAAACCTGTCACCCGCCAGAGATTCCTGACGGGTGATTCTTTTTTCTACTATCACCTGTTATAATTCTTGTCCTGACCCGTTTTTTTTCGAGTGCACTCAAATTATTTTTTAAGTGCACTCAAAAAAGTTTTCCTCTGCACTCTCATAAAACCCGCCTTACTGCGTATTTTTGCGCTTATACAGTAGAACAATTGCTGTTTGGGCTACCTAAATAACAGCAAAATACAGAAAAGAATATTTCCTAAGAAAAAACGGACGTCGATATTTGGCAGAAAATGTTTAATTTTGCACCCAAAATTATAGTTGACACAGAAAAGATGAAACTGAACGTGATACATGCGGTAGGCGACGAAGTGCTTTTTGTTGAGAATCTTCGCGACGCACAGAACCTTGCAGCCCTGAGGATGGAGTACAACACCATCACTTATTGCCGAGCTGGTCGCATCATGGTAGAAGTTGGCGGGAACAATCAAGTAAAAGTCGGTGCAGGACAGATACTGATGATACCCACCGGAAAGCTGGTACAGCCCATGATGATCAGCACCGATGTGCAGGCTGGCGCACTGCTTGTTTCCGACCGTATGTTGAAATCAGTACTGGGGTCTCAGGTGAACATCTGGAACAAGGCCATGTACATGAAGGAAATATACGTCATTCAAGAAGCTGAATGGCTGCCAAATCTACAGGCGTATACCAACAGTATATTCAAGTACGGTGAAGCGCATCCGCTGTTCCACGAACTGGTTCTCTCCTTTTTGCGTACTCTGATGCTGTTTGTGTGCGAAGAGTTACTGCAACGCGACGAAATGCAGTCAGGCAGCGACCTGTCGTCGTCTCACGACAAGGCTTTGTTCAACCATTTTCTGCAACTGCTTTCAGAACAGAACCATAAGCGTCAAAAAGTGTCATTCTATGCCGACCAGCTGCATATCACAGCCAAATATTTATCGACGATATCAAAGAAGGTGAGCGGTAAGACACCGATACGCTGGATTACTGATGCTGTCATGCAAGACTGTTACATCATGCTGCGCGAGAGCGACATGACGGTAAAGGAAATTTCCAACCGTCTGGGGTTCCCCAATTCGTCATTCTTCGGGCAATATTTCCGTGAGGAAGCTGGAGTGACCCCTGTAGAATACCGTAGAAACCACAAACGCATCAACTGATATGGAGAAATTGAAGGTCGTTACCGTAAGTGATCGCAGACAGATGAAAGATTTTGTCCGCGTACCCAGGTGTATCTATAGTCATTGTGCACAATATGTACCTGATATGGAGCGAGATATACCTTCACTCTTCGATGCAAAGAAAAATAGCGCATTAGAATTTTCCGACATCCAGCCTTTCGTAGCCTACCGGCAAGACGAACCCGTAGGTCGCGTAGTCGGCATAGTAAACCATAAAGCCAACAAGCGTTGGCAGGTAAAGAACGTACGTTTCTCTATGTTGGAGTTCATCGACGACCCTGAGGTATCATCAGCCCTCCTACGTGCTGTGGCCGACTGGGGACGTGAGCGAGGAATGATTGCCATTGAGGGCCCGCTGGGGCTGACGGATTTCGACAAGGAAGGCATGCTCGTCGAAGACTTCGACATGATAGGATCGGTGAACACCATCTATAATCCCGACTACTATCCCCGCCACATGGAAGACATGGGATTCGAAAAGGAAGTCGACTGGTTACAGATACACATCGAGATACCTCAGGAGATTCCCGCACGGTATGCGCGTGTAGCGCAATATGCCCGTGAACAAATCGGACTGCGAGTAGTAAAGCTCACCAACCACCAGATTTTCCAGGAAGGCTATGGCCGACGTGTGTTCCAGTTGCTTAACAATGCCTACGAACCCATATTCGGTTTCTCGGCTCTGTCGGATAGTCAGATAGACGAATTCGTACACAAATACCTGCCTGTAATTGACAAGCAGCTCATCCCCGTTGTGCTCAACAGCCAGGATGAGGTAGTGGGAGTAGCCATTGCGATGGGTAGCCTTTCGCATCCCATGCAGAAGGCCAAAGGGCGCTTATTCCCTTTTGGATGGTATCACCTCGGACGCGCACTGACATGGCACCGCGAAGACAATGCCGAGATGCTGCTGATAGCTGTTCGCCCCGACTATCAAGGTTTGGGAGTCAATGCAATGTTCTTCGACAACCTTATACCTATATTCAATAAGTATGGGTTTCGTTGGGCTGAGACAGGTCCACAGCTGGAGGACAACGTTCGCGAGTTGTCACAATGGAAGCCCCTGCACCCGAAATTCGTGAAACGAAGAAGATGTTATAAAAAAGCATTATAAATTAAAAGATACAATCATTAAAAAAAAACAATAATGGAAAATAGAGTAGTAATCACCGGAATGGGTATCTGGTCGTGCTTAGGCACGACACTCGACGAAGTACGCCAGTCGTTATATGACGGGCGTAGTGGTATCATCTTCAGCCAGGAGCGTGTGGACGCTGGATTCCGCTCGCCCTTCTGTGCCAACGTACCCAAAGCCGACTTAAAACCTTTTGTAAACCGAAACTTCCGTCAGTTCATGCCCGAGGAGGCTCAGTACGCGTATATGGCTACACGTGACGCTCTGGCTGCAGCCCGTCTGGAGCAGGACTATATCGACAGCCACGAGGTAGGCATCATCTATGGCAACGACTCCGTAGCCGAAGCCACGATGAGGGCACTCGACAAATTCCGCGAGTTTGGCTCGACAGCAGCCTGCGGCAGTGGTGCCATCTTCCAGTCCATGAACTCCACCGTGACCATGAACCTCGCCTGCCTGTTCCATCTGAAAGGCATCAACCTTACCGCCTCGGCAGCCTGCGCATCAGGCTCGCAGAGC
The DNA here is from genome assembly GCA_002342415.1 of Prevotella sp. UBA2456. Classification (GTDB taxonomy): domain Bacteria; phylum Bacteroidota; class Bacteroidia; order Bacteroidales; family Bacteroidaceae; genus Prevotella. Next base: position 60,293 of record DDPY01000055.1, on the reverse strand, counting down.
ATCGGACTGGCTTGGCTGCTCATCAAGAATGGGCTGCAGGACTGTGTAATATGCGGTGGAGCACAAGAGGCCAACATGTATGGCGTAGCTTCTTTCGACGGCATCCAGTCGTTTGCCACGCGCGAAGACAACGATGCCACCAAGGCCAGCCGTCCCTTCGACAGCAAGCGTAACGGACTGGTACCTGGCGGTGGTGCTGCCACCTTGGTTGTTGAGAGCTACGAAAGTGCCGTCCGCCGTGGTGCTCCTATCCTGGCCGAGATTGTCAGCTGGGGATTCTCAGGCAATGGCGACCACATCTCTACGCCTAATGTGGCCGGTCCGGCTCGTTCGCTGGAGCTGTGTCTAGAGAAGAGCGGCATCACAAACCTCAAAGAGATTGGCTATGTAAATGCCCACGCCACCTCTACCGTCATCGGCGACAGCCGTGAGGCACAGGCCATCGCCAAGATTTTTGGCGACTACCGCGTACCTGTCACCTCCACTAAGAGCCAGACGGGTCATGAGATGTGGATGGCTGGTGCTTCAGAGATTATCTATTCGATGCTGATGATGAAGAACGGATTCATCGCCGGCAACGTGAACTTTGAGAATCCTGACGACGAGACAGCCTGCGTCAATGTGCTGCCCGAAACCCAGGAGGCTCATTTCGACACGTTCCTGTCGAACTCGTTCGGATTCGGCGGCACCAACTCAACGCTTATCGTGAGAGACATAAAATAAAAATCGTGTCCACCACCCCTCTAAATATCGAAATATCGTAATATCGAAATATCTAAAGAAAAAAAATTATGAAAACAAGAGAAGAAATCATTGCCCAGGTAAATAGCCTGCTGGCCGAAGAGTTTGAAGTAGAAGAGAGCGAGTTCACCCCCGATGCCAACCTGAAGGAGACCCTCCAGTTGGACAGCATCAATCTGGTAGACCTCATTGCCCTGGTACAGGTGACCTATAAGATTACCATCCCCGTGAACGAGCTGAAGCAGATTCAGACCTTCAACAACCTGTACGACTATATTGAGCAGCATCAGGCCTAATGCGCATCAGTGGAGAAGACATCAAGCGGCTCATTCCGCAACGCTATCCCATGATGATGGTCGACGAGTTTGAGCAGCGTGACGACACCAGTGCCGTCACGGTGCTCACCGTCAGGCCCGACAACTACTTTGTCATCCACGATGGCACCATGGCCGAGACGGGGCTCATTGAGCACATGGCTCAGTCGTGCTCCGCGCTGGCCGGCAGCCTAAGCCAAGGTGACAAGGCTCCCATCGGCATGATTGCCGAGATTAAACATTTTCGTTGTGAGCGTCGCCCTCTGGTGGGCGAGCGTTTAGAAACCACCGTTACTTTCGGGCTCACCTTTGGCCAGATGACTCTGGCCCACGGCGTGGTCACCAGCAATGGTAACACCGTGGCAGAGACCGATTTAAAGATTTTCATGCAATGACACATTTCTTCGTCAGGGTATATCAGTACTTCCGCACCCATCGGGCCGTCTATTGGCTGTCGATGGCCGTATTGTTCTTCTTTTTCGGCTGGCAAGCCTCACAGCTCCATCTGGAAGAGGATATCGACAAGCTGATGCCCTCGTCGAAGAATAAGGACGGGACTACCAAGCTGGCTTTTGCCGACCTGAAGATTAAGGATAAGGTATTCCTGCTGTTCGAGGGCAGGCAGACCGACGAGCTTACGGCAGTTTGCGATGCCTTTGTCGACTCGCTGGAACGCGACTCTGCCCTTATAGAAGATGTCTTCTACCAGTTGGACGAGAACATGATGCCCGAAGGTATAGACTACCTGATGGAGCATCTGCCCGCCTACATTGACACGGCGGCATACGCCCATTTCGACAATCTGCTGACCCGTGAGCATTTCACGACACAGATGCAGCAAAACCGTGAGGACCTCGGCAGCGAGTTTGGCGAACTGTTTCCTGAACTGATACAGCTCGACCCGATGGGCATGCGCACTGTGCTGGCCAAGCAGCTGGAGCCATTGCTGAGCACAGGCAGCTACAAAACCATTGACAACCACTTCTTCGTTCCCGACTCCACGGTATGTCTGGCATTTCTCACCCCCCATTTCTCGTCGACCAATACGGGTCAGGGCTCAGCCCTCTTCGAACGGCTGAATACCCTCATAGGCCAGTTTGCCCAGAGTCATCCGCAGGTCGGCATCAGCTATCACGGCACACCTGCCAGCGGTTACTATAACTCCACGCAGATCAAGCGCGACATCACCACCACCATTGCTGGTGCCCTGGTGCTCGTGCTGCTGTTCCTGTTGGTATGTTTCCGCCGGTGGGATACCATTCCCCTGCTGTTGCTGCCCGTAGCCTTCGGAACCCTCTTCGGCATGGCAATGATGTACTGGCTCAAAGGCGAATTTTCGCTGTTAGCACTGGGCATCGGCGGAGTAGTGCTGGGTGTAGCCATGAGCTACGTACTGCACGTGATTACCCACCATGTTTACGTTGCCGACGGGGTGCAGCTGCTGCGCGATCAGGTGAAGCCCGTATGGCTGGGCTGTCTGACCACTATCGGCTCCTTTGCCGGACTGCTGTTCATACAGACCGACCTATTGCGCGACTTCGGGCTTTTTGCTGCCTTTGCCATCTTAGGTACAACCCTATTCTCGCTTACTTTCCTGCCCCTATTGCTTTCTAACAAGACGAAACCTTTCCCTCGGTTCATCGACCGTATCAATGCCTGTTCCTTCGACCGCAGCCGTCTGCTCATTGCTGCCATCGCGGTGGTGACGGTAGTCTGCGTGGGTGCCTATCTGAAGGAAGGAACACGCTTTGATGCCGACATGCACAATCTGGGCTATCTGGAAGAGATGACCGAGCACTCGGAAGAGCTGCTGCGCCAGAAGACGTATACAGGTGACAAGCAGAAATACTTTGCCTCTAAGGGCAAGACCGTCGAGGAGGCACTGGAGCACTTTGCCATCCTTGACCATAAGCTCGACTCACTGAGCCTGCTGGGACTGGTGAAGAGCTATACCCACAGCAACCAGATATTCGTACCGCTAACTGTCCAGCAGCAGCGCATTGATGCCTGGAAACGCTACTGGACCCCGCAGCGCCTTGCCATCGTCAGGAGCCTCATAGCCCAGACGGCCCCTCAGGCTGGTCTCAATGCCGACGCCTTCGACACCTTCTTCGAGGCGGCAGAGGGCGATTACACCCCTGCCCCACTCTATGAGGCCGGCATCATCCCCGTGGGCTACCAGTCGACCATGATGGAGCAGTCGTACGATGGCAGCTACCTCTGTTTCACCTCAGTGCGCTGCCAGAACGACTCCGTGCGTAGCAGCGAGAGCGACTACATCCGCATCTGCGATGCCGTAGCCCAGCATCCCGACCTCCTGGTGCTCGACACCTATTATTATACTACCGACACGCTAATGAAGATGAGTCGCGACTTCGACGTGCTGCAGTGGATATCCATGGTCTTCGTCTTCATCGTGCTGCTCGTGGCGTTCCACTTCAACGTGCGCCATGCCCTGCTCGGATTCCTGCCCATCCTGCTCAGCTGGCTCATCGTCTTGGGAGCGATGGTGCTGGCTCATGTGCAGTTCAATCTCATCAGCATCATCATCTCCACCTTCATCTTCGGTATTGGAGTAGACTACAGCATTTTCGTGATGAACGGCCTCACGGCTACCGACCAGAAGATGCTGAACTACCATAAGACGGCCATCTTCTTCTCGGCCGTCACGCTCATCGTGACCGTGAGCAGCATGCTGCTCGCACAGCATCCTGCCATCAAGTCGGTAGGATTCTCAACCCTCGTGGGACTGCTCTCGGCAGTCATCCTCTCCTATGTCGTACAACCCGCCATCTATCGGTGGATCAACAGAAAGAAAGCATGATGTACGATGTCGTCATCATTGGAAGCGGATTCGGCGGACTGGCCTGCGGCCATCTGCTGGCAAAAGCCGGCCGCAACGTGCTGGTGCTGGAGCAGCATTGGCAGCCGGGTGGCTGTCTGCAGAGCTACCAACGCAAAGGCCATGTATTCGACACTGGTCTCCACTATGTCGGAGGCTTGGACGAGGGGCAGTCGCTGCACGACATCTTCAGCCAGCTGGGACTGCTGAAGCTCCCCTGGCAGCGGTTAGACCGCGACGGTTTCGACCTGATTACCATCGACGGCCAGACCTATCCCCTGGTCGAAGGTTTCGAGCATTTTGTCGAGGTGTTAAGCGACTATTTCCCCCATCAGCGCGTAGCCTTGCGCCGCTATACCGAGGCCCTGCAGGGGAACGACCCAGACCCTTCGGTCAATGCCTGGCAGTGGCTGAACGAAACATTCTCCGACTCTCGCCTGATCGATGTCCTGTCGGGCTCATGCCTCAAGACCGAGCTACGCCGCGAGTCGCTGCCCCTGTTGGCCTTCCTGCATAGTCAGAAAAGCTATATCCAGAGCAGCTGGCGGCTGCAGGGCGACAGCAGTTTGATAGTACGTTCACTGGTCGACGATATCCGCCGAATGGGCGGTGAGGTGGTGTGCAGGGCCGAGGCCGCCGAGCTCATCGAGAGCGACGGACGGCTGACGGCTGTTCGCTGTACCAATGGCGAGACCTACGAGGCCGACTATTTCATCAGCGACATCCATCCTTCCCAGACCTTCCGGTTGGTCAAAGCGAGCAAGGTGCTCAAGCCCATCTTCCGCCGCAGAATCGACATGCTGGAGAATACATCGGGCATGTACACCTACTCACTGCTGCTAAAGCCCCAGAGCCTGCCTTACTTCAACCACAACAAGTTTGTCTATGCAGGCGGCTCGGTATGGGACGACGCTACACAGAAAGTCATGCTTAGCTGTCCAGTGCCTGCCGACGGTTCGTCCTATGCCACCGTCTTAGACCTGCTGACACCCTCTGCCGACCATCCCATGGCGCTGGCAGAGACCGTAGTGCCGGGACTGAGCGACATGGTGAGCGAACTGTACGTCAGCACGCCCCATACTTGGCAGCGCTTCACCCATACCCCTGACGGTTCAGCATACGGGGTGCGCAAGGACTGCCGCCAGCCACTGCTGACGATGCTCTCACCCCGCACACCCATTGCCAACCTGCTGCTGACGGGACAGAGCGTCATGCTGCACGGACTGGAGGGAGTGGCCATGACCGCCCGCCAAACCTGTGAGATACTTTTAAACATTTCAAGATCATAAACGTCAAAACAATAAAACAAGAGAAAAATGAAATACGCATTAGTTACAGGAGGCAGCCGCGGCATTGGTCGCGCCGTCTGCATCCGTCTGGCCCAGGAGGGCTATCAGGTCATCGTCAACTACGCCAGCAATGAGGCCGAGGCCCGGAAGACGCTGGAGCTGATGGGCGGCCAGGGCGAACTGTTGCCCTTCGACGTGAGCGACAGCGAGGCCACCCGTCAAGCCCTGGAGCAATGGCAACAGAACCACGATGGCGAATATATAGAGGTGGTCGTCAACAATGCCGGCATCCGTCGCGACAATGTGATGGCACTGATGCCCGAGGGCGACTGGCACCGCGTGCTGGACATCACGCTCTCCGGCTTCTTCAACGTCACCCAGCCCCTGCTGCCTGCCATGCAGCTCCACAAGTTTGGCCGCATCGTCAACATGGCCAGCGTGAGCGGACTGAAGGGACTGCCCGGCCAGACCAACTACTCGGCAGCCAAGGGCGGCATCATCGCTGCCACCAAGGCGCTGGCGCAGGAGGTGGCCCGCCGCAACATCACCGTCAATGCCGTAGCCCCGGGCTTCATCAAGACCGACATGACAGAGGGCCTCGACGAGGCAACACTGAAGAAGACCATCCCTGCCAACCGCTTCGGCACCCCCGAGGAGGTGGCCGACCTGGTGGCATTCTTGGCATCGCCTCAGGCTGGATACATCACGGGCAACGTAGTTTCCATCAATGGAGGGCTTTATACTTAGTTGAGAGTTTAAGATTGAGAGTTTATAGTTGATAGAGTAAATAGATTATGAAAAAGATTGTTTTGTTTTTGTTCTGCATGATGGCGTTCTGCGCCCATGCACAACAAGCGGTAACGAAGACCAGCCACCGTAAGGCTGTCAAGGAAGATGTAGTAACCACTGGCACGATGACGATGCGCAAACCCGACTACATCTGCATCTCCACCGATGGCGACCGCGACCAGCTCATCATGGAGGGAACCAAGTTCACCATGACAATGGGCAACAAGAAGCATAAGACCGACAGCAAGAAGAACCCGCAGTTTGCCACCTTCCACAGTGTGCTCAAGGCCCTCATCAACGGCGAACCCATCCCTACTGGCGAAGAGCTAACCGTGACCACCAAGGGTGGCCAGACCGTCATCACCATTACCCCTGCCGGCAAGAAACGCCGCATGTTCACCTCCTTCGTGCTGACTGTCGACGCCAAGACACATGCCTTCAAGACACTCCGTATGAACGGACGCAAAGACGACTATACCGAATATACTTTTAAATGAAAAGACTGAGCGTATTCATCTTATTGATACTGACCTGTCTGGTAGTTACAACGGCCCAGACGCAACACATCAGTGGTACTATCACCGATGCAGAGACCGGCGACAGTATACCCTTTGCCAGTGTAGTGTACAAGGGACATAATGTGGCTGTTGTCTCCGACATCAACGGTCACTACTCCATAGCCCGCCATCAGGGGTGGAATATCACCTTCAGCGCCGTGGGCTACAAGTCGCGCATCGTACAGATAGGTCCTAAGACCAAGGCTCGTCTGAATATTAAGCTCAAGACCGACCGCCAGCAGCTCGCCGAGGTGACGGTCAAGGCCAAGCGCGGCCACTACAGTCGTAAGAACAATCCCGCCGTCGAGCTCATGAAGCGCGTGGTGGCTGCCAAACAGAAGACAGACCTCAGCCTGAACGACTTCTATCAGTACAACAAGTACGAGAAGATCACGCTGTCGCTCAACGACCTCAAGCCCGAACAGCTGGAGCAGGGAACCTTCAAGAAGCATCCCTGGCTGCTCGACCAGGTCGAGGAAAGCAAGGTTACCGGCAAGCTCATCTTGCCCGTCAGCGTCGACGAGACCGTGTCGCAAAAAGTCTACCGCCGCAATCCCCGCTCCGAGAAGACCATCATCACCGGGCAGACCTCGAAGGGTGTCAACCACCTTTTCCAGACTGGCGACATCATCAACACCGTACTCAAGGACGTGTTTACAGACATCGACCTCTATCAGGACCATATCCGACTGTTGCAGTATCCCTTCATCTCGCCCATATCCAAAGAGGGCATCGGTTTCTACCGCTACTACATCGAGGACACCCTCACCGTTGAGCGCGACTCCTGCATACACCTGCACTTCCTGCCCAACAACCAGAACGACATGGGATTCCGCGGCGACCTCTATATTCTCAAGGACTCCACACTCCATGTGCGGCGCTGCGAGATGACCATCCCCAAGCAGTCCAATGTCAATTTCGTCAAGAATGTCAAGATACTCCAGGACTATGTCAAGCTGCCCAACGGCCAGTGGGTACTCACAGTCGACGACATGGCCACCGAGCTCGAGCTGGCCAGCTTCCTGCGCTCGGCCATCGTCACCCGCACCACCCGACTGAGTGACTATGCCTTCGACCCCATCCCCAAGAAGCTCTTCCGAGGGCTTGCCAAGGAGGTCACCGAGGCCGACGCCCAGATGCGCGACGAGAGCTTCTGGAAGCAGTACCGGCAGGTGGAGCTCACCAAGAGCGAGAGCTCGATGGACAAGTTCATCCATCGCATCGAGAACGTCAAGGGCATGAAGTATGTCATCTTCGGACTCAAGGCACTCTTCGAGAACTCCATTGAGACTAGTACGCCCAACTATGTCGACATCTGCCCCGTGAACACCATCCTCACCCGCAACTATGTGGACGGCTGGCGCTCGCGATTTTCGGTAAAGACCACCGCCAACCTCTCCAAGCACTTCTTCCTCTCTGGTTATGTGGGACGAGGTTGGGGCAGCCATAAGAACTACTACAACGCCGAGATCACCTACTCGCTCAACCCCAAGAAATACTTGCCCCACGAGTTCCCGCGCCGCACCATGACCATCCAGATGAACCGCGACGTATGCTCGCCCGGCGACCGTTTCATGGACACCGACAAGGATAACTTCATGGTAGCGCTGAAATGGGCCGAGACCAACAAGATGATGTTCTACAACCGCCAGCAGGTCACCTTCGACTACGAGACCGACTGGGGCCTGAAGGGCACGCTGATAGGCAAAGTCGAGGAAAACGAGGCTGCCGGACACATGTCGTTCCGCACCCTCAACCAGCCCCGCCGCACTCAGTACGAGCGTCACGGCAATGGCGAGTACATCCGCACCACGGAGGTTACCGGCAAGCTACGCTATGCACCCGGCGAGACTTATATCAACAACAAGCTGCGCCGACGCGTCATCAATCTCGACGCACCTGTCTTCAGCGTTTCCCATACAATGGGATTTGACGGTATACTGGGAGGCGACTACAACTACAACTATACCGAGGTCAGCATCTACAAGCGCTTCTGGCTCAGCAGCTGGGGCAAACTCGATGTCAGCCTCAAGGGCGGCGTGCAGTGGAGCCAAGTGCCCTACCCCCTGCTCATACACCCTGCTGCCAACCAGTCGTACATCATCCTGCCCGAGACTTTCAACCTCATCAACACCATGGAGTTCCTCAACGACCGCTTTGCATCGCTCATGGTATCCTGGGACCTCAACGGCAAGATATTCAACCGTATACCCCTGCTCAAGCGGCTTCACTGGCGCGAGTACATCGGCATACGTATGCTCTGGGGTGAGCTCTCCGACAAGAACAACCCCTACCTTGAGCAAAACCGTGGCAACAAGAAGCTCATGCACTTCCCCGACGGCACAAGCATCATGGATCCCAACCGTCCCTATGCCGAACTCGTGCTTGGTGTGCACAACATCTTCAAGTTCTTCCACGTGGAGTACGTCCACCGACTGGCATACAACGATCTGCCCACCAGTCCTAAGTGGGGCATGCGCTACGTCATAGCCTTCAGCTTCTGATGCGCGGAAAGATTTTGAGGAATCGGGGATTGCACATATATATAGTGCAATCCCCGATTCCTCGTATTCCGTCAAAAAAAACATCGTAATCAACAATATCAAAACAGTTATGATTGCCTGCCCGAAGCAGCCCCCCAACACCCGTAGGCTGTCAGCCAATAACCTGCCTTTATTGGTCAATAACCCTGCCTTATTTTGTGATAAGGCAGGGTTATTCATTTCCAACTATGGCGTAGTAAGACATTAGGGGCTATGGGATTTTGTTTTGTTACTTTTTTCGGTTATGTTGTCTTTTTTTCTGTGCCACATAAAATATTGCACATTTTTTTTGGGATTGTGCAGAAAAGGTGTTACCTTTGCACAAAATTATGAAATTTGTGCAATAAGAGGTAATGAACAACATACCAAGTTTTAACTCCTACATCGAAACGACGATTAAGGACAACTGGCTGCTCGACGCGCTGACAGACTACAAAGGCGCTACGCTGCAATATCACGACGTAGCCCGCAAGATAGAGAAACTCCACATCATGATGGAGGCCGCCGGCATCAGGAAAGGCGACCGCATTGCCATATGTGGGCGCAACTCGGCCCACTGGGCGGTAGCCTTTCTAGCCACACTGACCTACGGGGCCGTCATCGTGCCCATCCTCCACGAGTTCAATGGAGAGCAAATCCATAACATTGTGAACCACTCCGAGAGCCGCCTGCTGTTTGTGGGCGACTTCGTGGTGAACCAAATAGATGAGTCGGCAATGCCCCGTCTGGAGGGCATTCTGAACCTACCAGATTTCTCGCTCTACGTGTCGCACAACGAGCAACTGACCGATGCCCGCGAACGGCTCAACGAGCTCTTCGGGCGCAAATATCCCAACGCCTTCCGCCGCGAGGACATTCGCTGGCATCAGGACACGGCCGAGGAGCTGTGCATGATTAACTACACCAGCGGCACCACGGGATTCTCGAAGGGCGTAATGCTGCCCTACCGCGCCATCTGGGGCAACGTAGACTTCTGCCAGAAGCGCTTAGGCGTACACATGCCGAAATTCTCGCGCACGCTGAGCATCCTGCCTATGGCCCACATGTATGGCATGTCTATGGAGTTCCTGTTCCCCTTCTGCTCGGGCTATCATCTCTACTTCCTCACCCGCCTGCCGTCGCCGGCAGTCATTGCCGAGGCTTTCAAGGAGGTGTGCCCGGACGTGGTCATTGCCGTGCCGCTGATTATTGAGAAGATCATCCGCAAGCGCGTGTTCCCCAAGATACAAAGCAACGCCGTGAAGCTGCTGCTGCAGATGCCCGTCGTGTCGAAGAAGGTGAAGGAGCGTATCTGTCAGGAAGTGTACAATGCCTTTGGCGGCCGCGCCTACGAGGTCATCGTGGGCGGAGCACCGCTGAATCAGGAAATAGAGCAGTTTCTGAAGAGCATCGAGTTCCCCATCACCGTGGGCTACGGCACTACCGAGTGTGCACCGCTCATCTCGTATAGCGACTATCACGTCTTCGAGCCCGGTTCGTGCGGAACCGCCGTCGAAAACATGGAGGTGAAGATACTGTCGGCCGACCCCATGAATACGGAGGGCGAGATAGTGACGCGCGGCATGCACGTGATGCTGGGCTACTACAAGAACGAGGAGGCCACGCGCCAGGCCATCGACCAGGATGGATGGTATCACACGGGCGACTTGGCCACGATGTCGGCCGACGGACATATTTTCATCCGTGGTCGCCTGAAGAACATGCTCTTAGGAGCCAACGGGCAGAACGTCTACCCCGAGGAGATAGAGGACAGGCTTAACTCGATGACGATGGTGAGCGAAAGCCTCATCGTGCAGCGCGGCGACAAGTTGGTGGCACTGGTCTACCCCGACATGGACGAGGCCCGTAACATGAGATTCTCCCAGGAGGACCTCGAAGGCATCATGGAGCAGAACCGCCAGCAGCTGAACGACACCCTGCCCATGTACAGCAAGATACAGGACTTCGAGCTGCAGCAGCAGGAATTCATGAAGACACCTAAGAAGAGTATTAAACGTTATCTATATAAATAAGGTATTATGGAAAACTACCCCAGTTTTAACCAACTGATACAGCAGAGCATCATCGACCACTGGGACCTGGATGCACTGACCGACTACAAGGGTGCCACCTTGCAGTATCACGACGTGGCACGCAAGATTGAAAAACTGCACATCCTGTTCGAGAACTGCGGCGTGGAGCGCGGCGACAAGATAGCCCTCTGCGGGCGCAACTCGAGCCAGTGGGCCGTGGCCTTTCTCGCCACCCTCACCTACGGTGCCGTGGCCGTGCCCATCCTACACGAGTTCATGGCCGACCAAATACACAACATCGTCAACCACTCCGACGCTAAGTTACTCTTCGTGGGCGACCATGTGGCCACACAAATTGACCCGATGCAAATGCCCCATCTGGAAGGCATCATCAACAACCCCGACTACTCGTTGATGGTGAGCCGCACGGACAAGCTGACCTACGCTCGCGAACATCTGAACGAGCTTTACGGAAAGAAATTCCCCAAATACTTCCGCAAGGAGCACGTACATTATTATATAGAGGAGAACGGAGACGAGCTGGCGCTCATCAACTACACCTCTGGCACCACGGGATTCTCGAAAGGCGTAATGATTCCCTACCGCGCCGTCTGGTCGAACTACGACTTCGCAGAGCACGTATTGGGAAAAATCATCAAGCCCGCCGACCGCATCATCTCCATCCTGCCCATGGCACACATGTACGGCATGGCCTTCGAGTTTATCTTCGAGTTCCTGCACGGCTGCCACGTCTACTACCTCAACCGTGTGCCCTCTCCGGCCATCATCGCACAGGCCTTTGCCGACATCAAGCCCAAGATTATTATCGCCGTGCCACTGGTCATTGAGAAAATTATCCGCAAGAAGGTGTTCCCCAAGATACAGAACAACCGCATGCGACTGCTGCTGGCTATGCCCGTCATCTCGAAAAAGGTGAGGGAAATGATCTGCCAAGAAGTAGTGAAGGCCTTTGGTGGTGAGCTCTACGAGGTCATCATCGGCGGAGCAGCCTTCAACCAAGAGGTGGAGGCATTCCTCAAAAAAATTGAGTTCCCCTACACCGTAGGCTACGGCGCCACCGAGTGCGCACCTATCATCTGCTACCGCGACTGGCAGACCTTCGTACAAGGTTCCTGCGGACAGGAAGCCTACCACATGAAGGTGAAGATCAACTCGACCAACCCCGCCGAGATTCCCGGCGAGATACTGGCCAAGGGTCCCAACGTGATGCTGGGCTACTATAAGAACGAGGAGGCCACGCGCGAGACCATCGACAAGGACGGTTGGTATCACACCGGTGACCTGGGCACCATGGATTGGGAGGGCAACGTCTTCATCAACGGCCGCTCAAAGAACATGCTCCTGGGGCCCAACGGGCAGAACATCTATCCCGAGGAAATCGAGGACAAGCTCAACTCGATGACGATGGTCGTAGAGAGCGTCGTGGTGCAGCGCGATACCAAGCTCGTAGGACTGGTCTATCCCGACTACGACGAGGCGAAGAACATGCGATTCAACGACGACGACATCCGCAACATCATGGAGCAAAATCGCCAGCAGCTGAACGAGACCCTACCCGCCTACGAGAAAATAGCAGAAATAGAGATACGCAAGGAGGAGTTCGAGAAGACACCCAAGCGAAGCATCAAGCGATTCTTATATAAATAAATATATAAATAAAAGAAAGCAGGCGAGGAAATTTTCCTCGCTTTTCTTTTGTAGTTTAACGAAATCTTATTACCTTTGCGGTGCCGTAGGAGGAAGCCCCCATCGTTAAAGGGTACCTGCGGAAAGATAAATTGCATAGAAATATGAAAGTAATGAAATTCGGCGGAACGTCCGTAGGTTCCGCAAAAAGCATTCTAAGCTTAAAGAAAATCGTGGAGACAGAGGCTCGGACGCAACCTGTCGTAGTAGTGGTTAGCGCGCTGGACGGCATCACAGACAAGCTGATTGCCATCTCCGAAATGGCCCTCAAGGGTGACAAGCGCTATCGCGATGAGTTCGATGGTATTGTAGAGCGTCATCATCAGATGATAGATACCATCATCACCGACCCCAAGAAACGTGAAGACTTATTCAAGCGGGTAGACTCACTGTTTGAGCAGCTGAAGAGCATTTTCTTCGGCGTCTACCTCATTCACGACCTGAGCCGCAAGACACAGGACGCCATTGAGTCGTATGGCGAGCGACTATCATCGAACATCGTTGCCGCCCTGGTAAAGAACGGCGTGCGCATGAACAGCCGCGACTTCATCCGCACGGAAAAGAAGAACGGCCACCACACGCTGGATGCCGAACTTACGACCCAGCTCGTCAAGGAAGCCTTCTCCAACGTATGTTGCGACTCTGCCGCAACAAACAAAGCCATTGCCGTAGTGCCCGGATTCATCGCCCGCGACCGCGACACCCACGAAACAACCAACCTGGGACGCGGCGGCAGCGACTATACCGCTGCCATCATCGCTGCAGCGCTCGATGCTGATGTATTGGAGATATGGACCGACGTTGACGGATTCATGACTGCCGACCCGAAGGTCATCAAGACGGCCTACACCATCAACGAACTGTCGTACACCGAGGCCATGGAGTTATGCAACTTCGGAGCCAAGGTCATCTACCCGCCCACGATTTACCCCGTTTGCGTAAAGAATATCCCCATCAAGGTCAAAAATACCTTCAACCCAGAACATCCCGGAACCCTCATCAAAGACCATATAGAGAACGACCAGAAGCCCATCAAGGGCATCTCAAGCATCAAGGGCACCACACTGATCACCGTCACCGGACTGTCGATGGTGGGTGTCATCGGTGTCAACCGCCGCATCTTCACCACACTGGCCAACAAAGGCATCTCCGTGTTCATGGTCAGCCAGGCCTCGTCGGAGAACTCGACCTCTATCGGTGTGCGCGACGAGGATGCAGAGGCTGCCCGCGAGGCACTCAATCAGGAATTTGCCAAAGAGATTGAGACTGGAGCCATGTTCCCCATGCTCGTGGAGAGCGGACTGGCCACCATTGCCATCGTAGGCGAGAACATGAAGCAGACACCAGGCATCGCCGGAAAACTGTTCGGTACGCTGGGACGAAGTGGCATCTCAGTCATCGCCTGCGCTCAGGGTGCATCAGAGACCAACATCTCGTTTGTGGTCGACGGACGATTCCTGCGAAAGTCACTCAACGTGCTACACGACTCGTTCTTCCTGTCTGAATACAAGGTGCTCAACCTTTTCATCTGCGGCATCGGCACCGTAGGCGGCATGCTACTCGAGCAGATTCGCACCCAGCAGCAGTTCCTCATGCAGTCGCGCCGACTAAAACTCAACGTGGTAGGCATCTCGGATGTTGACAATTTTGTGCTCGATCGCGACGGCATCGACCTGAACAACTATGAGCAGACACTACGCGCAGGATATCCTGCCAATACCGACCACATGCGCGATGAGATAGTAAAGATGAACATCTTCAACAGTGTCTTCGTCGACTGTACGGCCAGCAAACAGATAGCCATGCTCTACCAGACATTCCTTGAGCACAACATCAGCGTGGTGGCAGCCAACAAGATTGCTGCCTCCAGCGACTATGACAGCTATATCAAGCTGAAGCAGACTGCCCGCGATCGCGGCGTATGGTTCCGCTACGAGACCAACGTAGGTGCCGGACTGCCCATTATCGGAACCATCAACGACCTGTGCAACTCGGGCGACAAGATACTGAAAATCGAGGCCATCCTGAGCGGTACGCTCAACTTTATCTTCAACGAGATTGCTGCCAACGTGCCCTTCTCTGAGACCGTACGCCGTGCCAAGGAGCAGCGCTACTCGGAACCCGACCCGCGCATCGACCTCAGCGGAACAGACGTCATCCGCAAGCTGGTCATCCTCACCCGCGAGGCGGGATACAAGGTAGAACAGGCAGACGTGGAGAAGCATCTCTTCGTGCCCGACGACTACTTCGAGGGCTCGCTCGACGACTTCTGGAAGCGACTACCGGAACTCGACGCCGACTTTGAGGCACGACGCAAGGTGCTCGAGGCCGAAGGCAAGCGCTGGCGCTTCGTCGCCACGATGGAAGCCAGCGGCGACGAGCAGGGATCATTCAAGACCAGCGTGGCACTGAAAGAGGTGCCGCAGGATCATCCCTTCTATCCCCTCGAAGGCTCCAACAATATCGTGCTGCTCACCACCGAGCGCTACAAGGAGTATCCAATGCTTATCCAGGGCTATGGAGCAGGAGCAGCAGTGACGGCAGCCGGCGTATTTGCTAACATCATGTCTATTGCAAACATCTGATGAAGCACATTATTATATTAGGCGACGGCATGGCTGACCACAAGGTAGCAAGCCTGGGCAACAAAACTCTGTTGCAATATGCCCGACCGCAATATATGAATCAGTTGGCTCGTGAAGGACGCACGGGCCGACTGATTACTGTTCCCGAAGGATTCCCGCCGGGCAGCGAAGTAGCCAACACTGCCATCCTGGGCTACGACCTGAACAAGGTGTACGAAGGGCGCGGACCGTTGGAGGCTGCCAGCATTGGCTACGATATGGCCGATGACGACATGGCCATCCGCTGCAACATCATTACCTTGGAGGACGGCAAGATTATCACCCACAACGGCGGCAATCTGGAGACAGAGGATGCGCGTGTGCTCATCCAGTATCTGAACGACCGTCTGGCAGCACCCATCAACCGCGAGCAAGGTTGCGAGCGTGTGAAGTTTGTCACGGGCATACAGTATCGCCATCTGCTGGTCATCAAGGGCGGCAACAAGCACATCGTCTGCGCCCCACCCCACGACCATCCCAACGAGCCTTGGCGCCCCCTCTTAGTAAAGCCTGCCCCCGCGGACGCTGCCGTCGATTCAGCCCCTGTGCCCGCTGATTCTCCTGCAGGTTTCCGTCTCTCTCCCGAGCAAACCGCCGACCTCCTCAACACCCTCATCCTCAAGTCCCAGGAGCTGCTGTCCGCGCATCCCTACAACCTCGAGAAAGCCCGCCTCGGCGAGCGCCAGGCTAACAGCATCTGGCCCTGGAGCGGCGGTTACCGCCCGGAAATGCAGACGCTGATGCAGCAATATCCACAAGTCAAGAGCGGAGCCGTCATCTCAGCGGTAGACCTGATCCAAGGCATCGGCCGATATGCCGGCCTGCGCATCATCAAGGTGCCGGGAGCCACAGGGCTGGCCAACACCAACTATGAAGGGAAGGCCCAGGCAGCCATAGACGCCCTAAAGACGGACGACTTCGTCTTCGTCCACGTAGAGGCCACCGACGAAGCTGGGCACGACGGTGATATAGACTTGAAACTCAGGGCCATCGACTATTTGGATAAACGACTGATTAAACCTATCCTCGATGCTATCGGACAGATGGGCGAACCCGTGTGCATGGCGATTCTGCCAGACCACCCCACTCCCGTGGAAATGCGCATCCACGTGAATGAACCTGTGCCTTTCATCATCTGGCACAAGGGTATCGAGGCCGACGAGGTACAGCAGTACGACGAAGAATCGTGCGTCAGCGGAAGCTACGGACTGCTGCGCCTGAATGAATTTATGAACGAACTGATGAAAATAGATTAGGCTTATGAAATATTACAGCACCAATGGGCAGGCGCCCATAGCCGACCTCAAGAAGGCGGTAGTGAAAGGCTTGGCCGAAGACCGTGGCCTGTATATGCCTGAAGAGATATACAAGCTGCCCAGACAGTTCTTCGACAACATTGAAACGATGAAGTTCCAAGATATTGCCTACAACGTAGCCAGCAATTTCTTTGGCGACGATGTCGACGGCGATGCCCTGCAGGACATTGTGTACGACACGCTCTCGTTCGACTGTCCCGTCGTCAAGGTCACCGACAACATCTATGCCCTGGAGCTCTTCCACGGGCCTACGCTGGCATTCAAGGATGTGGGTGCCCGTTTCATGGCGCGGCTATTGCGCTATTTTACTAGTACAACTAGTGGAACTAGTATTACTAGCACTACTAGCAAGCCCATCAACGTGCTGGTAGCCACCAGCGGCGATACCGGCAGTGCCGTAGCCAACGGCTTCCTCGGTGTGGAGGGCATCCATGTCTATGTGCTCTATCCTAAAGGCAAGGTAAGCCCCATACAGGAATGCCAGTTCACGACCCTGGGCAAGAATATCACCGCTATCGAGGTGGATGGCGTGTTCGATGACTGCCAAGCATTGGTGAAGTCGGCATTCATGGATGCCGAACTGAACCAGCACATGAAGCTGACATCGGCCAACTCCATCAATGTGGCACGCTTCCTGCCCCAGGCATTCTACTATTTCAATGCCTATGCCCGCATGAAGGCCTTAGGCAAGGCCGACGAGCTGGTGATGTGCGTGCCCTCGGGTAACTTCGGCAACATCTGCTCCGCCCTGTTTGGCCACGAGATGGGACTGCCCATCAAGCGTTTCATCGCTGCCAACAACGCCAACGACATCTTCTATAAATACCTGCAGACAGGCAAATACGAGCCCAAAGCCAGCATACAGACCCTGGCCAACGCAATGGATGTGGGCGACCCGTCGAACTTTGCCCGTATCCTGAACCTCTACTCGAAGAACGGCCAGCGCAATGCCGAGGAGACCCATCAGGCCATCACCAGCCTGATCAGCGGCGCCACCTATAGCGACGACCAGATTCGCAAGACCATGCAGCAGTGCTACGAGGAGACGGGCTATGTGCTCGACCCACACGGAGCCTGCGGCTACCAGGCACTGAAGGACGGACTGAAACCCGGCGAGATCGGCGTATTCTGCGAGACGGCCCATCCGGCCAAATTCAAGGAGAAGGTAGACGACATCCTGGGTACGGACATTGAGATTCCCGCGCGCCTGAAGGCATTTATGGAGGGCGAGAAGCAGAGCGTTGCCATGAGCAAGGACTTTGCCGACTTCAAGGCCTATCTGATGCGCCAGTAAGTCGGAGAGACTACAGAAGAAGGGTGCAGAATGAAGTGAAACGTTAAAAAACTGCAAGGAGCTTGCAAATTCTTCATTCTTCATTCTTCTTTCTACATTAAATATCGTATCTTTGCATGCACTAAAAAAACAAACTCTTATAAAACATAACAGTAATATGAAACCGTTAAACAAACATTTTGCTCCGAAGAGCGTTATGCCTGAAAAGGTGATTCAGTTTGGTGAGGGTAATTTCCTCCGTGCATTCGTTGATTGGATTATCTGGAACATGGACCAGAAGACCAACTTCAACGGTAGCGTCGTAGTGGTACAGCCCATTGATAAGGGTATGGTGGAATGGCTGAACGGCCAGGACTGCCTGTATCACGTTAATCTGCAGGGCCGCGAGAACGGCAAGCCCGTGAACACGCTGGAGCGTATCGATGTCATCAGCCGTGCGCTGAACCCCTACACTCAGAACGATGCCTTCATGGCACTGGCCGACCAGCCCGAGATTCGTTTCGTAATCTCGAACACCACAGAGGCCGGTATCGCCTTCGACCCCGCCTGCAAACTGGAGGACAAACCCGCCTCTTCGTATCCCGGCAAACTGGTTCAGCTGCTGTATCGCCGCTGGCAGACCTTCAACGGCGACCCCACGAAGGGACTCATCATCTTCCCCTGCGAGCTGATCTTCCTCAATGGCCACGTGCTGAAGGACTGCATCAACAAATACATCGAACTGTGGCAGCTGCCTGCTGACTTCAAGAAGTGGTTCGACGAGTGCTGCGGCGTATATGCCACCCTCGTTGACCGTATCGTTCCCGGATTCCCCCGCAAGGAGATTGCCCAGATTCAGGAGAAGGTGGGCTATCGCGACAATCTTGTCGTACAGGCCGAGAACTTCCACCTGTGGGTCATCGAGGCTCCGAAGGAAGTGGCCAACGAGTTCCCCGCCGACAAGGCTGGCCTGCACGTGCTGTTCGTACCCTCAGAGGAGCCTTACCACAAGCGTAAGGTGACGCTGCTGAACGGTCCGCACACCGTGCTGAGCCCTGTTGCCTTCCTGAGCGGTGTCAACATCGTTCGCGATGCCTGCAACCACGAGGTCATCTCGAAGTATATCCACAAGGTACAATTCGACGAGCTGATGCAGACCCTCGACCTGCCGATGGAAGAGTTGGAGAAGTTTGCCGGCGATGTGTTGGAGCGCTTTGACAACCCGTTTGTCGATCATCAGGTGACCAGCATCATGCTGAACTCATTCCCCAAGTTCCAGGCTCGCGACCTGCCCGGCGTAAAGACCTATCTGGAGCGCAAGGGCGAGCTGCCTAAGGGTCTGGTATTCGGTCTGGCTGCCATCATCACCTACTACAAGGGTGGCAAGCGTGCCGACGGAGTGGAAATTGTTCCCAACGACGACCAGAAGATTATGGACCTGTTGAAGGATCTGTGGGCTACCGGCGATACGCAGAAGGTTACCGACGGCGTGCTGGGCGCAGAATTCATCTGGCAGGAGGACCTGAACAAGGTGAAGGGTCTGAACGCAATGGTAAAGCAGTACCTCGACCTCATCCAGGAGAAGGGTATGCTCGATGCAGTGAAGACTATTCTGTAAGCTATTTAGGAATTACTGATAAGAAAAGTGGGCCGACCGTTTGGTTGGCTCACTTTTTTTTCGTACCTTTGGACGCTCAAATAAAAACAGAATATATCGAAGGTACGCGCATGAGTGACTATATCGAAATAAAAGGTGCAAGAGTCAATAATCTGAAGAATATCAATGTAAAGATTCCACGCAACCAGCTGGTAGTGGTGGCAGGAGTATCCGGAAGCGGCAAATCGTCGCTGGCGTTCGACACGCTGTATGCCGAAGGGCAGTGCCGATATGTAGAGAGCCTCTCGAGCTATGCCCGGCAGTTCCTTGGACGGATGAACAAACCTGAGTGCGACTTTATCCGTGGCATTCCCCCCGCTATCGCGATAGAACAGAAGGTCATCTCGCGCAACCCCAGAAGCACGGTGGGCACTACCACGGAGATATACGAATACCTGCGCCTGCTGTATGCCCGCATCGGCAGGACCTATTCGCCCATCAGCGGACAGGAAGTGAAGAAACATTCGACGGAGGATATTATAGCGTGTACGCGCCAGTATGCCCCAGGCACGAAATATGTGGTGATGGCCCCCATCCATTTGACCGAAGGCCGCACGATGGAACAGCAACTGAAGCTGTATCTGCAGAACGGATATGCCCGCATGGCCGTCAACGGGAATATTGTGCGGATAGACGACTATCTGGCTGAAAGCCAAGAGCCGGCATCCGGTAGCCAGCAACTCTACCTGGTGATAGACCGCCTGTCGGTGGACGATGCCAAGGATGTCGTCTCGCGACTGGTAGACTCTTCTGAGACGGCTTTCTATGAGGGTAATGGCGAATGCAGGCTGATGTTCCTGCCTTCAAATATCTGCTACGACTTCTCCATGCGCTTCGAGGCCGACGGCATGACCTTCGAGGAGCCCAGCGACCAGCTCTTCTCATTTAACTCGCCGGTTGGAGCCTGCCCGGAATGCCAGGGATTTGGAAAAATCATCGGTATCGACGAGCATTTGGTCATTCCCAACTCTACGCTGTCGGTCTATGACGGCTGTGTGGTGTGCTGGCACGGAGAGAAGATGAAGATGTGGAAAGAGGAGTTTTGCCGTCGGGCAGCCCAAGACGACTTCCCCATCTTCGAGCCGTACTACAACCTGACACAGAAGCAGAAAGACCAGCTGTGGCACGGTCTGCCGTCAGAACGCGGCAAGGATATCCATGACAAGGTGTGTATCGACGCGTTCTTCCAGATGGTTACCGAGAGCCAGTACAAGATACAGTACCGGGTCATGCTGTCGCGCTACCGGGGCAAGACGACCTGTCCGAAATGTCACGGCACACGACTCAAGCCAGAGGCTGACTATGTGAAGATTGGCGGTCGCAGCATCACCGACTTGGTGCAGATGCCCATTGTCAGGCTTAAGGAATGGTTCAACCAGCTTGAACTGTCGGAACAAGAGAAACAGATAGGCAAACGATTGCTTACGGAAATCAATTCCCGACTGCAATTCCTGCTGGATGTCGGTCTCGGCTACCTGACACTGAACCGCATGTCGAACTCGCTCAGTGGCGGCGAGAGCCAGCGCATCAACCTGACGACCTCGCTGGGTTCTTCGCTGGTGGGGTCCTTGTATATCCTGGACGAGCCGAGTATCGGCCTACACTCACGGGATACCGACAGGCTCATCAAGGTGCTGAAGGAACTACGTGATATAGGCAATACGGTAGTCATCGTCGAGCACGATGAAGAGATCATGCGCGCTGCCGACTATCTGATAGATGTCGGTCCGGACGCAGGACGGCTGGGCGGCGAAATCGTCTTTGAAGGTACAGCGCAGGACATCAACAAACAATCGCTGGAGAAATATCCCCAAAGCTACACCGTCCGCTATCTTACACACACCGACCAGATACCCGTGCCCAAGAGCCGCCGCCCCTGGAACCAGAAGATTACAATAAAGGGCGCGCGCATGAACAATCTGAAAGGTATTGATGTCGACTTCCCCCTGAATGTGATGACAGTGGTTACCGGGGTTTCCGGCAGTGGCAAGTCATCCTTGGTGAAGGGCATCCTCTACCCTTCCCTGAAGCGACACCTTGGCGAGGTGTATGACGCACCGGGCGAATACATGGGACTGGCCGGTGATTACGAAGCCATCAGGCACGTGGAGTTTGTCGACCAGAATCCGATAGGCAAGTCAACACGCTCGAACCCGGCAACCTACGTGAAAGCGTATGATGCCATCCGCGACCTGTTTGCCGACCAGCCGCTGTCCAAGCAGATGAACTTCACCTCCCAGTATTTCTCGTTCAATGCCGACGGCGGCCGGTGTGACGAGTGCAAGGGTGCCGGTGTTATCACCGTGGAGATGCAGTTTATGGCCGACCTCGTCCTGCAGTGCGAAGCCTGTCACGGGCACCGCTTCAAGCGCGACATCCTGGATGTGCGCTACGAAGGCAAGAACATTGACGACGTGCTGAACATGACCATTACGGAGGCCATCGAGTTCTTTGGCACACATGGACAGAAGACGATAGTCAACCGGCTGAAGCCCCTCGAAGACGTAGGACTGGGGTATATCAAGCTGGGACAGAACTCGGCTACACTCTCGGGCGGTGAAAACCAACGCGTGAAGCTGGCCTATTTCATCGGACAAGAGAAACAGGAGCCTACCCTGTTTATATTCGACGAGCCGACCACGGGTCTTCACTTCCACGACATCGAGCGACTGCTTGCTTCCTTCAATGCGCTGATAGAGCGAGGGCATTCCATTCTGATTGTCGAGCACAACATGGAAATCATCAAATGTGCCGACTATATCATAGACATGGGCCCCGACGGAGGTGACGGCGGCGGACAGCTGGTGGCCTGCGGAACACCCGAACAAATAGCCGCCAACGAGAAGAGTCTGACAGGAAAATTCTTAAAAGAGAAACTTTAAGGCAAAAAGATTTGGCAGTTACGGAAAAAAGTATTACCTTTGCACTCGCTTTCGAGCAAAGAGTTCTTTGAAAGGTTGCCGATATGGCTCAGTTGGTAGAGCAACGCATTCGTAATGCGTGGGTCGCCGGTTCGAGTCCGGCTATCGGCTCATTTCCTTCTAAACAAGAGTCAGAGTAAAGTCTGGCTCTTTTGATTTTACGCTGCATCTCCCACTCCGCATCCAAGAAAATGCAGAAAGTACAGAGGCAAAGGCTAAAATCCCAGCCCAGAATGATAAGAGGCGGAATTAGCTCAGTTGGTAGAGCATTGGCTTCCCAAGCCGAGGGTCGCGGGTTCGAGTCCCGTATTCCGCTCCATCAGAAAAGGGTGAAAAAGAAAAAATGATGGAAGAATGAAAAAAAACCGAGAAAAATTTGCAGGGTTCAAAAAATAGTTGTACCTTTGCACCCGCAATCAAGGAGATAACCCCACGGTTTCTAACTCCAGGTCCTCAAGGAAGGATGGGTGAGTGGCTGAAACCAGCAGTTTGCTAAACTGCCGTACGGGTTCCCGTACCGGGGGTTCGAATCCCCCTCCTTCCGCAGCCGAGGGGATTTCTCTGAGAGCGCACCTAACGTTGGTCGATTCATCTAATGGTTA
>DDPY01000055.1:0-37100 GCA_002342415.1 Prevotella sp. UBA2456 | reverse complement strand
GATTCCCCTATCGACTACAAAGAAGACTCTGAGGAGTTTTCTTTTTTTGTTTACAGCATTCGTTTCGATTTCTTTACTTCCCGTCATTTGATTTCTTTACATTTACGCGCAGTCAATCGTTTGCGCATACTTTAACTTAAAGATTCTGAAGAATTGTGTGTTTGTGTGGGCACACGGAAAAATAATTAGTAAATTCATAGAAAAAAGTTTGGTTGTTAACTAAATTTTATGTAAATTTGCATCGTTATCCTGAAAACAATCTTTTTACCTTAAAAAAGGCTAATACCTATTGAAGATATGAAGCGATTGCCTGTGAGGGTCATCGCTTTATTTTTTTGGAGTTTTATTTGGTAGATTCAAAGAATTTTCGTACCTTTGCGCCCGATTTAGTCCGTGGTGGCTCAGGGAAGTTGTTGCAGAGTGCAGCACGCCACGCGGAGAAACCCGTTAAACAATAATAAACAATGTACGCAATTGTAGAAATCAACGGTCAGCAGTTCAAGGCTGAGCAGGGCAAAAAGCTCTTCATCAACCACATGAAAGATGTGGAGTCTGGCAAAACTGTTGAATTCGACAAGGTACTGCTTGTCGACAATGAAGGTTCAGTACAGGTAGGCGCACCTACCGTGAGTGGTGCAAAGGTAGTATGCGAAGTGGTAAATCCGCTCGTAAAGGGTGAGAAGGTAATCGTTTTCAAGATGAAGCGTCGTAAGGACTCTCGCAAGCGTAACGGTCATCGTCAGCAGTACACCCAGGTAGAAGTTAAATCAGTAATTGCTTAAACGTAGGAGGAACAAGAAATGGCACATAAAAAAGGTGTAGGTAGTTCTAAGAACGGTCGCGAGTCAGCAGCTCAGCGACTTGGCATTAAGATTTTCGGTGGCCAGAAGGTTGTTGCAGGCAACATTATCGTTCGCCAGCGTGGCTCTAAGCACAATGCAGGCAACAATGTGGCAATGGGTAAGGACGATACGCTCTATGCTCTGTGCGACGGAACAGTTGAGTTCCGCAGAGGCAGACACGACAAGAGCTATGTATCAGTAGTTCCTGAAGCATAACGCCGAATAGTAACAAACAAAATTTATTCCAAACAAACAATAAAAAGGGTATCCCGAACGGGGTGCCCTTTTTACTTCAGGAGGATGAGTTAACTCAAATCATCGATTGAGTTAACTCAAACGATCAATCGAGTTAACTAACAGTTTTCAACAGCCTGATGGATATGCTGATTCGGTAATCGCAATTTTTACTGCTGGTATAGATACAATAAAAAATTGATTGTCTCACGACAACCAATCTTTCAAATTAACCTTAATAATCTAATACCATGAAAAACACACTTGCAAAGTTAGGAAAAAATTTGTTTCGTGCAAATTATTATGGCATAAATTATTCCACATTTAATTGTTATTAACAAAAACATCATTCCAATTAAAGGTTATTGACATTTTTGGATATTCTTTCTGTTCCTCATTAGCCGGTGCGTCGAGCTTACCGACGCTCTCAAGCGTCAGGGTGTCGGCCTCGTCGGTGAGCGTAGCAACATACATCTGGCTTGTGGGCCACTGGATATAGTCGGCAGCGTTCAGAGGTTTCCACTTCAGAGTGTAGAAGCTGACCACGCTCTCTTGAATATCCTTGCCGAAGGTTCTAACCATGCATATGATATGGCTGGCACTGTCGACAGGTTCGCTCACGGGCAGCAACTTCATGGAAACGGCGGAAGCCTCGTTGAGTCTGACGGACAGAAAGCGGTCGGTCAGCTGTAGCATCCGACTCTTGCCCCCCAGCGTGTTCGTAACTTCGGCATTCATACGAGAGTCGATGAAGTCGATGAAGTCCAACCGATTGTTCTCTGTCAGATAGACGAAAATGGAGTCAGGCATCTGTTTGAACACCTCGCGCATAGACACCTGCTGTCCCATTGTGTCGAGCGAGATGAATAAAAGTAGGAATATAACTATTTTCTGCATGTTTACCTTTTAGCTACTTGAATTTATGTTTTTGAAAGCTGCATCATCATCACCGCAGAGAGTCCTGCCGTCTCCGTTCGCAGACGGCTCTCGCCGAGGTGAACAGACTGGTATCCCTGTCTGACCGCCTCTTGAACTTCGGCCAGTGAGAAATCACCCTCCGGCCCAACCAACACCGTCGCAGGCTCCGATGGCGACAACTTGCGCAGCTCGTCGAAAAGGTAAGTCCGGGGAATCTCTTCATAGCAATGGGCAATAAACTTGTGTCCCTGCCGCGGCTGAAGGATAAAATCCTTGAAGGAAACCATATCATTGAGCTGCGGTTTCCAAGCCTTGTGACTTTGTTTGACGGCCGAGACGACAATCTTGTCCGCACGCGGAATCTTGACAATGCGGCGCTCCGAGAACTGACAATTAAGGAATGAAATCTCGTCGACACCAATCTCTACCGCTTTTTCTATCATCCACTCCATGCGGTCCATAAGTTTAGTAGGAGCAATGGCCAGATGGATATGCCCAGGCCATTGCCGTGGCTGCGGGATGGTTTCCTTGATCTCGTAGAGGCAATGCTTGATATGGGCCAACGTCACTTCTGCCCGATAATAATTCCCCTGCCCGTCCATCAGCATAATCTCGTCACCCGTCGACAGCCGCAGCACACGCAGTGCATGCATGGCTTCTTCGCTTGGCAACTCGTTGCCCGATGCAGCATCGGGGGCATAAAAGAACCTTACCTCCTTCATTTCTTCTCAGGTTTGAACACCAATGCAAAAGCAACGCCGACTATGAGAGCAAAGGAGGCAAAGACAAACCAGCAGGTCTGCCAGTCGCCTTCCAGGAATCCGTTCTCCCAATGGCAGAAGCTATTGACGACCTCGCCAGCAGCCAGCGTACCGATAGTGGCACCGATACCATTGGTCATCATCATAAACAATCCCTGCGCCGAAGCCTTGACCGACGGTTCGCACTCCTGGTCGACAAAGATACCGCCCGAGACATTGAAGAAGTCGAAGGCTACTCCATAGACGATGCATGAAAGGATGAAGAAGACGACTCCCGGCATGGCAGGATTGCCAATGCCGAAGAATCCGAACCGGAACACCCAAGCAAACATCGACATAAGCATCACAACCTTGATGCCGAAACGTTTCAGGAAGAAGGGAATCATCAGTATGCAGAGCGCCTCGCTGATTTGCGAGATCGAACTCAGCAGCGTGGCATTGTTGGCGGCAAAGGTGTCGGCATATTCGGGTACACCCTTGAAGCTGGTGATAAAGGGACCGGCAAAGCCATTCGTAACCTGCAGACACATACCCAGCAGCGCCGAGAAGATAAAGAACAAAGCCATCTGGCGGCGCTTGAACAGCCGGAAAGCATTCAGGCCCAGGCTCTCGGCCAGCGAAATCCTGCCCTCCTTCTTCTCAATCTTGCATGCCGGAAGACAATAGAGACAATACAGGCAAAGCACCAGACTGAGAATGCCCGACACAAAGAACTGCATATAGGTGTACTGGAACTTATGTGCATTATCGGCCAGCGTCATCGTAAACGCTCCGTCTTCCCATACGGCACAGTTGACGAACCACATGGTGACGATGAAGCCGACCGTCCCCAAGACACGGATGGGAGGGAAATCCTTCACGGTGTCACCGCCGTTGTTCTTCAGAATAGTAAATGCCGTAGTGTTCGACAGTGCTATAGTGGGCATGAAGAAAGCCACGCTCAGCGTATAGAGGGCTACGAACATCGACTTGTCGGCAATCTCGTTGCCAAAGCCCGCTTCGACACCCATCATCCAGCATCCGAGCATGAATCCTCCGGCCAGCAGGTGACAGAGGCCCAATAAGCGCTGTGGCTGGATATACTTATCGGCCACGATGCCCATCAACGTTGGCATAAAGATGCTCACAATGCCCTGAATGGCATAGAACCAGCTGATCTTGTCGCCAAGTCCGGCTATGCCCAAATAGTTTCCCATACACGTGAGGTAGGCACCCCACACGGCGAACTCCAAGAAGTTCATTACCGCTAAACGTACTTTCAGATTCATCGTTTCTACAGTTTTTACATTATTGGTTGTCCTTGATAATAAGCTCTCACCTTGTCATCGTCGGGGCTTTGCGTCAGCACTACCCGCCCCTGAAACCACTCGGTGAAGGGGAGTTCCTGTTGAAGGGGGTAAAGTCTTGTCACGCAGCCCTCCGACAGTTCTATTACGTACCGAGTCAGGCAGTTCCCGTCGGGGGTCATCACCTCGTTGGAGGCTATCCTTCTTAACGGCCGTAGAGTCTTTTCCATTCTGTACACTCTTGTTATGAAATCTTATAAGCTGTATCTGACTGACAAACATCATCTTGCGGGTCATGTCGTCTGGGTCGTTACCCTGCCCGAGATAGATAAAGCCACGCATCTCCTTCAGCCTGTTTTCATTATTGGCAGGAATGCGTATCTGCGACAAGCCCGGCACCGAGACATGGTTCACCGTCTGGATGATGCTGTCACCCTCATATTTGGTCATGAAGCACACCACGGCATCCTTCATGCCATTCTGCCAGATGAAGTCCGTCGTAAACTGGAACATAAAGGAGTCGCCCTTATAGAAGGCGGAGTCTACCTTGACCGCAAAGTCGTAGCGATTCATCATAGGCTTAGGAATAAGCAGCAGGTCGGTCACACCCTTCCAGATGTTCGCCGTGTCGCCCGTCGTGCTATACTGCGAATATCGGCCAATCTCGCCCACCTGTGCACCCAGCGATTTCGCCTCGTCGGCAAGCCGTTCGTTCACTTCGCTATAGATTTTCTTCAAGCGGTCAATATGCGAATAGTAGTAAACCAGCGACGAGTCGAATTCGGCCTCCGTCACCTCATATTTCTTCAGCACGGCCAGGAAGTTCCTTGTCTTCTCAAACTCGCCCTCAGCCCCAGGATGATCAACTTTGGCCATTGCCTGCGCCAGATGATAGTCATAGAGTATATCCTCCATATCGCCCGGCTGGATAACATCAGAAGGTACCGACGGCGTACAAGCCATCAGCAACAGCAGTCCCAAGGCGGCCCACAGACTACGCTTCATCCTTCTGCTCTCCTTTCTTTAATGACAGTTCGCCAATCTCCTGCCTATAGAACAGCAGCAGCAATACCACTCCCACCGATATGGCCGAGTCGGCAAAGTTGAAGATAGGACTGAAGAAAACATAGGGTTGACCGCCCACCCAAGGCATCCATTGCGGCCAAGTAGTGGTAATGATGGGGAAATAGAACATATCGACCACCTTGCCCATCAGGAAGGGAGCATAGCCGGTTCCGAAAGGCACAAAGTAGGAGGTGTAATACTCAGAGCTGGCATTGAAGATAAGCCCGTAGAAAGCCGAGTCGAAGATGTTGCCGGCTGCGCCTGCCAATATCATCGACAGACAGACAATGTATCCCCATCGGGCTTGCTTCTGTGCCTGTTGCCAGATGTAGTAGCCCAGCAGGCAGACAGCAACCACTCTGAACAGCGAGAGCACCAGCTTGGAGCCAATCTCCATGCCGTAGGCCATGCCATTATTCTCGATGAATACAATCTTAAACCACGACAGGATCTCTATCTGCTCATGGAGCGTCATGTGGGTCTTCACCCAAATCTTGATAACCTGGTCGATGACGAGGATGGCCAGCACTATCAGTACGGCCATCCATCTGCGTTTCGATATGTTCGTATTACTCATTTACTACTTCTTACCTGCCATCTTTGATTCCACGCTCAAGGTGGCATGAGGCACGGCGCGCAAACGCTCTTTGGGTATCAGCTTGCCGGTAATACGGTCTACACCGTACGTTTTGTTCTCGATACGCACGAGGGCAGCCTTCAACCCCTGGATAAACTTCTGCTGGCGCGAGGCCATCTGTATCAACTCTTCTTTCGACTGCGTAACACTACCCTCTTCCAATGCTTTATACGTAGGTGACGTATCGTCGACATCATTAGAGTCCTTGTTCATCAGTGCACTCATCATCTGGTCATAGTCGCGCTTGGCCAATGCCAGTTTCTCATTGATAATTTCACGGAACTCTTCCAGTTCTTCGTCCGTGTAACGTGATTTTTCTGCCATAATCGTTTTAGATTTTAGTTATTTGGATGTTTAGTTTAAAGTCATCAAACTCCACCTCTGCACCATCGTTGGGTGCAATCTCGATGCTGTCGGCCAGCACCTGAGTCTGGATATAGTCGGCAAATCCCGCCACGGCAGCCTCGACCTCAGTCTGAGGTGCCAGCGTGATACGGATACGGTCTGTGATTTCCAATCCGCCTTCCTTGCGCAGGTTCTGCACGCGGTTGATAATCTCGCGGGCCATACCCTCCTGACGCAGCGCATCGTTCAACTCCACCTCGAGGGCGACAGTCAGCGAACCTTCGTTGGACACCAGCCAGCCGGGAATATCCTCGCTGATGATGTCGACATCGGCCACCTCCACGTTCAGGCTGTTGCCATCCACCTGAAGAGCGATGGTGCCCTGCTGCTCCAGCTCGGCTATCTGCTCCTGGGTCAGCGCGTCGACAGCAGCGGCAACGGCCTTCATCTGCTTGCCGAACTTCTTGCCCATTACGCGGAAGTTGCACTTCACCTTCTTCACCAGTATGCCCTGTCCCTCTACGAAGCGCAGTTCCTTGACATTCACCTCGTTCATGATGAGGTCTTTGACTGCCTCGATATGGCGGTGCTGCTCGTCGGTAGCGGGCACCATGATAGCCTGCAGCGGCTGGCGAACCTTGATGTTCACCTTGCGGCGCAGAGCCAGCACCATCGAGGTAATCTTCTGAGCCATCTCCATGCGAGCCTCCAAGTCCTTGTCGATGAGGGCTTCGTCAGCCACAGGGAATGTATCCAGATGCACGGAATCCTTCTCGCCACCTAGGTCACAGTAGAGCTGGTCGGCATAGAACGGTGCAAACGGAGCTAACAGCTTCGATACAGTCAGCAGACAGGTATAGAGCGTCTTGTAGGCCGAGCGCTTGTCGTCGCTCATCTCCTTGCCCCAGAAGCGCTTGCGGTTCAGTCGTACGTACCAGTTAGAGAGGTCGTCGTTGACAAAGGCATCTATCAGTCGGCCAGCACGTGTGGGGTCATAGTTGTCGAGTTCCTCTGTCACCTTCTTGATGAGGCTGTTCAGGCTCGACAGAATCCAGCGGTCAATCTCCGGCTCCTGTCCCGTAAGACGAGGTGCCTCGTCAGCCTCTGGCCTCCAGCCGTCTACGTTGGCATAGAGGGCGAAGAAGCTATAGGTATTATATAAGGTGCCGAAGAACTTGCGGCGCACTTCGTCTACTCCTTCGGGGTCGAACTTCAGGTTGTCCCAAGGCTCCGAGTTGGTCATCATATAGAGGCGCACGGCATCGCTTCCGTACTTCTCAATCATCTCGAACGGATTAACGACGTTACCCACATGCTTCGACATTTTATTTCCTTTAGCGTCGAGCACCAATCCACTGGAAATCACGTTCTTAAACGCCACCGAGTCGAATATCATCGTGGCGATGGCATGCAGTGTAAAGAACCAGCCGCGGGTCTGATCCACGCCCTCGTTAATGAAGTCGGCGGGGAACGCCTCGTTCTTGTCAATCAGGTCGCGATTCTCGAACGGATAGTGTATCTGGGCGTAGGGCATCGAGCCTGAGTCGAACCATACGTCTATCAGGTCGGCCTCGCGCTTCATCTTCTTGCCCGTAGGCGAACAGAGGAAGATGTAGTCGACATAAGGCCGATGCAAATCTATCTTGTCATAGTTCTCCTGACTCATGTTGCCAGGCACAAAGCCTTTATCCTTCAAGGGGTTCGACTCCATGAATCCGGCTTCGACCGACTTCTCTATCTCGTTATACAGCTCTTCCACGCTACCGATGCACAGCTCCTCGCCGTCCTCCGAGCGCCAGATGGGCAGCGGAGTGCCCCAGAAGCGTGAGCGCGAGAGGTTCCAGTCGTTCAGGTTGTCGAGCCAGTTGCCGAAACGTCCCGTACCCGTTGACTCGGGCTGCCAGTTGATGGTCTTGTTCAGCTCCGACATGCGCTCTTTCTTGGCGGTACTCTTGATAAACCACGAATCCAACGGATAGTAGAGCACAGGCTTGTCCGTACGCCAGCAGTGTGGATAGTTGTGCACGTGCTTCTCTATCTTGAACACCTTGTTCTGGGCCTTCAGGTCCATGCATATCGAGATGTCGAGTGTCTCGTCCTTGTCTGTCAGCGTGTCGTCATAGGCATTCTTCACGTAGCGGCCTGCAAACTTGTTCCACTCCTCAACGTTGAGGTAGTTCTTCACAAACTCTGGGTCAAGGTCGTCCACCACGAAGTACTTGCCCTGCAAGTCTACCACAGGGCGCTCGGCACCCTTCTTGTCTATCAGCACGATGGGACAGATGCCTGCCTTCTTGGCCACAAAGGCATCGTCGGCACCAAAATTGGGCGCGATATGCACGATACCTGCACCGTCCTCAGTGGTGACATAGTCGCCAGGAATCACTCGGAAGGCGTCGCCCATAGGTTTGATGGCAGGCATCAGCTGTTCATACTCCATGCCCACAAGGTCAGTACCCTTGTAGCGGGCCACGATGCGATAGGGTATCAGTTTGTCGCCCTTCTTGTATTCCGGCATCTCGCCATCGTCGGTAATGTGTCCCTCAGCGGGCAGGTAGGCATTCAGGCGGGCCTCGGCCAACACCAGCGTCACCTTGTCGGCGGTATAGGGGTTATAAGTCTGTACGGCCACATAGTCAATCTTCGGGCCCACACAGAGTGCCGAGTTGGCCGCCAGCGTCCACGGAGTGGTGGTCCAGGCCAGGAAGTAGGGAGTGCCCCACCCTGTCATCTCGGCTTTCGGATTCTTCATCTTGAACATCGCCGTACAGGTGGTGTCCTTCACATCGCGATAGCAGCCCGGCTGGTTCAACTCGTGGCTCGACAGACCGGTACCGGCAGCGGGTGAATAGGGCTGGATGGTATAGCCCTTATAGAGCAGACCCTTCTGGTAGAACTGCTTCAGCAGCCACCACAGAGTCTCGATATACTTGTTGTCGTAGGTGATGTAGGGATGGTCCAGGTCCACGAAGTAGCCCATCTTCTCGGTCAGCTCGCGCCACTCGGCGGTGTACATCATCACGTTTTCGCGGCATTTCTTGTTGTACTTTTCAATTGAAATGGGATGTTTTGACTCTGGGTTATCAATGTCGGCCTTGGTGATGCCCAGTTCCTTCTCCACACCCAGTTCCACAGGCAGTCCGTGGGTGTCCCAACCGGCCTTGCGCTTCACCTGAAAGCCTTGCATGGTCTTGTAGCGGTTGAAGGTGTCCTTGATGCTGCGTGCCAGCACGTGGTGAATGCCTGGATGACCGTTGGCCGAGGGGGGACCCTCGAAGAATACGAACTGAGGACAACCCTCGCGCTCCGTCACGGAACGCCAGAAGACATTCTTCTCCTTCCACATCTGCAGCACATCATTGTTTGTCTGCGTCAAATTCAAGCCGTTATGCTCGGCAAATCTCTTATCCATACGTATGTTAAGTATTTTTTTCCAATATTGACGTGCAAAGGTAAGCATTTTTTCTGAACCCGCCAAATATTTACCCATCAAAGGGTGTTAATTTCCATAAGTTTGCAAGGCTGCACGACAATGTCCCTACGGTTCAGACCTTAGGCAGATGGAACTGATAGTTCTGTTCGAACACCTCCTTGACCGAGTTTACTTCGAGGAACTTGGTGCTTCCGCCCGCACCCACATTGCCACTCAGATAGGCGATGCGATCGTCCAGCTCGACATATCCTTTCTGCCGAAGCATACGCACAGCAGCCAAAAAGAGCTGCTCTGAGCCGATGTGCTCCTTCTGATAGACAGGGATCACGCCATAAGACAGGCTCAACAGGCGCTGCAACTTGTCGTTGTAGCAGATGGCGAGTACTGGATGGGGACCTCGGAAAGCCGCCAGTTCGCGGGCTGTAGTACCTGTCGAAGAGTCGGTGATGATACCTTTGACACCAATCTTCTCGGTAGCCTCAATAGCAGCGTGGGCCATAAACTCACGGATGTCGCTGACAGAGGCCAGCGGAGCAATATAGCTATGGTTCTGGCGGTCCTTCTCTGCCTGCTCGGCAATGGTAGCCATCGTGGTGACAGCCTCTACAGGATACTTGCCGCTGGCGGTCTCGCCCGAAAGCATCAGAGCATCCGTGCTGGAGTAGATGGCATTGGCTATATCGGTAACCTCTGCGCGCGTGGGCCGCGGGTTCTGTATCATGGAATGTAGCATCTGGGTGGCTACAATGACGGGCTTTTTCTTCTCAATACATTTGCGGATAATCTGACGCTGAATGCCTGGTATGCGCTCAATGGGCACTTCGATACCCAGGTCGCCTCGGGCTATCATGATGCCGTAGGAAGCATCGATAATCTCGTCAATATTGTCGACACCCTCCTGATTCTCAATCTTCGAAATAATCTTGATGTCCGAGTTATAGGCATCGAGAATGGCCTGCACGGCTCGCACATCGGCAGCCGAACGCACAAAGGAATGGGCAATGAAGTCAATATCCTGCTCGATAGCCAGCAGAATGTTCTTACGGTCCTTGTCGGTGAGAGGGGGCAAGGCGATATGCACACCTGGCACGTTGACACTCTTGTGGGAACCCAGCTGCCCGTCGTTCATCACCTGGGCAATGACCTGCGGGCCGTTAATGCCGATGACTTTCATGTCGAGCGCACCGTCATCGAAGAGTATATGGCAGCCCTCATAGACATCGGCAGCAAAGTTGGGATAAGACAGATTGATTATATCGTGCGTGGTGTCCATCTCCGGCCGGCCGAAAATTTTCACGACGTCGCCCGTCTTGTATTCTATGGGGGCATCACAGCCCGTAGTACGCACCTCAGGCCCCTTGGTGTCAATCAGTATACCGATGTGGCGGCTCACGTCGCGCACGTTCCTTATTATATTTATTATACCCTCGCGCGAAGCGTGTGCAGTATTCATGCGAACCACGTTCATACCGGCATTGAAGAGCTGGCGGATAAAGTCTGTATCACAACGGCGGTCGCTTATAGAAGCTACGATTTTGGTCTGTTTCATATTTCAAAAGTCTAAAAATGTGCCTGCAAAGGTACAAAAAATAATCTTTTTTAGAAAAAAGTGCTCAGAATATTTTTATATCCCGTTGAAAATTAGTAACTTTGCATCCCGAATTGAGAACATTATACCAAATAATAAACAATACAGCAATGACAAAAGCAGATATTATCAGCAAAATTGTTGAAACGACAGGACTTCCCAAACGGGATGTTGCAGCCACCGTTGAAGCTTTTATGAGTGAAATTCGCACATGCATGGCTGACAACAAAGAGAATGTCTATCTTAGAGGTTTTGGCACGTTCACCATCAAGCACCGTGCCAAGAAGACTGCCCGTAACATCTCGAAGAACACCACACTCGTGATTGACGCGCACGACATTCCAGCCTTTAAGCCTGCCAAGAGTTTTGTGGAACGCATGAAGTAAAATAACAAACATTCACATTTTTAATATTTAAACGATTATGCCAAACGGAAAGAAAAAGAAGGG
Source organism: Prevotella sp. UBA2456 (assembly GCA_002342415.1). GTDB lineage: Bacteria > Bacteroidota > Bacteroidia > Bacteroidales > Bacteroidaceae > Prevotella. The sequence continues at coordinate 25,542 of DDPY01000055.1, read as the reverse complement.
CCACAAGATGGCTACTCACAAGCGTAAGAAGAGACTACGCAAGAATCGTCATAAGAGCAAGTAAGCTCTTAAAATGACAGCAAGAGTAATGGAAGGAGTATGCTTGAGGAGCCGTGAAACGCTTCGGAAGCATGCTCCTTCAAGTATTAAACCAACAAGCAAGAGACAAAATGACAAGTGAACTGATCATCGATGTCCAGCCTAAAGAGATTTCCATCGCCCTGCTTGAGGACAAGAATCTGGTAGAATACCAGAACGAAAAGCGCGAAGAGGCGAGCTACTCTGTAGGCAACATCTATCTGGGCCGCGTGCGCAAGCTGATGCCCGGACTCAACGCCTGCTTCGTGGATGTAGGCTCTGAGCGTGATGCTTTCTTGCACTATCTCGACTTGGGTACTCAATACAGCTCTTACGAGAAGTATCTTAAACAGGTACGCAGCGACAAGAAGAAACTATACCCCATTTCCAAAGCCACGCGCATGTCCGACCTGCCAAAGGAAGGAAGCGTGCAGACGCTGCTGAAGCAAGGACAGGAAATCATGGTGCAGGTGGTGAAAGAACCCATCTCGACGAAAGGTCCCCGACTGACTGCCGAGCTGAGTCTGGCTGGCCGCTACATGGTGCTCATGCCCTTTGGCGACAAGGTATCGGTTTCATCGAAAATCAAGAAAAGCGAGGAACGGACCCGCCTGAAACAACTTGTCCAAAGCATACGGCCCAAAAACTTCGGCGTTATTGTACGCACTTCAGCCGAAGGCAAGCGTGTCGCTGAGCTCGACAAGGAAATGAAAGCACTCGTTAAGCGCTGGGAAGACACCATCACACGAGCCGAGAAGGCCGAAAAGGTACCCCAGCTGCTCTACGAAGAGACCAGCCGTGCAGTAGCACTATTGCGCGACGTGTTCGACCCCACCTACGACGGCATCTACGTCAACGACGAGACCATCTTTCAGCAGGTGAAAGACTATGTGACACTGATTGCCCCAGACAAGCAGGACATTGTAAAGCTGTATAACGGCAATGTGCCCATTTTCGACAACTTCGGCGTTACCAAGCAGCTGAAGTCAAGCTTCGGACGAACCGTCAACTACAAGCGCGGTGCCTACCTTATCATCCAGCACACCGAGGCTATGCACGTAGTGGATGTCAACTCAGGAAACCGTACCCGCTCTGAAAACGGACAAGAAGCCAATGCACTGGAGGTGAACCTCGGTGCTGCCGACGAATTAGCACGCCAGCTCAGGCTGCGCGACATGGGAGGCATCATCGTGGTGGACTTCATTGACATGAATCTGGCCGAAGACCGTCAGATGCTCTATGAACGCATGTGCAAGAACATGCAGAAAGACAGAGCTCGCCACAACATCCTGCCACTGAGCAAGTTCGGACTGATGCAGATTACACGTCAGCGCGTCCGCCCGGCGATGGATGTCAACGTCGAAGAAACCTGCCCCACCTGCTTCGGAAAGGGGAAAATCAAGTCGTCGATACTGTTTACCGACCAACTCGAGAGCAAAATTGACCGCCTTGTCAACAAGATAGGCATCCGCAAATTCTCCCTGCACGTACACCCCTATGTGGCCGCTTACATCAATCAGGGCCTATGGTCGCTCAAGCGCCAGTGGCAAATGAAATACGGCATGGGCGTGCGCATCATACCGTCGCAGAAGCTGGCTTTCCTGCAATACGAGTTCTACGACAAGGACCGCCAGTTTATCGACATGCAGGAAGAGATTGAAACGAACTCATAACCACAGACCCGCATAACGAGACATGACAACACTGAAAATCATCTTCTGGATATGCATTTTCCTCGTATTCTACACCTATATCGGATACGGGTTGTTGTTGTGGGTACTGGTACAACTCAAACGCATGGTCAGGGGCAGGGCTGCCAAAGCAGTCCTCCCTGCTGACGATGCCCTACCCGACGTCACACTCATGATTTGCGCCTACAACGAACAGGACGTGGTAGACATGAAGATGGAGAACACCCACCAGCTGGACTATCCCAGCCAGAAGCTGCACGTCATGTGGGTTACCGACGGCACTACCGACGACACCAACCAGCGGCTGGCACGCTATCCAGAGGTTGAAATCGTCTATACCCCAGAGCGCAAAGGCAAGACCGCCGCCCTGAATCACGGCATCAGCCAGGTGAAGACACCCCTCACCATCATGACCGATGCCAACACCATGATCAACAAGCAGGCCGTCCGCGAGATAGTAAGATGCTTTATGGACCCGATGGTAGGCTGTGTCGCTGGCGAGAAACGCGTCATGGCGCGGCACGAAGGACAGGCCGCCGCAGAGGGCGAAGGACTCTACTGGCGCTACGAAAGCACACTGAAACGACTCGACAGCGAGCTATACTCGGCTATGGGAGCCGCCGGAGAACTGAATGCCATCCGCACACATCTCTACCAACCCATGCCCGAGACTGCCCTGCTCGACGACTTCGTGATGTCCATGCGCATGGTGGACGAGGGATACCGCATTGCCTACTGCTCAGAAGCCTATGCGATGGAATACGGCTCGGCCGACCTCAACGAAGAGTCGAAACGCAAACGCCGCATTGCTGCAGGAGGATTGCAGAGCGTATGGTGGCTCAGAAAGATGATGAATCCGCTGCATCGCCCACTCGTTGCATTCCAGTTTGTGTCGCATCGCGTTCTGCGCTGGACTGTTACCCCGATAGCGCTCGTTACCCTCCTGCCACTGAACATCCTATTGGCTGCCATGCATGCCGGGACTGCCTACACCGTCATCCTCGCCCTGCAAATACTTTTCTATCTGACAGCCCTGTGCGGATGGTGGCTCGACAAGAACGGAAAGAAGAGCAGACTGCCCTATGCCTGCTATTATTTCCTGTTTATGAACCTCAATGTTTTTCGTGGCATGCACTATCTGAAAAGCCATCAGGGAGGCGGTGCATGGGAAAAAGCCAAGCGCGGTTGAAAAATTTTCTTAAAAAAATTCGTCTGTTTCAAAATAATTATATATCTTTGCACCGATTATTGTCAAGTAGAAGATATGGATTACGAAGAACGCGAAATGCTACTTCAAAAGTTAGCAGAAACGAATTCGAAAATGCTGCGAACACAGCGTGAGCTGGATGCAGCAAACGAAAAGTTGCGTAAATACGAGGAAATGGCCGGCAAAGCAGAACAGGCCAGCAAGATGAAGTCGCAGTTTCTTGCTAACATGAGTCACGAGATACGCACCCCTCTTAATGCCATTGAGGGTTTTGCACGCGTGATGGCTGAAACCGACTCGCCAGAAGACCGAATGAAGTATATGGAAATCATTGAGAGCAACAACAGCCGTCTGCTCGCTCTGATTAACGACATACTGGATTTCTCGCGCGTAGAAGCAGGAGAAATATCCATTAAGAAAACCATGATTGACCTCAATGAGCTTTGCAACGATTTACAGAATATCTTCAAGTTCCGCTGTCCTGAAGCTATCCAGCTGGTATGGAACAAGCCCAACATGAAGGTAACGCTGAACACCGACCAGAACCGTATCACACAAGTATTCTCCAACCTGATCAGTAATGCGCTGAAGCATACCACCAAAGGAAGCATCACCTATGGATACCGACTGGTAAACGATGGTACAGATGTCGAATTCTTTGTCACCGATACCGGCTCTGGTATTTCACAGGAAGACCTGCCGAACATCTTCACCACCTACTTCTCACGAGATGCCGAGGTGCAGAGTGGCTATGGACTGGGGCTTTCACTATGCAAGACCATTGTCGAGAAACTGGGTGGACACATCAGTGTGCAGTCGAGACTGGGTGAAGGATCGACATTCCGTTTCGTGCTGCCTTTCGAGGGAACTATCGGCGGTATGACCAAGAACACCCGCATCACTACCAACTCGCGCACCATACGGGCCACAACCAAGACCAACCTACAAGACGCGCCACTCATCATGGTGGCCGAGGACGAAGACAGCAACTTCGAACTCGTCAGGATTGTACTCTCCAAGCGCTATCGGCTGGTGCGTGCCCACAACGGTATCGAGGCCGTCACATTCTGCGAGGACGAAAGACCTGATCTGGTACTGATGGACATACGTATGCCGGAGATGAACGGCCTGGACGCTACACGTATTATAAAAGAGGTGAACCACGACATCCCCATTGTTGCCCTCAGCGCCTATGCCTTCGACGAAAACATCCGCGAGGCCAAACAGGCCGGATGCGATGAGTTTATGGCAAAGCCCTTCCGAGTGGAAGACTTGATAGACATGGTAGAAAAATACGTCAAAAAATAAATTCTTATGGGAAAACTTGCAGTTAAGAAATACATTGCCATGATGTTTCTCGTGGCACAGATTGTCGTCAGTGCATTCACCATCGTAGCCCTCTTTGGAGGAGATGTATCCCCCATAGGCAATACAGCCAGAGCACTGCTCGTCTACATCCTGCCCCTGCTCATCATCGCCAATGCCCTACTGCTGATATACTGGCTCGTGCGCCGACACTGGTTTCATGCACTCATTCCCATTGTCACCATCGCATGCTGCATTCCCTATATCGGCACCATCGTGCAGCTGCGCTCATACGACAAGAGCACCGAGAGCAAGACAGGACTGAAGATATGCAGCTATAACGTTGCCATGTTCGGACGAGAGACTTCTGGATTCAAGGCTCAGGACATTCTGGCAGAGATGCGCCGTCAGAAAGTGGATGTTCTCTGTTTACAGGAGTATAACGAGACCAGCGGCGACAAGAAGAACTCAGAGACCTATAAGGAATATTTCCCCTATATGCAGATAGGCCGCTCAGATATGGTGATATTCAGCCGCTATCCTATCAAGGACAGCAAGACCATCCTCTTCGACGACACCAACAACAGTGCCATGTGGGCAGATATAGAAACAAAAGGCGGAATGCAGATTCGAGTCTTTAACGTACACCTGCAGACCACAGGCATCAACCGTACGCTCCATCAGGCCGGCAAGCTACAGGCACAAAACCACGATATTCAAACCAGCCGCGTGCTTGATGCCATCATCGGCAACTATATGTTAGGCATGATGTTCCGTGTGGGTCAGGCTGTGACTGTCGCCAACGAGAAACGCTCCAGCGAAAAGCCGTGTATCCTCTGTGGCGACTTCAACGATATTCCCTACTCTTATGTCTACAAAACGATGTTAGGAAATATGGTAGACGGCTTCAAGGAGTGCGGTAGCGGAGGCTTTATGTACACGATGCGCGACAAGCACAAACCAGTACGTATCGACTACATCTTCCATGATGAGTCACTCAAGGGACTCTCCTACTATCGTGGAGAACTCACCAACTCAGACCACTACCCTGTATTCATGAAAATAGCCCTGTAACTTCCATTACAGGGCTTTCGTCTTCTTTTGGAACAGATCAGAGAGTCCCCTGATCCACTCATGCGCGACACGAGCACCGTCCCGTAGTTGGTCAGCTAGCGGTCAATCTGCTCCAGCGGCTCCTTGATGTGCAGCAAGCCCTGGTAGCAGATGCTTGCCACGGGTCCCCGCGTGTTGCGGCATAGTTCCATGGCCCCCTCCACGTCGTCCTGTTCGAGCTTCGCGTCGACATCGGCCATGAGCCGTCGCGCATTGATCTCCGACAGCGTCAGGTATATCAGCCGCTCGATGCAGAAGGCCAGTCCGAGCACCAGCGCCAGCGCCACTAACGACATAAAGCCAGCCGAGCCCTCGATGAACTTGCGCTTCAGCTGCTTGTGCAGTCCGCCGCCCGCCGCGTCCTCTGCGCCTTTTAGAGCCCCGCAGGCAACTTCTCCACATACATGCGCGTGACGATGCCCTGGGCGTTGCAGAAGTAGACGCGCGGAATGGTGGTCGTGGCAAACAGGTTGTACACCCGGCGGTCCGTCTGTGCAGAATAGGGTATCTGCAGGTTGTTTGTCTCCCAGAAGGCCCTGACGCTCTCCTCGCCCTCCTCGCGGCTGATGGCCACCATCTGGAATCCCACGTCGTACTTGTGCGCCATGTAGTATTCGTTCAGCCGCGGCAACTCGCGCCGGCAGTCCTCACACGCGGTATTGAACAGCACGATGACCGTCTCGCCAGTCAGCTCCTCGGTAGAGAACAGGCCCGCCTGCCGGCCATAGTCGAGCATCGAGACGATGCTTACCGTGAACGACGGCACACGGTCGCCCACCTGAACGCGCTCCATCGCCTCATCGTCGTCGACCACGCTGCTGCACCCCGTCAGCACGAGGCACAGCAGCATGGCAACCGTCAGGAGCATGGGGCTTCGCCTTACATTGTTCATCGTCATATTATCCCACCTCATCACTTCACGAATATCTTCAATCACTTCACGAAAATCTTCAAGGTCTGGCGACCGGCATCGCCCTCGGTCTCTATCACATAGGTGCCCTGCTGCAACGGGAACTGTGTCGTCCTTTCGCAGCCGCTCTCCTGATAGACAGCAGCACCGCTCACGCTCACCACGCGCACACGGCCTATCGGCTGCTGAGCCGTCAGCGTCACCATGCCGTCGTGTACGCCGACCACCACGCCCTGCAGACGGACGGCCGTCGAGCTGATGTCCGTAGACATCGTGCCCGTGAAGGTCAGGAAGTAGCGTCCGTACTCGTTGGGCACCACGCTGAACGCGTCGCCCTCAAAGATGCGCTGCGAGCGTCCGTCGACAGCGTCGACCACCGTCATCTCGCCGTCCACCACCTGGTCGATGCCCTCGAAGCGCACCTCCACCGGCTCGTCGCCCCGGCACACCACGCCAAACGACATCGGCTTCAGCTCCGTCCGCTGGTGGATGCTCACCGCCTGTCCGTCGTCTGCCACGGTATACACCATCGGCACGTCCGCCAGGTTCGAGTCGAACAGCGTCTCCACCGTCTGCACCTCGTCGCCCATCATCACCGTTGCCTGCGAGCGGCCACGGCTGTTGGCAGCCGTCAGCGTAAGGGCAGGAGCAGGAGCGGGAGCAGGTGCGGCAGAATGTCCGTCCACCATCATTTCTGGCGTAAACACAATATTTGTGGCACCATCCTTAGCCTTGACGAAGAACGACTGCATCGGTGCAATGGTTCCAGTTGTCTGCGCAGAACCCGTATTGTTGTTTGTATAGGTCCAATAGCCTTTAGTCTCCAGATTGGCCGTGTTGCCAGCAATGAACTTAGCCATGTCGATGGAACACAGATAGGGGTTACCCACAAGCTGATAGTTGGCTGGTGATGACTGGATGGCACTGATGGCGGCATTGAAGTTTCCATCACTTGCAGTACGTGCTGTAGTGCCATACTGAGTGCCATAGGTCACACCACTGATATCGGCAGTACCATCTGTCAGTAGCTTTCCTGTTGTAGGCTTGCTGACATTCTCTGTCAGCTTGCCATCTGAGGGTAACGTATTGTCCCATTGATAGTAGTCATACGAGGTGTCAGCTTTCGGCAGGCGAATCAGGGTCTTGGCAGTCTGCGTCTGCTTATGCGGACGAATGGCAAAAGCAGTCCAAGTGCTATAAGGCACCATCACATCGTTGTAGACATGGCTCCACTGGTTGAGCAGCAGACTGACACCACCGGGGATGTTGGCACTATATTGCGACTGGCGTACATCGTTAGTCTTCGTCTTGACATAGACACCCTCTTGCGTCCATCCTTTCTGATAGATAGGATACTTCGTGCGACTATAGGTAAATCCAGCCGCATCCGCAGTAGTCGAGAAGTTAATAGGCTGGAAGGCCTCTGATATCTGTCGTCCATTGTATGCAGCTGTAGCAGAGATTGGCACATACATATCACCGGCATAGGTATTCTGAAGCGGTGTCGACATCAGCGTCCAGGTGTTGCTGGTCAGTTCCTTCTCCACCCATACCTTCTCGTAGGTAAGGTATTGCTGGTTCAGCAACTCTGCGTTAGGCTTCAGATAGAGTTCCTTAGCCCAGTTGCCATAGAACTTCTCGCAGTCGTAGACATTACCGCTGACGCTATGATCCTGACAGGCCTTCTCCGTATAACGCACCATCAGGTCGTACTGGATATTAGCCGTAGCTCCTGAACCCAAATTATCATAGATACCCTTTGTATCGCAAGTCAGGTTCACCAGATTCGGTGCCTGCAAGCCAGTAGGCAGCGTGACATAGGTGAACTTCATCGGCACGAAGGTCTTGGGCGTGGTAACCACAGTTAAGAGCGTGCCCTCGCCATTGTTTTCATATCCGTCTGGATGTCCAGCGGTTGCTGTATTCGTAGCAGAACCCTTTGCACCCTTATACAGCTCTGCACATGTAGAGCGTTGCCAGTTGGCATCGCTGTTCCACTCCGTAGATGTGCCGTTCCACGTCACGAACTCAGGCACTACCTTCATCAGGAATTCCGTGCTGCCCTCACAGGCTGTAGCATCGTTCTTATCCCTGAACTGGAAGAACATGCGGTATACGAAGCCCTCCTGGAACGTTGGCTTGGTAACTCCCGTTCCGTGGAAGTTCACCGACACATACATCTGCGTGCTGCTAATATCTGTCGCCGCAAACGTAGCCACCTTATTGATATTAGCAGAAATCTGGTCATCCGATGTCTGGTCGGCTCCGCTCTTATGGGCCAGCAGTTCCAAGTCCCCCTGTATCTGCAGCGTACCGTCTTTTGCTGTTGCCGTATTATTCTTCTTAAAGGTATTGACAGGAATGTGCAACAGGAATCCTCCTGAGTCTTTCTGCATGTTCGTCAGCTGCTCTACCCCAACACGTACCACACGGATGCCATCAGGATACGTCACATCCTCGAATCCAAGGGTCAGCGAAGGAGCGTTGCCAGAAGCATCAACATTGAAGATATACTCCAACGGAGTGCATATCAAGAAGTCGTTGGTGCCGTTGTTCACCTTATCTATTGTGGGCAGAGCAGCTACGTATGCCTTGTTGTCAGCATCGCCCTGGATGGTATGGCTGAACTTAGCCGAGCATGACAAGAAAAGCTTACCCTCCGTGATGGCCTGGTTGATGACATCGTAGTAGTTCTTGTTGACACTCTCGTAGCTGCTTTCCAGCGTTGTGGCAGTCTTATAGGTATCCGAGCCACTCACACCTCCCCGGTTACGATAATGAGCCAGAGCGTCTATCAGCTTGTAATCTGTCCCGCCTACAGTTATCTTATAGCCTCTTGCATCATCCAGCGTGCCTAAGAAGTAGTCGTAGGTCACGGCATCGTACTGCTTGAACCCACTCACTTCATTGTCGTCCGGCATGTTCAGCACCACGTTCAGACTGACGTCAGCCTTCTTGTCCGAACAGCCTCCAGGCACGGTAGTCACCTGCTTGTGCGAGTCATCCTCCATCGTCAGGTACATCACCTTCGGAATGAACATTGGGCTAAACACTGAGCACTCATTGCTGGCATTACCCCATAGGTTTTCGTATGCCACACTCGTCTCGCTCATGCTATAGACGGAGACATAATAGTCGCCTCCCTCCTTCAGTGCAAAGCCCTTGTTGGCCAGTGAGAAATAGAGTTTACCGTCAGAGCCCGTAAAATATCCTGAGCCTGGATAAGCCAGCGAAGCTTCAACGGGGATGGTAGCAGGAAGAGTAGCAGGCACAGCAGTTGTACCATACGCTAATGTACCTGCATCGTCATACAGCTTCAAGCTGGCAGGCATCGGATTGCCGTCCTGGTCGCAGATGCGCCAGAAGATGTTCTTGCCCGCCATGCCACTTATCTGCTCTGCCTCTACATAGAGGTTCAAGGGCACTGCCACGTCACCGCAGTTCACGCCCGACTGCTTCACCTTCAGCTTGGCCGTGCTGGTGTAGAACTGCAGTTGGTCTACGGCATAGTCGGCACCATCCGTACCGGGCGAGTAGTTGTCGATGTTCACCTCGTAGTGGTCCACATTGCTCAGGTCTACCGTGGCAGGGATGGCCACGCGACCATACACCTGATACCACTTGCCAGTAGTATAAGTGCCAACAGCTGTAGTACTCAAATTTGAGGAGTGGAAGGAAACCACCCTCACACGTGTGCCATTGGTCTTGACGGCATACACTGTCGACATCACCTGCGGCTGGACCTGACCACCAGTCATATTGGCAATCACACCCGTAAAGCAGAGCTCAGAACCAGCACAAAGGTTAGCACTGAACTCCATCTGGGCGATGGTTCGCGACTCGTCAGAAGCATCCACGTAGAGGAACGAGCCGTTTTCGCCCTTATGCTCCAAACCATAATAATAGGTATAGTCGTACAGCAAGTTGCTTGCCCACCAGTGGTAATAGTAGTCCAAGGAAGAATCCTCTGACTTAGAGATACCTGCGAGGTTCATCGAGCGCAACAACATATAGTCGCCATGCAGAGGCGAGATACCCATGTAGTCGTTGCCCACTCCGGCATGGATGCGACGCACATCAGGATAGCAGAAACCATACTGAGCCTGTTTCCAGTTCATTGGACTCAGAGAGTGGTTCTCCGACTGTTTAGAGATTCCAGCCCCCAGAGGTGTGCCGCACATACCGTCAAAGTCTACGGTAGCCTGCAGGGTCATGTGTGCCCTCAGATAGGCTTCTGTTCGCTCCAATGGCAGGTCGTCTACAGCATACGCCGGAGCATCTATCAGGTTAATCTCGTAGTGTACCACAGGAGCCATCACCGTGCCATTGCCTATATATCCCACCAGATGGTAGCGCTGCCCTGCTGCTGCTGTCACCGACTTACTTGCCGAGGTGGTGATATGGTTGTATGTTCCACTGAGGGCACTCATCTGGATACGCGAGATACGGCTCGTCTCAGCAGTCATATAAGTAGCCAGTTTCGAGTCATTACGATAGATGCCTGTCTCGTCTTCAAAGTAGGCATACCACTGTAGTGTATTGCATTGCATCAATGTCGCACCATTATTAATATAGTAGTCGCTCAACTCAGAGAGGTTGGCACGCACGGAGAACGTGGTTTCCGTTCCCTTGGTTGCCACAGCTACTCGTCCATTGTCCTCTGCCAGCTCAAACATGTTGCTGCCCTTGGCCTCCAACTTATCCTGACCAGCTTGTATCGTGGTGGCTATGACAGATGCTGGACGGATATTGAAGATATAGCGGGTGCTGAGCGTAGGTTCGTGCATCAGGTAGGGCTTCTTGTAACTGGTAAAGTCTGTACGGGTGTCCATCAGTGTGTTGCACGAATAGATACCGTCGTAATACTTACTGACGTCACAAGCAATAGTCACCGTACCCGTCAAGCCGTTAGGATTGAAAGTGACACCCACGTTACTATGTGTAGGATTGAAGCCATTCTTCAGATTGTTCAGCAGGAAGAAGCCACGGCTGACATTGGAGCCGTTGTTGTTTTCCGTTTTGTCTTCCAGATACGTTCCGTTGATGGCCAAGCGGTTGTTGTTGACATCGGTAGTCCAGTCGTACCAGCGGATATACGCAGTAGGCTCCAGGTTGTTACCAGTACCGAGATAATTCTGGAAGGGGAGTTTCAGCGCAACAGGCGTCGAGCTTGTGGGGTCTACATAGATATCGTATTCCACGGTGTGTACGCCCTGACGGAAATCACCAGACTGTGCCTCCTTCGTACCCGTAGTGTTGTCCCATGAGTACTGCTGCACGGTGGCCTGCAGACGGCTGTCGTCGCTATTTTTCAGATACGGCCAGTTGGACTCACCCGGAGCATGCACAAACTGGAAGTTGACATCATCCTCGATAAAGAAGTTGTAGATGTACTGCATATCAAGGTCATCGGGCTCGTGGGTCACCACGCCTCCACTGGTGGTTTGCGTCGTTGCTGCCAGTCCACCTTCTGAAGCCTTTTTATACTTCATATACACCACCACACGATAGTCCTCCCAACTGTCAGAGGCGGAAGGCTTGGTGATCTTCATATCCAGCACATTGCTGACATCACTATTACCAGCCGTCTTGCCGCTGGTCACTGCGTTCCAATAAACACCCTGGTCTGTCTCCGTCTGATGTCCAAAGCTACTGTTGACAGGAGTAAGATAGGTCTCAGAACCTGGAATCTTCTCATAGTCACCGTCATTATTCTTCTTGGCAATATACCAGCGCACATGCAGATTGGCTGCCAAGGTGGCAAAGTCGGCCACTCCGTATTCGCTCTTTATCTTGGTGATGCTCTCCGACAGGGGCATCGTAATCTCCGCCACGCTCTCGTTCTCCACCAGTATCTCCTTGGCATGCTTGTAGCCGTCCTCTCCAATCCAAGTACCGGGGAATGTGGATGTCTCCTTGAACTTGATGGTATATAGCAGGTCGTAGTCAGGCTCATATTTGTCCTTCACATCGCCGGCACGACGGGGAGCCAGCGTGTTGTCCGTATGACCAGACTCGCCTGCATCACCAGACAGGGCCACCACCACATTGTAGAAGCTGTACTTGCCTGCCGGCACCTGTAAGGTAGCGTTTGCCGGCAGTGTGATGCCACTCTCGTTCGAGAAATAGAATCCCTTAGCAGCATCCGTGAAAGCCGTTCCCGTGGGAACCGTCAGTATGTCTGGCGAGATGGTGGGGTCAACAGGTGTACCGTCGTTCTTGGTCAGATAGACACGGGCATAGCGTGGCGTACCACCAACCTCAGTAGCAAAAGCCGTAGTAGCAGTGGTCAGGTCGATGGTCAGATTGGTGGTTTCTGCTGTCAGCCCGTCTACGATCGTCTCGCCATCACGCAGTCCGCCATTCTTCAGTTTTCCCATCGACTCCTGGCGGTCTATGTATACCGTATAGGTCATCGACAGCAGGTTGGCATCGTCGAGCGGTGTCTCATCATCCTCATAGAACTTACAGACGAAGCGAGTGTTCTTTGCTGCCAACTCACGCAGGGTCTTGTTCTTCGGAGCATAGAATACGGGGGCTGCCCAGTTGTTCCAGGTGGTGCTGCTCAGGTTGGTATTATTCACCACCGATGCTATCTTATTCTCAATGGTGAATGGGTCGCCATTCACGTTGATGCTCCAGTAGTCGTTCACGCGGCTGTTGCCTGCCATCAGGCTCTGTATGCCGTCGTCGTCCTGCACATACCACTGCATGGTGTAGTGCTTCACGTTGTTAGCCAGATAGCCTGCTCCCAGATTCTCCGCTGCCTCGATGTCAGGCTTTACGAGTTGCATCGACTGGGCGCTCCACTCTACATGGGCCTCTAACTCTTTCTTTGTTGTAGCAGGATATTTAAACCAGTAAGTTGTCTGGGTGTCAAAGTCTGGCTCGCTGGTCACGTCGTCCCCAGAGAGCACGGCGGCATCTGCCGAGGTAGCTACCACCACATTGTAATGGTCAAGTTCGGCGGCAGTCAGCGTCAGTGTGACGGAAGCTGGTGATGTCAGCCCCGTACTATTATATATATAGGAGCCTAGGTTGACGCTGTAGCCGTCAACACTACTGAGTATAGCTTTCTCTCCTGTAATGGACAGTTTTCCTGTGGGGTCAACCACCGTTCCGTCGGCATCCGTCAGCCAGGCACGCAGATACTTAGTGCCAGCAGGCAGAGCCACACTGATGGTATTCGTCATATCGCCAGCAGCAGGCTGAATACGTGTTGTTGCCGTTGTCGACGTGCTCTTCAGCGAACCAACAAAGCCTTTATGCAGCGAGAAGGTGTATCGGGCATTGGGATTGCCTGTGCCAGCATTGTTGGTATACACCTCGCAGACAATCTTATGGCTGGCCAAATCGGCATAGGATGCTTCAGAGGGGGCATAGACATTGGTCTTGACAAACGACTGCAACTGCCCGGCATCGATAGAGGTGAGTCCTGAGAGCGCAGCCACATTCTCTGCGACAGCAAAGCCTGTGGGCAGGCTGACTGTCCATGTGCTGCTCTGTCGTCCTGTTCCGATAGTCAAAGCCTGCTTCGTGCCGCTTCCATCCTCTACCCACCACTTGATGCATTGCCCTGCTGCCATCTCAGCCAATGAGGTATTCCAGTTGGCATCCAAGTCAGCCGTTGTGGCATCCATCTCCATTGCTGTGGCATCCCATTCCACCTGGGGTGTCAGTTCGTTGGTAGTGACGGTGTAGTCGAAGTTGTAGGTGTGTTTGTTGTCGTAGTCAGGCTCTGCTATCATCGTACTTGACACATAAACCATGTTTGTCAAGCTTGTTGAGTACAATGCCACTACTTTATTGGTCTTGTAAGCTTTGGGGGCAGCAAGTCTGACAGAAATCAGACTTGGGTCAAATGCTGTGCCACCATTGTATATATAGTATCCGCTATTGACATTCGTGCAAGCCGTTGCCGCCGTTCCGTTATAGCTTACTGTCAGCAGCGAAGTGGGGTCAACGGCATTGCCTTGTGCATCCGTCACATAGAAACGGGCATACTTGGCACCACTGGCCTGACTGGTCACATCTAATGCAAAGGACGACGAAGCACGGTCTGATATTGTCTGAGTGCTATTGGTTTCTGTGGCACCCGTATTTGCCACACCCTCAAATTCTCCAATCTCTGGGAACTGGAAAATATAGCGGAGCTTCATCACGGGCGTACCACCAGTATATTCGTCAGTACACTCGAAGACTATTTCGTAGTCCTCACAATCAAGCATCTGAGTGCCTAAAGAAGTAGGCATATAAATGACGCTGCGTCCAAACATTCGCCATTCATCACTACTATCGCCGTGCTGTGCGGCATTATTGGTGACAGACCACCCACAAAGGTTACTTTGGTGAACAAAAAAGCTTGTTCCTCCACTCCATCCTGTCTGAATAGCCCATTTGTCCGCACTAGCACTTGTTCCTATTTCCAAGGGCTGGCGTACTCCTGTCGATTTATCACGAACATACCATCGAGTAGTATAAGAAGAAATCGATGAAGCACCAGAAAATTCTTTCAGTTTTGCTGTAGCCTTATCGTGCAGGTTTCCTGAACCATCTGTAAAATACACATGGTCTGTTGATAGCAAATTCTCAATATTCAACGTCTCTGTAAACTCCAAAACTGGATAAGTGAACGAATAGGTATAGGTCAAGTCCCAATCGGGCTCTTTTGTAAGCGGTCCTTCCGCAGGCGTACCTGCATCTGTTGAGAGCAGGCAGACTATCTGATAGTTGGTCAAGGTTCCAGCTGAAGCTGTCAGCGTAGCAGATATATCGGATAAGGTTATTGCATTGCCTGCATTATAAACATATACACCATTCTTAGTGTTAGAGCCAGCTGCAACAGCTGCATTACCTCCGTAAGTCACTGCCAAAGGCGACTGGTCAGCCAATGCATTACCATTTGCATCTGCCAAATAGATACGTGCATATTTTGCCCCAGACAGGATGTCATCCGTCAGGCTGAAGCTGGCTGAGGTTGCCGTCTTTTCTATTTCCTTGGAGCCGCTGGCTGCAGTTGAACCTTTTGCAGCACCAAGGAATGAGTCAGCCTCAATAGCAACAATTGAAACTGATTTTACTATTGTAGCACCTGGTGCAATATAAATACCATAAGTTTGCATTTCTGAAATAATGCTGGAATTGGTTACTTCGAACTGCAAGTATTTATCTGCTGAATTGTATAGCCCTGAGCCAACAGGTATATTCCTTGTTGTCCACAAAGCACCATAAGAACCTCCATTAATTGCAATTTCATTAATTGCACCTTCACTATCCATATAAAGACGAAGGTAATTGCCTGAAACAAAACTACTGAACTTGTCTGCAGCTATAGCATTATTAGTCCATGTACCCAAAGGACCTGAATGGATTTCTGTTTCTGTATCTCCCCACGCACTACTAATTCCCATCACCACCACTACCAACAGCATCATGACGCGGTGGATGAGGGATGTGGTTAGGACACCCCCAAAAAACCGTGAGTTAACTCGATTGGCCGATTGAGTTAGCTCAGAGGGCAAATCGAGTTGGCTCGAGCCAATCGGCCGTTTGGCTCGAGCCAATCGATCGATTGGCTCGAGCCAAATGGTCGGGGGAGTATTCCTGGCAGTATATGCCGCAGTATATGCTGTCGTGTCCGTTGGTCTAAAACCAGACCCCTTCATTGAGTTCTTCTCCATGTGTGAGTTCATCAAATCTACAGACTGTTTCATATCGTTTCCTATATGTCGTTTTCTATTCGTTATTACTCTGTTGTTCTGTCTGTCGGGATAGCGCCCGCTGTGCGGAGGCTTTTCCCGTTATTGCCTATATAATTCATCCCCTGACAGCATGCTGCCAGGGGACGATGATTCTACATCCATCGAAGACACAATCCGGAATGGGGGTCAGTATCCTGTTATATTTCATATTTGCTTTCGTTCAACGAAAATTGTGCTGCAAATGTACTAAGAAAAAAAATGATTTTGACAAATATTTAGCATTTATTTTATTCTTTGTCTTAGTGAGAGGTCGGGGGAGGTATAAGGGAGGTCTGAGTGAGGTCTAAGGGATACACCTCACTCATGGGAACGCCTTTGTACAAAGGGCTTTCCAGAGATTTAGTGAGGTATCGTCCTCTTTTTCGTTTTTTCACCGTCAAGCGTTTCGCCAGCGTTACTCCGGATTGTGTATCAACATTTCAAAGATCGTTTTCTTTCCTGCTCTGGGAATTTTCACTCCCTGCCCTGGGAATTTTCACTCCCTGCCCTGGGAATATTTTCCCAACATGCGGCGAGCCGATTGCAACGCCACACTCAGCACCTTCAGGTCTGAGAAATCTCATTGCCAGTGAGGGCGGCGCCTGAGTGACGCTCCGTGCCGTGGAGCATAGAGCATCTGGTCACTATCGAGCGTCATATATAGCCGATAGGTCATCTGCCGAGGAGCACTCATCCCCTGTTTATACAGGTAGATGGAGAACTCGTGGTACACCTTGCGGTCTGATGTCAAAGTAGTTGCCGGATCGGCAATGTAGCCGAAGATGAAAGGCTGGTAATTGCCTGAAGCCGACGGATCCCACTGCGGACGGCCTGCCGTATTCGGATACCATACGGGGAATCCGCCTACATCATCGCCATCAACAGCCGGATTGGTAGTATAGCCCGAACGATAGAATGACCCATCGTCGGTAGCGGCAGTTGCCTTCGTCGCATCCGTCCACGACCCCCAGGATGACGCAAAGCTGTCACCAATCAGTCCCCACGATGTCGAACTGTATGTTCCTGTAGGGGCTGCTGCCGTAAATTGCACCACAGAGCTGTCGCTAATCTTTGTGACTTTTGGCAGCAGATGGAAGTGTCCATAGTCGTGGAAATTGACTGTGTACAGGCCGTCCTCTTCCTTCACCGAACAGGGATAGACACCGATGGGGGGGAAGTCGTAGGGGATGACGTCGAGCTTATAGTCGTCAAGCACAACAGGTATGATGCGGTAGTCGTTGCGGGCTATGTAGTCCCACTTGTTGTCATCAGCGGTAGTGCGGCCCTTGTCGTCAATCAGCACATAGCGTTCCTCCGTCTCACCCTCTAACTTAATTTTCAGGAAGAAATGCCCAAAACTATTTCCTGGCCTTACGCTTTCGTTGACGTAGAAAGGTATCTTGACAGGAGTGCCAGCCGTTGTACTGTTCGTAGTAGCACTTATCGCCAGGCTTTTAGTGATAGTCATCTTGCCCGTACCAGGCGTACCGTTCAGATTGGGTGTGATATCGCCGTGCGCCACCACTTCCATCGAGTTGTGACCCGTAAGCGTAGGCAACAGCTTCAGATTCGAATTAGTGTTCTTTGTCAGGTCTGTCAGGGTGAACGACTCCAGGGTGACGTCAGCCCCCTTGTCATTATAGACTTGCAGTTCTATCTTTGCCATCATGCGCACCACCACAAGTGTGATGCTTGCACCAGCAGTGACTGTTAACTCTTGAACATTACTCATGGGAATGCCCTTGGCTCCGAAGTAGTTGTTGGTAGCCGTAGGGTCAAAGTTATTGCCTGCCACATTGACCGTAACGGCATTGGCCTCAGCCTCAGCAACCGTCTCGTCATCGGCAAACGGAATGGGATAGTTTGTATTTGCAGCGTAGTTGTTATCATCAGTTATAAATGTGTCGCCTGCCGATGTTGGATTATCCGCGCCACCATTGGGCGCCACCTCACCCGTAGCATCGTCTTCATCTCCACCGTTGCCGCCTTCGTTGCCGTTGCCGCCTTCACCACCATTGTCTCCGCCTGTTGGGTCGTTGCCACCTTCTCTGGTAAGTGCTGGTGCAGGAGACAAAGGGTCGGCAATACCCAACAGCGACTTGACCACCGATGGAGCCATATTGGCAAACGAGTAGAAGCGGTAGGTTCCTGCTGAGGGCAGCGTCGCAATATCATCAACCTCCTGGTCGGGACTGCCATTAGGCTTACAGGCATAGATAGCGGCCACCTTGTTGTCTACGGTATTCACAGCCACTACCGTCCATACATTCATCATCTCATCGTCAGTAGCATTCACATTGTCCTGCCAGCTGCCTGCCCTGGTTGTGGCAGCATTGTCTGCTGCCGACACGCGCAGATGAATCTGAATTGGGCCGTCCTCCAGTCCTTGCTGTTCGTTAGCATCAGCCAGGCTGCTGTCCAGCGAGCAGGCGGCGAGCAGGGTGGAGAGTGCCAGAAAGAGGTATGTTCTCTTGAATATCTTCATAGTCAATCACATTGCTTACATGTAAATCCAGTCGTGGATAAAGGGGTCCCACTTCTTCACCTTCAGCGTCATAATCATCGACTCTGGAGTGATGCTTGAAATATAGATACGGTAAATGTTGTTGCGCACAATGCCGTACTCCATGGGCGATGCTGGTGGCAGTGCCGTAGAGGCATCCAGCTCGAAGGCTGCACCCAGGCGTGCCTGATAGCTGGTGGCGGTGCCCTCATGGCGCAGATAGCCGTAGTAGATACGGTGTGTCTTGGTGCCCGAGAGTCCGCCCTGGTAGTAGTCGCCCTCGATGACGATGCCTGTGGCGAAGTTGAAGAGGTAGGAACTGGTCTGCAGCGTGTTCTCCATCGGATAGCACACCACGACATCCTCACCCGTCAGTGCTCCGTCTGTCAGCGTGGCATATCCTCCGCTGGCTGGCGAGGCCACGATGGCTCCGTGCAAGTCTTTTATGCTTCGATAATAGTCGTTGACGCCGCTGTAGGTGGCGATGTTGGCCAGCGAGGTCACGCTATAGGTGGTATTGAAGTCCTCTACCCTGTTCTTATAATAGGTCAGTCCGCCACTGGTGGTCTTGGCCAGGATGGCAGGGTCGATGACGAAGTTAGAGCCCTCGTCGCCAAGATAGTTATAGGCTGTTGCAGTAGGCGATGTTGCCACACGCTTGATCAGGTATTCGCCGCCGTTGGTGCCGCTGGCTCCCATGAGGTTGAAGGGCATGATGCCCGTCACTACAAACTTGTCCGTGGCACCTACGCTATACTCATAGCCCTGGGCCGTAGCGTTATAGGTAGCGCCGGCAGCCCAGAAGTCGATGCGGGCAGCCATGCGCTCGATGCGGATGCCGTCAAACGAATAGAGCGCGCCTTCGGCAATGACGGTAGGCGTAGTGCCTGGGAAGTTGATGACGTGGTCTGCCTCCGACGACATCACGAAGTTGACGCAACCAGCAGCTGCCGTCTTCTCATCGCCGCTATAGAGGGTTGTCATCTTATAGTTAAGCACATCCTTCAGCGTGCTGACCTTGAAGCGCAGGTCGACATTGGCCACAACGATGGCATGATATTGCTTGGCAAGGTCCAGTTCGCCCTTCTGCACCAGTTGGTTGCCGGTGGTATAGTAGGCCTCATCCTTCTTCGTGTCGCCATATTGCGAGCCTGGAGTTTCGGTAGTCCCTGTCCGTGTGACGGTGAAATATTTCACATAGTCGAGGTTGATGGTAGAGGGATCTGTAGTGGTATTGATGCCCACAGCGTCCTGATAGAGTATCAGCGTGATGCCCGTAACGGCATTCTCGTGCTCGAAACCAGCCTCGCGTCCGTCTCCGTTCTCGCCAGCAGTGGGTTTCTCTCCCGCACGGGTCGTATGCTGCTTGCCGCCGCTGACAGCCACAGTGAGATTGATAAACGTATGCGGCTCGCGGCTCTCTATGGTCTGCTCGCGCTGCCCGTCCTCACCATCGGTAACAGCAGAACAGGCGCTGACCAGTGGCAGGCAGAGGGAAGCTAAAGCAAACGCTCGGAATATATGTAATACGCTGTTGTGCATATCGGTTACAATTCTTCAAACTGTATGCGCTTGGCCCATGAGAGCACGTCGATGCATACGTATAGATAACTCAGTTTCTGCCACTGCTCGCCTTTCAGGAATAGTTCCAGACGATAGTCGTACTCACGGTCGAGATACTCCTGGGCAGAGTAGTTGTAGATTTCAAAGGCTGTACGTCCCTCGCTGAGAACTTCAGCCAGATTGAGCACGGCAATGTCCTGGCCCGTAGACTTCTTGCGGATGCATAGCACGGCGTTCTTCTGTGGCGTGGTGCTATACATCAGGCGGTTGAACATCAGGTCGTAGTGGGCAGAGCGTTGCTCTCCGATAGTGCCTCCTCCATCGTAATTAGTTGTCCATGCTGCATAGGGCAGATAGATGAGCGAGTCGGTAGGCTGTATAAGGTTGTTCTGATAGTCCAGGTCACCATTGGCATCTATGATGAACACCTCGTAGTCTTCGTGGTTGACACGCTCCGGATGGTCAATCTCACGCAGCGAGATGTTCAGATGCTTGGTGTCGCGTATCAGGCTGACGGTGGCATAGGCAGGTTCTCCGCTGTTCAGGGTTACTGTCTCTACCCCGTTGCTCTGCACCTGCCCGTCGGCGGCAAGGTGATACTGGGTGGAGGCAGGCTGTGTGGCAGAGGTGGCCTGGAGTGTAGTCAGCGTGTGCCACAGGGTGTCGAGCGGTGCCTCGTTGGACACTAGGCGGTAAGGCGGCTGCGACGATGCCTCGCGCTGGAGCGAGATGGCAAGGCTCTTGCGGTCGGAGCCAGCGCCCATGTCTGTCTTCACATATTTGGCTCCCTTGGTCTGCAGGGCTTCATTCCAGTCTTTCTGCATGGCCACCAAGGTCAGACGGTACTGGTGGCCGGGAGCCAGCTCCTGCTCAGTAAAGTGGATGTTGTATCCATACTGCCGGAGCTCGCTCCCGCTCACCGTCCGTTGGGCGACAAGTCGGTCCGACTCATCATACACGTAGAGCGTCAGGCCTCCTACATGATCCTTAAACATGTCGGCACGCTGTGTGTTATAGTCGTAGACGAAGTTGACATACAGCCCTTCCGGACAGTCGTCGCGGTCTTCTGTCATCATGCTACAACTGCTCATGGCTATAGTAGCCGTCATGGCCACGATACTCTTTTGTATGATATCTCGAACGTTCATTGTCGTAAGTGCTTTCTTTGATTCCTTATACCTTGGTTAATTAAATACAGGTCTGATTATAGGTTCCATGATTGTGTGCGCTTAGCCCACGACAGGATGTTAATCTTGAAGGCGATGAAGGCCTTGATTTCGTCGTCTGTCACGCCAGTATGGGTCTTCGGAGTGGCATCGCCCAAAAAGGCAACGTCGGTGACATCGATGTCGTACCAGTTGTTGCGCAGCACACCGTAGCGGCCCAGATAGTTGTCGGCTTGATCGGCAGTGGGGTAGATGTCGCCAATCTTAACGCCAGCCACACCGTCGGCCCATGGAGTGAGCACATCGCCGAAATGCTTGATACGGATGGTATAGTAGCTCTTGCCACCTTTGTAGCAGTAAATCTTACCGCCTAAGTATTCCATTGTCTTGTCAATAATGTTGCCAGGCAGGGCACCACCAGACAGTGCACTACCATTAGTGGTGGTAATACTTGAGATGGCCATCTCGCCTGCAGCAGGGTCAGTAGGCAGGGTGATGGTTAAGTCGCTACTTGTAAAGGTACCTGTGATGAGGCCATTCTCGTTAAGGTAGTCATAGGCACGCTCCTGAATCTTTGCTGTCAAGGTGGATGTGGTGAAGTAGGTAGACTTCACGTCGCCGATGGTAAAGAGGTTTTGTGCAGGGTTTGAGCCAACGGTGGCGGTCACCTCTAAGCGGGCCAGTGTGGTCTGGTTTTCGTTCTGATGAGCCACGTCAAACGTGTTCTCGAAGCAGTACTGAGGGTTGGCATCGCCAAAACCAGTCTTATAGTCGCTAAGAGTTGCCTGAGTCAGCGTAGCACCGGTGCTGAAGTTGGGGTCTTCGGCAAAGTAGGTACGATACTTATAGGTGGCAACACCGCCGATGGCTGTGTTACCCATGAATCGGTAGTTCTCGTAACCCTCAGAAGTAGAATTTGCCTTACTGTTGAGCCCCTTGTAGGTATCGACATTATCCGTAGAACGCACCAGGTAAGAAGTGGTGTTGGTGTTGTCCAGCGTCCAACCGGTAACCTGCCAGTTCAAGGTGGCAATGCCCGACATTGCTTTAGCAGTTCCCTGCTTCACGGTCACCTTGGCCATACCGCGTTCTACGAAGATTTCGTCGGCAGTGCCAGCCTCAGCTTCGGCATGTGTCTTGAATACTTTTGTGATGGGTACCAGAGTCTTTACAGCGAAGCCAGTGGTGGGAGCCGTGCCACTCTTGGCAGAGCCAGCCTCGTTGGCCAGCACGGCATTGGCCATGTAGAAGCCATTGGTCGTCATCTCGGAGGCTCCTAAAGCGGCAGCTGTGGCAGTTTGTTTGCGGAAATCGGCATAGGTTCCAGAGAAAGTGGTGGAGTTAACCTTTACTCCTGTTCCGTCGACAGTCACCAATCCGTTATTGTTTAGAATCACCAGCATCAGGTCGTTGTCTACCACACCCGACACCTCTTGGATGACCTTGCGCGAAGTCTCGGTCACATGAGGGTCAGTGTTTTTAGTCCAAGGCTGTGTGGAAATCTCGTAGGCAGACTTAAATGTCGCAGCATCGTCAGAGGTTGCTGTACCGTCGAACACCAACAGAATAGCGTTCTTCACGGCATACTCAGTAGGCAGACCGTCCGTAGCGTCAGACACGTCCGTACCTGTACCGTTGTCATTGGCACGAGAAATGTTCTGGGGTGTGCTGGGCAGGTTGATGTTGAACGCCAGGAACTGGCCGTCATACTC
The DNA here is from genome assembly GCA_002342415.1 of Prevotella sp. UBA2456. GTDB lineage: Bacteria > Bacteroidota > Bacteroidia > Bacteroidales > Bacteroidaceae > Prevotella. The sequence goes on along the minus strand of DDPY01000055.1, from coordinate 2,554 downwards.
AACCTTCTTTTGCTCACCCCCTGCCACGTCCTTGTCCGACGAGCAGGCTGCGAATAGCAGACCGAAGGCTGCCATTGCTAAAAAACTAAGGTTTTTCATAAGCTTGTTTTGTTAATAATTAAATGATTTGTGAATATTTATTTTATTTGTTTATTTCGTCAGCTCCTTGATGGCCTCGCGGTTCTTGCTCACGTCGATGCCCTTCTGCTGGGCCTGGTCGAGCAGGGCGGCAGCCACGTCGTACTTCTCCTGCAGTATGGCCACCACGGCACGGCTCTGCAGGGCCTCAGCCGAGTCGCCGGCCTTGTCGAGCAGGGTCTCTGCCTTCAGCAGGTCCTTCTGGCGGATGGCCACATTGGCGAGATTGAGGTTGGCAGCGGGGTCGTCGGGATAGATGTTGACAGCGGTCTGCAGCACCTTGTTATACTCCAGGCTGCCAGCGGGCATGGTCTGTGCCACATCCCACAGCTCGCGCACGGAGAGCTGGTAGGGGCGCGTCTTGTACACCTGCTTGGCCTGCTCCAGCGTGAAGTCGCTGAAGTTGAACGAGATGTCATAGTCTGAGCGGCGCAGACCGGGATAGACCTCGCGCAGCAGGTAGCGATACTCGTCCTGATAGCGTATCTTGATGCGCCACTCCTTCGGGTCGGGGGACAGCGTCGGGTCGTCGATGATGTCGAGTATCTCCTGCTTATGGGGCAGCAGCGTCTGGTCCATAGCCTCGACAGCACGGCGCAGACCGTCCCAGTTCTCGGGCGTGGCCTCGGCGGGAGCAAACACCTGGTCGGGCAGCTTATACTGCTGCTTCAGCCAGTCGGTGAGCGACTTGGCACGGTTGGTGGCGAGCATGCGGTTGTGCTCGTAGGGACTCTCGGGCGAAGCATAGCCGTGGATCTTGATCTGGCGCACGCTCACATTGGCGTCGGCGGCCATCACGTCGAGCGTGTCAGTGATCTTGCGCAGCTCGCGGCGGTTGTCCATATAGTCGGGCTTCATCTCCCAGCGGTCTACCACGAAGGTGATATAGGCCGAGCCGTGCAGCGAGCGCTCCTTCTTCTGCGGAGCGGGCACCACATCGGTGAGTGCCACCAGCTCGTAGGGGTCGGGCGGCAGCAGCGAGGCGAGGAAGGCCTGCTGGTTTTTCATCAGGTCGCCGCAGCCGCAGAGGTCGCAGTCCACCACCAGGTCGGCCTGGCGGAACCAGTCGGCACTCGCCACGCCGTCGGTATAGCTATACGTCTGGGGCTGCCCGTTCTGTCGGCGCACATTGTCGCAGTTGGCGGCATACAGGGGATCGATGCCGTCGCGCTCGAACACGATGTTCTGGCGGCGCCCGCTCACGATGAGCGTCTTCAGCCGCTGCTGGTGCCGGCCGTCCTTGCTCTTGATGACGGGCGTGAACGCACGGTAGCGGTTGGAGGGCACCTGCAGACTGTCGAGCACGAAGTCCATCGTGACGATGGTCTTGTCGGCCGTGCGGGCCACCTGCAGGTTCTTGACACTAATCTGACTGTCGCTGCCCTGACTATTGTCAGTCAGCCTGATGGTTTCCTGGGCTGCCACCATGGTGGATACTACTGCCAGGACGAATATAATAAGGTGACGTTTCATGCTGTATAAATAAGTTTTCATTACTCAACTCTCCCACTAAAACAAGTACATCAGCGACAGGGCGAGCTTGGTGGGACCGATGTAGACCTTGTCGCCGTCGTCGAGCTTCTTGCCACAGGTGCCGCAGCCATACTTGTCGTACTTGATATAGGCTGCGCCCACGCCGATGGCTGCCTCGAGGTTCCAGTGCTTCGACATCACCCACTGATAGCCGTAGCTGACGCCGCCGCCCACGAACCAGCCCTCGAAGCGGTTGTCCTCGAGCTCCTTCCACCATCCGAAGGGCATCTTGATCTTCGAGGCGTTAAACTGTCCGCCGAAGGCATGTATGCCTACGAACGAGCCGTTGAAGCGATGGCAGAACCAATGGCGCCACTCAGGGTTGACCACCCAGTGCTTCAGGTATTTCTGGTCGTCGCCATGTCCGAACTTCCAGGGGTGCAGACCATAGAACACCTGGAACGAGTGCTTCCGTCCCACCCCAATCTCCATACCGAGGTTGGGCGTGGCGGTGGCATCGTAGAGCAGGTTGGTTTTCAATGCTACTTGCTGTGCGTGGCATGTCACTGTGCCAATAATCAACATGGCAGCAATGGCCGCCATTTCCCGTAATCGTAAACGCATGTTTTAATTCTTTATCGAGTTAGTACGTTTGTTTGCTTCGTAAAACGCATGCAAAGATAAAGGTTTTTGTGCGATAAATATCGACAATCTGTCTAAATTTAAGATAATTTTACGAAATTATATAAAATTTTAACTACAACTTCCCCCACCCCTTCGCGCTTGTTCTGACCACCCCTGTACAGGTACACAAAAGTCCCCTGATCCACACAAAGTTTTTTGGAATTGACAAAATATTGGGCTGATAAATTTTATCTTCAAGAATGTTACTTTGTTACTTGTTACTTTTTGCTAATATTTTGTCTTGTACTGAAATAGGTTG
>DDPY01000013.1:16958-23869 GCA_002342415.1 Prevotella sp. UBA2456 | reverse complement strand
ACTTTGGGGTTCACTTCATACCAGTCCCCTGTGCTCCCTTTGGTAGAGTATGAAAATCATACTCGAGTTTGTATCTACAACCTATCCAATCTGGAAACTATAAGTTCTTCATACGCTTGTTTCTGGTCATCACTGAGGAAGGAATCTTTTATAAGCTGTTGCCATTTGGGAAACACCTTATGAAGCCCTGCGACGAGACGCTGTACTACATTTTCTTCCAGTCTCATTGTCTTTGCAGCATTAAGAAAGTCTGCCAAACGGAGTTTCGCTTTCTTTCCCACAAGAGTAAGTGCCAATTCCTCCTTGTCCTTCGGATTGGCAATGGCGACATTGAGGAGGTCATAAGCAGGAGTGAGTTGATAGCCCTCGGAAGGACGATAGAGCGAGAAGTTTTTCAGGTGCATGTCGTTGTTGCCTGTGACAAAACAGAAGAGCAGCAACTGCATGTAATTCGTAAGGTCAAGTTTTGGTGTGTTGCTGTACTGCAAGATTGTCTTTGCTATCTGCTCATGCGATCCTTTGTACTTATACTCCGTAGGGTGTAGCGTGAGTTGACACATATCCTCCATGTCTATCTTCTCGCCATTTTCTTGGCGGTCAATACGCTTTGTGATGTACCCAAGTTTTCCATCAGCCAAACGAATAAGGCTATGAGGCACCACACTAATCTTTGCGGCTTCCGCAAGGTGCATCGTTAAGTCCTCATTTTCGGGCAACTGCACGTAACTCTCCGTTTGTGGCTTGAAGATATAATCTCCCCAAAGTCCTACGATAGTCAGTCGGCTACAGCCATCGTGTCTGTCGAGGTTCAGAGACAATTTGGGTTGAACGCCTGTCAGAGATGTTTGAGCACGAATTACCTGCTCGGCTAATTGGTCGAGCTCTTCATGTTTGTACTCCAGCAAGGGAACATCCTTTGTTCCAAAGAAATTTCGGGCACAACTTGGATGAAAGTCTTTCTGACCTTCTTTCAATTCCTTATAGCAATACAGACATTTACACATTGTCGCCTCCTTCCTTATTTATAGGCACTACACTGACAGAACCGATACACTCCTTACAGCATAACAATAATAGCGACATACGGTCAAGAATGCTGATGTCAGTATTGCGAAGTGCCACGTCAAGTAGCCATCCTTCTGGTATCAACCCGTCGAAGAACGGGAACAGCACAGGGCTTACAAATGCCTCCGTCTGTAATGGGAGTGTCAGACTTACAGGCTGCGCATCTTCACGTTTGAGATACGCTTCATCATAACAGAAACGGTATTCGCCGCCATCTTCTGTCAAGATGCCAGCAAGGGCATCCTTTCGATAAATCTGTGCTTGTCTCATTGCTTTTTGGTTGCTGTAAGTTCGTAGTTAAACAAATCAAGTAACTGGTTGACCTTATCCATTCTTAACGTCGGCTTCCCCTGTTCCAGATTGCGTACAAAGCACAAGCCTACGCCAGACTTCATTGCAAGGTCTTCTTGCGTAAGACCATATTCCTTGCGCAAATCCTTTACCACCTTTGATAACTTTGTCTTTTCCATATAAATTATATTCTTTCGAATGCAAAATTACAATATTATTTGCAAATTACATGCTTTCTGATATAAAAATTGTGATATTTAACATTTTTATATGCTTTCTGCTATAGTTTTTCTGTTTTTTCGGTGATTTGTGGAATTGAAGCATGAATGACAGTCGCCACTTATAACTATAGACTATTAGTCTGTGAGACAAGTACCAGTCTCCTGTGCTCCTGGGAACAATCACCCCCACTGACTTTTGTCATAACTACTGATAGTCAGTGGGTTGATTGTATTGTTGTCAATCTTGATAAGATGATTATTTAATGCCCAGAAAATCACTTAGGGGCTTAATCTTAGCTATGTATGTATTAACTGACTCTTTAAGATTCGGTAGTTGCTTGAACGGTATAGGTTTTGAATTGTCAAAATGTAAGACAATATAATATGGTGCATGTGACGGCTCAAAACCATACTTTTCTAATGTTTCTTTTGTCCATATATTGAATTGACCTTTTGACTTCAGCTTAAAAAGTTGACAATCTTCACCATTGGTGTGCAGTAGTACGTACGAAAGACGTTCAAATCCAGGAGTGATACAAAGAGATCCCTTGGAGTCACCTGCCCGCAAATAGCAAATACCTGTTTCAACCATTTTTTCTTTGAGCCCTTTGCGACAGTGATTTATCATAACAGTGACTTCTTCTGGATTTTCAGACATTTTCTTAAGGAGTTTGTTACCTTTTTCCTTATCCTGGCATTCCATCCATCTTTTAACCCCATAATCCAAGTATTCTGAGTTCAGTTCAATACCGATAAATTTACGATTCATAAGTTTTGTAGCAATACCAGTTGTACAACTGCCTACAAAAGGATCAAGAATGGTAAAACCTTCTTCTGTACAAACTTTGAGGATTCGATATAGCAATCGTAATAGCTTCTGTGTTGGATGCTTCCCGCAGGTTCTTTCCCAACTGCCAGGACTTGGCATTTTCCATACGTCAGGCATTTCTCTGCCACCATTCATTTGTTTCAACATTTCGTAGTGAAAACAATGAATTGCCTTCGGATTTTTTCTCGCCCAAACAATATATTCGGCAGAAAAATTAAGTCTACCACCATATGGTGTTGGAGGTGGATCTGATTTTTGCCAAACTACAATGTTCAGAATCTGAAATCCAAGTTCTATTAGACATTGTTCAACTGAATAAATATTGTGGTATGTTCCACATACCCAAATTGTTCCGTTGTCTTTTAGAACATCTCGGCACTTAGATAACCATTCACGATTGAAAGAGTTTATTTTATCAGAAGTTGACACCCTATCCCAGTCACCTTTGTCGCAAACCTTTATCTTGCCATTTTGCAGGATTTGTTTTTGACTAGACAAAAAGTATGGTGGGTCAGCAAATACAACATCAACTTTATCCTTTATCTCGGACAAAACGCTGTTGGCATCACCTTGATAAAGGATAAAGTTTTCATCGTCATTAAAATACGGAGTTATCATTTCCGTCTCTTTCCGATTTCAATTACTTTGTCATAAATATCACGTACCTGAACACGGTACTTCTCGAAATCAGCATAGTTCCCGTTATTGATGTGGATCTGACCTTCCACAACCTCGCCAGACTCAGACAATTGAGAAGCACGGTGTTGATTGCTGAGCAAAGGGTTATTCTGTACATCTTCACTGGACATTACCCAATAATCTATCTTATCTCGCCATACAGCAATCCATACAAAGACATCACAACATCCAGGCTTCAACTGCTGATAATTCATATCAAACTTTGATGTACTATTACTTGCAAGCGCTTTGTTAGCCAATGTATCTCCTCCAACCTTCTTAACAGCGCGAGACGCTTTTACTTCAACATGAATATCGTTCAATAGCAAGTCATACTCACCACTAAAAGTAGGGTCTAACCGTTTTGTTGGAATCTTGAATTCTGGAACTAATTCCATAAGATGATTCTGTCCCCAAGTTTCACCGAATGTTCTTGGAGCTAACTCAAAGAGATGTAAATACTTATTTCTTTGGAGATATTCTGCTCTCATTTCTAGATATTCATCTAACGAAATAACTCCTTTCGCAATAAGATGAGAAATTGTGTACTCAAATTTATTAAATGGGTACACTGCATACAGTTTATCCAATACAGAATCACTAAGCTGTACCCTTTCTGCTGCCGACAATGATTTTTTGTAGGCTTCAAGTTCTTTGATTAAAGTTTCCATTTTATTTTGCTTCTTTTATTTTTTATTTCTTCATCTGTACCCTGTGGCTTTTTGTAAGCTTTTTCAACCAAAATGCTTTCTGGCTCATCTTCTGCAACATGTGAGGATTTTACCTCAATTTTAATTCCTTCATCAGTTTCTGTTGGTAACCATAAATCAAATTGGCTAGTATATCCATCTTTCTTAGGAGGATCCACGAGAATACCTTCTTTTTCTTTCTTCAACCAATCCTCCCCCCAAGTCTGACCAAATGTTCTAGGTGCCATTTCAAATTTGTCAAGGTTTGGGTTCCTATGAAAATAAGAATCTCGCAAAGCAATATATTGCTCATACGTTAAGTTTCCTTTGGTCAGAAGAACTGAAAAAATATTGGCATACTTATTAAAAGGATATTTAGAGCTTTTGGTTAACTCGTCGTTACTAACAAGAACTTTATCTGGTTCGGATAGTTGTTCTTTAAAAGAGTCTATTTCATTGTTCAAACGTTCCATTATTTTATCCTTGCTGAGATTTGTTTTTGTTCTTTTTCAGTAATTCCAAAAATTGAATATACTTCTTTGTCAAGCTGTTGCTGATAAGTTAAAGAAAAAGTGCTAGATTGAATATCTGACACCAACGCAGACAATCCTTCATCCTGTTTCTTCGTTAATTTTGGGAAAGGCAGTTCTTGCAAATTGCCCTTCAAAACTTTAATATCTGAATATTTCAATGAATAATAATAATGATATAAAGTTGAATTCAACAATGCAGCCACACTTTTAACTGAAATTGTATCAAGCTGTGGAATTAAAATGTTTGCACTGTTTAGGCATAAGCATTGTTTGTCATCATAAGCGACAATAGGATATTTAGCTATAAAACGATATATCAGTTTCTCTGGGGCTCGGAAGAATTCCTCTTTTGCACATTGTTGGAAATTTTCTGGATCAAACAGAATATATGATGATTCATCCTGAAGCTTAAACGGATCAACTTGCTTGCCTGCATAAACAGGTTCCAATCCTTCGGCTTTTTCCTTCTTTACCTTATTTTTATTATCACCTGTAACTATTCCCAAAGCCCACAAACTATGTGAAAGCCTGTCATGACATGACGATTCCATTTTCTCAATGATAGAATTGTCAAGGCTGTTAAATGTTTCAAGTGCAATATTACCAAATGTTCTATCTGCTGCAGACAGAGTGATGTTAGCATTACCACCATCACTAGTTACAACATAGGTTTGGGTCGTAGTCTTGGCAGGATTTATTTTTATACTAAAATAATCCGTAAACACTCCATCAAATCTATTATTATAGAGGTCTATTTGTTGTATAGTTGTATCTGCCAAGATAAGTTTTCGGATGTCATTATGTGTTTTAATCTTCAATAAAGAGGTAGGTAACAAAAAATATAATGTACCTGTATCAGTCAATCTAGACAATGATTCTGAAATAACCATTGACGCACGTTCTTTTGACTTAATTGAAGGATAATTATGGATGTATAATCCCTCCTTGTCACTTCCCCATGGAGGATTTGTGTAAATATTGTCAAATTTGAAAGGTAACTCTTTTCGATCATCAGATGAGAACAAATCCTTACTCAGAAAATCCAAGCAAAAGATGTGTGGAAAGAACTCTTTGTCCTTGTGTTTAATCAAAAGATTTACTGAAGCTATCATAACAGCAATAGGATTGATGTCAAATCCATATAGATTGCTAGGATTATTTGTTTTGACAGCCATTAAAAAAGCGCCACTACCGCAGCATGGATCTAGGAATGTCTCAGTATCAGAAAGGGTCTTATCGCCCACAATATATTCAACTACACTCTTACACGTGTAATATTGTCCAGTTATATTTCTTTCACCTTCTGTTATCAATGACTGATATATGAATCCTAATATATCATTATCCGAATCCCATGTGTCGGCAGGAATATCAATCGCCACTTGCTCCAAATGTGAATACTTATGAAGGAAATTCTTAACATGCTTTCTATGCAATATACCATTTTGGGATAATGCAGAATACGCAAGTGTGTACATAATATTCTCCACCGATGACTCAATCTCCATAACATTTTTGAGAAGCATATTGGCTTTTGAGTCATCAAGATAGTTTGTTGCAATAATTCTTTTTTTTGACCGAGTTTTATTAGCCCTCTTAGTCAATTTTTCCTTGGAATCACTATTCAGCTTTTTCCAATTATATTCTGTTGCTTTACTTATTCTTGGCATATTTCAATTCTTTTCGAAAAAATCACTTTGTTGACCATAGAAGGTTTTTTACATCAACATCTAATAATTCCGCAGCCTTCTTTAGAGTTGATAAGTCTGGCTGTGAAGAATTTGTACACCACTTGCTGACCGTGAGACAAGTACCAGTCCCCTGTGCTCCTTTCATAGAGGCTTTGCGAACTGCCGTAGGCTGCTGCTGCATAGGATGCGTATAAATAGGTTCTTTCATTGTCTTAGCGTAATATTGGCACAAAAGTACAAAGTTTTTTGGAATTATCAAAATAATGTGCTGATAAATTTTATCTTCAAGAATGTTACTTTGTTACTTGTTACTTGACCAGTCCCCTGTGCTCCCTATCAGCATGCCTCCCGAGCCACAGGCGGGGTCGTAGACGGTGTCGCCGGGCTGAGGGTCAAGGATGCGTACCAGCAGGCGCAAGCAGGCTGGTGCCTGCCATCATAGAGGCTTTGCGAACTGCCGTAGGCTGCTGCTGCATAGGATGCGTGCAAATAGGTTCTTTCATTGTCTTAGCGTAATATTGGCACAAAAGTAGCAAATATTTTCGATTTTACAAAGATTTTTGCCAATTTTCTGCTATAAGAACTTCGAGAGTACAAGCAATTATCTTTTCGTACTTTCGTACTTTTTGATAGTTTTTGAAGGTACAGAGGGAGTGAATCGCTGAGGGAGATATGGATAGAAGAAATTACTAGTATTATTTTAACTATTATATATTATATATTATATATATAATATATAATAGTTAATTCGCCTTTCACACTTTGAATATCGGCAAAAAGTACGAAAGTACGAAGTACGAAAGTACGATTCTCCGTCTTAAAATTATTGCTTAAATTTCTCTGCAAAATTGGGAGCGAAATAGGGTGAAAAAAAAGCGTTTTTTGGGCGGAAAATTTGCAAAGACCATGAAATA
>DDPY01000013.1:0-16784 GCA_002342415.1 Prevotella sp. UBA2456 | reverse complement strand
TTAGCAAGAACGAGAACGACCCAAGGATGAAGGTTGAAGAATCAAAAAAAAACAGACTGCTGACTTCCAGTAAGTGAGCGGCCTGTTTTTGGATAAATGTGGAAGTGGAGGGAATCGAACCCTCGTCCGCACAAGGAAACCATACGCTTTCTACATGCTTATCCTGGACTTCGTTTTCGTGCCGCGACAAGACCCAAGCCACCAATCGCGACCTTATCCCCTAAAGCTTCATCCCGCCGTCGAGGCCCGACGGGACTATTTCCGATTTAACCTGCGCCGCTTGATCTCCGGATTCGGAACCACATCCTCGGAGCGACGTCTCGTTCTGTCACCTGGTGACGGAATTGAGCCTCAATCTACTATACTTCGATTAGGCAGCGAGAGCATACTCGTTGTTGCCAATTAAATTTCCGGCCGAATGGATTATGGAGTCTACAGCCGTCACTCCGCATGCTTACGTACCATCTCGACTTGCCGTCAAATCCAGTCACCCCCAGATAGCAGATGTCGTAACAGGGTGCAAAATTACAAATAAAATCGCCAAGGTGCAAATATTTCGGCAAAAATCTTTGTTAAAATTTTCAAGTGGTGAGAGGTAAGAGGTGAGAGGTGAGAGACTGGCGATATGGCCGGGAACAATAAAAACGGAAATAAATTTGGTATTTCGGCCTTTTTTTTGTACCTTTGCGCGCGAATTAAATTGAGAGAAAAAGATTAGAATGAAACCAACAGCAATTTTGCTTCTACATTGTCCTGACCAACAGGGTATTATCTCGGAAGTAACCAAGTTTATAACGGATAACCTGGGGAACATCGTCTATTTGGACCAGTATGTGGACAAGCAGGACGGTATGTTCTTCATGCGTATAGAGTGGGAACTGGACGGATTCCTGATTCCCCGCGACAAGCTTTACGACTATCTGACTACGCTGTATGCGCAGCGCTACCAGATGAAATTCTCGCTCTACTACAGTGACAAGCGCCCCAGGATGGCCATCTTCGTGTCGAAGATGAGCCACTGCCTGTACGACCTGCTGGCACGCTGGAAGGCGGGCGAATACAATGTGGACATCCCCTGCATCGTGTCCAACCATGAGGACCTGCGCTATGTGGCCGACCAGTTCGGCATCCCCTACTACGTGTGGAGCATCAACAAGGACCACTCCAACAAGCAGGAGGTGGAGCAGGCCGAGATGGAGCTGCTCAAGAAGGAGGACATCTCGTTTATCGTGCTGGCGCGCTACATGCAGATTATCTCGGACGAGATGATTGCGGCCTATCCGCACCATATCATCAACATCCACCACTCGTTCCTTCCTGCCTTCGTAGGCGCGAAGCCCTACCATCAGGCATGGGAGCGCGGAGTGAAGATTATCGGAGCGACGAGCCACTATGTGACCGCCGAGCTGGATGCCGGCCCGATTATCGAGCAGGACGTGACGCGCATCACGCACAAGGACACCCCCGAGTCGCTGGTGCTCAAGGGCAAGGACCTGGAGAAGATTGTGCTCTCGCATGCCGTCTCCAAGCACATCCAGCGCAAGATACTCACCTACAAGAACAAAACGATTATTTTTAGTTGAACATTGAGCATTGAGCATTGAACATTGAACATTGAACATTGAACATTGAACATTGTCAACTGTCAACTATCAAAGCATTGAGCGTTATGCAAGTAGCAATCGTAAAATATAATGCCGGAAACATCTACTCGGTGGTGAACGCCCTGAAGCGACTGGGCGTGGAGCCGCTGCTGACCGACGATGCCGAGCAGCTCAGCCAGGCCGACCGCGTGGTGTTCCCCGGTCAGGGCGAGGCACGCGGGGCAATGGAATACCTGCGCCAGCGCCGGCTGGACGAGGTGATTCGCCAGCTGCGCCAGCCCGTCTTGGGCATCTGCATCGGACAGCAGCTGCTGTGCCGCCACTCCGAGGAGGGCGATGTGGACTGCATCGGTGTCTTCGATGCCGACGTCAGGCGCTTCTGCCCTACCCGCCACGAAGAGAAAGTGCCCTGCATGGGATGGAACGAGCTGCACGTGGGCGGCGAAGGCGTCCGCAAGGAGTGCCCGCTGTTTCAGGGACTCGGCCAGCAGCCCTATGTCTACTTCGTCCACTCCTACTATGTGCCGCTCTGCGCAGAGACGGCAGCGGTGGCCGACTATATCCAGCCCTACTCTGCCGCCATGTGGAGAGACAATTTCTATGCCTGCCAGTTCCACCCCGAGAAGAGCGGCCGCGTGGGCGAAACCATCATTAAAAACTTTTTGGAGCTATGATAGAGTTGATTCCCGCCATCGACATCATCGGAGGCCAGTGTGTGCGCCTCACCAAAGGCGACTACGACCAGAAGACGGTCTACGGCAGTCCGGTGGAGATGGCCCGCCAGTTTGAGTCCATCGGCTTCCGCCGTCTGCATGTGGTCGACCTGGACGGAGCCAAGTCGAAGCATATCGTCAACGGAGACATCCTGCGCCGCATCCACGCCGAGACCAGCCTCACCGTCGACTTCGGCGGCGGCATCAAGACCGACGAGGACGTGGCCAAGGCCTTCGACTGCGGGGCACAGATGGTGACCATCGGCTCCATCGCCGTCACCGACCCTGAGCGCTGCCTGCGCTGGCTCAGCCAGTACGGCGCCGACCACATCATCCTGGGTGCCGACGTGCGCAACGGCAAGATCAGCATCAACGGATGGAAGGAGGACTCGGAGGAAGACCTGCTGCCCTTCCTGCGGAAATACATCGACGCAGGCATCAGGAACGTGCTGTGCACCGAAATCTCGAAAGACGGCACGCTGGCAGGCCCTGCCATCGCGCTCTACCAGCGCGTGATGCGCGAATACCCCACCCTGCACCTGATAGCCAGCGGGGGCGTTTCGAGCATCGACGACATCCGCGCCCTGGAGGCTGCCGGCATCCCCGCCGTAGTCTTCGGGAAAGCCATTTATGAAGGACGAATCAATATGAAAGAACTATGGGACTGGCAAAACGCATAATACCCTGTCTTGACGTGAAGAACGGCGAGACCGTCAAAGGCACCAACTTCGTCAACCTCCGCTCGGCGGGCGACCCCGTAGCGCTGGGCAAGGCCTACTCCGAGCAGGGAGCCGACGAACTGGTGTTCCTCGACATCACTGCCTCGTTTGAGGAGCGCAAGACCTTCACCGATATGGTGACCCAGGTGGCTGCCACGCTCAACATCCCCTTCACCGTAGGCGGAGGCATCAACGAACTGAAGGATGTGGAGCGGCTGCTCTATGCCGGTGCCGACAAGGTGAGTGTCAACAGCGCGGCCATCCGCCGCCCGGAGCTCATCGACGAGATCACCACCCGCTTCGGTTCGCAGGTATGCGTGGTGGCCATCGACGCCCGGCTGGACGAGGACGGCTGGCACTGCTACCTGAAGGGAGGACGCGAGCGCACCGAGCGCGGACTCTTCGAGTGGGCCCGCGAGGCGCAGGAGCGCGGAGCCGGCGAGATACTGTTCACCTCGATGAACCACGACGGCACCAAGAACGGCTATGCCAACGAGGCGCTGTGCAGACTCAGCGACGAGCTCTCCATCCCCATCATTGCCAGCGGCGGTGCGGGCTGCAAGGAGCACTTCCGCGACGTCTTCACCGAGGGACACGCCGACGCAGCGCTGGCAGCATCGGTATTCCACTTTGGCGAGATTCCCATCCCCGAACTGAAGCATTATCTGAAAAGCGAAGGAATAAACATAAGAATATGAAGATAGATTTTGAGAAGATGGGCGGCCTTGTGCCTGCCATCATACAAGACGCAGAGACCCGTCAGGTGCTGATGCTGGGATTCATGAACGAGGAGGCTTACCAGAAGACCCTCGACACCCGGCACGTGACCTTCTGGAGCCGCAGCCGCAACACGCTGTGGACCAAGGGCGAGACCTCGGGCAACTACCTGAACCTGGTGGACATCAAGATAGACTGCGATCAGGACACCCTTCTGGTAAGAGCCATCCCCGTGGGTCCCACCTGCCATACGGGCACCGACACCTGCTGGGGCGAGACCAACGAGCAAGAACCCATCCGCTTCCTGTCCGAGCTGCAGAGCTTTATCGACAAGCGCAAGCAGGAGATGCCTGAGGGCTCCTACACCACCAGCCTCTTCAACAAAGGCATCAACAAGATAGCCCAGAAGGTAGGCGAAGAAGCGCTGGAGACGGTCATCGAGGCCACCAACGGCGACCGCGACCACCTGATATACGAAGCCGGCGACCTGCTCTACCACCTGCTGGTGCTGCTCACCGAGAAAGGGCTGCGCATCGAGGATGTCGCTGCCGAACTGCAGAAGCGCCACGACCCCAACTGGGACAAGAAGCGGCGCGAGGCCAAAGCCGCAGGAACAATGAAATAGAATCGGAAATCGAAAATAGTAAATAGTAAATTGCATCGATGTTAGTAGACTATAAGAAAGCGAATATCTATCAGAAGGACGGCATCCTCGTACTCAAGGATGTCGACTTCCACGTGGACGAGGGTGAGTTCATCTATATTATCGGGCGCGTAGGTGCGGGAAAGAGCACCCTGCTCAAGACACTCTATTTCGAACTCGACGTCCACGAGGCCGACCAAGCGACGGTGCTCAACCATGACCTGCGCGAGCTGAAGCAGAAATACATCCCCGCCCTGCGCCGCCAGATGGGCATCATTTTCCAGGACTTCCAGCTGCTGGGCGACCGTACTGTAAGGGCCAACCTGCAATTCGTGCTCAAAGCCACCGGATGGAAGGACAAGGGCGAGATAGAAGAGCGCATCCAGGATGTGCTCAGCGACGTAGGCATGCAGGACATGGCCGACCGCTACCCCCACGAGCTGTCAGGAGGCGAGCAGCAGCGCATAGCCATTGCCCGTGCCATCCTCAACAAGCCCAAGATCATCATTGCCGACGAGCCTACGGGAAACCTCGATACGGAAACCGCCCATCAGATTGTCGACCTGCTCCGGCAGATCACCAACTCGGGCACAGCCGTAGTGATGACCACCCACAACATCTCGCTGCTGAACGAATATCCCGGCATTGTCTACCGCTGCATCAACCAGAAGCTGGAAGACATCACGGCAGGCTACAACACCATGTCGCTCTACGAGGAGGATGTGCCGTCGGCCAAGAAGGTGCTCGACTACTCCGACCGTGTAGACCTGTAACAAGAAGTATAGTAAAAAAAACGGATAAAAATAGATAAAGTTATGAAAGTAATGAAGTTTGGCGGTACGTCGGTAGGTTCACCGGCCCGCATGAAAGAAGTAACCAAGTTAGTAACCAAGTCGGGCGAGCCCGTCTTCGTAGTGCTCTCGGCTATGGCCGGCACTACCAACTCGCTGGTCGAGATAGCCAACTACCTCTACAAGAAGAACCCGGAGGGAGCCAACGAGGTCATCAACCAGCTGGAGCGTAAGTATCACCAGCACATCAGCGAGCTCTATACTACCCAGGAGATGAAGGAGAAGACCACAGAGCTGCTGACCTCAGAGATGGACTACCTGCGCTCCTTCACCAAGGAGCTCTTCACCTCGTTCGAAGAGAAGAGCATCGTGGCCCAGGGCGAGCTGATATCCACCAACATGGTGGTCAACTACATGCAGGAGCAAGGCATCAAGGCCGTGCTGCTCAATGCCCTCGACTTCATGCGTACCGACAAGAACTCAGAGCCCGACCCCACCTATATCAAGGAGAAGCTGCAGGCCATCATGGAAAAGAACGAGGGCCAGCAGGTGTATATCACCCAGGGCTTCATCTGCCGCAATGCCTACGGCGAGGTGGACAACCTGCAGCGCGGCGGCAGCGACTATACCGCCTCGCTCATCGGAGCAGCACTGAACGCCGAGGAGATTCAGATATGGACCGACATCGACGGCATGCACAACAACGACCCGCGCGTGGTGGACAAGACGCAGCCCGTACACAACCTCCACTTCGAGGAGGCTGCCGAGCTGGCCTATTTCGGTGCCAAGATTCTGCACCCCACCTGCGTACAGCCTGCCAAGTATGCCGGCATCCCCGTGCGGCTGCTCAACACGATGGACCCCGAGGCTGAGGGTACCACCATCTCCAACCAGACGGAGTATGGCAAGATCAAGGCTGTGGCTGCCAAGGACAACATCATTGCCATCAAGATCAAGTCGTCGCGCATGCTGCTGGCAACAGGTTTCCTGCGCAAGGTGTTCGAAATCTTCGAGAGCTACCAGACTCCTATCGACATGGTATGCACCTCCGAGGTGGGCGTATCGATGTCTATCGACAACTCGGCACACCTGGGCGAGATTGTTGACGAGCTGAAGAAGTATGGCACCGTCACCGTCGACACCGGCATGTGCATCATCTGCGTCGTGGGCGACCTCGACTGGTCGAACATCGGATTCGAGACGCTGGTCATGGACGCCATGAAGAATATTCCCGTACGCATGATTTCCTATGGCGGCAGCAACTACAACATCTCCTTCCTGGTCCGCGAAGAGGACAAGAAGCGAGCCCTGCAGTCGCTCAGCGATACGCTGTTCAGTCAGGCATAAGCACGGATAGACAGGCGAATAATCACAGGAACACAGCACAAAACATGAAGGGAATATTTCCGATAGACAAACTGGAACGCATCCAGACACCGTTCTACTACTACGATGCAGAGTTGCTTCGTAACACGCTCCGTGTCATCAACGACGAGGCCCGCAAGCACGAGGGCTTCTGCGTACACTATGCCGTCAAGGCCAATGCCAACCCGCGCATCCTGCGCATCATCCGCGAAGCCGGACTGGGTGCCGACTGTGTGAGCGGAGGCGAGATAGAAGCCAGCATCAAGGCCGGATTCCCCAGCTCGAAGATTGTCTATGCCGGTGTGGGCAAGGCCGACTGGGAAATCAACCTCGGGCTGGACAACGACATCTTCTGCTTCAACGTAGAGAGCATCCCCGAGCTGGAAGTCATCAACCAGCTGGCAGCACAGAAGGGCAAGACCGCCCGCGTGGCCTTCCGCCTGAACCCCAACGTGGGGGCTCACACCCACGCCAACATCACCACCGGACTGGCAGAGAACAAGTTCGGCATCGACATGCGCGACATGCTGAAGGTGATGGACACCGCCCGCCGAATGGACCACGTCAAGGTGGTGGGACTGCACTTCCACATCGGCAGCCAGATACTCGACATGAGCGACTTCCAGGCTCTCTGCAACCGCATCAACGAGCTGCAGCTCGAACTGGAACGGCACCAGATGACCGTCGAGCACATCAATGTCGGCGGCGGACTGGGCATCGACTACCAGCACCCCAACCGCGTGCCCGTGCCCGACTTCCGCGCCTACTTCGACACCTATGCCAAGACGCTGAAGCTGCGCCCCGGACAGACGCTCCACTTCGAACTGGGACGGTCCGTAGTAGGCCAGTGCGGAACACTCATCACGCGTACCTTATATATTAAGGAGGGGGCCGTCAAGCGTTTCTGTATTGTCGATGCCGGATTTACCGACCTCATCCGCCCTGCCCTCTACCAGGCCTATCACAAGATAGAGAATATCTCCAGCGAGGAGCCCAAGGAGGCATACGACGTAGTAGGCCCCATCTGCGAGTCTACCGATGTCTTTGCCAAACAGACCGACCTCAACCGCTGTCACCGCGGCGACCTGCTGGCCATACGCTCTGCAGGTGCCTATGGCGAGATCATGGCTTCGCAATATAACTGCCGCCAACTGCCGAAAGGCTATATGAGCGACGAAATATAAAATATGACAAAAGAAGACACAACAATATCTATCATCCTCGTCGTACATAACCAAGCTGACATACTGACGACCAACCTGCCACAGTTCCTCACTACGGCACAGGAGGCAGGGGCACAGGTCATCGTGGTCGATGACATGTCGGCAGACGACACCCCCGATGTGCTGCAACGCATGAAGAGGGATTATGACAACCTCTACACCACCTTCCTGCCGCAGTCGGTCATCATCAACCCCAGCCGTCTGCGGCTGGCCATGAGCATCGGCATCAAGGCAGCCAAGGGCGACTATCTGGTCTTTGCCGACATCCAGCGGCCACCTGTATCAGTAGAGTGGCTCACGGGACTGGCCGATGGCGAGGCATCTGTGGTATACACCAACCACCAGCGCGAGACCGTCACCCATGTGGTAGCTACCGACATAGACGACTTCAGCGCCCTCCTGCTCAAAGCGGAGCGCAAGTCGGGGCGCGGTCACAGAGGCTCCCGCTTCAAGAAGATGCGCGGCCTCTACGATGCCTTTGCCGTACGCCGCGAACGGGCCTTCGATGCCGTGAAGTACTTCGACCAGCCTGTCAGCGGCGGACAGCTGATGGAACTGCGGCTCCGGGTATGGCTGTAACCTACCACACTCTTAATACTGAACACCATGCGAATACTGCACTACTACAACCCCAACGACCCGATGGTCAGCCAACATGTGAAGATGCTGACCGAAGGGATGGCCCCGGAAGCCGAAAGCCATCAGGCTACCGAGCCCGAACAGGCTAAGACCCTGTTGCAAGGGGGACAATACAACATCCTGCACCTGCACGGCTGCTGGCGCAACTCCTCCAGGACAATCGTATCGCTGGCCCTGCGCCAAGGTGCGCGACTGGTCGTCACCCCGCACGGACAGCTCGAACCGTGGGTCAAGGAGGAGAACTACTGGCGGGAGAAACTCCCCAAGACCCTGCTCTACCAGCGCGACATCCTGCGAAAGGCCTATGCCGTCGTCATACAGGGGCGCATGGAACAGGAATGTATGAACCAGCTGGAGTGGAACCCTCGCACGGTGGTCATCCGCAATGCAGTAGTCACCAGCAGCATCACACCCAAGGAGATGGCCCGGCAGACCTTCCTGCTATACCGGAAAATCTTGGACTCCAATACGCTCGAACTGATGAGCGCCGAGAAGCGAGAGACGCTGCGCAACATCCTGATTGCCGCCACGACGGGCGACAAGCGGTGGCTGCCTGCCGACGCCACCCTATCCCCCCTCGACAACGACGACTGGCGCCACCTGCTCTGCTATGCCCGGCAGGAAGACATCATGAGCACCGTGCAGCGAGGCATACGCATCCTCGGGCTGCAAGCACCCGACATCGAGACGGAGCACATCGACTACTTCCTGCCCGAGCGATTCGTCCAGGCCCAAAGCATTCAGGAGGCCATCGGCAACCAGTTCCCGTCAGAGAACGAGCGTCTCCTTGCCACCTTCAAACAGCTACGCAAGTGGGAAACCGACAAAGCACTGAGCATCAAGCATCTGATAGAGCTGAACCTGGAGCTGCGGCAACACGCCTGCGAGGAAGAGATGCTGGGCGAGGAGCTGGAGGAGCGCCGCCTATGGAAGTCTGCCTCACGAATCCTGCAAGTAGCCGATGAACTGACGGGACTCACCGAGGGTTTCATGCCCATCGCACCCACTCAGGACCGCACCTCTCGCAGCATACGACAACAGATAGACAACCACCTGAAAATATAAATACTACGTTATGAAGAAGATGAACCGCGATATGCATTACCTGCAGCTGCTGTCGACCTCGTTTCCGACGATCGCATCAGCGGCCACCGAGATTATCAATCTCGAAGCCATCCTGAACCTGCCCAAGGGCACGGAGCACTTCCTGGCCGACCTGCACGGCGAGAGCCAGGCGTTCCAGCATGTGCTGAAGAATGCCTCGGGAAACATCCGCCGCAAGGTGTCCGAGCTGTTCAAAGGCGACATCCGCGAGGCGGAACGGCGGGAGCTGTGCACCCTCATCTACTACCCCGAGGAGAAGCTCGAACTCATCAAGGCTGCAGAAGAAGACATCGACGACTGGTATCACATCACCATTCACAGGCTGGTTGCCGTATGCCGCGACGTGTCATCGAAATATACCCGCTCCAAGGTGCGCAAGTCGCTGCCCGAGGAGTTTGCCTATATCATCGAGGAGCTGCTCCACGAGCGCACGGACGACATCGACAAGGCGGGCTATGTGTCCGTGATTGTCGACAGCATCATCTCCACCGGGCGCGCCGACGACTTCATCATTGCCATCTGCAACGTCATCCAGCGGCTGGCCATCGACCAGCTGCACATCCTGGGCGACATCTACGACCGCGGCAGCGGAGCGCATATCATTCTGGACACGCTGCGGCAGTATCACTCGTGGGATATCCAGTGGGGCAACCACGACATGCTGTGGATGGGAGCCGCTGCCGGCAACAACGCCTGCATCTGCAATGTGCTGCGACTGTCGCTGCGCTATGCCAACCTCGCCACGCTCGAAGAGGGCTACGGCATCAACCTCGTGCCGCTGGCCACCTTTGCGATGGATACCTACGGCGACGACCCCTGCGAGGAGTTCATGCCACGACTGCTGACTGGCAACACACTGGACGAGAAGACCATGCGGCTCACCGCCCAGATGCACAAGGCCATCTCGGTCATCCAGTTCAAGAAGGAAGCTCAGGTGTTCCACCGCCGGCCCGAATGGCAGATGGAAGACCGCTGCCTGCTGGAGCATATCGACTACGACCGCGGGGTATGCACCATCGTCGGCAAGGAATATCCCATGACCTCCTGCCACTTCCCTACTATCGACCCGCAACATCCCAACGAACTGACTGACGAGGAGAACACGCTCATGGAGAAGCTGCACCACTCGTTCCGCGTCTGCGAGAAACTGCAGAAGCATGTCAAGATGCTGCTGTCGCACGGCTGCATGTACACCATCTGCAACCAGAACCTGCTCTTCCATGCCTCGTGCCCGCTCAACGAAGACGGCAGTCTGAAAGCCGTACAGCTGATTCATGGTGAGCAGTATAGCGGTCACGAGCTGATGCACAACATCGGAATGCTGGTGCGCGCCGCCTTCGAGAGCGACACCGACAAGGAGTTGCGGCTCTATGCCCGCGACTATTTCCTCTATCTCTGGTGCGGCAAGGACTCTCCCCTGTTCGACAAGTCCAAGATGGCCACCTTCGAGCGCTACTTCCTCACGGACAAGGACACCTACAAGGAGGAGAAAGGCTACTACTTCCAGTTGCGCGACAACGAAGAGGTGTGCGACCGCATCCTCGATGCCTTCGGAGTCAAAGGGAAGAACCGCCACATCATCAACGGCCACGTGCCCGTGCATGCCAGAGCCGGCGAGAATCCCATCAAGGCCAACGGAAAGCTGATGGTCATCGACGGCGGATTCTCGGAGGCCTACCACAAGGAGACGGGCATTGCCGGCTATACTCTCGTCTACCACTCGCGTGGCTTCCAGCTCGTACAGCACGAGCCGTTCACGAGCGCCCAGGACGCCATCCAGCGAGGCATCGACATCAAGTCGACCACCCAGCTGGTAGAGCTCTCTGCCCACCGCATGCTGGTAGCCGATACCGATAAAGGTGCCGACCTGCGCTCACAGATTGCCGACCTGCGCGAACTGCTCTATGCCTACCGTCACGGC
Source organism: Prevotella sp. UBA2456 (assembly GCA_002342415.1). Classification (GTDB taxonomy): domain Bacteria; phylum Bacteroidota; class Bacteroidia; order Bacteroidales; family Bacteroidaceae; genus Prevotella. The sequence goes on along the minus strand of DDPY01000013.1, from coordinate 5,345 downwards.
ATACTGAAAGAGAAAAACAAGATATAAAAGCATCACAGCACTATGGCTCAAGTCATCATTGCCCTCGGTTCCAACACGCTGCCCGCCGCTCACATGCAATGGGCTGCACAACGCTTGTCGTCCCTGCTCGCGGGTGATGTCCGCTTTTCCAGAACGCTGTGGACGCAGGACATCCACCACACGGGCATCTACTACATGAACCGTCTGGCCGCGGGCAGCACCAGCCTGCCCGTCGACCGTCTGGAGCAGATGCTGAAAGACATCGAAGCGGAGACCAAACGTACGCGAGAGGCTGTCACCCTCGATCTCGACCTTATGCTCTACGACGGTCAGCGCTATCACGAGAAAGACTGGCCACGACCTTATATCCAACAGTTAATCAACGAAATATTATGAAACGTCACATCCTATCTTTACTGACCATACTGGTTCTTACGCCCCTGCACGCCCAGAAGTTTGCCGACCACTTCTGCGACTCCACGCTGCGGCTCGACTATATCTTTGCCGGAGACACATCGGCACAGCATATCTTTGTCGACGAACTGTCCATGACGCCACGATGGTACGGCAGAAGGGAACGGCTCAGCCAACTGCCGCTAAAAGGGAACGGACAGCTGACGGTCACCGACACCGAGACGGGCGACACACTCTACAGGCACTCCTTCTCCACCCTCTTCCAAGAATGGCTGGCAACCGACGAAGCCAAGCACACTGCCCGCTCGTTCGAAAATGTATTCCTGATGCCCTACCCTCGCCACGCGGTCGACGTGCAGGTGGAACTGCGCGACTATCACGACCGGCTGACCGCCAGCCGGCGCCACCGCGTCACACCGGGCGACATCCTCATCCGCAAGACGGCGGAGCATACACCCTACACGACACTCCTGCAGGCTGCCGACACCAACCGCTGCATACACATCGCCTACGTGGCTGAAGGCTACACTGCCGACCAGATGACACAGTTTATCGACGACTGCAGGGAGGCGGTGGAGTCGATGTTCCAGCATGAGCCCTTCACCTCGACGAAAGACCGCTTCAACATCGTTGCCGTCTTGTCACCCTCGAAGGATACGGATGTCAGCCAGCCGGGAAAAAACAGCTGGCGAAACACGGCCCTGCGGTCGCACTTCGACACCTTCTACACCGAACGCTATCTCACCACCCTGCGGCTCAAGCGACTCCACGACGTGCTCAGCGGCATACCCTACGAGCATATCATCATACTGGCAAACACCAGCCACTATGGCGGCGGAGGCATCTACAACAGCTACAACCTCAGCTATACCCGAGGCAAGCATTTCCGCCCCGTGGTGGTGCATGAGTTCGGACACTCCTTCGGAGGACTGGGCGACGAGTATCCCTATGGCAACGACGACCCGATGTACTTCGCCGACACCGAGCCCTGGGAGCCCAACCTGACGACACATCCCGCACAGCCCAAATGGCAGCCGCTCATCGACGAGGGTAAAGCCGGGCTGATTGAAGGCGGCGGATACCTGACGAAGGGTGTATGGCGCGCACAGGAGAACTGCCGCATGCGCACCAATGAATACCCGGAGTTCTGTCCTGTCTGCCAGCAAGCCCTCAGACGACTGATTGACTTCTACACGAAATAAGAAAAAGGAAACGATGCAAAGCAAGGTATTACTTATCTATACCGGCGGTACCATCGGCATGAACCGCAACCCGCAAACCGGTGCCCTCGAACCCTTCGACTTCGAGCACCTGCTGCTCAACGTGCCCGAGCTCACCCAGTTCGACATGCTCATTGATACCTATCAATTTGCTCCGCCCATCGACTCCAGCGACATGTCGCCACGACTGTGGACAGACCTCTCGCACGTCATTGCCGACCACTACGACGACTACGACGGTTTCGTGGTGCTGCACGGCACCGACACGATGGCCTATACCGCCTCGGCCCTTTCCTATATGATGGAGAACCTCACCAAGCCCATCATCTTCACCGGCTCGCAACTGCCCATCGGACAGCTGCGCACCGACGGCAAGGAGAACCTGATTACCTCGATAGAGATAGCCGCCGCCAAGGACGATGACGGCTGCGCCCGGGTGCCCGAGGTGGGCATCTACTTCAACGGCCACCTGCTGCGAGGCAACCGCACCACCAAGCAGAGCGCCGACGAGTTCAATGCCTTCGAGTCCTTCAACTATCCCCATCTGGTGGATGCCGGTGTCAACATCACCTACCATCGCGAGCGCATCCTGCAGCCCGACTGGCAGCGTCCCTTGAAGCCACACTTCAGGCTCGACAACAACGTCATCATCTTCTCGCTCTTCCCGGGCATACGCGAAGACCTCATCCGCCACATCATCCACACCCCCAACCTCAAGGCCATCGTCATGCGCACCTTCGGATCGGGCAATGCCCCGCAGAGTCCCTGGCTGCTGTCGGCCCTGAAGGAAGGCACCCGCAACGGCAAGGTCATTGTCAACATCAGCCAGTGCATGCAGGGCTGCGTGGAGATGAATCGCTACGACACGGGCTACCATCTGCAGGAAGCGGGAGTGGTCAGCGGCCACGACTCAACGGTCGAGAGTGCCGTCACCAAACTGATGTTTCTGCAATCCCATTTTGACGACCCCGACATGATCCGCCAAAAGATGAACCAAAGCATCCGCGGAGAGATAACGGTCTGACGCCCCTCGCCCCATCAGGCAAAACGAGTGTGAAACTAGTAAAAACTAGTCTAACTAGTCAAAACTAAAATAAAACATTATACAAACCCCTAAACAACAAAAGCTTTATGAAAGAATTAAAAGGAACCAAAACAGAAAAGAACCTGCAGGAAGCATTTGCAGGCGAGTCGATGGCACGCAACAAGTACAGCTACTGGGCATCGAAGGCCAAGAAGGACGGATTCGTACAGATAGCCGCCATCTTCGAGGAGACCGCAGCCAACGAGAAGGAGCACGCCAAGATGTGGTTCAAGCTCCTGGAGGGCGGCGCCATCAAGGACACCGCTTCCAACCTCGAAGCTGCCGCCGGAGGCGAGAACTTCGAGTGGACCGACATGTATGCCCGCATGGCTCGCGAGGCCCGCGAAGAGGGATTCCCCGAGATTGCCGAGAAGTTCGAGGGCGTGGCAAAGATTGAGAAGGCTCACGAGGAGCGCTATCGCAAGCTGCTCGACAATGTCCGCAAGGAGCGCGTCTTCTCGAAGGACGGCGATGTCATCTGGCAGTGCGCCAACTGCGGTCACATCGTGATTGGCCAGAAGGCTCCCGAGGTATGTCCCGTCTGCGACCATCCGCAGGCCTACTTCCAGGTGAAAGCCGAGAACTATTGATGCAGCCTCAGCATCCCAAGACAATGACAGCCGTGACTTCCCCCTGTGGAGTCACGGCTGTTAAAAGAAACTGACAAGGGGGCCATCACGAAGAAGAGCGCATATCTATGGTCAGAATTCCGAGTATGTCTAAATCAGCAGATAGGTGACCACACAACAGATAAACGCCACAGGGAAAAGCCCCAGACGGAACCATGCTGCCACCAAACCAGCCAAGAGCGCCATCACACCTGGCAAGGATGTTGGCGTGACCAATACCATGTCGGGGAATGTCATCACAGCCAACGTCACATAAGGCACATAATACAGAAAACTGCGAATGAAGCGGTTTCGAATCTGTCCCTTGATGAATACCATCGGCGCGACACGTATCAGATTAGTGACAACGATGGCCAACAGGATATAAACAATCATGCTATGCTGTTCCATTGTCCTCGGTCTTTATAGGTTTAAGCCATGCTGCGATGGCTGATATAACAGTCGTCAGCACCACCGTCCGCATACCACTGCTCCACTCGCTGATACCAGGCAGCACGGCAGACAACCCGCTCAACACGAAACTGGCAATCAACGCGTAGAGAACATTGCGGTCGTGATGGGCAGGAGGAAGGATGATGGCCAGAAACATGCCGTAGAGCGACATGCTCAGAGCCGTCACCATCGGTTGTGGCAACAGACTGCCGGCAAGGATGCCCACCATGCAACCCGATGCCCAGAAGAGTGTAGATATCAGGGCAGCAGCGTAAGTATAGGCCGGCGGCGTGTAGCCAGGATGGGTAACAGAGATGCCAAACACCTCGTCTGTCACACAGCAAGCCATCAGTATTCTGTGCACCCATGACGTGCCTGGTGCTATCTTCTGCGAGAGTGCCGCACTCATCAACATATAGCGCAGATTGACTACCAGACACATGGCTATCACCTCCACATACGCAGCCTGCACAGCCACCAGCGTGTAGGTACCGTACTCACCAGCCGAGGCCCGGGTGAAGAAACTGGCCAGAAACCCCTCCGGAGCCGTCAGTCCTGCCTTGGCTGCTATGATGCCTATCGAGAATGCCACCGCAAAATAGCCTATCGCAATAGGAGAGCCATCGCGTAAGCCGTGTTTGATATGTTGACTGTTCTTTACCATGATGACAGCACAAAAATGTGATATTCGATTAGCGGCCGCAAAGATACGAAAAAACATTCGTAAAACAAGGGGAATGCCATATTTTTCACTCTTTTTTTATGGAACACAGAGACTCTCGGTTGCGTAGAAGTCTACCAAGACCTTCAACTCCATACGGTCTTGCATTCTGAAATCCATTATCTTATCGTTTTTAAGTTTCACGGTGGGATGACCGTCACTTGGCGTTTCATCATGAACTGATGGGCGAACCTGTTACATTCGTTTTCATCATTGCCTCTTTCATCATGGCCATCGGCTGTTGGATAGCAGCAAAATAGCAATTAGGTTGTTCCTTCGAAAAAAATGACTCGTCACAAGCCCAATGTCGACTCATCGGGTTTGGGACATTTGCAGACTAAGCATAATACGATACAAATAGGCACCCTTTAAAACAGAAGCCGTATGATGAGTGCAGAAGTAAGGGACTTGCCTACTTTTGAGCAAGTCCCTTACACATTATATGAGTGTGATGATTACTCTTCTACAGCAGCCTGCGCGGCGGCGAGGCGGGCGATGGGCACGCGGAAGGGAGAACAGCTGGCGTAGTTCATGCCAATCTTGGCACAGAACTTCACAGAACTGGGCTCGCCACCATGCTCACCGCAGATACCGCAGCGGAGTTCAGGACGCACCTCGCGACCCTTCTCTACGGCATACTTGATGAGCTTGCCAACACCCTTCTGGTCGAGCACCTGGAACGGGTCGACCTTCAGAATCTTCTTGTCAAGGTAAACAGGCAGGAACGAAGCAATGTCGTCACGGCTGTAACCGAAGGTCATCTGCGTCAGGTCGTTGGTACCGAACGAGAAGTACTGAGCCTCGGTAGCAATGCGGTCGGCGGTGAGGGCAGCACGAGGAATCTC
>DDPY01000008.1 GCA_002342415.1 Prevotella sp. UBA2456 | reverse complement strand
GAAAAAATGAGAAATGAGAAAAGCAAGCTTTCCTTTTGCACTTCTCTCGTTTTTCCGTAACTTTGCAGCGCGAATAGAAAGATTATACGATATGGCTTTGATAAAGAGTTACCGCGGTCTGAGTCCGAAGTGGGGCAAGGACTGCTATTTCAGCGAGAATGCTACCATTGTGGGCGAGGTGACTATGGGCGACGAGTGCTCGGTGTGGTTTAATGCGGTGGTGCGGGGCGACGTGGCTCCCATCACCATCGGCAACGGCACTAATGTGCAGGACGGCTCGTGTGTACACGTAACCCACGAGACGGGTCCCACGCATATCGGCAACTATGTGACAATAGGACACAATGTAACGGTGCATGCCTGTACCATCCATGATCATGCGCTCATCGGCATGGGCTCTACCCTGCTCGACGGCTGCGAGATAGGCGAAGGTGCGATTGTGGCTGCCGGCGCGCTGGTGCTCCAGAATACCAAGATTCCGCCTCACGAAATCTGGGGTGGTGTACCGGCTAAATACATCAAACCTACGCGACCGGGCCAGACAGACAATGCCGAGCACTATGTGGCCTACTCGAAACACTACATGGAGGAGTCGCCTGAATGCCGGTTCTCCTGTGAGCCCAAGACGGAAACTGTCTGAGCGGAGACAGTCTGAACGGAAACGGTCTGAGCGAAGACAGCGGAGGAATAGCCGTGCGGTTTATTTGCCTTTCAGGTTCACAACGACATATTCTGAGCGGGTGCCAATGCGGAACTTGCCGCCCCAGATGCCAAGGCCGCTCGAGATGTAATAGCGGGTGGCTCCGCGCTGATGGGAGCCGAAGGCGCACTCGTAGATGGCATCGGTAATCCAGGAGATGGGCCACACCTGTCCGTAATGGGTATGCCCGCTGAACTGAAAATCGATACCCTGCCGCTCGGCCTGTTCCAGATGGTAGGGCTGATGGTCGAGCAGGATGGTATATTGCCCGTTGAGAGCCGTCTTCTTCATGATGGCACCCAATGACTGGCGGTGCTGGTTGGTGCGGTCATCGCGTCCGATGATGCAGAGGTCGCCCACGACGGTTGCCGAGTCTTGCAGCAGCTGGATGCCCGCCTGCTGATAGAAGCGCTGGGCATCGGGCTCACCACTATAGTATTCATGATTGCCCAGACAGGCGTAGACAGGAGCCTTGAGCCGCCGGAACTCCTCGTACATCCGTTCATCCTTCAGCGGGCGGATGGAGCCGTCGATGATGTCGCCAGCTATCAGCACCAGGTCGGGATGCTCGGCATTGATGATGTCTATCCATCGGTGCAGTTCATCGCGGCGGTTATGATAGCCTAAGTGCAGGTCGCTCATCATCACCAGCCGCACGGGACGGGTGATTTTCTGTGACTCGAAGGTCAGCTCCTCGCGATACTTATCCTTATAGTGCAGGTTGCCATAGAGGAACAGGACGAACATGAAGACCGCGATGCAGGCAGCCATCCAACCGTTATGATGCAGCAGGGTACGCGGCACAAGATGCACCAGCCGTCCCAAGTCGAGCAGCAGGAACAGGATGAACAGATAGAGCAGCACGAAGACACTCGACGTGCCAATCTCGTAGACCACCGTTCCCCACTCCAGCGGCAACTGGTCGGTGGAACGCCTGATGCTCGAGAACATCAGCAAGAACGATCCCACCATCAGCACTATCACGAGCACCTTCCATATCCACATTGTCGGCATCATGCACCAGATGTGCCAGCCGATATAGGCCATTGCCAGAAACGGCAATATTGAGAACACTAAGAACCAGACCATCTTCTTCGTTATTTCTTTTCGCCTGCAAAGGTAGTGCAAACCGAGAGAAATGCAAAACAAATCGGGATTTATTTTCATTTCTCTGACCTGCCGGTGCAGAGTGTGGCGTTGCAATCCTTTGAACGAGGGTAAGAGTTTGCTTGATATTTGCATCGGTTTAGGCAGGGTTTAGGCAGGCTTTAGCCATACACATACCATACACATACCATACCCTTGAGTATGGGATAAGTATGGCTAATACCTGCCATCAACCTTGCATATACCTGTCTATAAACTCCCTCCAACATTCATGCCATCCTCGTTTAAGGAACTGAGGGGGAAGCGAAAAAGAGGCGATTCGTTTGGGCGATTCGAAAGAAATGCTTACTTTTGCAGGAGAATTTTGAAAAAAAGAAATATGGGAAGAAAACTGACTTACTGTTTACTGGGCCTGATGACCTTGGTGGGCTGTTCTGAGGAACGGCAGTCGTTCAACTATCGCGGACTGACTCTGTCGATGCCTGCCTCGCAATGGGTGGACTCAATGGTGGCACGCGGCTTTGCGGTCGACTCGGCAGCCTCGGACAGCGGACAGACGGTGGTGCTGGCCAAGCAGGGTGTGAAATATCGGGTGATTGCCGCCTGTCAGGACAACAAGCTACAGGCTGTGCAGGAGACCTACTCACTGTCGACCAACGACAGCACGCGCCGCATGTGGCAGGAGCTACGCGACGGACTGGAGAAGGAACTCGGAGCGTGGCCCGACTGTCCGATGCTGAAAGACGACCATAAAATTGCCAACTTCGATGCCAGCGACGGATTTATCTCTGTCATTCTGGAAAATACCTACAAGCCGACACTGAAGGTACTGTATCGGACGAAGTGAGTTGAAAGTTGAGAGTTGAAAGTTGAGAGTTGAGAGTTGAAAGTTCTCTTAACAGAAAGCTCATGGGAGAGGCGGAACCTTATAGATTGATCTCGGAGAGGATTTTACGAGTGGCTCCCGTCATCTGCTGCACATAGATGCCCGACTGCCGACCTGCCTCACGAATGGATGCAGGCTCGCTGATGAAGCGTTGCATGACCTGAGCGAAATCGGCACTATCCTTGATCTCGAATCCTCCGCCACAGGCCTTGAGTCCCTGCGCCTCCTGAAAACGCTGATTATTGGGGCCGAAGATGACGGGCACATCCCATACGGCAGCCTCCAGCGTGTTGTGGATGCCTACACCAAAACCGCCTCCCACATAGGTGACATCGGCATATCGGTAGATGCTGGAGAGCAGGCCGAAGCAGTCGATAATGAGAGCAGACCCTCCCCCCTGCCCCTCCCTCGTTGGGAGGGGAGTAGAATGTTCGTCGGCGGCGAGGCGGGTATAGCGGCAGACGCTAAAGCCTTCCAGCATTTTCTCTATCTGCTGCAGATGATCCTCGCCGATGACATGGGGAGCAATGATGAGCTTCCAGTCTGGATGCTCTTTGAAGAAAGGGATGAAAATTTCCTCGTCGGGCTGCCAGCTGGAGCCTGCCACAAAAACCTTATGTTTGTACTCCTCGCCCAGGAAAGCCTCAACGACAGGTAATTGCCTGGCGGCCTCCTTGATTTGCAGCACACGGTCGAAACGGGTGTCGCCCACCACGGTGACATCGTGGATGCCAAGGGTCTCTAACAGCTGGCGGCTGATGTCGTTCTGCACATAGAAGCGGGTGAAGCAACGAAGCACATGAGCATACTGCCGGCCATACCAGCGGAAGAACACCTGTCCGGGCCGGAAGATGCTGGACACGGAATAGACGGGCACTCCGCGATGCTTAAGGATATGCAGATAGTTGTACCAGAACTCATACTTGATGAAGAACGCCATGACAGGCCGTATGGTACGGAGGAAGCGTCGGGCATTGGTGATGGTGTCGAGGGGCAGGTAGCAGATGATGTCGGCTCCCTCGTAGTTCTTGCGGACCTCATAGCCCGAAGGGGAGAAGAAGGTGAGCAGAATCTTATACTCGGGATGCTCGCGGCGCAGCTGTTCCATGAGCGGCCGTCCCTGCTCAAACTCGCCCAGCGAGGCAGCATGGAACCACACATACTGAGCGCTGGTGTCTACCTGCTCGCGCAGGATGCGAATGGCCTCGCGCTCTCCATGCCACATCTTGCGAACCTTATCGTTGAACAGGCTCAGGATGATGACACCAAGCTGGTAGAGATAGATGATGATGTTGTACATTAGCCCAGTACTTCTATTGCCCGCTTCATACGCCTAAGGGTCTCTTCCTTACCCAAGAATGCAGAGATGTCGAACATGCCCGGTCCCTTGCCCTCGCCTACGAGCGTCAGTCGCCAGGCATTCATAACAGTGCCGAGCTTATAGCCCTTCTGCTCAATCCAGGCATGGACTATCTGCTCCTGATTCTCGAGCGAGAAGTCGTCGATGCCTTCGAGCACCTCCATCAGTTCGGTGAGCTGACGGGCGGATCCGGGTTCGCCACCCTGAGAAGGGTCTGCCGAGGGTTTCCAGCGCTTCTTGGCAGTCTTCTCATCATACTCAGTAGGAGCCACAAAGAAGAATGAGCACAGGGGCCACAGCTCATGGACAAACGACACGCGGTCCTTCATCATAGCCGTCACCTGCAGGATGCGCTCCGAGGTCTCGCCAGGGCAATGCTCCTTCACGATGGGCTCGAACAGGGCGGCAATCTCCTCATTGGACTTCTTCAGGATATACTCGTGGTTGAACCATACAGCCTTCTCGTAGGCAAACTTGGCACCCGCCTTCGAGCACTTGGAGATGTCGAAGAGGGGAACCAGCTCGTCAAGCGAGAAGATTTCCTGCTCGGTGCCGGGATTCCAGCCTAAGAGGGCAAGGAAATTGATGACTGCCTCAGGGAAATAGCCGTCCTCGCGATAGCCACGCGAGACATCGCCCGTCTTGGGGTCGGTCCAACGCAGCGGGAACACAGGGAATCCGAGCCGGTCGCCATCACGCTTCGACAGCTTGCCCTTGCCATCAGGCTTGAGCAGCAGGGGCAGATGGGCAAACTGGGGCATGGTGTCCTCCCAGCCAAAGGCGCGATAGAGCATCACATGCAAGGGGGCCGACGGCAGCCACTCCTCGCCGCGAATGACATGGGAAATCTCCATCAGATGGTCGTCGACAATATTTGCCAGATGATAGGTGGGCAGCTCGTCGGCACTCTTGTAGAGCACCTTGTCATCACAGATGTCGCTCTTGACGCGCACCTCGCCACGAATGAGGTCGTTGACCAGAATCTCCTCGCCTGCCTCCACACGGAAGCGCACCACATACTGATGACCATCGGCTATCAGCTGGTCGACCTCCTCCTTCGAGAGAGTCAGCGAGTTACGCATCTGCAGGCGCGTATGGCAGTCGTACTGGAAGTTTTGAATCTCAGCACGCTTCTGCTCCAGCTCCTGCGGAGTGTCGAAGGCAATATAAGCCTTACCGTTGTCCAACAGCTGCTGCACATACTTCTTATAGATGTCGCGGCGCTCGCTCTGCCGATAGGGACCCTTGTCACCGCCGAAGGACACGCCCTCGTCGAACTGGATGCCCAGCCACTTAAAACTCTCGATGATATACTCTTCGGCCCCAGGGACGAAACGGGTGGAATCGGTGTCCTCGATACGGAACACCAAGTCGCCGCCATGCTGGCGGGCGAACAGATAATTATACAATGCGGTGCGCACGCCTCCAATGTGCAAAGCACCCGTAGGACTGGGTGCAAAACGCACCCTTACTCTTCTTTCTGCCATGAAATGATGGTTCTTTTTTAATATTTTGTGCAAAAGTACGCATTTTTTTTGAGAATGTGCGCTTTTTTTCGTATTTTCGCACACTGAAAGCAAAAATATGCGTCAAATGAATAATTTCAATCTAAAAGAAAATGTCTTACTGCGCGATCTTTTGACCCGCGCACTATTGGTGATTGCAACAGTGACCATCGTTGTATGGGCCATGCCACATGAAAGCACCAGTATATACCACGTTGAACAAGGGAAACCCTGGAAATATGGTGAGCTCACGGCCCCCTTCGACTTCCCCATCTACAAGGCAGAATCGGTCATCAGCCACGAACGAGACAGCGTGATGCGGCAGTACGAACCTTATTATAGGTATAATGAAGAGACAGAGATGCGGATGGTACACAAGTTTACAACCGACTATGCCGACGGCATACAGGGTGTACCCGACGACTTCATCAGCATCATCTCCAACCGGCTGCACAGCCTCTATCAGCAGGGCATCATGGAGTCGAAAGAGTATGAGGAGATGCGTGCGGACACCTCCAGCATGATTCGGATAGTGACCAATAAGCAGGCTTCCAGCGTGTCTATCATGGAGATATACTCTGCGAAGCGAGCCTACGAACAACTGTTCCAGGACGAGAAGCTGAACACCGTGCGGTCACAGTTGCAGAAATGCAACCTGAACAACTATATCACCCCCAACCTGAGCTATGACCGTGAGCGCAGCGAGACCAGCAAGAACGAGCTGATGTCGAGCATCCCGCTGGCCAGCGGCCTGGTGCAGAAGGGACAGAAGATAGTAGACCGCGGCGAGATAGTCACCGACAGGACCTACCGCATCATCGAGTCGTACATCAAGGAGAACGACCGCCGCAATCAGGACAAGACCCAGAACCAGATATCACTCATCGGCCATATCCTTTATGTCACCATCCTCATGGTATGCTTCACGCTGTATCTGAGCCTCTACCGGAAGGACTACTTCGAGAAGCCGCGCAGCATCACGATGCTCTACGCCTTCATCGTGATCTTTGCCGTGCTGACGGCTATCTTCGTGCGCAACACCTTCATCCATGTCTATATCCTACCGTATGCGATGGTGCCTATCTTCATCCGCGTCTTCATGGACTCGCGCACGGCTTTCATGACCCATATCACGATGGTACTGATTTGTGCCAGCATGCTCCAACATCCGTTTGAGTTCACGGTGGTAGAGATTGTAGCCGGACTGGTGGCCATTACCTCCCTGCGCGAGCTGTCGCAGCGCTCGCAGCTGTTCAAGACCGCCATCTTTATCTCCGCAGCCTGCATCATCATCAACTTAGCCTTCGACTGGACGCGAGCCACCGCATTCTCGCAGATAGACTACAGCACATACAACTATCTGATATTCAACGGTGTCACACTGCTTTTCGCTTATCCGTTGCTCTATCTCATCGAGAAAGCCTTTGGATTTACCAGCGACATCACCCTTATCGAACTCTCGAATACCAATAGCGAACTGCTGAGAAAGATGAGCGAGATAGCTCCCGGCACCTTCAACCACTCTATCCAAGTGGCCAACCTGGCGGGCGAGATAGCCAACAAGATAGGTGCCAAGAGCCAGCTGGTTCGTACAGGTGCCCTATATCACGACATCGGCAAACTCTCTAATCCTATTTATTATACAGAGAACCAGTCGGGCATCGACCCCCACGAGATGCTGACCGACATAGAGAGTGCACAAATCATCATCAGCCACGTGACAGAGGGTATCAAGATGGCCGACAAGTATAACCTGCCCAAGGTCATCCGCGACTTTATATCGACCCACCACGGACAGGGCAAGGCGAAGTTCTTCTACATCCGATACAAGAACGAGCACCCCGACGAGCCCGTCGACGACCTGCTGTTCACCTACCCCGGGCCCAATCCCTTCACCCGCGAACAAGCCTGTCTGATGATGGCTGACTCGGTGGAGGCTGCCTCGCGCTCGCTGCCAGACTATACAGAACAGTCTATACGCAATCTGGTGGAGAAAATCATCGACGGCCAAGTGGCAGAAGGCTATTTCCGCGAGTGCCCTATTACCTTCCGCGACCTCCAGTACGCGAAGACCGTGCTCATAGAGAAACTGAAAACAGTTTACCATACCCGTGTGAGCTATCCGTCGGAGAAAAAGGAATAATTCTTACGTGTTAACGCGCACATTTTTCTGCACATTTTAGCACATCTGTGCAGAAAATGTGCCGTTTTTAGTTAATATACCTTAATTCCTATTGCACTTTTACAGCTATTCTGTGCAATTAGCGTACCTTTGCAGCCGTTTTTAGAAAAAATTTGTTTAAATCATTAAAAGATGAAAAAGACAATTGCAGCTGCCGCTGCCCTTGCGATATCTGTCTGCTCGTATGCTGGCGGTATCTTGACAAACACCAACCAAAGTGTTGACTTCCTGCGCAACCCCGCACGCGATGCCGCTATTGGCCTCGACGGTGTTTACTCTAACCCTGCCGGCGTGGTGTTCATGCCTGAGGGATTCCACTTAGGCATCAACTGGCAGTACGCCCACCAGACCCGTACCATCACCTCGACCAACCCCGTATTCCAGTTGGGCAAGAAGAACGATGCCACTACTCCGAAGAAGATTTTCGAGGGTGTGGCCAATGCCCCCATCATCCCGTCTATCCAGGTGGCCTACAACATGGAGCACTGGAGCCTGCAAGCCAACCTGTCGGTGCCTGGTGGCGGTGGAGCCTGCGAGTTCGAGAACGGTCTGGGTTCCTTCGAGAGTGTAGTGGGCAACATTGCAACCATGCTTGCTCCGCTGGGTGCCGAGGGTTACGACATGGACGGATACATGAAGGGCCGCCAATATTATTATGGTGTACAGATTGGTGCTGCCTGCAAGGTCACCCCCAACCTCTCAGTCTATGGCGGTCTTCGCATGCTTTACGGTGATGCCACCTACAAGGCCAAGATTAGCAACATTCAGGTAAAGACAGCCAACGGCTACATCGACTTTGGCAGCTATCTGCAGAATGCCAATGCCGCTGTTATCGACGGTATCAGCCAGGTGGACGCTGGCCTGGAGCTGGTGAATGCCGGCATCAACCAGTATGAGGCTGCAGGCATGAGCGTGCCCGCGGAACTGACAGCGCAACAGGGGCAGCTGATGGCGCAGCAAGCACAGTTAGAGGGTGCCAGAGACAACCTGAACAACCTGCAGAAGTATGCTGGCGGTGTGAACCTGTTGTGCAACCAGACGGGTATCGGTTTTGCTCCCGTGGTGGGTGTTGACTACAAGATCAAGAACTTCAACTTTGCAGCCAAGTATGAGTTCCGCACACAGATTCGCATGAAGAACGAGTCTACCGTGAACGAGGCCTCAGCTATTGCCGCTGTCAACAAGTTCCGCGATGGCGAGAAAGTCAACGAGGACATGCCTGCCCTGCTGACCATCGGTGTACAATACAGTCCCATTGATGTGGTGCGCATCAATGCCGGCTGGCACCACTTCTTCGACAAGGATGCCTCATGGTACAACAACTCTCAGGAGCTGTTGAAACACAATACCAACGAGTTTCTGCTGGGTGCCGAGTGGGACACCACCAAGAAGCTCACCTTCTCTGCCGGTGGACAGCTTACCCGCTACGGCATGTCTGACGAGTACATCTCCGACATGTCGTTCGTGGTCAACAGCTACAGCATCGGCTTCGGATTCAGCTACAAGCTGTCTGACATCGTATCCGTCAAGGCCGCTTATTTCCAGACCTACTATGGCAACTACGACCGCGTCACCTCTGAGACTCCCCTGATCAAAGACTCCTTCACCCGCACCAACCGTGTATTCGGCATAGGCTGCCAGCTGGACCTGTAGAAACTAAAGGGGGTCTACATCATAGTAGACCAATAATGAAGCATAGCGTTTGTCCGCGAGCATCTGAGATTGCGCAAGCAGCAGATACTCGCGGACTTTCTTCATGTCAATGCCATTCTCCAGCTTGACAACCAGCTTACGGATGTGCTGCTGCTTCACTTTAGCCACTGATGGTTTGTCGGGGCCTAACACGCGGTCGGCAAACCACTGCCGCAGGCGGGAACCCAGCTCGATGGCTGCCGTCTGCACGACCGCATCCTGGCGGTGACGCAAGTAGACATAAACCAGACGATAATAGGGCGGATAGTGGAACATCTGCCGCTCGGCAATCAAGGTCTTATACAAAGATGCGTAATCATTATGCACCACCTGACTGATAACGGGAAGGTCTTTCTGCTTGGTCTGCAGGATTACCAGTCCTCTCTTGTTCTTACGGCCAGCACGCCCAGCTACCTGCGACATCATCATAAAGGCATGTTCATAGGCACGGAAGTCGGGTTGGTTCAACATTCCATCGGCATTGATGATGCCCACCACACTGACTCTGTCGAAGTCGAGGCCCTTGGAGATCATCTGCGTACCTATCAATATATTCGTGCGTCCGGCACCAAAGTCACTGATGATGCGCTCATAGGCATTCCGGGTACGGGTGGTGTCGAGGTCCATACGCGAGATACGGGCTTCAGGAAACACCTCGCGCACCTGTTCCTCTATCTTCTCCGTCCCATAGCCATGTGTACGGAGATCGGTGCCCTCGCAACACGGACACACGGTAGGCACGCGATAGGTATAGCCGCAATAGTGACAGGTCAACTGGTTCAGTTGCCGATGCAGGGTCAGCTTGACATCACAGTGCTGGCAGGTAGGAACCCAGCCGCACTGGTGGCACTCTATCACTGGGGCGAAGCCTCGGCGGTTCTGGAACAGGATAGCCTGTTCGCCACGCTCCAAAGCCTCGCGTATCCGTGTCAGCAACAGGGGTGAGAAGGGGCCGGCCATCATCTTGCGGCGTGCAAGGTCGGCCGTATCTACTACCTGTATCTCGGGAAGTTCGATACCCTTATAACGCTCCTTCAGTTCCACCAGTCCATACTTGCCCGTCATGGCATTATGGTAGCTCTCGAGCGAAGGCGTAGCCGTGCCTAACAAGGTCTTAGCCCCCACCATCTGTGCCAGCATGATGGCAGCACTGCGGGCATGATAGCGCGGTGCGGGGTCCTGCTGTTTGTAACTCGTCTCATGCTCCTCGTCGACAATGACCAGTCCCAACCGTTGAAAGGGCAACAATACTGCCGAGCGGGCACCGAGAATCACCTCATAGGGGTTGGCTGATAGCTGCTTCTGCCAGATTTCCACCCGTTCGGCATCAGAATAGCGGGAATGATAGATGCCCAGTTTATTGCCGAAAATACGCTGCAGCCGCTGCATAATCTGTACTGTCAGGGCTATTTCCGGCAAGAGGTAGAGCACCTGCTGCCTGCGGTCGAGGGCCTGTTGTATCAAATGTATATAAATCTCGGTCTTGCCAGAGCCCGTCACCCCATGCAGCAGGGTGACATTCTTCTTCATCATCTGCATCAGGATACCGTTATAGGCATCCTGCTGCGGCGCGCTCAGAGGACGTATGAGTTCGGGATGATAGTCGCCGCCATGATTGAGGCGCCCCACCTCGACCTCGTAGCACTCGAGCAGCTGGCGGCGCTCGAGCTGCCGGAGGGTGTCGGCCGAGGTCTGCGAGGCGTTGAGCAGTTCCTCGCGCGTCACGTCGGCGGGAGCGGTGCCCTGCTCGACCTCGTCCCAGTGGGAGAGCTGCAGATAGCAGGTGAAGGCGTCGAGCTGCTTCTTGGCGCGCGAGAGCACGTTGAGGGCGATGTGCAGGGCGGCGGCACTGCGATAGGAGGGCGTGAGGCGTATGTAGGTCTCGGTGCGCGGGCGGTAGCCCTCCTCGGCCTTCAGCCCGGAGGGCAGGGCGGCCTTGTAGACCTCGCCGATGGGCGACAGGTAGTAGTCGGCAATCCACTGCCACAGGCGCAGCTGGTCGGCCGTGACGATGGGCGCGGCGTCGAGCAGCTGGCGCAGCGTCTTCACCTCGTAGCCCTCGGGCTGGCGGTCGTGGAGCGCTGCCACGAGGGCGACATAGGTCTTGGTGCGCCCGAAGGGCACTACCACGCGGCAGCCCACCCGGACGGCCATGCCCTCGGGCACGGCATAGGTGAACAGTCCCTGCAGGGGCACGGGCAATATGACATCACAATAGTGCATGGAGATGCAAAGGTACGAAGAACTGGCGGAACGGCCAAATTTATTTTTACCAATTTATTTTGCGGTTCGGGAAAAAGTATGTAACTTTGCAACCATGAAACAGGCAAAATACTACTTGATGATGCTCTTGCTGGCGATGACCACGTTGGCACGCGCGCAAGAGAACGGCGAAGGCTACTACCTGATAGACGGGGTGGACTTCCACGAGTTCGGATCGTACATCCCGATGGAGAAGCTGGTGAAGATCACCGACTGGCGCGGACGCGACTTTGAGAGCCACCCGAACTACTGGGACTACTACGGCGTGACGAGCATCGACGTGGACAGGGCGTCCGTGGAGTGCAACCTGAACGGCGAGTGGGGAGAGGTGCCGGCCACCATCCTGCTGGACGTAGACAAGACCAACCTCACGGGCACATACTACAAGAAGAACAAGGAGGAGGGCACGGTAGACTCGCGCTTCGGATTCCTGACCTACCGCAACAACGGCACGGTGGTGAACAGCGCGTTCCAGCTGCGCTTCCACGTGGGGCTGACCTACAAGTGGGGCACGCTGTGGACGAGCGAGAAGATAGTGATTGAGGTGAAGCCCACCATCGTCTACGGCGGTGACAACGCCAGCAACGCCAACAGCAGCGACAAGGCCAGCAGCAGCGACAGCAGCGCGAGCAGCAATGCCGCCACGGCCATCGTCGTGGTGGACATGGACGACGCCACGCCCGTGTGGCACGACCTGAGCGGGCGACGCCTGCAGGGAGCGCCTACCAGCAAGGGCATATACATCGTCAACGGAAGGAAGGTGTGCTATGGACGCTAAAGACATCAGCGCACTCTTCGCGCTCTACCGCCAGCACCCCGTCGTCACCACCGACTCGCGCAACTGCCCTGAGGGGAGCATCTTCCTGGCACTCAAAGGAGCCTCGTTCAACGGTAACCAGTTTGCCCAGCAGGCACTGGAGAAAGGCTGCGCCTATGCCATCGTGGACGAGGCAGCCTATCAGACCGACGAGCGCATCATCTTAGTGGACAACTGTCTGCAAACCTTCAAGGACTTAGCCCGCGAGCACCGCAGACAGTTTGACATTCCTATGGTAGGCATCACAGGCACCAACGGCAAGACCACCACGAAGGAACTGATACGTGCCGTGCTGGCCGAACAGTATAACGTGATGGCCACCGAGGGCAACTTCAACAATGATGTCGGCGTGCCCAAGACCCTTTTCCGACTAAACGGCGACTACGACATTGCAGTCGTGGAGATGGGAGCCTCGCATCCCGGCGACATCAAGACACTCGTAGAGACGGCAGAGCCCACCTGCGGCCTGATTACCAATGTAGGCCGGGCCCATCTGCAGGGCTTCGGCTCGTTCGAAGGAGTGTGCAAGACCAAGGGCGAGCTGTATGACTACCTGTGCGCACGCGAACTACCCGTCTTTGTGAACCGCGACAACACGCACCTGATGCAAATGATTGGTGAGAGAAAGCCCACCGACCTCTACTACTATGGGCAGAGTGACTCCGAGGATATCCTGATACGCGGCGAGGTGGTCTGCTGCGACCCGTTCCTGACCTTCCGCTGGCGCGAACAAGACCACGAGGCAGGATACCAGAGCGAATGGATGGAGGTGAAGACCCATCTCATCGGTGCCTACAATCTGGACAACATGCTGGCAGCCATCACCGTGGGATATGTCAACAACGTCACCTTTGACCATATCAATCATGCCCTTGCCAGTTACGTGCCCACCAACAACCGGTCACAACTGACCAAAACAGAGCATAACAGCCTGATTGTCGATGCCTATAATGCCAACCCGTCCAGCATGAAGGCAGCTATCGACAACTTCCGACTGGTAGAAGCCGACAAGAAAATGGCCATCTTAGGCATGATGGGCGAATTAGGTGCCGTATCCGAAGAGGAACACCAGAAGATTGACCGCATGCTGGAGGCAGCCCACTTCGACGAGGTCTGGCTGGTTGGTGAGGAATTCAAGAAGATAAAAACACCTTTCCACACCTTCGACAACGTGGAGGCCGTCAAGCAGGAGATAGCCCTCCATCAACCTCAGGGTATGACCATCCTCATCAAAGGCAGCAACTCCACCCACCTCTACGAACTGCCACCGCTGCTGTGACATCCATAAAGGAAAAGAGATGCTGTCTCCCGACAGCATCTCTCCTTACTATATAATAATACACGTATGATACTCGTAACCACCAAGGATTACGCATTTTCATTCTTTACCTATTTCCATCGATTCCACCACATCCTTACATCGAGGACACAGGGCATTTTCTCCGAATAAAGGCTGGTCTTCTGACTATGCTCCACTCCGAAACGCCTTCTCGTCAATACGGCAATGGCTTTTCTGTTTCGGAGCTATAATGGAACTCACAGCTGCGGGACAGTTGGGGATTCTCACCCCATTCCCAATTGATCGCGGTTAAGCGAACCTTTACGGACATACTCCTTTTTGTATGCGGATGCAAAGGTAGCGACTTTCCGTGAAACAACCAAATTTTTAGGCAAAAAAGAAATGGCAGCCGTCATTCTCTGCCCATTCTCCGCTCAGTCGCTCCAGAGTTCCTGCAATACTTGCAGGCTCTTCAGTTCAGGAAACTGCGGGATGTGCAGCCTGTAGTAGGTCAGCAGCACACTGACTATGCGGTTGCGGTCATGACGCGACAAACGGTATAGATGCATCGTGGGGAAATCCATTCGCATAAGCAGATGGATGCGACGCGCATCTTCTGCCTGCAGGAAATCGCGGTGCAAGGGAGCCTCAGTACAGAATCTCCCCTCCCGCAAGTCGAACATCAACGACATCTCTCCTGTCTCCGGCTTCTTGCTGCTCACCTCCAAATTAGGATAAAAACCCAAGAAGCGCGACAGGCGCATCAGAAAAGTCAGATGGAAATTGGCATAGCCCTCAGAGGCGGCATCCAACCACTGCATCGAGTCGCAGATATAGTTGAACATCGGTTCGTCCTGCTGTTCTGAGCGCAGTGCATGATACAGGAACTCCGCCGTGAACAGAGAGAGAGCCAGCTTCTCAGGAGAAAAGGGGATAGACGACCAGGCCGTCAGCAGACGGGCATCCTTCAGCCGCTGTAGCTGTACCTGCTGGCGGTGGTCGTAGGTAACTTCCAACAGTGTCATCGGCTGGAAATACTGTTTCTTCAGCCCTGCCTTCTGGGTCTTGGGCAGGGTGGCTATCAGCGACACACGCCCCGTATCCCTCGTGAACATATCCACGATAATTCTGGTCTCGCCATACTTAAAAGAGTGAAGGACAATAGCGTCTGTTTTTACCAACATGAGGACAAAGGTAGCGCAAATCTGATAAAAAACCAAATTAAATTGTATTTTTCTCGAAGAAAATTTGGTCAAATGGAAAAATTGCAGTACCTTTGCAGCCGCATTTTAAGCGGACGGTCCCTTCGTCTATCGGTTAGGACGAGAGATTTTCATTCTCTAAAGAGGAGTTCGACTCTCCTAGGGACTACATTAAATCCGTCATCTGCACAGCCAAGTGCTACCATTTAATTGGAAAAGGTGGCGGAGGGCTTTCGAAAGAGAGTCCGCCCAGGGCAGTCAGCCGAGACGTAAGACCCATAAGCTTTAAGTTAAACATTATAAAACATTAAAATTAAAATGGCAAATCACAAATCATCCCTGAAGAGAATTCGTCAGGACAAGAAAAAGGCTGAGCACAATCACTATTATGCAAAGACGATGCGCAACGCCGTTCGCAAGCTGCGTGCAATGACTAACAAGGAAGAGGCTGTTGCCCTGTACCCCAAAGTACAGAAGATGCTGGACAAGCTGGCTAAGACCAACATCATCCACAAGAACAAGGCTGCCAATCTGAAGTCAAGTCTGAGTCTGCACATCAGCAAACTGGGATAAAGCAAAGTAACTCCCAAGCATACAAAAGCCGTACTCCAACGATGGTGTACGGCTTTTATTTTTATAAAAAATAAACACTTTTCTTTCGTTTAAGTCATTTTTTATTAGTAATTTTGCAAGCTATTAAGACCTACTATTAAACAATGGCAGAAGAACAGAACAAAGCAAGTAATTATTCCGCGAGTAACATTCAAGTACTCGAGGGTTTGGAAGCCGTGCGCAAGCGCCCTGCTATGTATATCGGCGACATCAGTGAGAAAGGTTTACATCACCTCGTAAACGAAACAGTAGACAACTCCATTGACGAAGCGATGGCAGGCTACTGCACCCACATTGAGGTAACCATCAATGAAGATAATTCCATCACCGTACAAGATAACGGACGCGGTATCCCTGTCGACGAGCACGAGAAGATGCACAAGTCGGCTCTGGAAGTGGTGATGACCGTACTACATGCCGGCGGTAAGTTCGACAAAGGTTCCTATAAGGTTTCCGGTGGTCTGCACGGTGTGGGTGTGAGTTGTGTAAACGCCCTGTCTACCCACATGCTGTCACAAGTATTCCGCAACGGACATATCTATCAGCAGGAATACGAGAAGGGCAAGCCCCTATATGATGTGAAGATTGTCGGCGATACCGACAAGACCGGCACCCGCCAGCAGTTCTGGCCCGACGGCAGCATCTTCACCACTACAGAATACAAGTACGACATCATAGCCCGCCGTATGCGCGAGCTGGCATATCTGAATGCCGGCATCACCATTACGCTCACCGACCTGCGTCCCGACGAAGAGGGCAAGGTCAAGGAGCCTGAGGTATTCCACGCTAAGGAAGGACTGAAGGAGTTTGTGCGCTATGTGGACCGTCACCGTACTCATCTGGTGGATGATGTCATCTATCTGAAGACCGAGAAGCAGGGTATTCCCATCGAGGTGGCAGTGATGTACAACACCGACTACAGCGAGAATATCCACTCCTATGTCAACAACATCAATACCATCGAGGGTGGTACCCACTTGGCTGGTTTCCGCGCTGCACTGACCCGTACCCTGAAGAAGTATGCCGACAACGACCCGCAAATCAGCAAGCAGATAGAGAAAGCCAAGATAGAGATTGCCCCTGAGGACTTCCGCGAGGGTCTTACCGCCGTGATCAGCATCAAGGTTGCAGAGCCTCAGTTTGAGGGCCAGACGAAGACCAAGCTGGGCAACTCGGAGGTTGCCGGTGCCGTTCAGCAGGCTGTCGGCGAGGCTTTGGCCAACTATCTGGAGGAGCATCCGAAGGAGGCAAAGATGATCTGCGACAAGGTGGTACTGGCTGCAACGGCACGTATTGCCGCCCGCAAGGCTCGCGAGAGCGTGCAGCGCAAGAGTCCTATGACAGGAGGCGGTCTGCCGGGCAAACTGGCCGACTGTTCAGAGAAAGACCCTGCAAGATGCGAGATCTTCCTCGTCGAGGGTGACTCTGCAGGCGGCTCGGCCAAACAGGGCCGCGACCGTCACTTCCAAGCTATTCTGCCCTTGCGCGGTAAGATTCTGAACGTGGAGAAAGTTCAGTGGCACCGTGTCTTCGAGGCAGAGTCGGTCATGAACATCATCCAAAGTATCGGTGTACGCTTCGGTGTGGATGGTGAGGGAGACCGTGAAGCCAATGTAGAAAAGTTGCGCTACGACAAGATTATCATCATGACCGATGCCGATGTCGATGGCTCGCACATCGACACCCTGATTATGACACTCTTCTATCGGTTTATGCCGAAGGTGATTCAGGAGGGCCACCTCTACATTGCCACGCCACCTTTATATAAGTGTACGTACAAGAAGTTCTCAGAGTACTGCTATACCGACCAGCAGCGACAGGCCTTCATCGACAAGTACGTAGATGGTGACGAAAATGCCTCAGCCCTCCATACCCAGCGCTACAAAGGTCTGGGTGAGATGAATCCTGAACAGCTGTGGGAGACCACGATGAATCCTGAGAACCGACTGCTGAAGCAGGTCACCATCGAGAATGCTGCGGAAGCAGACGAGATATTCTCCATGCTGATGGGAGACGATGTGGAGCCACGAAGACTATTCATCGAAAAGAACGCAACGTATGCCAACATCGATGCCTAATAAAATACAGAAAGGAGAATCACGCTGGTTCTCCTTTTTTCTTCTACTGCTGACAGCCTTGAGCATCAAGGCGCAACAGCCCATGCGCCTGTGGTACAACCAGCCGGCACAGTATTTCGAGGAATCCCTACCCATAGGAAACGGGAGATTAGGAGCACTGGTCTATGGCGGAACCGACACCTGTACCATTCATCTGAACGACATCACGCTATGGACCGGACAGCCCGTTGACCGCCAGGAGGGAGTCGGCTCAGCCAAATGGATACCTGAAATTCGCAAGGCTCTGTTCAACGAGAACTATGCCTTGGCCGACTCTCTACAGCTACACGTAGAGGGCCATAACTCGCAGTTCTACCAGCCCTTAGGCACACTGCGGATTATCGACCTCAACAAAGGCAGCATCGCCCACTACCGCCGCGCACTCTCACTCGACAGCGCGCTGGTCACCGACCATTATGTACGCAAAGGAACGGGGGCTGCCAACCATTCGCAGAAAGGGCTCTCTCTCTCCAGAGAATACTTCGCCTCTGCACCAGACAGCCTCATTGCCATCCGACTGACGGGAGATGTCAACGTGCGCATCCTGCTCACCGCCCAGATTCCCCACCACGCAAAGGCTTCCGGCAACCAAATCATCCAGACGGGACATGCTGTCGGCAACCCGCAGGAGAGCATTCACTTCTGCACCATGCTGCAAGCCACCAACAAAGGCGGCACAATAGAAGCCAGCGACAGCAGCCTGACCATCCGGGGAGCCAGCGAAGCCATCATCTATATCGTCAACCGCACCAGCTTCAACGGTTTCGACAAGCATCCCGTCCGCGAGGGCGCACCCTATTTAGAGAGAGCCACCGACGACATCTGGCACACGCGCAACCTCAGCTACAACGAGTTCCGCCAGCGACATATTGCCGACTACCAGCAGTACTATAACCGCGTCCGTCTACAATTAGGCAACTCTTCGCATCATCCAGCCACACTGGACATCCCTACCGACCAGCTGCTAAAGGAGAATACCAATCCCCGCTATCTCGAGACCCTCTACTTCCAGTACGGCCGCTACCTGCTCATCAGCTGCTCGCGCACCAAAGGCGTACCCGCCAACCTGCAGGGACTGTGGACACCCTATCTGTGGTCACCCTGGCGCGGCAACTACACCATGAACATCAATCTGGAGGAGAACTACTGGCCCGCCTTCACAGCCAATCTTGCCGAGATGGCCGAGCCGTTAGACGACTTCATCCGCGCATTGGCAGAGAACGGACAGCATACCGCCCGCCATTTCTATGATGTCCGTCAGGGGTGGTGCGCCAGTCACAACAGTGACCTATGGGCTATGACCAATCCCGTGGGCGAAAACCGCGAGAGTCCGATGTGGGCGTGCTGGAATATGGGCGGTGCCTGGCTTGTGCAGACACTCTGGGAACGCTATCTCTTCACCCTCGACAAGCAATATCTGAAGCACATTGCCTATCCGCTCATGAAGGGCGCCGCCGACTTCTGCCTGAACTGGCTCATTGAGAATCCCCATAAGCGCGGCGAACTGATTACCGCGCCGTCCACATCACCTGAGAACGAGTATATCACGGACAAAGGCTATCAAGGAGTCACCTGCTACGGCGGTGCAGCCGACTTAGCCATCATCCGCGAGCTGTTGCTCGATGTCTGTGTCGCTGGTTCCGTTTGTGGCTATAACATAGCCACTTACAAGACCGCATTGCAGCGCCTCCGCCCCTACACCATCGGCAAGGAGGGCGACCTGAACGAATGGTATCACGACTGGAAGGACAAAGACCCCAAACACCGCCACCAGAGCCATCTGATTGGCCTCTATCCCGGACACCACCTGACGGGTGAAGAACTACAGAAGGCTGCCGAGCAGACGCTTCTCCAGAAGGGCGATGAGACAACGGGCTGGAGCACCGGCTGGCGCATCAACCTGTGGGCGCGACTGAAGAACGGCGAGAAAGCCTATCAGATATACCGCAAGCTGCTCACCTTTACCGATGCCCAAGACGACCAACGGCCAGGAACGCGCCATGCTGGGGGCACCTATGCCAACCTGATGGATGCTCACCCACCCTTCCAGATAGACGGCAACTTCGGCGGCACAGCGGGAGTCTGCGAGATGCTCATGCAGAGCACCTGCACCCCAGCCCCCACTCCCAGCACCCAGATCGAGCTGTTGCCCGCCCTGCCCCAAGAGTGGAGCGAGGGCAAGGTGGGAGGTCTCTGTGCACGAGGCGGATATGAGGTCAGCTTTGAGTGGAAGAATGGGCTTGTGCACAAGGGCGAAATCAAAGCTCGTCATGCAGGCACCGTCACCTTATTATATAATAACCAGCGTAAGACATTTAAAATGAAAGCAGGACAGACCCTGCCCATCACAACATGATAGACATCATCAAAGACCTGAGCCTGGAAGAGGCTAAGCAGTGGAGTACCGACTATATGGACGAGGGGCTGGTACTGGCCAGCAGCGTAAGCGACGCGCTATGCTTCGAAGAGCCGAAGCGGCTGAACTTTATCGTGATGGCACTATGCAAGAAAGGACATGCAGAATACAGCATCGACACCCGCGAGCAAAGTGTCAAGCCCGGCGACTTGTTTTTCGTATCCGAGCGGCATATCATCGACCAATACTCCTCGTCGCCCGACTTCGAGTGCATGGGCATCCTGCTCTCCACCGAATTCTATCACGGCTTCATCCAGAACGTGAAGAACATCTCGTCGCTGCTGCTCTTCTCGATGGACAACCCCGTAGTAGCCCTGACTCCACGCGAGATACAAGTCTACTCCAACTACTATCAGGCAATACAGGAAAAGATGGCCGACACCGAGCACCACTATCGCACCGATCTGGTCAGAGCGTTGCTGCTGGCTATGTTCTACGACATGAGCAATGTCATCTGGCGCGTGGAGCACAGTCAGAGCAAGACCCGCAAGCGTGCCGACGACCTCTTTGCCCGCTTCGTCCGTCTGTTAGAGGAGAACTTCCGCAGCGAGCGCCGCGTATCGTGGTATGCCGACCAACTCTGCATCACTCCCAAATACCTGTCAGAGGTTGTCAAGAGTGTCAGCAAGCGGACTCCCAATGAATGGATTGACAACTACGTCATCCTCGAAGTGCGCGTGCAGCTGAAGAATACCACCAAGAGCATCAAGGAAATCACCAAGGAGCTTCATTTCCCCAACCAGTCGTTCTTGGGCAAATACTTCAAGGAGCGCACAGGGCTTAGTCCTTCCGACTATCGAAAAGCTTAGCCACATCGCAGAGCTCGCGATACCAGTTTTCACCAAAGCGGCGAATCAGCGGCTCCTTCAGAAACCTGTAAACGGGGAGGCCAAGCGCCTTCCCTTTTGCTACTGCATCCTTACATACCGCCCATCGGTGATAGTTCAGTCCTACGAGCCCGCCTGAAAAATGCTTCTCGCGGATGGGATAGAGCGCACAACTGATGGGCTTGATGAAGGGTGAAGCATTTCCTTCTGCTGCCTGCCGCTCGCGAGCTCTTTTTTCGAGCATGCACAGCCAGCAGCCATTTTCCTCTCTGGCGAAGACACATTCCTTGCCGCGCACGATGCTCGTCACCAGGTCGCCATCCCTGTCGGCATAGGCCACCCCCTGCTTGTCTATCACACTCTGAGCCGATGCGGAGAGCAGCGGCCACACCTCGTCCAGTGATGCCTCCATCTCAGCTATCTCGTCCATTGTCACAGGTGCTCCTGCATCGCCCTCCACACAGCAGATACCCTTACACTTCTCATAGTCACAGCAGAACATCTCTGTGAGGATGTCCGAGGAGATCAGCACTCCGCCAACTTCCAAGATGGGGGGAATCTCGTTTACCATTGTATGGGAGTTTTACCGTTTTCTACCAGATATTGATTACAACGCGAGAACTGGTGCTGCCCAAACCATCCGCCCCTGTTGGCAGAGAGCGGCGACGGATGTACCGACTCCAGCACGAGGTTGTGCGCCTTGTCTATCATATAAGCCTTGCCTCTGGCATAGCCTCCCCAGAGCATATACACCAGCTGCTGCCGCTCAGCAGCCAGCGCACGGATGGCGGCATCGGTGAACTGCTGCCAGCCCAGCGCAGAGTGGCTGTTGGCCTGATGAGCCCTGACGGTCAGCGTGGCATTCAGCAAGAGCACACCTTGCCGGGCCCAGCGCTCCAGATTGCCCGATGTGGGAATAGGGGTGCCGAGGTCAGCCTGTATCTCCTTGAAGATATTCTGCAGCGAAGGGGGGAAGGGCACGCCGTCCTGCACCGAGAAGCTCAGTCCGTGGGCCTGTCCGGGCTCATGATACGGGTCTTGTCCGATGATGACTACTTTCACCTGATCGAAGGGACAGAGGTTGAAGGCATTGAAGATCAGCCGTCCTGGCGGATAGCAGGCTCCAGCCCCATATTCCTGCCGCACCGCAGCGGTGAGCTGCTCGAAATAAGGCTTTTCGAACTCCGCCTGTAATTGCTCCTTCCATGAAGGGTCTATCTGTACATTCATACGCTTTTTGTCATTTTGCTTGCAAATTTAATAAAAATAATGTAACTTTGCAAGCAAATCGACAAAGACTATGAAATTTTGGAAGAAAAAAGACAAAGGTCCTTACCCTAAGACATTTGCCAAGCGACTCGGATGGAGCATTCTCGTACGCACGCTGCTCATCATGATAGTGCCCATACTGTTATTGTTTGCTTCAGGCTATACTGTCACGTTAGCCGGTGTAGCCCTATTGAGCGACCGAATGGTGAAAGGCGAATACGAGGTAATACGCCGCATCACCTCCGAACTCCACGTTGCCGTCACCAACACAATGCCCGAAATTAAGGAGAAACTGGACAAGCCTGAGAAGATGCATGCCATTATGGAGCGCCTGTTGAAGCTGAACCCGGGCATCCGCAGCTGTGGCATCAGTTTCCGCGACAGCTACTATCCTGAGAAAGGCCGCTGGTACTGCCCCTATGTCGTACGCGGCGACAGCACTGACACCAAGACGCTGACGCTTGGTGACAGCGGCAACGACTACCTGCATGCCGACTGGTTCGTAGAAGCCATGAAGCGCGAGGAAGCCTACTGGGGTACGGCGTGGGTAGACACTACCGACAACGACAACCCTATGGTTTCCTATCTGACCCCCATCCGCGACAACCGCGACAGCATCGTTGGCATCTTGGGCGTAGACCTGTCTCTGAAGTGGCTGGCCGAGCAGATACAATTCGAAAGTGCAAAACTGAAACCAGCAGAGAAATGGAATGCAAAAAACCAGTACTACTACGTCATGGTCGACAGCACAGGCACGTTGCTTATTCATCCTGATATGGGGCGTGCCGTCAAAAAGAAGTTCCAGAACTATATCACTGTCGATCCTGACAGCGCCATAAAGGATATACTTGCCCTCGAGGAGGGCGATGCCGAAGAAATCAGCATCGACAATACAGAGGTATACATCACCTTCAATCCCATCAAGCACACCAACTGGTCCTTAGCCATGATTTTCCCCAATGTGATTATCGATGTCTTTGGGTATTTGTTAGGTGGTTTCTTCATTGTAGTCATCCTCATAGGCCTGCTGGTCGTATGGTTTTTCGGCCGTCGTGTCATCAGGAAGACCACCCGTCCGCTGCAACAGTTGGCAGCAGCTGCCGACGAGGTGGCCAAAGGCAACTTCGATGCTGCGCTGCCCGAGGTGCATACCAAGGACGAGATACAGCAGCTGCGCGACTCGTTCGAGAACATGCAGCAGTCGCTCATTCTCTATACCGACGAGCTGCGCATGACCACCGCCGCCAAGGTGTCGATGGAGAGCGAGCTGAAGATTGCCCACAACATCCAGATGTCGATGCTGCCCAAGACCTTTCCCCCCTACCCCGACCGCGACGATGTGGACATCTACGGTTCGCTGACTCCCGCCAAAGGTGTGGGCGGCGACCTGTTCGACTTCTTCATCCGCGACGAGAAGCTGTTCTTCTGCATCGGCGATGTGTCAGGAAAGGGTGTGCCCGCCTCCCTCTATATGGCTGTCACGCGCTCGCTGTTCCGCAACGTATCGGGCCATATCAACGAGCCCGACCGCATCGTAGAAGCCCTGAACAAGGCACAAATCGAGGGCAACGACACCAATATGTTCGTCACCATCTTTGTCGGTGTGCTCGACCTTCAGACTGGCGTGCTCAACTACTGTAACGGTGGCCATGATGCCCCGCTGCTGGTGGGTCGCGACGTGGGCGAGCTGCCCTGCGACCCCAACCTGCCCATCGGCGTCATCGGCGACTTCAAATTCTCGCTGCAGCAGGTCAACATCGATACCAACACCACTATCTTCCTCTTCACCGACGGACTGAACGAGGCCGAGAATGCCAGTCACCAGCAGTTTGGCGACCAGCGCGTCTGGAATGTAGCCCGTCGTCTGCTGTCTGAGAACAGCCACCAGCCCGAATACATGATAGAACAGATGACCCAAGCCGTCCATGAGTTTGTAGGCGATGCCGAGCAGAGCGACGACCTGACGATGCTCGCCATCCAATATAAGAAATAAACAGGACGCAGACCATTCCATATAAGAAATAAAAACTGGACAGGACAACGTAATAGAAGACAATGGAAACAGTTGACGCTATTTTCTCCTCGCTGAGCGGCTTCCTCTGGGGCTGGCCCATGATTATCCTATTGTTGGGCACTCACCTTTTTCTGACCATCCGCCTGCGCATCCCCCAGCGCAAGCTCTTCACTGGAATCCGGCTGTCCGTCAGCAAAGACCCCAACGCAAAGGGCGATGTCAGCCAGTTTGGAGCCTTAGCCACCGCGCTGGCAGCCACCATCGGCACAGGTAACATTGTGGGAGTAGCCACCGCCGTAGCCTTAGGCGGTCCTGGAGCCGTGCTGTGGTGCTGGTTTACAGGTCTCTTCGGCATAGCCACCAAGTACGCCGAAGCACTGTTGGCTGTGAAGTATCGCGTGACGGGCTCTGACGGTATGACCTACGGCGGTCCGATGTATGCGCTGGAGCGCGGACTCTCCATGCGGTGGCTCGCCGTGCTCTTCTCCGTGTTTACGGCAGTGGCCTCCTTAGGCATCGGAGCTACCGTTCAGGCCAACTCCATCGCCCTGTTGGCCAACGAGACGTTCAGCGTGCCCGCATGGATCATCGGTGCCGTGGTCAGCCTGCTCGTAGCTGCCGTGATACTCGGAGGAGTCAAGAGCATAGCCCGCGTCTGCGGCTACCTTGTGCCCGTCATGGCCGTGCTCTATGTGGTGGGCTGCATCGTCATCCTCTTCCTGAACAGCAACTATGTGTGGCCCGCCATCCGGCTGATCGTCGAGTCGGCCTTCAACCCTGAGGCGGCAGGCGGCGGCTTTGTGGGCACCACCATCATCGTCACCGCCCGCTATGGTATCGCCCGCGGACTGTTCTCCAACGAGAGCGGACTGGGCTCGGCACCCATCGTGGCTGCTGCCGCCCAGACGCGCAATCCCGTCCGACAGGCACTCGTCAGCAGCACCGCTACCTTCTGGGACACCGTCGTCATCTGTGCCATCACGGGCATCGTCCTAGTGAGCAGCATCCTCGCCCATCCTGACATCAGCTATGCCGACGGCGGCTCGCTCACCCGTCATGCCTTCGCCAAGATACCCTATATCGGCTCGCCCCTGCTTGCCTTTGGCATCTTCACCTTTGCCTTCAGCACTATCTTAGGCTGGAGCTACTACGGAACCAGTGCCGTCCGATACCTCACCGACCGCGAGCGCAAGCGCAAGACCAAAGCGCCCATCGTCTACCGCATGATCTACATCGGCGCTGTCTTCGTCGGCAGCATCGTCAACCTCAACATCATCTGGAACATTGCCGACACCACGAATGCCCTCATGGCCATTCCCAACCTCATCTGTCTGCTGCTGCTGAGCAACGTAGCAGCCAAGGAGACGAAGAAATACCTCTGGGCCAACCGCTTAGACGAAGTGGCAGACGAGAACTGACAAACAAAGGCTGCAAACGCTCAATAATGCAAAATAAATCCTAATTTATTTTGCATTTTATTTGCTTTGCACTATCTTTGTAGGCAAATCTAACACACAAAAGAGATGAAAGTCATAAATTTTGCAGAAGAGAACAGCGTCATCAACCACTATATGGCTGAATTGCGCGACAAGAACTATCAGAAAAACCGCCTCACCTTCCGCCACAACGTGGAGCGCATTGGCGAGATGATGGCCTACGAGCTGTCGAAGACCCTGGAGTATAAGCCCAAGACGGTGAAGACGCCCCTTGGCGAGCTGGACATCCCTCTCACGAAGCAGGAGGATATGGTGATAGCCACCGTGCTACGCGCCGGTCTGCCTTTCCACCAGGGTTTCCTCAATGTGTTCGACAAGGCCGACAATGCCTATGTGTCGGCTTTCCGCATGTATCTCAACCGCGAGCATACGGAGGTGGGCGTGCATACTGAGTATATCGCCACCCCCAGCGTAAAGGGCAGGACGCTGCTCATCGTCGACCCGATGCTGGCTACGGGCGGCAGTCTGGCTGCTGCCTACGAGGCGCTGATGGAGGCCGGACAGCCCAAGCAGGTTCACGTCTGCTGTGTGATAGCCGCCCCTGAGGGTGTCGAGGCCCTGAAGGAGTTTCTGCCCGACAGTGCCACCCTCTGGTGCGCCTCCATCGACAAGGGGCTGAACGAGCAGAAATACATCGTGCCTGGCTTCGGCGACTGCGGCGACCTCTGCTATGGCGAGAAGCTGTCAGGCTTCAGAAAGACCCTGACCGCGAAGTAAGAGGTGAGTGGTGAGAGGCTTACCTCTCACCACTTACCACTAAAAAACTATTCTACTCCTTCACCTCCCAGGTGTCGTTGGTTTCGAGCAGCTCGGCGAAGTTATGGTACTTCTTCTGGGCCGAGACCTCTTGGATTTGTTGGCTGACGGCCTCGTCGTAGGTGGGAGCATCCACATCGCGAATCACTCCTAATGCTACGGGGAATCCGTCGCCATTGCCCATCAGGGCGAGCTTCAGCTGCAGAGTGTTGTCCTCGCAGTGAGCATCGTGCACCAGCACGTCGTCCAGCGTGTAGCCGTCCTTGCCTATCTCCACCACCTTCAGGCCAAAGCCCTGCTGCACCAGTCCGTACTCCGAGTTCTCGCCGAACACGAGCTTCTCGCCGTGACGCACGTAGATGGCATTCTTCTTGCGGCCCTCCTTATTATATACGGCCTCGTGGGTACCGTCGTTGAAGATGACGCAGTTCTGCAGAATCTCGCAGACGGCAGCACCCTTGTGCTCGTAGGCAGCCTTCAGAATCTCCACCGTACCCTGGGCATCGGTGGCTACGGCACGGGCGAAGAAATGTCCGCGTGCGCCGAAGCACAGCTCAGCAGGACGGAACGGGTCCTCCACCGTACCGTAGGGGCTCGACTTCGAGACGAAGCCGCGAGGACTCGTGGGCGAATACTGACCCTTGGTAAGGCCGTAGATACGGTTGTTGAGCAGAATCATGTTCAGATTGATGTTACGGCGGTTGGCGTGGATGAAGTGGTTGCCGCCGATGGCCAGTCCATCACCGTCGCCGCTCACCTGCCATACGGTCAGGTTGGGGTTGGCTACTTTGGCGCCTGTAGCGATTGCTGCCGCACGGCCGTGGATGGTGTTCATGCCGTAGGTGGCCATATAGTGGGGCAGACGGCTCGAACAGCCGATACCTGAGATGACGGCCGTATCCCAAGGGGCTACGCCAATCTCTGCCAGAGCCTTGTGGAACGATGCCAGGAAGAAGTGGTCACCACAGCCTGGACACCAACGAGGCTGGCCTTTCTTGAAATCATTTGCTGTATATGTACTCATTGCTTTTACTTCTTTAAAATGTTCTCAAATGCGTTGACTAACTCTTCTACCACGAAAGGCTGGCCCTTGACCTGATTGAACTTGTAGGGCACGAAGTTGTCGACCTTCATGCGCAGGTAGGCAGCTAGCTGGCCCATGTTCTGCTCGGCCACCACCACCTTCTTGTAGCGTTTCAGCACCTCGCTGGTGTTCTTGGGCAGCGGGTTCAGGTATTTGAACTGTGCCAGAGCCACCTTCCTGCCGCCCTCGCGCAGCTCGTCCATCGCAGCATGCAGATGACCGTAGGTGGAGCCGAAGCCCACGATGAGCAGCTCGGCATCGTCTGCATCGCCGACCACCTCCAGGTCGGGCACCTCGATGTTGGCAATCTTCTGCTGGCGCAGACGCGTCATCAGGTCGTGGTTCTCAGGGTTGGTAGAGATGGCACCCGTCTCCGAGTCCTTCTCCAGACCGCCCAGGATATGCGTGAAGCCCTCGCGGCCAGGCACTGCCCAGTAGCGGGTGCCGTTCTCAGCACGCATATAGGGAGTCCACTTGCCCTTCAGCTCCTCAGGAACATAAGGGGGATTGATGCTGTCGAGCTTGTCCATCTCGGGCAGACGGAAGGCTCCTGAGCCGTTGGCGATATAGGCATCGGTGAGCAGCACGACGGGAGTCATGTGCTCCAGCGCTATCTTGCAGGCCTGATAGGCAGCATCGAAGCAGTCGGCAGGACTCGTAGCCGCCAGCACGGGCATGGGGCTCTCGCCGTTACGTCCGAAGAGCACCTGCAGCAGGTCGGTCTGTTCCGACTTGGTGGGCAGACCCGTAGCCGGACCGCCGCGCTGCACGTCGAGCACCACCAAGGGCAGCTCCATGATGACAGCCAGGTTCATGGCCTCGCTCTTCAGGCAGATGCCAGGACCGCTGGTAGAGGTCACGCCCAGGGCACCGGCAAACGATGCTCCCAGGGCCGAGGCGGCACCGCTGATCTCGTCCTCGCACTGCACGGTGGTCACACCCAGCGACTTGTGCTTCGACAGCTCGTGCAGCACGTCCGTAGCCGGAGTGATGGGATACGAGCCCAGATAGAGCTTCAGCCCCGCCTTCTCGGCAGCAGCAATGAATCCGTAGGCCGTAGCCTTGTTGCCCGTGATGTCCATATAGCGGCCGGGCACCTTGTGACGCGTCTCGATGCGGCGCACGTTGACAGCACTCGAGTGCGTGTTGTGGCCGTAGTCATAGCCAGCCTGCACCACCTTGATGTTGTTCTCGGCAATCTGGGGCTTCTTGGCAAACTTCTCCTTCAGGTAGTTGGCCACCAGCGACAGGTCGCGGTCGAAGAGCCAGCACACCAGACCCAGCGCAAACATGTTGCGGCACTTCAGCACCGCCTTGTTGTCCATGCCCGAGTCGGCCAGCGCGTCCTTCACCATCTGCGTCAGCGGGCACTGGATGACGCGATCGGCGTCAATGCCCATCTCGCCCAGATAGTCGGCAGTCTTGAACTGAGCCTTCTCCAGATCCTTCGGTCCGAACGAGTCGGTGTCGATGATGATCGTAGCATCCGACTTGGCATAGCGATACTGCGTCTTCAGCGCAGCAGCATTCATAGCCACCAGCACGTCGCACTTGTCGCCAGGCGTGTACACCTGCCCGGCACCGATGTGCACCTGGAAACCGCTCACCCCCGTCAGCGAGCCTTGCGGGGCGCGGATGTCGGCAGGATAGTCGGGGAATGTTGAGATACCGTTACCTACAGTCGCCGAGACCGTAGAAAAGATGTTTCCGGCCAGCTGCATGCCGTCGCCGGA
>DDPY01000045.1:9726-70190 GCA_002342415.1 Prevotella sp. UBA2456 | reverse complement strand
CTCATCTGCGACGGACAGACCAATCCGCAGATAGCGCGGCAGCTCAGCCTCAGCGACGAGACCATCAAATGGTATCGCAAGCGCCTACTTGCCAAATTCGGCGTCAGGAACACCGTCAATCTGGTGACGCTGGTCATGAAAGAGAATATAATTAGGTTGTGATTCTGCGCGTTTCTTTACGGGATTCCTTCCAACGAGGGTAGTACTTGTCCATCAAGGCATGGAAACGGGCATTGTGGCTGGGTTCCAGCAGGTGACAGAGCTCATGCACCACCACATGCTCCACACACCACTGCGGCAACAGCAGCAGGTAGGCAGAGAAACAGATGGACTTGTTCCTGACATTGCACACCCCCCAACGGGAAATCATCGCCTTGTAACAGACTAAGGAGGGCTTTACTCCCATTTCCTTCGAATGGCGTTCCACCATTGGTTCTATCAGAGCCTTCAGCCTCTGCAATGCATCGTCGGCCTGCGCCCGTGTCTGCAAAGGCAGCCGATGGTAGAACGCAGCCCTGCGCTGCTGATTCTCGCAGGTCTTCTTACGAGCCTCGGTTATCCATTCGCGGTGTTCCTCAATAAACCGCTCCACCTCTTTCCTTGGCATACCTATAGGCGCCGACACATGAACATCGCCGTTTTTCACAATACGCATTGACAATCTTCTGGTCCGCCTGTATGTCACCTGTATAGTCATATTCAGTCTCTTACTGCTTCCTCGGTCTGGACAGCAGAATCACGCCAAACGTCAGACATTCTGATGCGGGAACGGCGAGCCACAGCCCCTGCGGAACGAAGAGCATGGGCATCAGGATAAATGCCGGAATGAGGAATACCAGCCCTCGGAGCAACATGTAGACGATAGCGCGCGTATTCTGCTCGACAGCCTGATAGTAGCCGATGATGGAAACATTGAGCGAGAAGAAGATGGCAGAGGCGGCAAACAGCGGGAGGCCGTCAGCAGCTATGGCATAGGGGTTGGTGCCCTCATGCAGGAACAGGCTGATGAGCGGCTTTGTCCCGAGGATGAGCACCGCTGTTGCCAGTATGCCACAGATGGCGGAGGTGCGCAGGCTGAGCCTGAAGGCTTGGCGCACACGGTCAGCGTTGCCTGCACCATAGTTAAAGCTGATGATGGGTTGGGCCGACTGGGAGACGGCATTGTTGACCATAAACACCATCGGGTATAGGAAGCAGGCCACGCTGAAGGCTGCCACGCCATCCTCGCCAAGGTTTTTGATGAAGACGTAGTTACCCGCAAGCAGTATTACCGTCATGGCCAGTTCGCCAAGCATGGAGGAGAAGCCGCTGCGAACCATATAGACCGTGTTGCGTCCCGTCAGGTAGAGACTGGTGAGGGTGAGCCTAAACCTGCGGAGCCGCACGTTCTTGGCACGGAAAATCATATAGCATACAACCATCACCGCGGCTACGGCACAGCTGAGCGTCGATGCCTTGGCACTACCAGAGACGCCCATCTGCATGGGGAACACAAACAGCCAGTCGAAGAAGATGTTCAGCAGGCCAGGCACAATCTCCAGCGAAGCAGCATACTTGGGAGAGCCGTCAATGCGGATGACAAACGTGCCAATCACCTGGGTGATGGTGCACACGCATCCGGGGAGTATCCACACCAAATAGTCGAGTGCCAACGGCATCAGCACATCCGTACACCCCAACAGGCGCAAGAATGGTATGCGATAGAAATAAATGGCCGAGGCCACGACGATCATCATCAGCGTCGCCACCTCAAAAGCCTGTGTGATGGTGAGGTTGGCAGCCTTGTTGTTGCCCTGCGACAGATGAATACTCGCCACCACTGACACGCCCACGCCAAACATCAGGGCAATGCCCGTAGTCATCAGGAATACCGGAGCCGCGATATTGATGGCTGCCAGGGCATCGCTGCCCACGCCTTGTCCGACGAAGATACCGTCTGCCACAGTATAAAACGAAGCAAACACCATTGACAGTAACGTAGGGAAAAAGAGACTGTTAAAGAGGGGCTCTATCTTAGACTTGCCAAAGTCTATGCAATCCCGGCTGAGGTTTTTTAATTTCTTTACCATAATACGAATACACAGGTTTTGCCCGCAAAGGTAAGCAATTTTTTGGGAATCACGCAGGCTTTTCACTATATTTTTGCAGCAGGCAGACGTAAGAATCGAAAACTTTTCGTAACTTTGCAGGCATGATAGCGTTTTATAATCTGAAAGCCGTCACTCAACGATATGCTGAGGAGATAGCAAAAGCCACGAGCGAGGTGATAGCCTCGGGATGGTACTTGCAGGGCGAAGCCACTGCACGCTTCGAACAGCACTATGCCGACTACATCGGCACCCGACATTGCGTAGGCGTAGGCAACGGCCTTGATGCCCTGACGCTCATCTTCAGAGCCTATCTGGAGCTGGGACTGATGAAAGCCGGCGACGAGGTCATCGTGCCTGCCAACACCTATATCGCCTCCATACTGGCCATCACCGAGAACGGGCTGAAGCCCGTGCTCATAGAGCCGCGCCCCGACACCCTGGAGATAGACGACAGCCGCATCGAGCAGGCCATCACCCCGCGGACACGCGCCATCATGCTGGTACATCTCTACGGCCGCTGTGCCTATACCGAGCGCATCGGAAAGCTCTGCCAGCACTACCAGCTCAAACTGGTGGAGGACAATGCCCAAGCCCACGGTTGCCTGTACGAAGGCCGGCACACGGGTTCGCTGGGCCATGCTGCCGGCCACAGTTTCTATCCCACCAAGAACCTGGGTGCGCTGGGCGATGCCGGAGCCGTGACTACCGACGACCATGAGCTGGCCGACTGCATCAGAGCCTTGGGCAACTACGGCTCCGAGCGCAAATACGTGTTCCACTATAAAGGTCGCAACAGCCGACTCGACGAGCTGCAGGCCGCCGTACTCGACGTGAAGCTGCGCCATCTCGACGACGACAACCGCCAGAGACAGAACATTGCCCGCTATTACTACGACCACATCAGCCATCCCCTCGTCTCGCTCCCCCGCCGGATGGACGATGCCCAGAATGTCTACCACCTCTTCCCCATCCTCTCGCCCCGGCGCGACCGCCTGCAGCAATACCTTGCCGACCAGGGCATCCAGACCCAGATTCACTACCCCATCCCGCCCCATCGGCAGCAGTGCTACAAGGAATGGGCCGAACTGTCACTCCCCGTGACCGAACTGATACATCAGCAAGAGCTCAGCCTGCCCATGAGTCCCGCCCTCACGCTCCACGAAGCCACCGCCATCGTGGAAGCCCTCAACCGCTTCGTCCCCTGACAGCCGACAAATTATTTTTGCCTTTTCTCATGTTATTTGCGAAAAAAAGTGTAATTTTGCAGGCCGTAGGCCATTTTCACCCATACGGCCTACAATAAAGAAGTACGCAAGCGCGTTACATTATTTAAACAAATACAAAACCGAATAAAAGAAAATAGATACATGAAGATTCTCAATGCCATCAAGCTGACCATTGTCGGACTCCTGTTCACAGCCTGTTCGACACCGAAGAATATCGTCTACTTCCAAGACCTCACCGACGGACAGATTCTGAAGCTCGCCAACTACAAGGGCATCGCCCTGCAGCCCATGGACATGATCTCCATCGTGGTGAACACCAAGTCGACGGAACTGTCGAACATGCTCAACCTGCCCGTGTCGTCGCATACCATCGGCTATGCCGAGGGCATGTCGCTGAGTCAGAGCCGCGGCACCTCAGGCTATACCCTCGACAGCAAGGGCGATATAGACTTTCCCCTCCTGGGCAAGCTGCATCTGGCAGGCATGAACCGTGAAGAGGCTGCCGCCTTCATCAAGCAGAAACTGGAAGAAGGCAACATCGCCACCAATGCCGTTGTCACCATCGAGTTCATGAATCTGAGCTATCAAGTGCTGGGCGAGACCAACCACTCGGGCCGATTCTCCATCACTAAGGACAAGGTGACCATTGTCGAAGCCCTGAGTTCTGCGGGCGACATGACACTCTATGGCATGCGCGACAGCGTGATAGTGATGCGCGAGCAGAACGGCGAGCGCCATACGTATGTGGTGAACATGCTGAGCGGCAAAGACATCCTTGAGTCGCCTGCCTACTATATCCAGCAGGGCGACGTCATCTACGTAAAGCCCAACAACTACCGCCGCCGCCAGTCAACGGCCAATGCCAGCGAGGTGACAACGGCATCCTTCTGGCTGTCAGCCTTGTCGGTGCTTGCCACCCTCTCCGTGCTCATCTTCAAATAAAGCAGCCAAAGAGTCTATTACCACAGCCATACTAATAAATAAGAAACATCATCGTTTATATGAATATCAAAGACTACCTCCTACACTGCATACGCCAGTGGAAATGGTTTGCCACCTCGGTAGCAGCGTGCCTGCTGCTAGCCATCGTCTACCTCGTAGTAACTCCCCCCAAATATACCCGCAAGGCCCAAATCCTGATCAAGGAGGACGGCGGCATGAGCGGCATCATGGGACAATTAGGCGGACTGGCCGAGCTGGGCGGATTCATGGGTTTCGGCTCCTCCAACGTCTATAACGAGCTCTATGCCATGCAGTCGCCCTGGCTCATGCTGAACGTGGTGAAGCAGCTGCATCTGGACATCACCTATACCATCAAAGGCATCCGCAACAAAGACCTCTACGGCAAGACGCTGCCCATCACGGTGGACTTCCGGAACATCACCGACGAGGACGACGTGCGCCTGAAGATAGACCTCAAGAAGAATGGCGAGGTGCGCCTGTACAAACTGAAGAAGAACGATGATAAATACGACGACGAACTGTCGGGCCGTGTGAACAGCGACTTCCAGACGTCTGTCGGCAAGATACACATTGCCGCCACCCCCTACCTGAAGAACTTAGAGGACGACGAGGTAACCATCACCGTGCAGCGTACCGAGCTCATGGCCACGGTAGAGCGGCTGAAGAAAACGTCGCTCAATCTGGCCGTCAGCAGCCGCGATGCCTCCATCATCGACATCAGCTGTAAAGACAAGTCGAAGGAGCGTGCGGTCGACATCATCAACGCCATCATTGCCGAATACCGCAAGGAGACCAACGAGGACAAAGACCGCGAGACGGAAATCTCGTCGCGATATGTCGAAGAGCGCCTGTACTCGCTGGAGTCAGAACTGAAGACCCTCGACCAGCGCGTGGGCGAATACAAGAGCAAGACGCTGATGCCCGACCTGGAGGTGATGTCGAAAGTGTATGCCGAGAGTGCCAAGGACATCTCCACCGCCCACATGGAACTGAGCGGACAGCTATATGTGGCACAGGCCATCCGCGACTATCTGCGCGACAAGTCTAAGAAAGACCAGTTGCTCCCCGCCTTGCTCATCAGCGAGAACAAGGGGCTGCAGGAGCAAGTGGCCGAGTATAACGCCCTGCAGTTGAAGCGTTCCAAGCTTATTGCCAGCAGCAACAAGGACAATCCCCTGGTGGCCGACTTGGACAAGCAGTTAGGCGCCATGCACGATGCCGTGCTCGTCTCGGCTGAGAATGCCATCAAGCAGCTACAGATACAGCTTAGGGCCGTGGATGCCAAGCGTCAGGAGGGTCGGCAGATGCTGTCGACAGCACCGATGAAGGCTGTCGGCGGGCTGACCGACGAGCGCGACTGGAAGGTGCTCAACGAGGTGTATGCCTTCCTGCTGCAGAAGCGCGAGGAGGCCCGCATGGCCAAGGCACTGAAGAGCGACGTGCGCGTGCTCACGCCACCATTAGGTGTGAAGAAGCAAAGTTCGCCATCCAAAGCCACCACCATTCTCATTTCACTGCTACTGGGGCTCTTCTGCCCAGCCTGCACCATTTTCGTGAGGGAGCGTAACCGGAAACTTTCGTAGTATCAAGGCTTAGGCATGACATTCTTCATCGTAGTACTGATCATCGGCCTGCTCCTGCTGTCGTGGA
This sequence comes from Prevotella sp. UBA2456, assembly GCA_002342415.1. Lineage (GTDB taxonomy): Bacteria > Bacteroidota > Bacteroidia > Bacteroidales > Bacteroidaceae > Prevotella. Next base: position 64,261 of record DDPY01000045.1, on the reverse strand, counting down.
AATACATTCTGCGACTGGAGCCGGCAGGTATCTTTGCTGCCATGTGGATATTTTTTGCCGTAGCCACATTATTATTACAAAACTATATTGAACTCCGCTACTATGGCTGTATCTTCATGATCTTAGGAGTCACGGTCTTTGTGCTGGGCTCATATTTCTGTGAAGCATTCTATTGGCCAGAACCATCAGGAATCAAACTTGAATTAAGAAAAAACAGAGTCATGCCAATGCTGCTCATACTTATTGCAGGAGCCATTGTCAACCCCATCTATTCTATAGCCCTTCATGGCTTTAGTCTTCAAGCACTGCTTAGTATGCAGGATTTGCTAAACATGAATAAGTCCATTGCAGAAGACCGTTACTATACTGGGGAAGCATATAGTGTAATCAATCAGTTTTTCCTGATTTTCTCATATGCTGCACCTGCTGTTGGCGGTTTTTGCTACCGGTTATCCGGGAAATTGAACAAGGCACTCTGTATCCTGACATTGGTGCCTGGAACATTTATCGCATTAACACAATCAATGAAGATGGGAATGATGACCTCCTTCTTTCTTTGGTTTGCAAGTTATATCGTCTGCAGTTACAGTTACGGCCTGCCGATTCGTTTAAAGTTGAATACGATACTTCGCTTTGTCATCATCATTCTCATTTTCTTTTTCATTCTGTTTGTGTCAATGGTATTCCGTACAGGCGAGATTAGTGAAAAAACCATCCTTGACATTAGCGAAAAGTTTATCACATATGCCTTAGGCCATATGCACTGTGTAGACATGTGGTACACCACGTATATACCTACAGAATTGGCATGGGGAAGCAAGACGTTTATGGGTATATCCAACCTTTTGGGGATAGAAGAGCGTGTGCAGGGCATATATCCTGAATATCTTAACATTGGGAAAAACGGTTTCTATGGTATATCAAATATATACACCATTTTCCGTCCCCTGGTTGAGGATTTTGGCGAGGCTGGCACGATGGTCGTTATGTTCATAATGGGGGTTGCTGCTCACTATTCGCTGAAGAATGTTATTACGCACCGTAATACATTCTTAAATCAGGTAATTGTCATTGCAATATTTGCTTACCTGATGTGGGCATTTGTGGCTTCATTCTATGCCTATACCAGTTATTTGGCCATGTTCTTCTTGTTATATTTCCTATTCCGCTTCCTGCAAAAAGAGACTGCCGTATGCTGAATCTGATCAAGAAGAAACTCAATTCCGGCATGGGCAAGGATATCGTCTGGACATTCGCGCTGCAAATCACCATCATGCTTTGCTCCTTTGCCGTCACTAAACTGCTGGCCAGCCGCCTGAGCATCGATGACTTCGGACAGTATAACGTCGTGAAGCGCTCCGTGCAGGTACTCTCCTTCGTGATGTTGGCAGGTGTAGGCATTGCCCTTCCCCGCTATATCCCGCTCTATCGTCATGACAGTCCACCTAAAAGAATAGTTCCTCTGCTCAGTGCCTCCTTAATATACATCATAGGTGTATCGCTCACGGTGTTCACCGGCTGCATGCTATTCTCCGGCCAGATGCAGCATTACATCATTGGGCAATCTGACAATATGGGGCTGCTGCTCGTGGCTCTGGGCTACGCCTTTGCACTGGCGATGGCACAAGTGGTTTACGCCTATTATCGTGGTACAGGCGACTTCAAATGGTACAACGGCACCCAACTTGCAGTGCAACTGGCTATCGTGCTGCCGCTGATACTCCTGCCAGTACTGACGGTCTCCAACGTTTTCGTCTCCTGGCTCATCATCACGTCCCTGCTGGTATCGTTCTTCCTTGGCAGGGAACTGTGGCAGAGACGCAACAGTCTGTTCCCCGTCTCTACGCCTGATTCTCCAATCTCAACGCATCTGAAAACCATCGTCAAGTACTCGTCAGGACGCCTCATGGCAGATTTCTTTCTGTTCTCGCTGGCAGCATTCCCCCTCATTTACATTAGCAATACCCAGGGGCTGCAGTCCACTGCCTACTACTCCGTGGGCATCACCTTCGTCACGATGGTCACCCCCGTATTCTCCTTCATGGGCATCATCCTGCTGCCCTACGTATCGGAGTGCATCGCCAAGCATGAACTAAGCAAAGCAAACCGGCTTATCAATCGCTTGGCACTATTCTATCTCGGGGCCTCATTGCTGGCTATTGCCACCTTACTCCTGTTCACCGAGTTTCTCACCCGACTTCTCTTTGCAGATAGTTACGTGGCGGCCTCTGATGTAACGCGCATCATGATCCTGTCGATACTGCCCCAAGCCATCTACCTGCTCTACCGTAACCCCATAGATGCCGTCAGCGTCATCCCTTATAATACAATTATCCTTGGAATCTGCCTTGCAGCTATGGTCGTGGCATTTGGCCTTAGTACTACCCTCGCCCAATTTGCCTGGGCCTACGCTGGTGTATCCATACTGCAGGGATTCTTATCTTACGCCATCTGGCATATTATTAGAAAAGCATGAAACGTATAGCAATATTCTGTGTAACATTCAATTCCGACAAGGAGTTAGAGCAATATCAGTCGTCTCTCGAGAAGGCGGCAGCGAAGGCTGCGGACAAAGTCACGCTCGATATATTTGTGGCCCGCAACACCAGAGACGACAATCCCGGCTACTTCGGCGGCATCAAACGGGAGATGGACAAGGTAGATGTGACGGTCTACGACTATTGCATTCTGAGCAATGTAGACCTGATGGTGGATGAAGACTTCTTCGAAAGACTGGCTACCTACGACTGCGCAGGGGATATTGGCTGGATAGCCCCCCGGATATGGTCGAATGCAGAGCAGCGAGACCGCAATCCTAAGATTCTTAACCGCTACTCGCTACGCAAACTACAAATACTGCGCACCTTCTATCAGTTTCCGATTCTCGACACGATCTACACAAAGACGCTCTATCGGAAGAAGAAATTCGAGAGCCATCCCGCCGGAGACATCTATGCAGGTCACGGTTCCTTCATCATCCTTACTAAGAGATATTTCGAACGCTGCGGAAAAATCAACTATCCCGTATTCCTGTTCTGCGAAGAAATCTATCTGGCAGAGCAGTGTCAGAAGGGCGGTTTAAGGGTTACCTATGTGCCCGACATCAAGGTCACCGACACGGAACATGCCTCCACTGGGAAGATGAGCCACCACTTCTACTGCCGCTGCAACTACGAAGCCATGCAGTATATCATCCGCGAATTCTACTGAATCCGCATCACACAGAGGCTGCGTCTGCCCGTGTGGGTAGAGTCAAAACAGACGAGAGTGCCATCGGCACTGACGCGGGGATGCAGGTCGCACTTCCAGTTATGATTATCATCAGGATTGACAAACTGCTTGAGACTCTTCACGTCAGCGAGCAGAGTGACCTCGCCAGTCGCAATACTGACCTTCCATAACTTCATATGGCGGTATTTGTCAGGATAGGTGTCTACAACGAATGTATCGTCGTCAATAAAGTGGTGATGGCCGTCAGAGTTCAGTTTCGGATATCCGCAACGCTTCCATTCACGCATGTCAGGGCCAGAGAAATAGACATGGGAGTCGATATCCTCCATACGGCAGTAAGCAACTATTCCGTTGCGGGCATTCCACACATAATGAGACACCATGCCTGTAGTCGGAGAGACATGAAACTCGTTAGTCTGCAAATCACACACTATCAGTCGGGTACGCTGGAACGTACCGTTATACCAACGGTGCAGGAAAGCGAGGTATCGCCCGTCAGGTGAGAACTCCGTATGGGTCACGAAATGGTATTTCCCAGCCATATCGGCTTCTGACTGAATAGCGGCAAGACGCTTCAAGTCGATGAGCAGACGACGCTCATTCTTCTGCAGGTCAATCAGATAAAGACCTGTGCTACTTGGGGTATATTCCTCCAGACAGGCTTCATCGTCGCCTATGGCATAACCATAGCCTGGCATCAGTTTCTCCAACCGTCCATAACTGAAAGAAGAAGCCAGCCGCCCGTCAGGGCTCACACTATCAACAGGCCAATTCACCAGATATCTCTCTGTTCCTGACAAGTCGCAAATCGTGGCATTCAGTCGTCCGCCTTCGCACGTATTGAAAATGACACGCGCATCGCCGACCCATTGCAACCTGCAGCCCTTATGATAATTCCACGCACGGGTTTCTGACAATTTATGCCACTGTGAGTATTTCTCGCCTGAGAGATAGCCCACCTCCAGCGCATCATCCTTAGCAGGCATACGCAGAGGGATCATGAGACGATTGGCCAGCAACAAGCGGTTATCCCTGCCGAAAGGCTTCACGTCATGGAAACCATAGTAACAGTTTTCCGCCACTACAGGCTCGTTGATAAACCAGGAATCATAATTAGGCAGCAAATCATAGAAACCCTGATAGATATTGCGGATCATATCCTTCAACACGTAGTTGTTCTTGACCCGTTCATAGACAAATGCCTCCAGTTTATTCATCTTCTTCTCGTTTTGGGTGCAAAGGTAAGCATAAAAAACGGGAAAAAGCGTAGTATAAGAAAAAAAGTAGTACCTCTGCACACTGATTTAGAAAAACACATGAACTGCTACATGAAGTTTTTAAAAGTGATGCAACTGATGTCATTTTGCAACACTCGCTGATAGTCAGCGTGTTGCGTGTGGCAAAATGGTGGCAAATGGCAAAATCGGCACCCCAAAAGCCTAAAAACATGAAAAAAACGCGCTAAAAGCAGAAAATTATGCACTAAAAACGGCAAAAAAAAGCTCCGAAAACTTGCATTTTTGCTAATTATTTTGTATCTTTGCATTGTTTTAATCATTATTATTCCTAACAATTTAAATATCATGGAAAAAGATTTGTTTCATTTAGACGTTGATCCATCCTACTATCTGGTTTGTTTCAACAAGGAGTGCCCACAGTGTGGCGAGTGCCTGCGCTATGCCGCAGGTGCAGAAATCAGCAAGAAGCGCACGATGGGCCTGACCGTCTATCCCTCAGCATTGCAGGACGGCAAGTGCCGCTACTACCGCACCTCGGAGAAGGTGGAACTGGCATGGGGGCTGAATGCCATGCATGCCCACATCCCCCACCATCTGCACGCAACGGTAAGGCGGAAGATTAGGGCCTATCTGGGCAGTGTGGGCACCTACTACCGCTACCACGACGGCACCCGCAAGCTGTCGCCTGCCCAGCAGGAGGACATCAAGAAGATGCTGGCAGACATGGGCTGTCCCGTCGAGAGACCCTTCGATCACTACATCACCAGCTACGATATCACATGAGGATGCCGACGCAATATTTATTCCAGGGGGTGGAACAAAGCGTTCCATGGCATGGAACGAAACATTCCACCCCCTGGAACTTTCAACGCAATACGTATCACCATTAACAACGCAACAGACTATGAAAATAACCATCATACGCACAGACAAGAAGAACAAGCAGCACGTCAAGACCATCAAGGCCGAGGTGCTGATGAAGAAGATGCAGGCGGACAACCGCCATAACGACATTGAACACCTGCGTGACTACGTGATGTATGCAGCGTCGTACACCACCTATGCCAACCTCCACCGGCTGCCCTACGTCTACCCCTCGGCGGAGATGCGACAGACGGCCGAGGGCACGCTGACTACAAAAGCGTTCACCGGCCTGCTGACACTCACGGTGGAAACACTCAGAGAGCGCAACGAGGCCGAAGAGGTGAAGCGCATGGCGGCCATCCTGCCCTGCACCTTCGCCGCCCTGACAGGAAGCAGCCTGCGCTCCGTGAAGATTATCGTGAAGACATGCCGCCCCGACGGCTCGCTGCCCCAGACGGAAGAGGAGATGGAGGCCTACTGCCAGCAGGTCTACCCCCTACTCTGCCGCCTGTATGAACCCATCCTGAGCATGGCCAAGACGAGCGAAAGCGTGTCGGTGATGCCTGCCGTGCGCAGCCAGGAACAGCAGCTGCTGCATGCAGGATTCCGCACCACCGTCGACGAGCACCCCTATTACCGCGAGGATGCCATTGCCCTGCGGATACCTGCCGACGTGGCGATGCCCGACGCCAACGCCACCATGACGACGAACAGCACCGCGACAGAAGAGCCTGCCGACGACGCTGCCGACAAGGTGATGCAGACCACCCGCCGGCTCATCGACTTCATGGAGCAGCACTATGCCTTCCGCTCGAACGAGATCATGGGATACGTGGAATACCGCTCAAAGGAGAAATGGCACTACGGATGGCGACCCGTAGACGAGCGGGCGCAGAACGGCATGGCGATGGAAGCCCGACTGGCCGGACTGAACGTCTGGGACAAGGACGTGAACCGCTATCTGAAGTCCGACCGCGTGAAACGCTACAACCCGGTACAGGACTATCTCTGGTCGCTCTACGACAAGTGGGACGGCCACGACTACATAGCCGACATGGCGCACCGGGTGCCCACCAAGAATCCCCACTGGCAGCTGTGGTTCCGCACCTGGTTCTTAGGCATGGTGTCGCAGTGGCTGGGCAGGAATTTCCGCTATGGCAACGCAATGGTGCCGCTGCTCATCTCGAAGCAGGGATACAACAAGTCTACATTCTGCAAGTCGCTGATACCCTACGACTTGCAGTGGGGATATACAGACAGCCTGGTGCTCTCCGAGCGGAAGTCCGTTCTGCAGGCCATGAGCCAGTTTCTACTCATCAACCTCGACGAGTTTAACCAGATATCGCCCACGGTGCAGGACGGATTCCTGAAAAACCTCGTACAACTGGTATCCGTCAAGGTGAAGCGCCCCTACGGCAAGCATGTCGAGGAGTTCCCCCGTCTGGCCTCCTTCATTGCCACCAGCAACATGACCGACATCCTGTCAGACCCCACGGGCAGCCGGCGCTTCATGGGCATCGAGGTGACGGGCCCCATCGACATGTCGGCACCCATCCCCTACGACCAGCTCTATGCCCAGGCCATGTGGCTGCTCGACCACAAAGAGCCCCACTGGCTGAACGACGAGCAGACACGACAGCTCATCGACTCCAACCGCCAGTTCCAGATGCTGTCGCCCGAGGAGATGTTCTTCCACGAGTGCTTCGCCATCCCTGAGCACGACGAGGACGGACAGTACATGACGACAGCCGCCATCTTCTCCGCCATCAAGCGCAAGGCGGGCTCGGCCATCCGCAACGGAAACATCCGTTCCTTCGGCCGCTTCCTCACCAACATCGACCAGTTGAAGCGAAAACGAACCCGCTATGGCACGGAATACCTTGTCCAACAGAAAGAATCAACCTGAAAACAGCCCCAAATCGGGGCTATTTTCATGGGTTTACAGCTGGTTTTGCAACGAAAACAGGTGTCTGACGCAGCATTTCCAAGCCTATTTTGCCATTTTGCCACCATTTTGTCACGCGCAACACGTTGACTATCAGCGAGTGTTGCAAAATGACATCAGTTGCATCACTTTTTAAAACTTTATGTGGGATAATACTCCCGCAAAGTTTACATCGTTTTTAGGCGCAATCACAAAAAAAAGTCGTACCTTTGCACACTGATTCTGAAAATATAGCGTTATATAAGTAATGAACGTTCATCAAGTATCTATTATATGCCCTGTCTACAACGAAGAAAAGTTTATCGACAGGTGCGTCAAGTCTATTATTGCACAAGACTATCCGACAGATAGTCTTGAGGTGCTGTTTATAGACGGCAGAAGCACCGACCGGACAAGGGAATTGATTGAAAAATATACCAAGGCTTATCCCCACATCCATCTGCTCGACAATCCCCAGCAAGTAGTGCCCTACGCCCTCAACAAAGGCGTGGAGGAGTCGACAGGCGAAGTGGTGATGCGCATCGACGGCCACTGCGTCTATCCGACGAACTACGTCTCTGAGTTGGTGAAGTATCTCTATGAGTTGGATGCCGACAACGTGGGAGGCGTGTGGAATACACAGCCCGCCAATGACACCGCTATCTGCCAGGCCATCGCGCTGGCGTCGAGCCATCCTTTCGGTGTTGGCGGGTCAATGCACAAGATTGGGGCCTCGGAAATCATGGAAACCGACACAGTGCCCTTCGGTTGTTATAAGCGAGAGGTGTTTGAGAAGACCGGACTCTTCGACACCGACTTGGTGCGCAATCAGGACGATGAGTTCAACGGGCGCCTGCTCAACAAGGGTGGAAAGATATTCCTAATTCCTCAGGTGATTATCAACTACACAGCCCGCGACTCCATCCGCAAGATGCGACAGATGTACTACCAGTACGGGCTCTACAAACCCTTGGTGAACAAGAAGCTGGGTGCACCGGCCACCATCCGCCAGTTCTTCCCGCTACTATTTCTCATCGGGCTGATGGTGGGCGGAGTGCTGAGCATATTCTCGCCCTGGATACGCAGCGTCTACATCGCCGTATTGCTGCTCTACCTCTTCATTGCCCTTGTGGTAGGATGCATGGGAGCCATACGCACTGGCAAGCCCGTCGTCACACTGCTCATGCCTTATGTGTTCCTGAATGTCCACCTAAGCTATGGCTACGGTTATCTGTGTGGACTTATTAAAATAATATGCAAGAAATCTTTTCAAGTAAAACCTAACCGATAATAACAATATGAAAATATCATTCTCCCCTCCCGATATCACAGAAATGGAAGCTGACGAGGTGCGTGCAGCACTACTGTCAGGATGGATTACCACTGGTCCTCGAACCAAGGAGTTTGAACGTCAGATAGCCGAATACTGTGAGGCTCCGAAAGCCGTCTGCCAGAGTTCGGCAACAGCATGTTTAGAGGCAATCCTCCGCATCCTTGGCGTAGGCCCTGGCGATGAGGTCATTACATCTGCCTATACCTATACTGCCACAGCAAGTCCCGTATGTCACGTAGGAGCAAAACTTGTATTGGTGGACACCCAAAAGGACTCTTACGAGATGGACTACAACCTGCTGGCCGATGCCATCACAGAGCGTACGAAGGTTATCATCCCCGTCGACCTGGGCGGTGTACCGTGCGACTATCACAGAGTGATGGAGGTGGTAGAGAGCAAGCGCTCACTGTTTCATCCAGCCAATGCGCTACAGGAGTCCTATGGGCGCGTCATCGTAGTGGACGATGCAGCCCATGCCTTCGGAGCCAGTTGGAACGGAAAGATGATAGGCTCCGTCAGTGACTTTACCTCGTTCTCCTTTCATGCGGTCAAGAATTTTACCACTGCAGAAGGAGGAGCGCTGACATGGGTAGCCCGCGCAGACATCGACAACGAATGGCTCTATCGGCAGTTCCAGTTGAACTCGCTCCACGGACAAAGCAAGGATGCCTTGGCGAAAACCCAGTTGGGAGCCTGGGAATATGACGTATTAACGCCAGCCTACAAGAGCAATATGACCGACCTAACGGCAGCTATCGGGTTGGTGCAGATGAAGCGTTACCCGCAGATGCTGGCCCGTCGGAAGGAGCTGATAGAGCGCTACGATGAGGCACTGAAGGGCTTAAATCTGCAATTGCGCAGCCACTATACCAGTGATCACACCTCTTCGGGGCATCTCTATCAGGTGCGTCTAATAGGACACGACAGTCAGTACCGCAACGACGTGATAGTGAAGATGGCAGAGCGCGAAATAGCCTGCAATGTACACTTCAAACCCCTTCCCCTGCTGACTGCCTACAGGAACCTGGGATTTAGCATCAACGACTATCCTAACGCTTATCAGCAGTTTGCAAACGAAATCACACTTCCCCTGCATACAAGACTGACAGACGAGCAAGTGGAATATATACTCACTAATTTCAAGGAGATTGTCAGTGATTAGGTTTTTTGACATATTGTTCTCTACTCTGGGACTGATTGTTCTATTGCCACTGTTTCTGATACTCTACCTGCTCATCCGAATAGAAAGCCGGGGAGGAGGATTCTATTGTCAGGAGCGTATCGGAAAGGACGGAAAGCCTTTCGGGCTCTATAAGTTCCGAAGCATGAGAACGGGGTCGGACAAACAAGGCCTTATCACCATCGGCGAACGCGACGAGCGCATCACCCGAATAGGCTACTTCATCCGCAAATACAAAATGGACGAGTTGCCCCAACTGTTTAATGTGCTGAAGGGCGACATGAGCTTAGTGGGACCACGACCAGAAGTCAGAAAGTATGTAGACCTATATACCGACGAGCAACGAAAGGTGTTGAGCGTCAAGCCAGGCATCACCGACTATGCCAGTATCGAGTATGTCAACGAGAACGAGATACTTGGCGCTTCTACCCATCCTGACAAGGTCTATGTAGAAAAAGTCATGCCCGACAAGATTAAGCTCAACATGAAATACATCAGGAACAGGAGCGTCAAGGAGTATTTCAAGATTATATTCCTTACTTTCAAGAGCATTGCCAGCCTTGGCAGCCTGAACAAGTTGGCCGACTGGTACTTCAACAAGCGCTCACTCCCTTTTTGGTGCATCTTCCTCATGGACTGTGCCATTGTCTTCTTCAGCTACCTGTTTGTCTATCAGCAGTTCAACAGCGGTAAGGACACGCTACGCGTAATAGAATATCTGGTGGGGAATATTGCCTTCTACACGGTGCTCTGTGCCATCGGATTCAAGGTGTTTCGCACCTACTCAGGCATCTTGCGCTATTCTTCGTTTGTAGACCTGAAGAAGGTGGGATACGCCATGCTGACAGGTATGGCACTGACGCTGTGTGCAGAAATGCTGCTGAAAGACTATGGAACGTTTGTCTACATACGCCCGATTCACATCCTGGTAGCCACTGTGCTTGCCACCTGTCTGCTATGGATGGTGCGCATTGCGGTGAAGACTGTCTACGACATCTCGTTAGCCAGCATCGATTCGAAGTATGCCTATATCTATGGTGTCAAGAACGGCGGCATTGCCATCGCCAAGCATATCAGGAACGAAAAGCCCATGCGTTTCGACCTGAAAGGCTTTGTCTCGGACGACAAGACGGAAGAAGATAAGATACTGATGGGTGTGCGCGTGCATCGGTTAGACGACATGCTCATACCGACGATGATAGACGAAGGCATTGAGGCGCTCATTATTTCGCCCTATCGTGCTGCAGCATTCCGCAATAACGAGCACCTGCAGGACGAGCTGATTAAGGCTGGCATCCACATCTATATCACCCAACAGGCCAAGGAGTGGGACAGTGAGCGTGAAGAGGACCATGCAGACATCACCCCCCAACTGCAGGAAATCAGCATCGAAGACCTGCTGCCGCGCGACGAGATACAGGTGGACATGCAGTCGATGGAGGCACAGATAGCCAACTACAACATCATGGTGACAGGAGCCGCAGGCAGCATCGGCAGCGAGCTGGTGAAGCAGATAGCCAAGCTGAAGCCTGCGTCGCTCATACTCGTAGACCAGGCTGAGACCCCGATGCACGACATGCGGCTGATGATGCAGAAGGAGTGGCCCCAGATAGAGGCACACACCATCGTCACCAGCATCTGCAACAAGAAGCGCATGGAAGCCATCTTCAAAAAATTGAAACCCGACTATGTGTTCCATGCAGCAGCCTACAAGCATGTGCCAATGATGGAGGACAACCCCAGCGAGAGCGTACACAATAATGTCTATGGCACCAAGGTCATCGCCGACCTCAGCGTGAAATACTACGTGAAGAAGTTTGTAATGATCTCCACGGACAAGGCGGTGAACCCGACGAACGTCATGGGCTGCTCGAAGCGCATCTGCGAAATCTACGTACAGAGCCTCGACAAGGCCATCAAGGACGGGCTGGTATTGGGCATCACACAGTTTGTCACCACGCGCTTTGGCAATGTGCTGGGCTCGAACGGATCGGTCATCCCTCTGTTCAAGGAGCAAATCAAGAACGGTGGTCCGGTGACGGTCACCGACCCCAACATCATCCGCTACTTCATGCTCATCTCTGAAGCCTGTAAACTGGTACTCGAGGCTGGCACGAAGGGCAAGGGGGGCGAAATCTTCGTCTTCGACATGGGCAAGCCGGTGAAGATTGCCGACCTCGCCATGCGCATGATCAAGCTGAGCAATGCCAAGAATGTAGAGATTGTCTATACAGGTCTGCGCCCTGGAGAGAAACTGTATGAGGAGGTGCTGAACCAGGCCGAGACCACCAAGCCCTCGTTCCACGAGAAGATACGCATAGCCAATGTCCGGGAGTACAACTACAACGATGTGTGCTGTGACATTGACAACCTCATCACCATCAGCCAGCGCTTCGACGACATGAAGACCGTACAGAAGATGAAGGAGATAGTGCCCGAATACAAAAGCAAAAACTCGATATACGAACAACTGGACCAGACATCATGAAAAGAACGCTCGACCTGCTCATAGCCTTACTTTGCCTCATCGTTTTCTCGCCACTTATCCTCGTCTGTTATATAGCGATTAAGGTTGGAGGCGGTCCGGCTATCTACAAGCAAGAGCGCATCGGACTGGGAGGAAAGCCGTTCTATATCTATAAATTCAGGAGTATGGTGGTAGACGCAGAGAAGGAGGGCAAAGAACTGCTACAACAGGAGGACGACCCTCGGCTGACACGCATCGGGCGATTCCTGCGCAGCCACCATCTGGACGAGCTGCCCCAACTGTGGAACGTACTTATCGGCGATATGGCTTTCGTGGGTCCACGACCGGAAAGGAAATACTTTATCCGGCAAATTTTGGAACACGACCCACGGTATGAACAACTCTATGCGCTACGCCCAGGTGTTACCAGCTATGCCACCTTGCACAACGGATATACCGACACCATGGAAAAGATGCTGAAACGCCTTGAGATGGACCTGTACTATCTGGAGCACCACACACTCTGGATGGACGCAAAGATACTATGGCAGACCTTCCTGAGCATCATCTTCGGACGGAAGTTCTGAAGCCGCTACATCTTCTCAAACCACAGTCGCAGCACATCATCCCTGAGCACCATACGGTCGCTGCTCAACTGCTCAACATGGAAATGGTCGTCGAGCGAGTTGAAGCCCAACGACGTGATTTCCCTGACATCCTCCACCAGAATATCGCCATTGGCACGGTCGTGCTTGTGACCGTCGTAGATGCGAAGGGTCTGCCCCTTATGCTCAAAGCGGAACAGATAGCCGTAGTGGTTTGCGTCGTGGTCATGGTCGATGGCTTGCAGAAGCCGCACCTGGAAGCCCCAGAAGACACGTGTCTCGGAAAGGTCGGCATACTGGCCTGTGGCGAGGCTGTCTACACGCACCAGATGCCAATAGCCGTCCAGGTCGCCATTGTCTGAGGTCTCGAGGTTGCACCCCGACAACAGCAGGGCTACACCTATTATAAAATATAAGGGGAAATGCTTCATCACTTTATTTTTAAGATTCCTGATTTACGTAGGGTGAACTGGATACCGGCATTGTCGCCGCGGATAGAACCAAAGTCGGCTCCGAAGGCACCTGTCAGGCTCCATTGCGGAGCAAACTGCCAAGTGGCCTCTGCCAACAGGCTCGTGTTGTGGCGCCGATGGGTGTAAGGCATGAGATAGGTGCCCAGACCGTCGTGCCACGATGCTAACAGGCGATAGCCCAAGGTGGGCAGCGGGCGCCCGCTGATACCCAGATGCCAGGCAGCAAAGCGATTGTTCTTCACCTCGATGACTCCATTATCGTTGTAGAGCGGTGAGAGATAAAGAGGATTGCCCATCACCTGCCCCCAGTGCTGCCAGCCTGTAAAGATATGATGGTTGTAGAAGTTGTCTCTTCCCCCAATATGGTCGGAGAAAGAAGGGGTGCGGTCGTGATACACGGGGCCGCTCTGGTATTTGGTGTAGAGATACTCCAGCACGATATGGTCGAGCCACGAGTTTCGCTTCAGATGCAGTTCTACGCCAAGCATGATGTCCTTCAGATCGTACAGCAGATAGCGGTTCTTCTTCTTCACATTCCACTCGTCACCCTCGCCATAGCCGTCATAGTCGAGCATGAACATGGCCGAATGGTCTTCAAAGTACTTCTCGACATAGACACCCAATGCCCAGTTGTCATAGTCGAAGTTCAGACGAGCCAGCCAACTGCCCAGCTGGTTGCCCTCATCGTTCTGATAGGTGGTCTCGTTCACCTCACCACCACCGGGAATCAAAGCGTGTAAGAAGGCGCTCAGCCCCTGACCGTTGTGATAGACTGTACCCTCACTATCCTTCATATATGCTGTGCCGCCAAACTGGCACGCCATTTCCAGGCCCAGCTCCACAGAGACGGGCTTGCCCGCCTTGCCGATGCGCAGATAGCCCGCCTTGGAGTGATAGAGCGTGCCCTCGGTATAGCGGTGCTGCTGACTGGTGAAGTCCTTCTGCCAGCCGCTGTCGGTGAACTTGCCGTAGGCGATATGTCCCTTCAGGGCCAGCCAGCCGCCAAGGACGGGTATGGTCCAATAGTCAGGCAATGCCAGACGCACCTGCGGCACGGGGCGGGCATTGATGCCCAGCGTCTGCGAACCGCTGCTCAGCTGTTGGTTCTTCAGCTCCATCGGATATTCCTTGCTGCCAATGGTAAGCACGCCCTTCAGCCAACGCCCCTCGGCATAGGCTTGCTGAACCACTAATGTACTGGTGAAGCCTGCGGCCACGGCGACATCCAGCCCGTAGCCGATGCCCCAGCGGCGCGCACTATCGCGCTGCAGGGGACGACTCAGCGCACCACGCAGATAGCCGTTGGCCTTCTTCAGCGAGCTGAGTCCATAGCGATTGGCATTGAGCCACAGGGGGTTATGGTCGCCAGAGGCTAACGTGGCCTGCAACTCAGCCTTGTACTCCAGGCTGTCGAACAACTGACGGGCAGGCTGCGCACTCACCGCCAGCCAGCAGGCTGACAACAATATGATTAAGCTCTTTTTCATCATCGTAACATGCTTTCTGCATGCAAATTTACGAAATAATAGGGAAATTCCCCCTCTCGTTTAGGGAAAATCCTTTCCTATGCCTCTTTTTTCTTCGTAATTTTGCAACGTGAGAAGTAATAAACAGCAAATAATAACGCATAAAATAGAAAAAATATGAAGAAGATGATGATGGCCCTGGTAGCTATGCTGATGATGGCAACGGGCACAAATGCAATGAGCTACGAGCAGGCACGCAACGAGGCCCTGTTTCTGACAGACAAGATGGCCTACGAGCTGAACCTGACCGACGAGCAGTATGAGGCAGCCTACGAGATCAACCTCGACTATCTGATGGGCGTAACCTCCTACGACGACGTGTATGCTACCTATTGGGAGCGCCGCAACCTTGACATGAGCTACATCCTGCTCGACTGGCAGTGGACGGCCTTCTGTGCTGCCACCTACTTCTACCGCCCACTCTACTGGGAAGGCGGCTACTGGCACTTCGGCATTTATGCCCGCTATCCGCACCGCGACTACTTCTACTTCGGGCGCCCCGTGTTCTATGCCAGCTACAGAGGCGGACACGCCTGGCACCGTGTTGGAGGCCGGGGCTGGTATCACAGCCGTCGCGCAGTATTCTGCCCCGCCGGACGCAGTCATTTCGGCATGCTCGACCGCTGGAATCGCGGCGACTTCCGCAGCCATCACGGACGCATTGGAGGCACCATACGTCATGGATATGGCGGCTATCGCAACAGCTCGACACGCTACACGGTGAACAACGACCGAGGACTCGGAAGGCGTCATACCACCTACGAGAGCGGACGCAGCTTCGGCAGTGGACGTACAGGTATCGAGGGACGCTCGTCATACTCCTATCGCAGCAGCGGCTCCTTTGGACGCACCACTGGCAGCACTCCGACGCAAGCTACCTATGGGGGACGGACTACTACCTACAGCGGTTCATCGTCGTACGGAGGCTCACGCAGCAGTGGCTCATTCAGCGGTAGCCGCGGCGGTTCCTATGGAGGCGGTGGTTCCTTCGGAGGCTCACGCAGCAGCGGCTCATTCGGAGGCGGTGGCTCCTTCGGAGGCTCACGCAGCAGCGGCTCATTCAGCGGTAGCCGCGGTGGTGGCTCCTTCAGCGGCGGAGGACACAGCAGCAGCGGAGGCCGCAGCTTCGGCGGACGTCGTTAAGATGCGCACCTCAGCGTTCATCATCCGCTGAACCTCCCGCATCGTACAATGGGCATAGACAGCCAGTATGGCTTTGTTGATAATGCCATGACCTACGGCCACCACCCGCTTTCCCGGGTAGGTGGCCGTCACATATATAAGAAATGTACGCGCACGTTGCAGCAGGGCCTCCTCTGTCTCGATATCATCGGGCCACACCTCATTCCGCAAGTCGGGAATAAAGCGCCCTGTGAACGAGCCCCAGTCGCGCTCGCGAAACAAAGGAGTGGTCACTACGGACAGCCCATGTGGCGCGGCAATAATCTCGGCTGTCTGTATGGCACGATGCAAGTCGCTGGACACGACAGCATCTATAGGCTCTGCGGCCAGCCGGCTGGCCACCTGCCGAGCCTGTTCCACGCCACGCTCATTAAGTTCTCCCTGAGTCTGCCCCTGCATGATCTGACGGGCATTGTCGATGGTCTCGCCATGACGAACAAGAAAAATTTTTGTCTCCATAGTTGCAAAGTTACAAAATAATTCGTACATTTGCAACAGAATAACAAATAAAAAGACGATGAAGATATTCCAAAGTTCCATTTTCCGCGCACTATGTGCCATCGTGATTGGCGCACTATTGGTAAAGTTCCCCGACGACAGCGTGACGTGGCTGACAATAGCCATCGGCGTATTGTTCCTGCTGTCGGGCATCATTGCACTGATAGCCTACTGGCAGGCTAAACGCCATGCTGGCGAGTACACCATTGTAGACAAGGAGGGGCGAGTGGTCAGCGGCAGCCAGCCTACCTTCCCCATTGTGGGAGCAGGCAGCGTCATCTTAGGTCTGGTACTCTCGCTGTCGCCCCATGCTTTTATCAATGGACTGATGTATATGTTGGCTGCCATCCTGATACTGGGCGGCATCACGCAGCTGATGGGGCTGGTGGCGGCACGCCGACTGGGCAGTGTGCCCTTCGGATTCTGGATTTGTCCGTCGCTGATACTGCTGACAGGACTCTTCGTGATGCTGAAACCTATGGACACGGCACAGATGCCCTTGCTGATACTGGGATGGTGCTCGATACTCTATGGTGTGATAGAACTCATCAACTCGCTGAAGATTCACAGCATACGTAAGGAGGCCGAGCACTTAAGTGTGGGACATAAGGAGGAGCCCATTGCCGAGGAGATCAGCTCGGAATTAGGAACAGACGATGCGACTAGCGAGACAGTTCCAGACGCACTACCAGAGGCAGATGGTCGCTGAAGCCCCGCTGGTAGCGCATGCCATGATAGGTACGAAACGGCTTGTACCCCCCATAATCGGTGTCCTCTTCCAATAGGAAGGGGATATCGTTTATATAGGCTTCTCGGACTAAGGACATGAGCGGAGTGCTGACCAGTATATGGTCGATGCTCTGCCATTGTCCCTGATGGCGATAGGTGCCCTCGGCAATGCCAGAACGCCCTTTGGCGGAGGCTGTAACATTGTGAAGTCCCTGAGAGGCCAGAAACTTCAGCGAAGAACCATCGGAAGGGTCGTTGAAGTCGCCACAAACAAAAATACGGGCATCGGCAGGCAACTGAAGGATGGCCTGACAAAGACGCTGCATGACGACCAGCCTGTAGGGGCGTGTGGCACGCTCGCCACCCATACGGCTGGGTGCATGGACGACAAAGACGTGAAGCGTATCGCGCTGCGCCGTAACCCCTTGCACATAGAGGATATCGCGCGTGGGCCGCATCCCCGCCAGCGGTTCAACCTCCAGACAGTCGTAGCAGAGGGGGCGGAAGGTGGCAGGCTGATAGAGCAGCGCCACATCGATGCCCCGAAGGTCGGGCGACTGGGTCATCAGGTACTGATAGCCTGCACGACGGAGCAGGGAACGGCGGGTGAGGTCGAAGAGGCAAGAGTCGTTCTCCACCTCGACCAGCGCCACCAGGTCGGGCAATCCCTCATCGACACAAGAAAGCAACTCCTGCGCCAGGCTGTTCTGCTTGCGCCAATAACGGGCCGGAGTCCATGAACGCACTGAAGCAGGCAACCATTCGGTGTCCTGCTTCAGTGAGTCGTGCCGGCAGTCAAAAAGATTCTCGCAATTCAGCTCTACCAGCGTCAGCCAAGCAGCGAGCAACAGGGTCAGCATACCTTCTCCAGACGTTTCATCATGGCGAACATGAATACTGCTGCCACAAGGCACACGCCCATGAATACGCTCCAGCAGAGCCAGAGGGGAACGGTACCCCAGAGCAGTCCGCCCACGACGACCAGCTGATTGCCGATGGCGGTGGCCACAAACCAGCCACCCATCATCATGCCCTTATACTTTGGAGGGGCCACTTTCGATACGAACGAGATACCCATAGGCGACAACAGCAGTTCGCCAAAGGTCAGTACGAGATAGACGCCGATGAGCAGATTGGGCGTGACATCGGCCATATGGACGGCTACAGGATTGCCGTCAGGCCCCATCTCGGACGCAGGCATAGGCAGCCCGAACGAGCCGAAAGCCATGAGGGCATAGGCCACGGCGGCGACAATCATGCCATAGGCAATCTTACGGGGAGCAGAGGGCTCCTTGCCTTTGGCAGCCAACGCACCGAAGATAGCCATCGAGACAGGTGTCAACGCTACGACATAGAAGGGGTTGAACTGCTGGAAGATGGGAGCCGAAACGCTCACTGTACCCTCGGCATCATACTGTAGGAAGAGGAAACAAAGTGCTATACCGATAACGACGGCAGAGACGGCCTTACCTTTGCCCGTCTTCGACTGGAACAGCGAGAACAGCGCATAGACGATAAAGATAACTGCTACGAGGTTCCACACATCGAAGCACATAGCCTGCAATCCCTCTGCCGACTGGGCAGTGAACTCGTCGGCAAAATAGGTGAGCGAGAGGCCATTCTGATGGAAAGCCATCCAGAAGAAGATGACGACCGCATAGACCAGGCACAGGGCCACAATGCGCTGCTTGGTCTCCTCCTTCGAGAGCTCGGGCTCAGCATCAGCTTTGGCTGTTTGTCCATTGGCAGCATTGGCTCTGCCCTGATTGCCCTCAACGTGGCGGAAGGTGGAACGGAACACGTAATAAATGGCGATAGAAAGGATGAGCGATGCACAGGCTACTGCAAACGAGAAGTGATAGGCATCGTTGCTCGAATAACCTAACGACACTTCTGCCCACTCCTTAATCTTAATGGCTGCCGTAGGTGCAAACAGCGCACCGATATTGATGGCCATATAGAAGATGGAGAAACCTGCGTCACGCTTTCCGGAATACTTGGGGTCGTTGTAGAGGTCGCCCACCATCACCTGCAGGTTGCCCTTGAACAGTCCCGTACCAAAGCCGATGAGCAACAGGGCTGCCAGCATGACAATGAGTGCCACCGAGTCGCCCCCCAGGGGCACGGAGAGCAGCAGATAGCCTGCAAACATGATGATGATACCGGTAGTGACCATACGGCCAAAGCCGAACTTGTCGGCCAGCATACCACCAAACAGAGGGAAGAAATACACAAACATGAGAAACGCACTATAGATGGTGCCTGCCAGAGCGGGCGACAGTCCATAGTTGGCTCTCAGAAACAGGGCGAAGACGGCCAGCATGGTGTAATAGCCAAAACGTTCGCCAGTGTTGGCCAAAGCCAA
The DNA here is from genome assembly GCA_002342415.1 of Prevotella sp. UBA2456. GTDB lineage: Bacteria > Bacteroidota > Bacteroidia > Bacteroidales > Bacteroidaceae > Prevotella. The sequence goes on along the minus strand of DDPY01000045.1, from coordinate 44,646 downwards.
CGCAAATAATCCTTTCGGTTGTCCTTCGAACATGATTTCAATTATTTAATGTTATTACTTGATTTTATCATTCTTGGTCTTGATGATGTCGAACAGATAGCTCATCTTGATGATGATGGTGCCGTGATTGGACTTTCCAAAATAGTCTTGCTTTGAATTGCCATAGATATTGCCAAGACCGAAATAGTAGCGAGCCTCCATGAGGATGTGTCCTATCTTCGGATGCGAGAACTCAAGACCTGCACCACCAGTGATACCATAGTCGAACTTCTTCTCGACGGGTTTGTGATACATGTCTGAATACACGGTCCCACCGATGGACGGGCCGGAGAGCTTCGACGCACGGTCGCTCGTATTGGGATGGTCAATATCGAAGTTGCAGTTGGTCGACTCGTTCAGGTAGAAACCCAACTGAGGACCAATCTGGACGAAGGCCTGAAAGCCCTTGCGCTCCCTACCCCATCCCAAACGCGCCAACAGCGGCACCTGAATGTAGGTGATGCGACGGCTGTACTCCTCGGCGACGCCCGTATCCTGATTGATCACGGGCTGGTTGTCCAGATCGAGAATTTGTTCTTTCCACCCCATCTGACTATAGTTAATCTCGGCAGCAATAGCACAGATGCTGCTGAAATATTTCTCACAGGTATAGCGAATGGAGAGTCCCCCCGTAAGTCCACCCATGATGGACTGAGGTATATCGGGCTGGAAGGATATGCGGTTCATCAGATAACCGCCATTGACACCGATAGCCAGATCGTTACGATATTCGCCGACCTGAGCCCGCGCCGAGAGGGATAACAGGAGAAACAGGCATAAGGGTAATAGCACTCGCAGCTTGCTTCCCACCTTATTATATATATACGACATCATTTCTTGCTTTATAATTACCATTAGAACTTAAAAGGTGATGGTCTCTATCCGATGGTTCTTCTGATAGTGGACGAAGAGGAGCGAACGGTTGAGCATGCCTCCATTGCCAATACGCTCGAAGTGGAGGGGGGTCTGGATAGGCGAATAGCCCACCATGCCCGAGGCACCGGTAAACCGACTACCATAGAGATGCATGCCCTTGATGAAGAAGAAGGCATGGTCGAAGCCCGTGACAGCAAATCGCTGAGGATAGTTCTGCATATCCTGATGGAAATTCCAGCGATACTTCTGCCTGATGCGCTCAGAGCGCGGAGAGAGGGGATTCAAATAATAGGTAGAGGGCACATAGGTGTCGAACTTATAGAAATTCTCCAGATGGGAACGTACATACTGCAACCACTCCGGGTATCCAAACATGGAAATCTGCAAGTTGGGATTGTTAAGCATCATTCCGTTGAGCTTGGCAAAGGCCACGCTGAGTTCGGACGAACGGCTGGTATTGAGGATGACCACGTTTCGCTTGGTGGCAGAGAAACACTTCTGGAACATCGCCTCCGACGATCTCAGGTTGGTGATGGAATAGACAATGCCCTCCTGTTCGAGCTTTCTGCGCAGTGAGCCGGTGAAGCCCGACTTGGTGCTCGTCGTGTCATTACAATCGATGATGACAGGATGACAGTCCTTGAATCGCTGATAGAAACGGAAGACAAAAGCCTCGTTCTGGGCATTGCCGTTCTGATAGACCTGAAACAGATTGCCATTGTCGTAGACCTCGGTAGACTTGGTAGAGAAAGGTATCAGTACCCGGATGTTGCGAGTCTTGGCAAAATCGGACAGCGCTTTGATATGCTTGTCGTAGAGCGGACCGATAATCAGGTCGCGGGTGGCAGCCTGCGGGTCGCGCAGAATCTGACGGATGTCGGTATCCTCGGCCACATTCCAGGCACGGATGTCTGTAGAGACGCCATTAGCTTTCAGACTGTCGCAGGCCATCAGCACTCCGCGATAGTACTCCACCATGCGGCGACCATCGCCGTTCTGCTTGTGCAGAGGCAACATGATTCCCACACGGATTTCGCGACGACGCATATCGCCGGACGCCTGCTGGGCAGCCGCTGACGACTGGTTGAGCGAGGGCGCATAGTTTTCCTGTATCTGGGGCACCTTCTCACCCTTGCGGAAGGGTATCTTGACGACATCGCCCTTCTTCAGTTCATAGCCCGGTTGGTTCATCTCCGGGTTGGCATTGATGAGTTCCTGAACGGTCAACCCATTGTCACGGGCAATGCCAAAGATGGTCTCCTTACGCTTTACCTCATGCAAATCCTTAAAAATCTGCGCTTGCGAACATGCTGTCTCTACTGTCAGGGAACAGACAGAAAACAGCAGTAAAAATCTCCATATTTGTTTCATAAAATGATATTTTTTCCGTTTTGCGCTACAAAATTACAAAAAAAGATGCGGAAGTTCTACTTTTTTCAGTAATTTTGCACAAATTATCTCATAATGAAGACGAAAATTATCAAATTTATCCTTTTATCACTAACAGGATGTACCCCCATAGCCTCATGGGCAGAAGATATGGAGATTACAGCTACGTATACGAATACGAAAGGGGTCATGGAATCGAAAACAGACAATTTCACCGAAGAGGCTCCCCTACACGTAACATTCACTACCAATGTCTCGGCATTGGACGCTGGCGCTACCATTGAGTGGCACTTCACCCATCAGGGCAAGGATGGCGTTACCCAGGTCACACGCTACGAGGAGTCGACGGAATATGACTTCAGGGACGCAGGTGATACGGAAGTAAAGGTGCGTGCCATGTTAGGCAACGAACCCATCGACTCGGGAGCCATCGTCATTACCATCAGCGACAGTCATTTGGAGATGCCCAATGCCTTCTCGCCCAACAACGACCTGGTCAACGACTATTACCAGGCAAAGGAAAACCATAAGAGCATTGTGGAGTTTCATGCCTACATCTTCAACCGCTGGGGACAGAAGCTTTACGAATGGACAGACTATATCAACGAGAAGAGCGGTTGGGACGGTACTTTCCATGGCTCGCCCGTCAAGGACGGCGTCTATTTCGTAGTGGTAAAGGCACGTGGAGCCGACGGCAGGGAATACAACATAAGGCGTGACGTGAACCTGATACGCAGGTATAATAATCTAACTAACAGCACGGAGGGCCAAGAATGAACAACGATAACAAAATCAATGTCTGGGGCGCGCGTGTACATAACCTGAAGAATATTGATGTAGAAATTCCTCGCCAGTCGCTGACTGTCATCACCGGACTGAGCGGTTCGGGAAAGTCGAGTTTAGCATTCGACACCATCTTTGCCGAAGGCCAGCGGCGCTACATCGAAACCTTTTCGGCCTATGCCCGCAATTTCCTCGGTGGAATGGAACGCCCTGATGTAGACAAGATTACGGGTCTTTCGCCCGTCATCAGCATCGAGCAGAAGACAACCAATAAGAATCCACGCTCTACGGTAGGCACCACTACAGAAGTCTACGACTACATGCGCCTGCTCTTTGCAAGGGCAAGCAAGGCTTACAGCTATATGACAGGGGAACCAATGGTGAAATACACCGAGGAGAAAGTCATCGACATGATAGTGAACAACTATGCAGGCCGAAAGATACTCATCCTGGCTCCATTGGTGCGCAACCGTAAGGGCCACTACCGCGAGTTGTTTGAATCGATGCGGCGCAAAGGCTATCTCCACATACGTATAGACGGTGAGGTGGTGGAAATTCGGCAAGGCATGAAAGTAGACCGTTACAAAAACCATGATATTGAGGTGGTAATAGACCGTCTGGCAGTAAAGCAAACGGCGGACGACCGACTGAAGAAAACCGTCCAGATAGCAATGAAGCAAGGCGAAGGACTGCTGATGATTATGGACTATGAGACTGGAGAGGTGAAACACTTCTCCAAACGTCTGATGTGTCCCACAACAGGTATCTCCTATGCCGACCCCGCCCCTAACACCTTCTCATTCAACTCGCCTCAAGGAGCCTGTCCACGCTGTAAGGGCTTGGGATACATCAACGAGATAGACTTGGAAAAAGTCATACCCAACCGCAAGCACAGCATCCACGAAGGCGGAATCATTCCTTTAGGGAAATACAAGAACCAGATGATATTCTGGCAGATAGATGCCATCCTACACAAATACGACTGTAACGTAAAGACACCTATTGCAGACATCCCAGAAGAGGCACTGAACGAGATACTGTACGGATCACTGGAAAGCGTTCGTATTGACAAAGAACTGGTTCATACCTCAAGCGACTATTTCGTCGACTTCGACGGTGTGGTGAAATATCTGCGTTCCGTAATGGAAAACGACGACTCCAGCAGCGGACACAAATGGGCAGACCAGTTTCTGGCCGAATGTCAATGTCCGGAATGCAAAGGACAACGGCTCCACCGCGAGGCACTGGCATACAAGGTGTGGGACAAGAACATCTCCGAACTGGCCAATATGGACCTGACAGACTTGCGACAATGGCTGGACGACTGTGAAGAGCACTTAGACAGCCAGCAGCGCCAGATTGCAGCAGAGATACTGAAGGAGATACGCACACGTCTGGACTTCCTGTTAGACGTAGGATTAGACTATCTGGCACTAAACCGCCAGTCGGCCTCCCTGTCGGGCGGTGAGAGCCAGCGTATCCGACTGGCCACACAGATTGGTTCGCAGCTGGTGAACGTGCTATATATCCTCGACGAGCCTTCCATTGGCCTGCACCAGCGTGACAACGACCGCCTGATCAAGTCGCTGAAGGAACTCCGCGACATAGGAAATACGGTTATCGTTGTGGAGCACGACAAAGACATGATGCTAAATGCCGACTATATCGTTGATATTGGCCCGAAGGCAGGGCGCAAGGGCGGCGAGGTGGTCTTTCAAGGCACGGTCGACGACATGCTGAAGACGGACACCATTACTGCCCAATACCTGAACGGGAAAATGCAGATTGCCCTGCCTGCCAAACGACGCAAAGGCAACGGGCAGTCGCTGGTACTGCATGGATGCAGGGGCAACAACCTGAAGAATGTAGACGTGGAATTTCCATTAGGCAAGCTCATTGTGGTTACGGGTGTGTCTGGCTCCGGCAAATCGACGCTCATCAACGAGACCCTCTACCCCATCCTGTCGAAACACTTCTACCGCTCGCTACAGGCACCCATGCCCTACGACTCGATAGAGGGACTGGAACATATAGACAAGGTGGTGAACGTAGACCAGAGTCCTATCGGGCGCACTCCCCGTTCGAATCCCGCCACCTATACGGGGGTGTTCAGCGACATCCGCTCACTGTTTGTCAACCTGCCCGAGGCACAGATTCGCGGCTACAAACCCGGACGCTTCTCGTTCAATGTCAAGGGTGGACGCTGCGAGACGTGTGGCGGCAACGGATACAAGACCATCGAGATGAACTTCCTGCCCGACATACAGGTGCCCTGCGAGGAGTGTCACGGCAAGCGCTATAACCGCGAGACCTTGGAAGTACGCTTCAAGGGCAAGTCGATAGCCGACGTGCTGGATATGACTATCAATCAGGCCATTGAGTTCTTTGAGAATGTGCCAGACATACTTCGCAAAATCAAGACCATCCAAGATGTCGGACTGGGATATATCAAGCTGGGGCAGCCCTCAACCACGCTCTCAGGCGGCGAAAGCCAACGTGTGAAACTGGCCACCGAACTATCCAAGAAAGATACGGGCAAGACACTCTACATCCTGGACGAACCGACTACAGGACTACACTTCGAGGACATCCGCATCCTGATGGACGTACTCCAGAAACTGGTGGACCGAGGCAATACGGTCATCATCATTGAGCACAACTTGGATGTCATCAAACTGGCAGACCACATCATCGACATGGGACCGGAAGGTGGCCGCAACGGAGGCACGGTGCTCTCGACAGGCACGCCCGAACAGGTGGCTAAGAGCAAGAAAGGCTTCACACCGCCATTCCTGCGAGAGGAATTAAAGCGATGCAAATAAAAAAATATAATAATTGAGTGCTGATAATGGATTATTGGCAATAATTTCGTAATTTTGCAGCATTTAATGCTAACAAAACAAAAGAATACTATGTTCAACAAAGAAACTTATATCCGTCGTAGGGCGGAACTGAAACGGCTGGTAGGCAAGGGAACCATCATACTCTTCGGCAACAACGAGGCTCCATACAACTATCCTGCCAATACCTATGCCCCCATGCGACAGGACTCCTGCTTCCTCTACTATTTCGGACAGCACCGCGACGGGCTGGTGGGAGTCATTGACATTGACAACGACGAGGAATGGCTGTTGGGCGACGATATCGATGTAGAAGACATCGTCTGGATGGGCTTCACACCCTCGGTGAGCGACTTGGCTGCCGAGGTGGGCATCACTAAGACGGCACCCCTTTCGGCCCTACGCCAAGTATGCAGCAATCATGACGCTCAGGACAAGGCCATACACTTCCTGCCTCCATATCGCCACGATACGAAGATACAGATTATGGATCTGCTGGGCATTCATCCGTCAAAACAAAAAGAAGCAGCGTCATTAGCTCTGATTCAAGCAGTTGTAAAGATGCGTTCAACTAAAGAAGCGCAGGAAATCGAAGCGATTGACCATGCTTGCGACGTGGGCTATGCTATGCACACCACCGCTCAGCTACTCATCAAACCGGGGGTAACGGAGCGGTTTATTGGCGGTCAGGTGGATGGTATTGCACGTTCGCTGGCAGGGGGAACCAGTTTTGCAACCATCTTCTCCCAACACGGCGAGATTATGCACGGCAATCCATCGGAGAGGCCCTTGGAGGCTGGACGACTGGCACTCTGTGACGCGGGTTGCGAGCTCGATGACTATTGCTCAGACCACACCCGCACGATGCCTGTCACAGGTAAGTTCACACAGCGACAGCTCGAGATATACAGTATTGTTGAAGCCTGCCACGACTACGTACTACAAGTAGCCAAGCCTGGTGTGAAATACATGGATGTACACTTTGCTGTTTGCCGGATGATGGCAGAACGGCTGAAGGAACTCGGGCTGATGAAGGGTGACGTGGACGAGGCTGTTCAGGCTGGTGCCCATGCCATGTTCCTGCCTCACGGACTGGGCCACATGATGGGTATGGACGTTCACGATATGGAAGGACTGGGCCAAATCTATGTGGGCTTCGACGAGGAGACGCGCCCCAATCTGGAGCAGTTCGGCACCAACTGCCTACGTATGGGCCGGCGTCTGGAGGAAGGCTTTGTGGTCACTGACGAGCCAGGCATCTACTTTATCCCCGCACTTATCGACGAGTGGCGGTCCAAGGGACACTGCAAGGACTTCCTCAACTACGATTTACTTGAGACCTACAAGGACTTTGGCGGCATCCGCATCGAGGACGACGTACTGATTACCAAGGACAGTTGTCGATTCCTGGGACAGAAGCGCATCCCCTACCACCCAGCAGACTTGGAAGCATTTATGGAAACATCGAAAAACTCAAAATACTAAAGATTATGAAAAAACTAATGACACTCGCCCTGCTGGCCTTTGTTGCTACAGGTGCCCAGGCTCAAGAGAAAAAGGAGTCTGAGAACAAGAACAAGCCCGTATTCACTGTTATCAAGGAGAATCCTATCACCAGCATCAAAGACCAGAACCGCTCCGGTACGTGCTGGGACTACTCCACACTCTCCTTCTTCGAAGCCGAGATTCTGAAGAAGACCGGCAAGACCTACGACCTCTGCGAGAGTTTCGTAGCCAACAAAACCTACATGGACCGTGCCATTCAGGTGGTCCGTCTGCATGGCGACTGCCAGTTTGCACAAGGCGGCTCGGCAGAAGATCCGCTTCACTGTCTGAAGCACTACGGTATTTGTCCCGAGGGAGCAATGCCGTTCCCTGGTTCGCTCTATGGCGACTCACTGAACAATTTCAATGAGTTCTTCTCGCTGCTGGAGCCCTATGTCGATGCCATCTCCAAGAGCAAGGCCAAGAAGATTTCCGGCCAGTGGAAGGTTGGCCTGCAGGGCATCCTCGACGCTTATCTGGGCAAATGTCCCGAGACTTTCACGTATGAAGGAAAGACCTATACACCGAAGTCGTTTGCCGCCTCACTGGGTCTCAACTTCGACGATTACGTGAGCATCACCAGCTATACTCACCATCCCTTCTATACGGGTTTTGCCGTTGAGGTACAAGACAACTGGCGCAATCCGCTGAGCTACAACGTACCCATCGACGAGATGAAACGCATCATCGACCATGCCATTGAACAGGGTTACACGATTGCCTGGGGCGGTGACGTCTCTGAAGACGGCTTCACCCGTAAGGGACTGGCCTACGCCATCGATGCCAAGAAGACTCAGAGCCTGCAAGGCAGCGATATGGCCAAATGGCTGAAGATGACACCCGCCAAGAAGCGCGACATCATCGACTCTCTGGGTTGCACCGTTCCCGAGATTGTCCCCACACAGGAGTTACGTCAGGAGCGTTTCGACAACTGGGAGCTGACCGACGACCACGGTATGCTTATCTACGGTGTGGCCAAAGACCAGAACGGCCGTGAATACTACATGGTGAAAAACTCATGGGGCGAGAGCGGTGACTATAAGGGCATCTGGTATATGACCAAGAACTTCATCGTGCTCAACACAATGGACTTCATGATCAACAAGAACGCCATTCCCAAGGACATTCGTAAGAAGTTAGGACTGCAATGATGAAAAGACTCGTCACATGTATGGTATTGGCTGTACTGGCTATAGCGGCCAGTGCACAAACTGACAAAGATGCCCGCCAGTGGCTCAAGCAGGGGGAGTGGCGTTGCGGATTCAACAAGGCAAAACCCGACAAGACTCTTAACGTCAATGAGTTCTACTCGCAGTACAAGAAAAACCCTAAGCAATGGGAAACCCTTTTCCAATGGCTGCGCGACACTGACCTTGAAGCCATCCCTAAGGGCAAGCACCCCATTCCCAACTCAACCCTGACAGCCAGCGTAGAGGACTCGCAGAACCAGCCTCTTGAGAAGCGCAATACGGAAAGCCACAAGAAGAAAATCGACTTCCAGCTGGTGGTTCGCGGTACGGAGGGCTTTGCCCTGCTTGACCATGAGTCAAGTACCGTCAGCGTCCCCTATGACGAGAAGAAGGATGTCATGCGCTACACCTATGACCCCTCGAAGACCCATTTCTTCAATGTCCGTGCCGGACAGTTTGTCATCTTCTTCCCCAGCGACTGGCACATCGCCAAGGTAGCAACCAAGAAGAAGGACCAGAACATCCGCGTCATCGTGGTGAAAATGGATTATATGGAGTAATTCCTACTCATTTATGAGTAAAAAACGGAATATCTGTTAATTTTTCGACAGAATATTCCGTTTTCTTGTTTTTTATTCGTAACTTTGAGCCGTTTTGTATGCAATAGCCTACCAAATACACTCAAAGCGACAGAAAATAAAAACAAATATAAATGCAATTTAAATGGAATTACGAACCACCTACATCAGAGAAACAGCAAGCGGCTAAGGAGCTGGCAGAGAAGATTGGCATGAGTCCGACACTCGCCACTCTGCTCATTCAGCGTGGCATCCGTACAGAGAGCGCAGCAAAGCGGTTTTTCCGCCCTATGCTCAATGAACTGATAGACCCGTTTCTGATGAACGACATGGACCTGGCTGTAGATCGCCTGAACGACGCTATGGGTCGCAAGGAGCGTATCATGGTGTATGGTGACTACGATGTGGACGGTTGTACGGCAGTAGCTCTGGTGTATAAGTTTCTACAGCAGTTCTATTCTAACATGGAATACTATATCCCCGACCGCTATGAGGAGGGCTATGGTGTCAGCATCAAGGGAATAGACTATGCTGCAGAAGCAGGTGTAAAACTAATTATTGTGCTCGATTGCGGTATCAAGGCAATCGATGAGATTACGTATGCCAAGGAGCGAGGCATCGACTTCATCATCTGCGACCACCACGTGCCCGATGAAGTGATGCCCCCTGCGGTGGCCATCCTCAACCCTAAGCGTACCGACTCTACCTATCCCTACCACCACCTCTCCGGCTGTGGTGTGGGCTTTAAGTTCATGCAGGCTTTTGCCAAGAACAACGGCATCCCCTTCTCGCGACTCATTCCCCTACTCGACTTCTGCGCACTGAGCATAGCCGCCGACTTAGTGCCCATCGACGGAGAGAACCGCACGTTGGCCTTTCACGGCCTGAAGCAACTCAACCAGGCTCCTTCTGTCGGGCTGAAAGCTATCATCGAGATTTGCGGGCTCAACAACCGTGAGCTGACCATGAGTGACATTATGTTCAAAATCGGTCCGCGCATCAATGCCTCCGGACGCATGCAGAATGGCACCGAGACAGTCACCCTCCTGGTCGAGAAAGACCTTCAGAAGGCACTGATGGAAGCAACTCGCATCAACCAGTACAACGACCAGCGCCGCGATGTGGACAAGCAGATGACAGAAGAAGCCAACGAGATTGTCGAGCGTCTGGAGAGCCAGCAACACATGCAGAGCATTGTACTCTACGACGAAGGCTGGAAGAAAGGCGTGGTTGGCATCGTTGCCTCCCGACTGACGGAGCTTTATTTCCGTCCTACGGTTGTTCTCACCATCATCAACGGCATTGCTTCCGGCTCGGCGCGCTCCGTTGCAGGCTTCGACATTTACGAGGCTATCAAGTCGTGCCGCGACCTGCTCGAGAACTTTGGCGGACATACCTATGCCGTCGGCCTCACCCTGAAACAAGAAAACATCCCCGAGTTCAGGCGTCGCTTCCAAGAGTATGTGGCTACCCATATCATGCCCGAACAGACCCAACAGACGCTCGACATTGACATGGAGCTCGACTTCCAACATATCAACAAGCGACTGCTTAGCGAGCTGAAGAAGCTGGCACCTCATGGCCCTGCCAACGAGAAACCACTCTTCATCACCCGCAACGTCTACGACTACGGCACTTCGAAGGTGGTGGGCCGTCATCAGGAGCATATCAAGCTCGAACTCGTCGACTCCAAGTCGGCTGTAGTCATGAACGGCATTGCCTTCGGTCAGAGTGCGGCAGCCCGCTACATCAAGTCCAAGCGCTCGTTCGATATTGTCTATACTATCGAGGAGAACACCTATAAGCGTGGCGAAGTGCAGCTGCAGATAGAAGACATCCGACCCAGCGAGGATGAGTAGCATCAACGAGATTCTCAAGCAATACTGGGGCTACGATGACTTTCGCGGCATCCAGCGCGACATCATCGAGTCTATCAGCCTGGGGCACGACACCTTAGGACTGATGCCAACGGGTGGCGGAAAGAGCATCACCTTTCAGGTACCGGCAATGGCAATGGAAGGGGTGTGTATTGTCATCACCCCGCTCATTGCACTGATGAAAGATCAGGTGCACCATCTGCGCCAGATAGGTATCCGCGCGGCTGCTATCTATAGCGGCATGCAGCACGATGACATCCTGCGTACGCTCGAAAATTGCATATTAGGCAGCACCAAGCTGCTCTATGTATCCCCCGAGCGGCTGTCGTCACAGCTTTTCCAGACCAAGCTGCGCCACATGCGCATCTCGTTCATCACGGTAGATGAGGCACACTGCATCTCGCAGTGGGGCTATGACTTCCGTCCCAGCTATCTTGAGATTGCCAATATCCGGCATCAGCTGCCCGGCATCCCCGTTCTGGCGCTCACTGCGACAGCTACTCCCGAGGTGGTTGCAGACATCTGCGACAAGCTCGCCTCCCCTTCCACCCTTCCCCCCTCATCCTCCTTCCACGTCTTTCGCATGTCGTTCGAGCGCAAGAATCTGGCATACCTCGTCCGCAACTGTCCCGATAAATATTACGAGCTCATCCATATCCTTGACGGAGAGACAGGTTCAGCCATCGTGTATGTAAGGAGCCGCCGACATGCCCGCGAAATTGCTGAACACCTCAAGGAGGCAGGGCTGAGCGCAACCTTTTACCACGCCGGTCTCGACAACGATGACAAAGACCGCCGGCAGCGCGACTGGCAGCACGACCGCGTGCGCATCATGGTTGCCACCAATGCTTTTGGCATGGGCATCGACAAAGCAGATGTGCGCTTTGTGGTTCACTACGACTGTCCCGACTCCATCGAAGCCTACTTCCAGGAGGCCGGACGTGCCGGCCGTGACGGACAACCCGCTCAGGCCATCCTGCTATACAACAGCAGCGACAACGGCAAGCTGACCAAGCGCATTGACGACAACTTTCCACCACGCGAATATATCTTACAGGTGTACGAACACCTGGCATATTATTACCAGATAGCTACCGGCGACGGCTATGGAGTCTGCCACGAATTCAATATGGACGAGTTCTGCCAGCGATTCCACCACTACCCCATCCGTGTCCACTCCGCCTTACAGCTCTTGCAGCGTGCCGGCTACATTGACTATGATGAAGAAGCCGACAATCAGGCTCGCGTGCGTTTTCTCGTGGGCCGCGACGACTTGTACCGCCTACAAAATGTTTCGCCCGACGAAGAGCGCGTCGTCATTGCACTATTGCGCAACTATGGGGGACTGTTTGCAGACTATGGCTATATCGACGAGTCCCATATAGCCCATCAGGCTGGACTGACCCAGCCCCAGACCTACGACATACTGAAAAATCTCTCCCAACGCCAGCTCATCAGCTTCATCCCCCGCAAGCAGGTGCCCTACATTCGCTATTTGCAGCGGCGCGAGGACAAAGAGCACATTCACCTGTCGAGCACCGTCTACGAAGACCGCCTGGAACAGTACCGTCAGCGCATCCACGCCATGCTACACTATGCACAGAGCACCGACACCTGCCGCTCGCGAATGCTGCTGGAGTATTTCGGCGAACAGCACACTCACGACTGCCTCCAGTGTGATGTCTGTCTGGCACAGCGGGGTGCGCTCGTCACTCCCCAAGGCCAACAGTCGGCTCGCCAGCAGATAGTATCCCTATTAACTGACCATCAGCCTCATCACATCACAGAAATCCTCCGTCTGCAACTGCCGACGGAGGAAGTCAATGCCGCACTCACCCATTTAATACAGGAGGAACAGGTTTACCAGTCCGATGGCTATCTAACCCTCCACTGATTCCATTCCCACTCAGGAAGCTATCGGGGCGTGAGCGCTCTATCTTTCAAGAATTGCTTTCATCAGGTCCTCATGCACCACGCCATTGGTGGCCACCACGCTGTCGCCTTGCATGAAGTAGTCGTCGCCGTCATAATTGGTAACACGGCCCCCAGCCTCCTCGACTATCAAGGCACCGGCCATATAGTCCCACTGCCCAATGTATCGTTCCGCATAGCCGTCCAACCTGCCTGCGGCTACATAGCACAAGGCCATCGCTGCCGAACCAATCATACGGATGCTTCCCACATTGCCGTAGAATCGTTCTATAAGCCGCTTGATGACAGGCTTGTAGGCATCGCTATTATAAGGCAACTGCAAACACAGCAAGGCATCGCTGATGGGGCTTTGCCCCACGTGAATCTGACGCACAACGGAGGTTCCCGCCTCATCTCTCACTTCTATAAAGGCCCCGCCTCCCTGCCAGGCATAGAAGCATTCGTCGGCACAAATCTCATATACCACACCCAGCAAGATCTCCTTCCCCCGAATCAGGGCTATCGATACGGCATAGGGAGCAAAGCCATGAATAAAGTTCGTGGTGCCGTCCAGCGGGTCGACCACCCACAGCAACTGTTCGTCCGTATGAGTAGCCAGACCCTCCTCGGTGATAAACCCAGCCTCGGGCAACAACTCACGTAGAGCCTTCACAATACGCTCCTCGGAGCCTTTGTCCACATACGACACATAGTCGTGGGCATGTTTGCGCTCCACCCTGTCCGTCGAGAAGCCCACGCGTTCCTTTCTGATATAAGAACCCGCCTCGCGGGCTATTTTACACACGAGGCGGGTCAGTTCTTGTAAGTTCTGCATCAGTTATCAATTATCAACTGTCTTGCTCAATCTTCCTGATATTCAGGACGCAGCTTGCGAACAGTCTCGCCGGCACGCCACATCTCCTGGTTGCGCATAGCCTCCAGCTCTTTCTCCAGTCCGGCGCGATAGTCGGGCTTCGAGTTGGCATCGATAGTAATCTGAGCCTCGTTGCCAGTCTTCACCGAGTAGTAGAGCCACTCCATGACGGGCTTGATGGCATCGTGGAAGCGGGGAGCCCAGTCCAGCGCACCGCGCTGAGCGGTCGTCGAGCAGTTGGCATACATCCAGTCCATACCCTTGGCACCAAAGAGCGGGCCAAGGCTCTGAGTCAGCTCCTCAACAGTCTCGTTGAAAGCCTCTGAGGGAGTATGACCATTCTCACGCAGCACCTCATACTGAGCCAGCAGCAAGCCCTGGATAGCACCCATCAGGCTTCCGCGCTCACCTGTCAGGTCTGAGGTAGCCTCGCGCTGGAAAGTTGTCTCGAACAGATAGCCGGCACCAATACCGATACCGAAGGCCAGCGTCTTCTCCTTAGCCTTGCCGGTAGCATCCTGATAGACGGCATACGAGCAGTTCAGGCCGCGACCCTCGCAGAACATGGTGCGCAGGCTCGTGCCGCTACCCTTAGGAGCCACCATGATGACGTCGACATCCTTCGGGGGTACCACACCCGTGCGATCGCTCCAGTTGATGGCGAAACCGTGGCTGTAATACAGCGTCTTGCCAGGCTTCAGATATTGCTTGATGGTGGGCCACTGCTGCATCTGACCAGCATCCGAGAGCAGCATACACAGGATAGTACCCTTCTCTGCAGCCTCTTCGATAGAGAAGAGCGTCTTGCCGGGCACCCAGCCGTCAGCCACTGCCTTGTCGTAAGTCTTGCCCTGACGCTGTCCGACAATCACGTTAAAACCGTTGTCGCGCAGGTTGCAGGCCTGTCCGGGACCCTGCACACCATAGCCGATGACGGCGATAACTTCATCCTTCAATACTTCACGTGCTTTCTCGAGTGAGAACTCTTTGCTGGTGACTACATTTTCAATCACGCCACCAAAATTCATTTCAGCCATAATTTAATTTTTATTTTTAGTTCTTTAATTACCCTTGCCGACTATGCCAGCCCTATCCCGAGAGCCGTCGTCTTGTCAGTCTGCTCGCACCCTACCCGAGAGCACGACGAGGGGGTTACTTAACAAAATCGGTTGCGAAGTTACAAATATCTGTTCAAACTACCAAATAAATTAGGATTTATTTCGCCAATTTATGTTCAATCACTATTTTGGTGTTGCAAAAACGTGATGATGTTCCGTCATCCATACATGAAGTTTTAGAAAGACCTCCGTCCCCTTGCATCGGCAAAGGTACAACTCCCACGAGCTCCGCTCGCTTTGTACCTTTAGGTCAAAGAACTCTCACCTCTTACCTCTTACCTCTTACATCTTACATCTTACATCTTACATCATCCTCACCTTCCGTCGGTTGCCGCTGGGGCGCACGGCGAAGTGCAGCCAGTAGCGGCCAGCCTTGTTGCGCTCCAGCAGCAGTTCGTCGAAGTCCTCCTTCGACTCGTCGCTGATGTCGAGCAGGATGGTGGCATAGCGGATGAGCTGTTCCAGTCCGCAGACGCGGATGTCCGCCGCACAGCCCGTCAGGTGGTTCGATGTCGGCACACCGCCCACCAACCGGTTCACCTCCGCCGAGCGGTAGGCGCTGTTGACAATCAGCGGTTCGTCGCCCTCGCCATAGCGCTCGTTCCAGCGCCGCCGCAGCCGTTCCAGCCATCGGCACAGCCGTCTGAGGTTTTCCACCTCTTTTTCTCCTGGCACGTTCTCTGCTCTCACACTCGTCTTCGTCATCTCTCCGAGCGTAAAGTGCTCAGAGAGTTTTGCTTGTTTATTGATAGTTGCTTGTTCCATGTTTAATATTCGATTTCGTAAATGACGCGCTGCCGCGCCGATGCGGTGCTGCGGTGCTGCGCCCAAACACCAACGCGGCAGCAACGTTCAACGTTCAATGTTCAACGTTCAATGTCACAACAGTATCGTTCCCGTCTTGCGGAACACCGCTTTCTGCTGACCTTTCTCCTCGCGCACCTTCTCCACCAGATGGTCGCGCAACAGGCGGCTGGTCTTGCTGCGGGCAGAGCCTTCACTGCCAAGGTTGAAGCAGCGCATCACGTCCTCGTTGGTAAACTCCTCAGGCAGTCGCTCAAAGCCCTCGTAGGTTTTCTGCCGTCGCTGCACGTTCACTGAGGCATCTTTCAACTTATTGTCGAAGTAGTTCTCGGCCATCGCACCGAAGTAGTGACGCTGACAGGCATACTGGATGTTCACGATCAGTTCTGCCAGATGCCAGTCCACCTCGTCCGTCTCAAATTCACCGCACCAGTACGTGCCGTCCTGATGCATCTTGTCCCAGTGGCGCATCACGATGAACGGTGCTGAGAAGTTTACACCATGGTAGGCACAGCGTTTCAGCAGCATCTCGTCGGCCTTCGAGTCGTTCTCCTTGGCATCCATCATGCGGCGAGCCGTCCAGTCGTAGAGTTCGTCCACAATCTTGCCCAGCGGCAGCACCCCCTTCATACGGTCGAGCTTCACGGCCCACTCTTTCAAGCGGTTGTCGCTATCGTAATCCACACTCGTCTCTCGCTGGAGCATCTCGAAGTTAGTGGCTGGCAGCGGTATGCAGGTCAGGCGGGTAGCAAGACCAGAGCCAAAGTTCTGCTCGTTTACTTTCTTCTTCAGGGCGATGGGCGTGCCTGTATAGATGAAGTTCCAGGTGACGATGAAGTCCTGCAGGATGGAGTCTACGTTGGAGTACGCCTGACCGTCCTCCTCATTATGGAACGCCTTCAGTTCCATCGAGAACTTGTCTATCCACGAGCCGCCCTTCTGCACCGTCACGGTGTTGTCCAATTCCGTGTCGAAGGTCAGCATGTGCAGTTGCATCGGCTCGCCGTCCACCTCCTCCACGGCGTTCACCATGTCCTGGATAAACTGTGCATTCGATGTCCTGGCAGGATGCACCCTTACCACCACCTTGGGTTTCTTGGGCTTATCCTTGTTGGCTCCTTTCGTCTTCATCTGCTCGCGGTAGGCGTTGATGGCATCCTTGCCCACCTTGTCGGCCTCTACGATGGGAGCGGCCAGCAACTTAAAGAGCCTTGTGGCAAACGACTTGCCACTGGCAGGATCGCCGATGATGAGCGTCGAGTTATTCAGGCGGCGCAGCTCCTCAGGCCGATGATAGAAGCGATAGGTGCAGCGTGTCATCAGTGTCATCAGCAGACCACCGCCCACGAACAGTGCCGCAGGATACTGGTTGCGTTTCAGCCCCTTCGTGATGTCCTTCAGCAGCGGAAAGTGCTCGCTCAGCGCCTCAATCTGTTCGCCCCACTGCCAGAGCCATCGCGCCATGTCGTCGTCCTTCAGCGTCGCCGTCTGCGCCCCAGCCTTCGTGATGTCCTGATACGTGCGGCCCGTGGCCTTCTGAATCGCCTCCAGCATCGCCTTGCTGGGCTGGCTGGCGGCATACTTACGCTCTTTCTGTGCCACGCAGTCGGCAGCACTCTGCACTGTCTGGCCGACGTTCTCGTCTCGCTCGTCGATGATCTCCCTGACCCACGGCTGTCTCTCCACGATGCGCTGCACCAGGGGCTTGTCACCGTCGAGCATAAGCAGCAGGTCGGTGGCCAGCTTGAGCGACTCATTATGGCGGTTTGAGTCGGCTGCACACGGCAGTTTGTCGCCATAGCGAGCATCAATAATACGCTGTATGTCATAGCCGCGCCACATCACAGAGGTCGATACTTGCTCAGCGTCCACCTGGTCGTCTTTTCCAGCCCCATCCACAGCAGGGCTGTCGGCCACAGCAGCAGTCTGAGCGTTATCACTGTCAGCAGCACCATCATCAGCAGGAAACTGATGATGCGTCGGCTGAGTTTTCTTGTCACGATACTGGGGAGTGAACTCCCTGTCGAAATCTTCGTCATAATAGTCGAACAATAAATCTTCATTGATGTAAAGTATATCCTCCTCCTTGGGAGCAAAAGAGTTACGTGTGGCATCGATGCAACTTTGGTCGGCCTTGTAGCCCAATGCCTCGGCGAATACAATCTGATTGTCTGCCAAGTTGCCGTCCTTCAAGGATGCCGTAAACACGATGCGGATGCCCTTCTTCGACGAGGTGACATGCACCAGCGCCGTGCGAGCCATCAACGCCTCATGAGCCTTCAGTGCCTCGAACACCGCCAGCGGCTGTTCCACATGGTCAATGTCGAGCATCACCAGTCCGTTCAGGTGGCAGTCAGCCAGTCGGCGATGGCGGAACATCGTGCCTCGTGCCGTCTTGGTCTCGTCAAACTCGCGGCAGGAGAAAATAAACGCCGTGAGGTTGTCCTTCAGTTCCTGCGCGAAGGCCAGCAGCCGTTCCTCGTCCGACTTGGCGAAGAACTTCTGGCGAGCCGCCTCTTTCTTCATGCTGCGCTTCTTGGCCAGAAACTTGCCATAGTCCGTCTGCTTCAGCCACTTGCCGATGAACTTGGCGTCGTGTTGCTCTACAGCCTCCAGAATCTCCCTCCGGCTGTCAATTTTCCAGACAGTAGAGGCGCTGCGCACACTCTCCCAAAACTTCTCCCGGCTGCACGTGACAGCCTGAGAGAAGTGCGTATTTTCCTGATAACAGAATCCCATAATTCGTCAATTTCGTAGTTGATAAAATCCGTCAAATCCGTTAAATCCGTTGTTCAACAAAACTCTATCAAGTCCAGTTCGCGGTCTATCAGGGCATTCTTGGCCTCGCGCATCTCACGGTCGATAACGGCCAACACACGGGCTGTACCAAGATCCTTGGGCAGACTCTCGAAGAGCTTGATGCGCTCTTTCGACTCCTTCACCCAACCATGTTCCAGACGGTGTATCAGACGGTCGCTATAGAAGCCTCTTGGCTTGCGGTCGTACTGCTGGAAACAGATTACCAACTGGCCATCCTCCGTCTCTTCCAACCAGAGGCGACCTTCTACCTTCAAACCCCTCTTCAGGGCGTTCATCACTACTTCTTCGTTCTTCAAAAATACCTTTTTCATAATCGATTCGAATTAGAGTGAGCTTCAGGAGAAAGCGAAGATTTTAGTTTGAGCTCAATTATACCGGTTACGTTTTCTCCGCTCACACCTTCGACTCGGTTATTACTTAATGTTCAATGTTCAATCTTCTCAGTCCGTATGACATTTGCCACAGTCCGCAACAGAAGTCGCCCTTCACTTTCAGCAGCATCTTCGTGCAGACCCTCGTGCCGTCGGCCTCAATGCCTTTGTGCTCACACGAAGCACAGCACCGCTTGACCGTCACACCATGCAGATTCGTCACCACTTCCATATTCTTCATTTTTCACTCTTCACTTTCTTCGGTCCGTACTTGCGCATCATATACTTCATGTGCCCGGCAAACGTCAGTTCAGGCATATCCTGTTTGATGGCCTCCAGCATCGTCTTGTAGTGCTGTTTTGCCACTGCCGTCTTGAACGTCATCTTATGGCCCGTCATCACATACGTCAGCAGTGCATACGCCATAGCCGCACGATCCAGCGGATGGTAGAACTGCAGCATTGTTTGCAGTCGCTCGCGGTTCTCCTCGGTCAGCCACAGTTCCAGCAGCTTCACCATCATCGTCGTAGGCAGCGTGTCCTGCCAGTAGCCCACGGCCTGTTCGCCGTCGGTCTTCTCCGCCCAAGGCATCAGCCACTCCAACATCTTTGATACCAGATACTCGTCCGTCTGTTCCTCTTCCTGGAGCAAAGTGCCTTCCTGCTCTGCCAGAAGGGCCTCATTCTGAAAATCTGTTTTTACCATATTCTATAATCATTTGAAAGTTTGACTTTGCGTGATTTCTGAATCACGTTGCAAAGATTCTGAATAACTAATGGTAAAAACAAAGTTATCCAGCAAAACTTTGTCTCAGCAAATCGCTGAATATCAAAGTCTTACTGGATAACCCTGAATAACTCGAAAGTTATTTACGGTAATTCAACCCTTGTACTTCTTCAAAAGCCCTTGGAAAGTGCCCAACAGCACGTTCTGGTCGCTCGTAGTCTTCTTGTCGCCGAGTTTGGCTTTCACGGTCTGGAGATTGTCATAATAGCCTTCAAAGGCAAACACAATATCGGCCATTTGAAGGTTAATATCGTTGATGACGTGCATTCTGATCACATGCCCAATGAACAAACACACCTTTGTCACCTGGACGCAATTCAGCGAACCGCCCAGAAACGCTTGCAAATCCTGACCATACGAACTCACCATTTCGTCCATAGCCTTGCAAAACGCCTCTGCATCAATATGATATATGTACGCGCCCGCATGCCCTCTGGCATTGCTCTCCACCCGTTGCCCGTTCTTGGTTGCTGCCTTGCGCACGATGGCTTTCACGCGGTCGGCAAAGGTCTCCTGCCGGTCGTGATTCTCCATCGTCTCGACAGACTCTTCCTGCGAAGCGGTCGCTTCAGCGTCCCCCGTCTCCTCTGTCTTTGCCTCGCTGAATGGCTGCGGCGGTGCCTGCACTACCGTCTGAAACGTGGCACCCGTCTGGTCGCACCCTATGTTGGCAAAGCCATACACATTTATCACCCGCTGTGCTTCCTCCTGTTTATTCTTGTCCATCGCCAATTCTCCTTTTGTCTTCCTGTGCCGCTGGCAGTATCTTGAACTCAGCCTCATGCTGGTCGCAGCCAATGTTGGGCTGACTGCCTGGTTGCGGATATACATTGTTTTGTATCGTTGATCGCGAGGCGGCCCGCTCGATGGCTGTTGTCAGCTTGGCCTGAGTGTCCTCCGCGAGTGACGCTATCTCAAGAGGATGGCTCTGCTCGTAGTCGTCGCGCAGCCAATAGACCAACTGCTGGATGGTCTGCCGCTGGCTCCTGTCGCACTGCGTCTCGCCAAAGGCCACCACGCGCGCTATCGTCGTGGGAATCATCATGGGGTCGGCTATGCGACCGTCCTGCCCGTAGTCTTCCTCCGTCATGGGGCGCATCTCAATCTTCAGTTCCTGGCATGTCAGCTGCCTCAGCATCATCAGTGCCATGATGGCCTGGAAGGCCCTGAGCGGCGTGTTCATATAGTAGAGGCGCGAGAGCATCACGTCCAGCTGTCCGATGTCACCATAGAGCTCGCCAGGCAACTGCCTCAGCAGCGTGTCTATGCGCCTGAGTCCCAGCCACAGCCGGCCTGCGTTCTTGAGCCGCCACTGGCGCCACAGCTGCTGCACCTCCTGGCTCTCCATCCGTGCCGTCCACCACGTCGTGGCATGCTCGTCCAGGTATTCCCGCTCGCATATCCGTGCCCGCTGCTGTTTCAGCGGCTCGGCCAGCAGGCGCACCTCCTTGTCCTTGACAGCCTCCAGCCACTCGATGTAGGCCGACCGCTTCTGCCGTGCCTCGCGGCTCAGGTCGTGGCTGCAGCCCTTCACCCAGATGTCCAGATAGGTCTTCAGCTCCTCTAGCTGCCCGGCGGCATAGTGAGGCAGCAGCAACTCGTCCAGCACGCAGGCCGCCTCCTGCTCTGCCCACAGCTGTTCACTGGGAGGCAGCAGCGGCACGTCGCTCATCCATGCCTGCCACTCTATCTCTGGCTGCAGCGGCTCCACGCTTTGCAGTTCGTCGCTGCTCACCGTCACCATCACGTAGCCGTGCCGCCTGACGGCCACCTCGCTCACCCTCGCCAGCAGCATCGTCCGTCCGCTCTGGCGCAGCAGCGACTGTGCCAGGTCGATGCATTCAAACGCCACACGTCCTATCCACCTGCCTCCTGCACGGGCCCTGATGGCAGCACCGTGTATGTGGTTGGCCGGTTCGGCCGCCAGCACCACGACAGGGCGTTCGCGGTCTATCCAACTGAGCAGTTCGAGCGTACGCCTGTGGGCCTGCTCCGTGTCCTTCTGTCCGGCCACGGAGTCGCCATTGGCACCATAGTGCACGCCTCTTATCTTCAGTTGATATTCAGCCATTGTCAGTAGTTTTATTTACAGCCCACAAAATTACTAAATTTTCATCACTTTCTGACATCTAAGGCCAAAAAATTTGCCAATTTGCAACGTCTTCCGTCATATTTCTGCCAAATCCTGCGGCGAAGTCAACAGAAATTTGTAATTTTGCAAGCGCATAGTGCCCTTCGGGCTGCTGTGCAGACATCATGGACATAGGCGTTTTCTGGACGCCTTGGTTTTGACGATTCAAGAATCTCGCAAGTTCAAACAGTCAGTCAAGAACAAGGCAGCGGAGGACGCCCCTTGGGATGTTAATAGACAGCCCATATTGTGTATATACGCAGGTGGTGTGACAGCCACCGGTATATCTGTGTGGGTGATTACTATAGCATTCTGCGTGGGGGCTTTCTGCGTTGCTCGTTTCGACTGACTGGGCAATGCGAGAGCCTTTGAATCGTGGAACGGGCAACAGGACTGGCTCCACGTTTTTTATGTCCACAGGTGTAGAACTGAGATTACTAACCTCGCAGCCTTCAGGGAGCCTGGCCGCACAAATGTTGCAAGTCCGCTTGCAAAAAGAGAACAGAAGGTGGCATCAGGCATCACTCGCTATCATGCACGCTACTATGCGGCTCTGCTCACCCAGCAGCAGGCCAATGGTGACTTGGGCTCATTGTCACAGTCGCTATTGAGCAGTACCGTTGACATCAATCCCCATCAGATTGATGCAGCGCTGTTTGCTTTCAGCAGTCCTCTGTCTAAAGGTGTGGTGCTGGCTG
Organism: Prevotella sp. UBA2456; assembly: GCA_002342415.1. GTDB lineage: Bacteria > Bacteroidota > Bacteroidia > Bacteroidales > Bacteroidaceae > Prevotella. The sequence goes on along the minus strand of DDPY01000045.1, from coordinate 22,016 downwards.
ATGAGGTAGGACTTGGAAAAACCATCGAAGCCGGATTGGTGATTTGCCAGTATTGGGCTACAGGCAAACGTAAGATTCTGATAGTCTGCCCTGCCTCCCTGCGTAAGCAGTGGGAAGCAGAACTCTTAGACAAGTTCGGCATCCCCAGCGAGATACTCGACACCAAGAACTACAACGCCTATCATCGAGAGGGACGGAATCCACTAAGTCCCAAGCGAGCCATTATCTGTAGTTATAATTTTGCTGCCAAGCATAAGGAGCACATACTCCTTCATGCCTTCGATTTGGCCGTGATAGATGAAGCCCACAAGATGCGCAACGTCTATCGCAGTTCTGCACGTACCTCTGCTGAAGTGCGTGATGCGCTGACAGGTGTACGCAAACTCTTGTTGACGGCTACACCTTTCCAGAATTCCTTGATGGAACTATATGGCTTGACCAGTATCATTGATGACCGTTTGTTTGGCAGTGAGAAATCCTTCCGCAAACAATATGGTAAAGGCGAAAACCTTCAAGAGCTTCGCCAGCGCATACAGAAGCTATATACCAGAACATTGCGAAAGGATGTTCGTGAATACATCAACTACACCCATCGTCTGCCTCTTACTCAGAAGTTCAAGGCTACTGACGAAGAACAGACACTCTATCAGGAGATAAGTGACTTCTTGCGGCGCAAGGATATCTATAGTGTACCTGCAGCCCAGCGTAAGCTTACCACAATGATAGTCCGCAAGATTCTCGCATCATCAACCTACGCCCTTGTCTATACGCTGGAGCACATCAAGGAACGGTTGGAGCGTATGCTGAAGAACGAAAAGCAGGAACGCTTTGACATTGATGACCTAGTGGACGAGGACGAGTGGAGCTTAGACGACTACGAAGAGTTACCAGAGGGAGACGATGGTGAGCACCAATCGTCTGGACTCTTCGATGCAGACGAAATAGACATCCCACGGCTGAATGCAGAAATCGCGACCATTGCAGGCTTTATCGAAAAAGCCAAAGGCATCAAGAAGGAGTCAAAGGCCAAGGCACTTAGCAAGGCTCTGAAGGAAGCATTCCAAAAGTTGGAAGAAGAGGGTGCAGAACGTAAGGCACTTATCTTCACAGAATCCACCAAGACACAGGCTTTCCTCAAAGACTATCTGGAATCAACGGGTTATGATGGGCGCATCGTGCTGTTTAATGGTAAGGCCAGCGAACCACAAACCAACGAGATATACAAGAAGTGGTGCTTAGAGCATCCAGATAAAGTGAGCGGCATTAAGGCGGCAGACCGCAGGGCCGCTGCTGTTGACTACTTTCAGCATCAGGCAGACATCATGATAGCCACAGAGGCAGCAGCTGAGGGACTGAACCTCCAGTTCTGTTCCTTAGTCATCAATTATGACCTACCGTGGAATCCGCAACGTATAGAACAACGCATTGGCAGGTGCCATAGGTATGGGCAGAAATTTGATGTGGTAGTCGTCAATTTCTTGAACACGCGCAATTATGCTGATGTGCGTGTATTCAATCTGCTATCTACCAAGTTCAAGCTCTTCGACGATGTGTTTGGTGCCAGCGACGAAGTGTTAGGCCAGGCAGATACGCTTGATATAGAGTCGCGCATCTGGGAGATATACCAACAGTGTCGTAGCGAAGAGGAAATCAACAATGCTTTTGAGCAACTGCAAAACGAGATGCAGCAGCAGATAGACGAGCGTATGACGGAAGTACGTTCACAGGTGCTGGAGAACTTCGACATCAATGTGCAGGAACATCTGCGCATGACTCGCGATGATACGGGCGTCTTCCTCAATCGCTATGAGCACATCTTCTGGGAACTCACCAAATACATGCTGAGCAAAGAGGCCGTCTTCAATGACGAGCAGCACACCTTTGTGCTGCGTACACCTGTTTCTGGTCAGCGAACAGGCAAATACGCCATGCTGAAGAATACAGACGACGCAACACCATACCGTCTGAGTAGTCCTTTGGCTCAGCATGTCATCAATTGTGCCTTGTCCTTGCCGCTCGACGAGAACACACAGATTATCTTCGACCAACAGGCTTTGCCCATGAATGCCAATCTGCCTGACTATCTGAATGGCGGTGAGGGCTATCTGGTCTTAGCTTCCTTGGGCGTGTCTGCCCTGAGTGATGAGCAATACCTGCTGTTCAATGCCTATCAAAACGATGGTACAGCGCTGTCTCAGGAAGATTGTGAAAAGCTTTTCCTGAATGGTGGAAGCGAACAGCCATCCGATATTATAACAGAAGATATTCGTTTGCACTTACAACAAGATGTCGCTCAACATTCTACAGCCAAACTGAAAGAGATTGATGCTCGCAACCTGAAGTTCTTCCAGCAAGAGGAAACTCGTATCTACCAATGGGAGCATGATGTGATAGATGGCATTGAAGATGAAATCACCACCCTGAAGAAGAATATCTTGGTGGCAGAACGTGATGCCCGCAATGCCCAATCGGTAGCAGAGAAACTGGCGCTGGAAAAGAAGGTAGAAGAAATGAAACGTAAGCGGCGTCGCCTGCGTAATGAACTGGAAGACCGTGAAGAGGAGGTGAGCCAGCAACGCAAACGAATGATAACAGAATTGGAGCAACGCATGGTGAAAGCCACAGAAACGAAGAATCTGTTTGTCATCCGATTTAAAGTGAAATAATAAAAGATACAAGATATGGCCATTAATTACTACGACAAGTTTGTCGCCAAACTACAAGAAATCTTCATGATGGATCATGCCGAACTGGACTTTGGCATCTATCGCATCATGAACCAGAAACGTGATGAAATCAATCGCTTCCTGCAAGTTGACTTACTGCCACAAGTAAAAGCAGCTTTGCAAGGCGATGGAGGCAATACGCAGCAAGCCAAGCAGCGTATAGCAGAGATAGAGCAGATGTTTGCAGGGATGGATATTGAGACACTGCCCGATTCTAATCCTAACGTCGCTGAATACAAAAAGCTGAAAGCACAGTTGGCAAAAGGTGGTGCTGCTGATGATATGGAGGGAGAAGTGTTCTCTCACCTGGTGACCTTCTTCAGTCGCTATTACGATGGTGGTGACTTCCTGTCGAAGCGCCGCTATAAGGACAACACCTATGCCATTCCTTATAATGGCGAGGAGGTGAAACTGCATTGGGCCAACAGCGACCAGTATTACATCAAGACCTCTGAGTATTTCCGCAACTACACCTTCGTGCTGCCTACCAGTCGCCGTAAGGTTCACTTTGTGCTGAAGGATGCCTCAACGGAGCAGAACAACAATCGTGCTGCCAATAACATGGAGCGACGTTTTGCGCTCTATAAACCAGAGAATGAGGGCGAGCTGGTAGTGGAAGTGACGGAAGAGGGCGAACTGAACATCAACTTCACCTACGAACTGATGCCTAAGGCTACGAAACAAGACGCACTGAAAGCAGAGGCGTTTGAGGCTGTCAAGCCGCTGATACCAGAGGGCTTTGAGGAACTGTTGACCGTCAAGGCACCTACCAACAAAGAGCCAAACCGCACGCTGTTGGAGAAACATCTGACGGACTATACCGCCAAGAACTCCTTCGACTATTTCATCCACAAAGACCTGGGCGGTTTCCTCAGTCGCGAGTTGGACTTCTATATCAAGAACGAGGTGCTGCATATCGATGACCTTGACCCTCAGCATATCTCCTCGCAGCTCAGCATCGTCAAGGCCATCAAGCAGGTGGGGCAGAAGATCATCCAGATGTTGGCGCAGTTGGAAAACTTCCAGAAGAAACTTTGGCTGAAGAAGAAGTTTGTGGTACAAAGCGATTACTGTATCACGCTCGACCGTGTGCCAGAGAAACTTTATCCTCAGATTATTGCCAACGATGCCCAGCGCAAGGAGTGGGTACGCCTCTTTGCCATTGATGAGATTAAGGGTGACATGATGACAGAAGCCTATAGCGAACCTCTGACTATCGAGTTTCTGAAGCAAAATCCTTTCCTCGTCCTCGATACCGCTTTCTTTGATGCCAAGTTCAAGCACCAGTTAGTGGCAAGTATGGAGAATATTGATGAGCAGACAAATGGATTGCTGGCGAATTCTGACAACATTCAGTTTATTAGATTTGTAAAAGAGAGATTTGCTAAAGAGATTTCGTGCATCCATATCGACCCACCATACAATACAGATACAAGTGGTTTCTTATACAAGAACAACTATCGTCATTCAAGTTGGATGAGTATGATGGATGAGAGGATAGAACAATCATTGGCATTACTTTCAGATGATGCCTCTTTCATTTGTCATATTGATGAAAATGAATATGAGAATCTATTTAAACTTTACAAACAGCACAATTTACACAATTTGGGAACTGTTGTCTGGGATAAAAGAAACCCTATGACAGGCGGTCATGGTATTGCTTTACAACATGAATATATTACATGGTTTAGCCCATCTGACATAACTATAAGTACAAACACAGAAGGAGCAAGGTTAATATTAGACAAAGTAAAGGAATTAATAAAAAAGTATGGGTGTGTCAATGATTCTCTTCGTTCGGATTATCGCTGTTGGTTAAGTTCTAATAACGAAATTGAAGGAGGTGAAAGAGCTTATAACAATATTGATGAGTCTGGTCGAGTGTATCAGAGTGTTAGTTTAAGGGCTCCAGAACCTAGAACAGATCCTAAGTTTCATCAGCCGTTAATTCATCCAACAACTCATAAACCATGTCCTGTTCCACCGAATGGATTCTCACGCACGCCAGAGACTATGGCTGCTATGATAGAACGTGGGGATATAATCTTTGGGGAAGATGAATCAGTCCAACCGAGATATAAGATGTATCTAAGTTATGATACGAAAAAACAAATGACCTCAGTGATTTCAAATGCCGTAAAGGGTAAGACAGAACTTGTGAAATTGGGATTTGATTTTCCTTATTGCCATTCCACGACTTTCTACAACACAATCATATCGTCTTGTGCAAAATCGAATACTATTATTCTTGACTATTTTGCAGGATCAGGAACAACAGGTCACACCATAATTGACATAAATAGGAATAGCAATATAAGTATTGATAACTTACGCTACTTCTTATGTGAAGTAAATGATTATTTCAATTCAGTCACAAAACCTCGTATTGAGAAGGCTATTTATTCCGATTCATGGAATAACGGTAAGCCTGTCTCTCGTAACGGCATCAGCCAATGTTTCAAATACATCCGCTTGGAGCAATACGAGGACACGCTGAACAACCTTGAAATCAAGAAGCAAGAACTGGACTTCCAGCCTGACGAGTTCAGGGAGAGCTACATGCTCAGCTATCTGCTCGACACGGAGACGCGTGACTCGCTGCTGAACCTGAAATGGTTTGAAAACCCCTTCGCGATGACGCTGAAGACCACTCGCGACAACGAACTGGTTACGACGAAGGTGGATATGGTGGAGACCTTCAACTATCTGATAGGCTTGAACGTAGAGACAGAAGACTGGTATCAGGATGATAATATCTGCGTAGTGCAGGGACGGACGCATCGTGACGGACTAAAGACACTGGTCATTTGGCGCAACTGCAAGGTGGTGGACAACAACCAACTGTGTATGTTCTTCGACAAGATGGACTTCCGCACCCGCGACACAGAGTTTGATGTCATCTACGTGAATGGTGACAATACGCTGCCCAACCTACGCCGTGATGAAGAACACTGGAAGGTGGTGTTGACAGAAGAAGAGTTCCAGAAGCGGATGTTTGAAGAGGAATAAAAGAAAAATTGATATGCAGAACCTATCCAGCAATATCCATCATATCGAAGAACATGAGGCGAGTATGCTCGTCCTCCTCTTTCTTCGTGAGATGTACAAAGCCGTTCTTTTCGTAGAAGGAAATGGCAGAGAGGTATGCGTCAACAGTGATATAGCGGAAAGCAGACAGACTTTGAACAGCCTTAAGCCTCTCTTTCAATTGGCTCATCAACCATCTGCCAATATTTTTCCCGCGATAATCTACGGAAACAGCAAAACGCCCTATTTTGATGCATGGATAGCTGCGAAACTGTTTGCTGACAGGGAATTTGGATTTAATCTTTTTCCAACGGCTGCCTGTAATCTCGTTGCGACTAATGCGATCGTTCAACAGACTGAAATAAGCAACAATACGTCCATCGTCTTCCAATATGAACGTATTGGCTATTCTAAGTTCTACGGCCTTTTTTGCATCATTAAGCAAAAAAGCATTCAGATCATCGTCACCGCAGTCAAAAGCGGTCAGTTCATAGTCTCGTGTGAGGGGAATAAGTTCCATTGCTTACCAGCACCATTTAATATTCAAATGCTTCTTAGCCTCTGCCACTTCTTCCTCGAACTTCCTGCGAGCTTCTGCTTTCTCTTCAGGAGTCCTGTGATCCACCATCAATCTTCTCCATTCGAAGTTGAAGGCATCCTCGCCTTTCAGGACTGGGGTTTCTCTAATCGGTCTTGCCATAATCGTAATCACTTTAAGAATTCTCGCTGCAAAGATAGCACAAATTTGAGTAACTTCCAAGAAAAAGATAATAATTCGTATTAAATCCGTATAAAAACAACAATATATATGGCCAAGAAACAAAGCAAACAGCCGGCACGCCTGCAAGAGGCACTTGTGCTGCACAAATATATCCTTCACCTCTTTGGATGCAAGGACTTGGAGGCACTGAGCCGTGACCTGAAAGACCCTGCGTTGGAGGGTGTGGACGATGAAAATGTGTCGCACTTCTACTATGCACTGAAGCAGCATCAGTATGATATACACATACCCCAGGAGAAGCTCTTTGAGTATGACCGAAACATCGTGCGGCATACCAAGGAAATCAACGAGAAGAGACAAGAGAAAATTCAGTGGAAGTATTACCAGTATCTGGCCTTGCTGTTCACAGAAGTTTATCTGGACCGCTATTTTGCAGGAAAAGAACAACTGCGTTCAGCTATCAACGGTTTCCTGAACGATGACTTTAATTTCCGTACAGAGACTTGGCACGGAATGGATGACTTCACAGAGGATGATATGAACAAACTGGCCTACTGGTGTGCTACGGGCAGTGGCAAGACGCTGATGATGCATGTGAACATCAAGCAGTATCTGCACTATGCCGAGAAATATCACGCCAAGCCTCTGAACCGTATCTTGATACTGACGCCCAACGAAGGGCTGTCGAGCCAACATCTACAGGAACTGTATCTGTCGAACTTCAGCGCAGAGCTGTTCTCCAAGCAAGGACGTGGTGGTGCTTTTGCAGGCAAGACCATCGAAGTGATAGATATCAACAAACTGGCAGAAACGGATGGCGACAAGACGGTTGCAGTAGAGAGTTTTGAGGGCAATAACCTGGTGCTGGTGGATGAAGGGCATAAGGGCAGTGGTGGCGAAGTGTGGAAAGGCTATCGCAACACGCTGACACAGGAAGGTTTTTCCTTCGAGTACTCAGCCACCTTCGGACAGGCCATTGCCGCACAGACGGGTGCCAGCAGAGAGGCGTTGCTGAAGGAATACGGTAAGGCTACGCTGTTTGACTATAGTTATCGCTATTTCTATAATGATGGCTATGGCAAAGACTATCGCATCATGAACATGGCTTCATGGGACGATGAGGAACTGCTGAATATGTATCTGACAGCCTATCTGCTTTGTCTCTATGAACAGACGCTGGTATATGAAAGTTCTCCAAAGGTCAAGAATACTTTCCTGATAGCCCGTCCGTTGGGCATCTTCGTGGGTGGTTCTGTGAATGCCGTGAAGACTGTAAGAGGAAAGAGTGTCAGCGACGTGGTGCAGATACTGTTGTTCCTACAGGCTTTTGTAGATAGGCCGCAAGAGTTCGTCGGCTATATCAAGCGACTGCTGAATCCTGCTGATGGCATCAAGAATCCTCGTGGCTATTCGCTCTTTGCCAATAGTTTTATGCTGACGAAGCAAGGCTTGAAGACAGGGGATTTCAAATCCCCTGAAGCGGATGCTTTTGCCTGGCAAGTATATAATAAGGTCATGGAAACGCTGTTCCACTCTGGCGCAACCAATGCCCATCTGCATATAGACAAGCAAAAAGGAGGCGATAAGGAGATAGGACTGCGCATTGGCAATGCCGACTACTTTGGCGTCATCAACGTGGGCGACAGCGACTCGTTGGTAAAACTCTGTGAGGAAAACGGACTGGATTGTGAGTCGCGTGAGTTTGGGACGTCATCACTCTTTACCAAGATTAACAGCGAAGATTCAACCATCAACATCCTGATAGGTTCCAAGAAATTCAGCGAGGGTTGGAGCAGTTGGCGTGTGTCGGCTATGGGACTGATGAACGTGGGACGTAGCGAAGGCTCGGAGATTATCCAACTGTTTGGCCGTGGGGTGCGATTGAAAGGCTACAAATATTCGCTGAAGCGAAGCAGTGCGCTCGATAGCAGCTATAATCCTGGTCCGATACCTAAAGGGCTGCGTGAGATAGAAACGCTGAACATCTTTGGCGTGAGGGCTGACTATATGGACACCTTCCGCAAGTATCTGGAGGATGAGGGGCTGCCGCATAACGAAGAGACTTACGCCTCCATCAATATTCCAACAGTAAACCTGTTAGGAGAGAAACGCCTAAAGATAGTACGCCTGAAGAAAGGGTATGACTTTAAAAAGGCTGTGGTGGTAAAGCCTGAGACGATGACGAAAGGCATGAACGTGAAGGTTGACTGGACACCAAAGGTGGATGCTATCTGGAGTGAAAGGGCTGGCGTAGATACGGCAGCAGAACTGGCGGTGAGCAAACTGAGACCTGCCCATCTAAACTTGCTCGACTGGAATCGCATCTTCTTTGCCATTGAGCAAATGAAGAATGAACGCAGTTGGTATAACATGGAACTGAGCGCTGAAATGCTGCATTGCTTGATGCTTAATACAGACTGGTATGAACTGACCATACAGGAAGCCGATTTGGAGTTTCATGACTTTGGGCGTGATGTGGCTCGATGGGAGGAAATCACCATTGCCTTGTTGCGAGGTTTTATTGAAAGAGCCTACAAACGGAGTAAGGGTAAGTGGGAATCGAAATATATGGAAACGGTGTACATTGACCCCAACGATCCTAATTTCTTCGATGAATATACGGTGGAGGTACGCAATGACCAAGAGGAGTGGATAGAAAAGTTGAAAGAATTGCGCGAGCAGATTATTTCTGGAAATTTGGAACGTGATTATCAGATTAATGGAAATTGGTTGCAAGCACTACGCTTCGACCAGCATCTGTTCTATCCGATACTATGCCTGACAGAGAAAGATGCCAATGGTAAGAAAGTGATGGTTGATAAAGACACCAATGAGCCATTGGTGAAAATATCGCCAGTGGCACTTAATATCGGAGAAACTGCGTTTGTAAGGAGCATCCGCGACTATTACGAGGCGCACAAAGACAACACCCTGAAAGGTAAGGAAATCTTTCTGCTTCGCAACGAAAGCCGCAAGGGCATTGGCTTCTTTGAGGCAAGCGGTTTCTATCCTGACTTTATCCTGTGGGTGAACCAAGGACAGAAGCAACGAGTGGTGTTTGTTGACCCTAAGGGTATCCGTAACCTGCAAGGACTTGACCATCCCAAGATCCAACTCTTCAAGACGCTGAAGGAGGAGGTAGAGCCAACGCTGAACGACCAGGATATTTCTCTCGACAGCTATATCATATCGAACACGCCCTATAATCAGGAAATATTCCGATGGGGTGAACGCCTTGATTTCTTGAAAAACCATGTGCTGTTTGATACGGATGATGAGTATGTGAAGACACTGTTTGGGTAATCTACAGCCACACTGACTGCGCAACGATGCTGAATGCCATCAAGCGCACACCCCTCGACGGCAGACAGCTCAGAAGGTACATCGCCTCCATGCGCGAGGTGGTGGAGGCATACAAGAAAACAATGTTGGAAATGAATTATTGAAAACGATTATGAAAAAAACAATTTTTTACCTTAAAAATTTGTTTGATTCAGAAATAATGCCTATCTTTGCAGCACGAATGAGAGTTGCATATAGGCGCGATGACATCAAGCTCCGCAACCGTTCCCTTTATATAAAGCCGCAGGTCGAGTACTTGTGGCTTTAGTTTTTAGTAAGAGGAACTGCCAGGATTTAGCATTTCGATAGCCGACATAATCTCTTGGCGAGTCTGCACGCTGGCGTTGACTACCACTGCTTCACCATCGAACACAACATAGCAGGCGGTAATCATTCCACTGACAAAGTCGGCCTTCCTACGAGAGATATATTTGGAGAGTTCGAAGGAGTGTACTTGAAGAATATGTTCATCAAGGTCTATCACCACAATCTTGCAGCCTTGTTTCTTAGCTGCCTTGAAACCAGCCGTCACGCCTCTTTCTCCCATAATGCCCTTGCGGTCGCCCAGTTTCCCATCAATAGTGTACTCAGGATTCTTGTGACCAAACGACATCGTATGGGCGTTGATGATGATGCTGACTTCGTCAGCCGGAGAAAGAGCAAGTGCTGTTCCACCGCTATACAGATGGCATACCCACAGAAAACACTGACTTCTGGAAAGCAGAGAGTCAGCGCCTGTTATTAGCAGCACAAAGCGGCGACGTACTGGTTACTCCTGGCGTATCCGAATGTGAGAAACGTATCAAGAATATGGCCTTAAAACAGAGGCTGCGACTGATTCTCTCTGCAAAGAAAGCCAATCCATCAGCCGACACCTCCGCCTTAGAGCAGCAAATCGACCTCCTGGTCTACCACCTTTACGGCCTGACCTACGATGAAGTGCTGATTGTTGACCCCGCGACTCCGATAACGCGAGAGGAATATGAGAAAGGAAGCGAAAATTGAAGCGAAATGAAAGAAAGTAGCTTAAAGATTTGGAACTTTCAGAAATTATGCCTATCTTTGCAGTGTCAGAAATGACTAATCCGGTATTTTCCGTGTGGAGCAAGACAGGACCGACACTACTCCGTTTTTAAAGGGTTGCTTAGGCAACTCTTTATTTATTGTATAGTCTGGTAAACGTTGCAATGAAGTTGCTGGCATCAAGAGTGCGGCGCGTAACGACAAGCATTTTATTACCCTTGAAAATCAATATTTGACCAGCATCAGGATTCCATTCGAAATACTTTTGAATTTGGAGAGCCAACAGACGGGCATTGTAGTCGGTAGCCATATTGAGTAAGACATGGTTTGTCTGGCCAATGGATTCGACAAGTCGATTGAGAATAGAAGTCTTTCCTTGTATAGTTTTCAGGTCATACATACGATACACACCTTTTCGCTCGAAGATAAAGTCGGCTGTTCGTATCCCTTTGGGATTAGGAAGAATATATACACGATAGCCGTGACTGACTGCTTTCTGTGCGGCATTCAGTAAGGCTGGAAAATCGTCGTCATACTCACCTATAGCACTAAAGATTTCTGTCTCATCCTTTACCAACCGGAATTCCTTCCGCTGTGTGATTTGCCTTAACTGACGTGTGAACTCTATACCACGAAGAATATGAAGACGTGCCAGTTCTAGGGCTATATCGTTGCTGTTTCTTGTGTCTTCATCCATATAATTTTCTTTTCCAAGTCAACGCCTTCCGGCAATTTACCCAAAGTGGAATAATACGGGCTACGTCGCGAAAGCGACATAATCAGGCAATTGGTATCAAGAACGATATTCATTGCTTGTATGGCGTGCGCATGTGTTCGTGTTTCCACTCTTCTATCACGCCCTCATTGATAACGCCCTCATCCCACAGACGTTCGAGGGCATCCTCAGCACGCTTGGCGAAATACTGGCCGAGCATACGGCGAATGTCCTGCATCTCCGACTCAGAAGAAACACGAGAAACCATTTCCAACATCTCAATCTGGAACGGGGTGAATGGTTTTGATTGTACTGCAGCTTCCATATATCACTAATTAAATTTCCGTTGCAAAAATACGACAAAAAAATGAAAGTAACAAATATAAACCTGGAAATATGAGTAAACTAACCGATTTTTTACCCACAAGGCTTCGCTTCAGGAAGAAGGAAACGCTTGACAGGCGCGTCGGCGCAGCGGCGCGGCAGCGCGTCATTTCGATTTTCGTATTTGCCGCAGCGTGGCAATAACTCTATTATATATTTATATATTATTATAATAATATATAAATTAAATATAAGATATTTGGTGCGCATCGATTTCACCAAATGACGCGGTGACGCGCTGCCGCGCCGATGCGCCTCTATCCCGTTTTTAACATTTCAAATAAAAACAAGATAATCGGGGGCAACTATTGTTTTGCCTCTGAATTTTTCGTACCTTTGCATTGTCGGA
>DDPY01000045.1:150-9665 GCA_002342415.1 Prevotella sp. UBA2456 | reverse complement strand
ACAAAAGGAGCGAGCGAGCTCCCAACAAGAAAATAACAAATTTATTTACATTATCTAAAGTGAGACCAGTACCAGTCCCCAGTGCTCCCGAAAAAATATTCTGCCAAAAGCGGTGATTTTCTCAGATTTTTGTTGTACCTTTGCCATGTCATTGATGATTTTGCGATTAAATGAAAAGAACATCTACATTACTACTCGTGTTGCTGGCGTGCTCTCTGGCTTTTGGTGCTCCTGTCAGCAAACAGTCCGCACAGAAGATTGCCGAGGCATTTATGAACAGGAATGCTGCCAGTGGCACAAATAGAGCCAAAGGCAGGGGGGCTGCCGATCAGGAGTCAAAACATGCCGCCTCAGAGTCTATGGACATAAATGGCAGCCTGTATCTGTTTAATGCCTCTGACGGCAATGGCTTTGTCATTGTCAGTGGCGATGACAGGACAGCTCCCGTGCTGGGTTATTCTGACACAGGCAGGATAGACTTTGACAACATGCCTCAGAACATGCGCTCGTGGCTGCAGCACTATGTTGAGCAGATAGAATATGTGCAGAATAACACTCTCAGCACCACCAGCGGCACCATAGAGAATGTAGGCACCCCAATACCGCAGCAGCTCGACTGTAAGTGGGACCAGGATGAGCCCTATTTTGACAAATGCCCTATATCTACCTCGTATTATGATGATGCATGCACCAATCAGTGTGTGCTCTATGACAAGAAAGGCAATCCTGTAGCTAATCCAGGCCGCAGTTTGACTGGCTGTGCCGCCACAGCCATGGCGCAGGTGCTCTATGCTTGGAAGGGTGAGGGCATGGCAGCCACGGCAGCAGAGATACCTGGTCAGCCGTCTGCGAAACATCAGATATATTCTTCGTATGCAAAAAATTACGTATATTCGAAGTTCAGCTATGATGCCATACCCGCAGGAACGCCCATAGACTGGGACAATATACTGCCCGAGTATAGCATGTATGATGCTTCACTGACATACCATGTTCTTGAGGGCCCCACGGCTAAGCAGAAGGAGGCAGTGGCAACACTGATGCATATCTGCGGAGCCGCATTGGAAATGAAATACAACTTTGAAGGATCGTCAGTATCTTTAGAAGCTGGTATCAACGCCGCCGCAAAGTATCTCGGCTTTCCCAATGCATCAGCATGTTATCAGAAGTGTTATAAATATAATGAATGGCTAAAGTTGCTCTATGATGAGCTGAGCGTTGCCAGAGCGGTTTATTTCACAGGCGTCAAAGAAAACAATTCTGGTCACGCCTTCGTCATTGACGGATATGACAGTGAGGACTTCTTCCATATCAACTGGGGATGGAGCGAAATATCTAACGGCTATTACCGCATCAACGTTCTTGATCCAGAAATGCAGGGCTCAGGTGGTGTTGAATATAATTCAGGATACAAAGCATCACAGGTGTTTGCACGCGGCATCTATCCCAATGCTCCTGCACAGGCACCGAATGTCATGGTCTTGAATTTCAATTCCACAGGCAAGAAAGTGCAGTATGAGCAGGGCGAATATATGATAACTGATATGACTATAAATGTGGCAAATGTGAGCCATCCCAATATCAGTGCAGAGATAGGTGTTACCATCGAGAGCCAGTCAACGAAGGACACCAAGCCCCTGTTCACAGACAACATGCCATTAGGTGCGGACATGGTGAAGGAAAAATTGACCCTCAAGTTAGGCGCATTGCCAGACGGCGAATACACCTGCTATCCCAGCTTCCGCCTGTCTGCTGACGGCGAGTGGACCCCATGCATCGGATATGAGAATAACTGCATCAAGGTGACCATAGCCAACGGAATTGCCACAATGTCAAACGTAATGCCTTATAAACTGGTCACAGTGTCCTCTGACAACAAGGATGTATATGCTGTTGGCGAGGAGATAAAATTCACAGCAAACCTCAAGGTCGTCGAGGGCGAGATGCATAATGTGTTGTATTGCATAGCGGAGCCGTTTGACGAGATGGGTAATCTCGCTTCTGAAAAATATAGTCGTATGGATTTAAGTACCAACTATTATGCGTCAGCAGGCGAGACGTTTGCCGCCAAGATAAGTTGTTCCGATGGTTTGTCCGAGGGCTCTTATCTGATAAGCGTCCTAGACCCCAGTATGAATAGCATCCACAGAATATGTCTCATTGAGGTAAGAAACGGCGTTACCGCCATTCGCAACATTGATGCTGCCGCCGCCGCTCCATCAGCCGCTCCTGCATACAACCTACGAGGTCAGCAGGTGGACAGCAGCTATAAAGGCATCATCATACGCAACGGCAAGAAGATTCTTCGCTAACCCACACAAGATATGCCGTAAGCATTAGATAAACTACAGACGGTAATACCTATATATTATAATAACAGCAGCTATAACTTCAAATGTTATAGCTGCTGTTGCGTTTATCCTGTTATTCTGCCTTCTTGGCGGGCTTTTTGGCTGCGGGCTTCTTGGCAGGAGCCTTCTTGGCTGCGGGCTTCTTGGCCTCGGCCTTCTTCTCGTCGGCAGCGGGCTCATACTTCTCCAAGCGTGCCTTCAGGCGGGAAATCTCTGCCTCCTGAGCCTGAATCTCGTCACCCTGATTGCGGATGGTGGTGAGCAGGGCGTTGAGCTCATCGTTGTCGATGTCGAGCGGATAGAGCTGGTTGACACGATTGATGAAGTCGCCCAGAATGTTCATATAGTTGGTGAACGCATCGAAGGGGCCGCTGTAGATGCCTCGGTCAAGACCCACGTTCGAGGCCTTGGTGGTCATGAAGCGGAAGTTGTTGGAGGCCTGCAGATAGTCCCAGTCCTGATTGATGCGGGGATCGTCGGCGATACGCAGACGGTCGGCCACGCTATAGAGCTTGTTGAAGGCCTCGCGCTGCATGGCATTACCCAGCCAGCAGGAGACATCGCGCTCCTCGTCTACCCACGAGAGGGTATCGGGGACGTCGAGATTGCCGACGCTCTTCACCTTCATGCAGATTTCGGTAGGCGTAGAGAAGGTGATGCCTTTCTCCTTGGCACAAGCGGGCAGTGCCTTCAG
This sequence comes from Prevotella sp. UBA2456, assembly GCA_002342415.1. Lineage (GTDB taxonomy): Bacteria > Bacteroidota > Bacteroidia > Bacteroidales > Bacteroidaceae > Prevotella. The sequence goes on along the minus strand of DDPY01000045.1, from coordinate 6,620 downwards.
GAAGTCGAGGATGTTGCTGGACAGGGGCTGTGCAATACCCAGGGCCGACAGTTCCATGAAGATATTGATAATCTGCTCTTCCTCGGGCAGACGGGCAATACGGTCGATATAAGTGTCGGCAAACAGAGGATAGCCATCCCAGTCGCTGTTGTTGAAGCGCAGCGAGATATCGTCGGAAAGCTCTACATCGCGCAACAGGAGCTTGAGGTTGGGAGCGATGTTACAGTTGTAGACATAGTGGGGCGACTTCCATCCGAGTACGTGCTTGGCACCCTCGGTGAGCATTCCCTTAAAGCCCATAGCGGCAATCTGGCCTCCGATGTCGTCGGAGTAGATGAGCGACGAGTTGCGGGCTACGGTAGGCTTCTTGCCGAAATACTCCTCGATCTTGGCGCACTGCTTCTTGACATCGAGGGCAAAGGTCTCCTCGTTGGCCAGCGACGACAGTCCGTGAGAATAGGGTTCGGCCAAGAACTCGACACAACCGGTCTTGTTGAGTTCCTGCAGTTTCTCAAGCACCTGAGGAGCGTGCATCTCAAGCTGCTCGATGCCTGTTCCTGAGAGCGAGAAGGCTACCTTGAAGTAGTCGCCGTTTTCGCGTATCATGTCGCCGATGGTATTCAGGGCGGGCATGTAGGAACGGTTGGCGATGTCGGTGATGCTACGTTCGTTCTCGTAGTCATCATAATAGTAATGGTCGGTACCGATATCGAAGAAACGGTAGCGCTTCAGATGGATAATCTGATGTATTTCGAAATATAAGCAAATTGTTTTCATAAAAACCTTAAACTTTAAACTTTAAAACTTTAAACTATTACTGTTCCCATCCGAGGGTACGCTTGTAGAGGGTTGCAATCCAGGCACCCACCTTCTCCCATGTAATCTGGTCGACCTCGCGCTTTCCTTCCTCTTTCAGATACTGGAAGAGCGAGTCGTTGGCACAGATGGAGTAGATGGCATCGGCCAGAGCGTGGATGTCCCAATAGTCAACCTTGATGCAGTTGGTGAGAATCTCGGCACATCCCGACTGTTTCGAGATGATAGAGGGAGTGCCGCACTGCATGGCCTCGAGGGGCGAGATGCCGAAAGGCTCAGACACGGACGGCATGACGTAGACATCGGAGTCCTTCAGGCACTCGTACACCTGCTTGCCGCGCATGAATCCCGGGAAGTGGAAGCGGTCGGCAATGCCACGCTCGGCTGCCAGATAAATCATGGCATCCATCATATCGCCAGAACCAGCCATACAGAAGCGCACATTACGCGTGCGACGGATGACCATATTGGCTGCCTCGACGAAGTATTCAGGTCCCTTCTGCATGGTGATACGTCCGAGGAAGGTAACCACCTTGTCCTTGCCCGTATGGTCAGGACGCGGAATGTCCTGATACTCCTGCGGCAGGGGATAGACGGCATTGTGGACGGTGAAGCACTTGCGCGGATCCTGATGATACTGGTTGATGACGGTCTGACGCGTCAGCTCGGATACACACATGATGCAGTCGGCATTGTCCATACCGTTCTTCTCGATAGAATAGACGGTGGGGTTGACCTTACCGCGTGAGCGGTCGAAGTCGGTGGCATGGACATGAATACAGAGCGGCTTGCCACTGACCTGCTTGGCGTGGATGCCTGCGGGATAGGTAAGCCAGTCGTGAGCATGGATGATGTCGTAGTCGAGCGTGCGGGCCACCACACCTGCAATGATGGAGTAGTTGTTGATCTCCTCGTGCAGGTTGCCGGGATAGCCGCCGGCGAACTCCATCGCACCGAGGTCATTAACGTGCATGTAGTTGAAGTCGGCATAGAGATGGTCGCGCAGACGGAAATAGAGCTCAGGATCCATGATGTTGCCTACGCGCTCACGAACATAGTCAGCCGAGACGTCGCGCCAAGCGATGGGCACCGCGTTCATTGCCACGATGTTGCAGGCCGAGCGGTCTTCGTCGCCGAAAGGCTTGGGCAGACAGAGGGTGATGTCCATATCTCCCTGGGCATGCAGGCCCTGTGAGATACCATAGTTAGCGGTGGCCAGTCCACCGAATACGTGAGGAGGATACTCCCATCCAAACATTAGTACTTTCATAGCGTTTCCTCCTTTTTTTATTTCTGATACTTATACTTGTCTATGAGCTTCAATGTGCGCAGAATCTCGGCCACATTCATGGCGAAAGCCATCGCACCTCGCCCGTGGAACGGCGGGTTGCCGTCGAAGAGCTCACTGATGGTTCCCAGTGCATGATAGTTGATCTCGTCCTCATAGCCCACCATCTGGCGCTCGACGAACGAGAGGCGCGTGCGCTTATAGAGCTTCAGGCAGGCCTCCATGTAGAAGCCACCCAGCCAGGGCCAGGCGGTACCCTGATGGTAGGCATAGTCGCGCTGTGTCTGCGGGCCTACATACATGGGGTTATAGCCGCCGCTCTTGGGCGACAGCGAGCGCAGTCCCTTGGGAGTCAGCAGCTCGCGCGTACAGATGTCGAGCACACTTTTCTTCTGGTCCTGCGACAGGGGTGAGTAGTCGAGTGCTACGGCAAAGATCATGTTCGGGCGTACGCTCCAGTCCATCATGTTGCCATCGACATAGTCGAGCAGATAGCCATACTCGTTCATGAAGGTCTCGACAAACGACTGCTTGCAGAGCTCGGCACGCTCTTCGAGCTTCTGGGCCAGCTTCTTGTCACCAAACTCGGCTTCGAGGGCAGCACAGAACTTCAGGGCATTATACCACAGGGCATTGAACTCGACAATATAACCTGAGCGGGGTACGACGGGACGGCCGTTGGCGGTGGAGTTCATCCAGGTGATGGCCTTGTCGCGGCCGTTGGCATAGAGCAGTCCGTTGTCGTCGAGACGCATATTGGCATTGCCGTCCGCGATGACATACTTCACGATGTCCTTCACCAGCTTGCCATACATCTTATAGCCTTTCTCCAGACCAGCAGCCTTGGCATACTGCTGGATAGCCCAGACAGCCCACAGGGGTACGTCAGGATGCTCGATCTCGTAGATTTTGACACTCAGAGGCTTTTCTTCCATCATCTCGCGCAAGCCTTTCTCGGCGGTCTTCATCACATGCTCGAAATAGTCTTGCTCGCCAATGGCCAGCGTCAGTCCGGGCAGGGCGATAAACGTATCACGCGCACGAGCCTTGAACCAAGGATAACCGGCCAACAGGTAGCGGTCGTCGCTGTCGTCGAGATGCTCAGGTGAGCTGCCGCTGCGACGGTCGCGGAAGTGGAACTGATGGGCAGCGGCTACCAGACAGTTATAGAAGTTGTCGCGCGGCTGGCGCAGATCCATTTCCTTCTGGAACAACGCCTTCAGGCCGGCACTCTTAATCTCCTTCGTAGAGGCAGCGAAGACGATGCTTTCGCCCTTCTTGATATTCAGTTCGAAATAGCCGGGTACATAGAGGTCTTCGTTGGAAGCATAGCCGCGCTCCTGCTCCTTCGGATACTCTATACCGCGATACCAGTCGGGCTGGAACACAAACTCGTTCTTCTTGTTGAACTGCATGAAGAGGTCGGGATAACCGGCATACATGCAGGTCTTGATACCGTTGTCGACTTCATGATACTCACGCGAAGCGGTTGCATTCTCATGAGTAAACTGACGCACGGAACGGAAGGCCAAGAACGGGCGGAAGCGCAGCGTAGTGGCCGAATGGGCATCCTCCAACGTATAGCGGATGAGGATGCGGTCCTCGTAGGTCTGAAAGATGGTCTCTCGTTTCAATACTACGCCTCCCACACGATAAATAGTGGTGGGAACGACATCACAGCTAAACTCACGGATGTACTTGTGACCCTTGGGGCTGAAGTTGTTGCCCCCATACTTGTGGAGTCCGAGGTTGAATTCAGCGCCGTGCTGGATAACCGTACAGTCGAAGGACGACAGCAAGACATGATTCTCGTCGTCGAGCTCGGGTACGGGAACAACGAGCAGACCGTGGTACTTACGCGTATTGCAATCCACAAGCGTGGAAGCACTGTAGGCACCAGAGCGGTTTGTCCGAAGCAATTCACGACGGAGGGATTCCTCCAAGTTGGTCATTACTGCTTTTTCAAATCGTAAATAACTCATAGTTCCTTTTAAGGTATTATTATTTATTTTGTTTTAGGATTCATAAAAATCTCCTTCAAAAGTACACATTTTCAATCGTACTACAAAATAAAAAAGGCATTTTTTTTCAAAAACGCCCATTTTTTCAGATATTTCACATTTATTTAATCAGGAATGAGGAAATTGATCACTTCCTGTTCGACACTGATGCGATATCCGCCATCAAGAGAACCCAACAACCGACCGTCGACCCCGACAAGCGCACGACGCGCCTCAACGACCTCGACTTCACGGGTGCGATAGGGATGGACACTGCGATGGTTGAGGAAACGCCCCGTCAGGAGCAGCCAGAGTCCGGCAAACACCTGAAGCACTTCTGCATGATAGACCAACGACACGTCGAGCAGGCCATTATAGGGCACCGCACTGGGTGTCTGTCCGTATCCCGGCCCATTGCTGACACACATGGTCATCACCTTACGGTCTACCACGTCGCTATTGATCTTCACATGCATCTTATACTCCATGCGATGGAAAATCATGAGGAATAGCGAGACGATGAATGCCAGCGTCTTCGACCCCAACAGTGAGCGCGTCTGCCGGCGCAGGTTCATCACGTCGGCTATCAGTCCGATATTGACGCAGTTGAGGAAATAGCGGTGGCATTGCTCATCGTGCTCGTTCCGATAGCGGATACAGCCCAAATCGACCTTGCGCACACGGTGTTTTATGAGCCAGTCAACCGTCTGCTCAAGATTGCCCTCACGGAAGTCCCAATAGCGGGCAAAGTCGTTCAGCACACCATTGGGAATCACACCCAACGCTATCTCGTCGCGCACCTGGCGCTCCTCCTGCATCAGACAGTTGACGGCATCGTTCAGCGCTGAGTCGCCGCCTACCACGACAATGGTCTTATAACCGTTGTGAATGAGCATCTTCATCAAGCGCTCCACACTGCCGCTGGTCTCGCTCTGCACGAAGTCGTACTGCACATGGCGCTCGTCAAGCACGCGCTGAATCTTCTCACGCTGCTTGCCGTTATGTTTCTTAGGGCAGTAGAGAATACCCCATATTGATTTACTGTTTGCCAATTTTCTATTATTTACTATTTACAATTTAATATTTTCGATTTCCGATTTACTGTATAATTTCAGGATCTCGTCCACCTTCACGTCCATAGGCTGGAGGGCATCTATCCAATGGATGGTGAAGCCGCGACGCTCCATACCACGAAACCACGTCATCTGCCGCTTGGCAAACTGGTGGATGGCTATCTCGAGACGACTGAACATCTCGTCGTAGGTGCTCTTGCCCACAAGATATTCTGTCAGATATTTATATTCCAGCCCGTAGTATATCAGGTCGTCAGCAGGGATTCCCTCCTGAAGCAGTCCCCTCACCTCCTCTATCATACCCTCTTCCAGACGGGCTTTCAGCCTGCGGGTAATCTTCTCACGCCGCGCCTCGCGATCGATGCTGACCCCGATGATGAGCGAGGGGATGGGCGGCATCTCACGTTTCTCCGTAGGCGTGTGCAGGTTGTATTCCTCTATTTCTATGGCGCGGATGGCACGCTGGCAGGAGTCTACATCCGTTGTGTTGTGCATGTGGGAGCCATTCCGGGCTTTCAGTTCTTCCAGCATCTGGGTCAATTCTTCGAGTGTCTTACCCTCCAGACGGGCCCGCAGGTCAGGGTTCTGGGGTACGGGCGACAGCTGGTAGCCCTTCAGCACTGCCTCGATATAGAGACCGGTTCCGCCACAAAGGATGGGACGCTTGCCCCTACCTATTATATTATTATAGGCATCGCGGAAGTCCTGCTGATACTGAAACAGGTTATACTTCGTACCCGGCTCGGCAATGTCGATAAGATGATACGGCACGTCGACAGCAGAACCGCTGACCTCCAAATGATAGTCGGCAAGGTCCTTGCCCGTACCGATGTCCATGCGACGGTACACCTGACGCGAGTCGGCAGAGAGAATCTCTGCGCCCACGCTGCCATCCGGCGAAGCAGGAAGAGCACAGGCCAAGGCAGTAGCCAAAGGGGTTTTTCCGCTGGCCGTAGGGCCGAGTATGGTAATCATCTGTTGCATTCTGCCTGCAAAGATACGATTTAGCGAGAACAAAACAAAGAAAAACTTTCTTTTTTTGTCGAGCGGCAGTATCTTCGCCATCTTTTGATGGCAAAGATACATAAAAAAAGCCACTCAGCAATGCTAAGTGGCTTAATATTTTATACCTCAGGTATTATTTCAGCTCAGCGAGGTACTTGATGGTGCGAACCATCTGAGAAGTGTAAGAGTTCTCATTGTCGTACCAAGCAACAACCTGAACGAGAGAGTTGCCGTCGCCAATCTTGCTGACCATAGTCTGGTTAGCGTCGAAGAGCGAACCGAACTTCA
>DDPY01000045.1:0-132 GCA_002342415.1 Prevotella sp. UBA2456 | reverse complement strand
CAGCCTTCATGGCAGCGTTGATACCCTCAACAGTCACCTCACCCTTGACAACAGCGTGCAGGATAGTGGTAGAACCAGTGGGAGTCGGAACGCGCTGGGCAGCACCAATCAGCTTGCCGTTCAGCTCGGGGA
>DDPY01000044.1:349-13824 GCA_002342415.1 Prevotella sp. UBA2456 | reverse complement strand
CTCGACCTGCAGATCCTGAATGCCGAAGCCGAACTGGCTGAGAAGCAGAACCTGTTGCGAAACACCCAGGTGGCCATGCAGCAGGACCGGCTGAACAACCAGACGGAGCAGGCACAGCTGGATATGGACACGCATCGCAAGCAGCGCACCTTCGAGCAGAACAAGCGTCTGTATCAGGAGAAGCTCATCAGCCGCGAGGACTACATCAAGTCGCACGAGGACTATCAGCTCTCGGCCAAGAAGCGCTCGCTGGTGAGCAAGCGCCTGAAGCAGGACAGCATCTATCGCACCGTACAGATGGACCAGATGGAGGACAATCTGCAGAACATGCGCCGCAATGTGGTGCTGGTCCGCCAGCGCAAGGACAAGCTCGAGGTGCGCTCGGCCATTGATGGCGAACTGGGCCTGCTCGATGTGGAGTTAGGGCAGAGCATCCAGCCCGGCCAGAAGATTGGCCAGTTGAACGACCTCTCCGACTATAAGGTGCAGGCACAGATAGACGAGCACTATATCGATCGTGTCCGTCAAGGGCTGACCGCCACTTTTACTCGTGGCGACAAGCAGTATCAGCTGCAGGTGCGCAAGGTCTATCCAGAGGTGCGCGAGGGCAAGTTCCGCTGCGACTTCATCTTCCGAGGCGAGCGCCCTGAGAACATCCGAACGGGCCAGACCTACTACATCGACCTCGAACTGGGCCAGCCCGAGCAGGCCATTATCATTCCTCGCGGCACCTTCTTCCAGACCACAGGTGGACAGTGGATATTCGTCCTCTCTGCCGACGGCTCGAAAGCCTATCGCCGCACTGTCCGCATAGGCCGCCAAAACCCTCAGCACTACGAGGTGCTCGAAGGTCTGGAGCCCGGCGAGCGCGTAGTCACCAGCGGCTACGAGGCCTTCAAGGACAACGAGGTGTTAGTAATCAAGTAGACAATATCAATATGAAGAGTTATTTCAGATTCCTGAGCCGTCACAGGCTGTTTACCTTTATCAATATCGTGGGGTTGTGTCTCTCGATGGCATTCCTGCTGCTGTTAGGCGACCTGATCTATCGCCAGACGACGGTGGAGAACTACCAGACGCGGGCTGACCGCACGTTCATCGTAGGCAACGAGATGTGCATGATGTCGAACTTCCGAGTGGGCGAGCGACTGAAAGAGCGTTTCCCGGAGGTGGAAGACTGGTGCTCGATGGCTGGCTACGGCATGACGTTTAACATTGGTGGGCAGAAGGCCGAAACAAAAGTGCTCGTCACGGGCCAGAACTTCTTCACGTTCTTCGACTACCGCCTGCTGACGGGTGACCGTCGGAAAGTGCTCAGTGCACCCAATCAGATTGTGGTGAGCAAGTCTTTCGCTCAGCGCTATTGGCCCGATGAGAGCCCGATAGGCAAGGAGATGGTGCTGGGTGATGACGAAATGGAGTTAGGTGATGCGAACGACGGGAAAGGTCATATCACTTACACCGTCAGCGGTATCATGGACGACTTTGACCGAAGCATCATCCCCGACGGCTACGAATGCGTGTTCAACGTGGAGAACCTGCGCCACTTCCACTATTCGGCCTGGAGCGAGCAGATGAACAACGCGTCGTGCTGTGTGCTCTTCCTGATGCAGCGCGAGGGTTGCAATCTGCGAAGCAAAACTGGCGACATGCGCGACTATTTGAAGACTTTCTTCTGGCTTTACCAGATGGAGGCCGCAAAGGAACTGACGCTCACGCCGTTCTCCACCATCTACTATGACGCGATGGAGTGCTCGTTAGGGCAGGAAGACATCAATCACGGCAGTCGGGAGATGGCACACCTCTATGTAGTTGTTGCCCTACTGGTACTGGTGTTCGCCATCTTCAACTACGTGAACCTGAGCGTGTCGCTTACCTCCGAGCGATCGAAGGAGATGGCTACCCGTCGGCTGTTGGGCCTGTCGCGCCTGCAGGTCTTTGGAAAGCTGATAGGCGAGAGCATCCTCTTTACTGCCATTGCCTTCGTTGTTGGCTATGTGATAGCACTCGCCCTGCAGGACAAGGCGATGGAGATGGCCAACTGTCCGCTGGATTTGCTGAAGGATACGGGCTTTGGCACTATTGCTGCCTTCGTGACGGGCATCTTCCTCGTTGGCTCGTTGGCTGGTTTCGTGCCTGCCACGATACTCAGCGGCTACCAGCCTATCGACATCGTGCGCGGCACCTTCCGCCGTCGTGTCCGTCAGCGGTGGAGCCACGCGCTGATGGTCATTCAGGCCGTCTTCGCCATTGTCATGCTGACCATCACGCTCTTGCTGGGCAGCAGCATCCGCGAGCGCATGAACCGCCCGCTGGGCTACGACATCAAGAACATTCTCAAGACATGGGATATTGCCGGATTCAGCGAGAGTCAGCGGCAAGTGTTCCGCAGCAAACTGCTGGCACTGCCAGAGGTGGAGTTTGTCGGCTTCGGCTATGGCACCCCTCTTGAGGGATTGGAAAACCAGACGGTTTCTGCCGATGACGGAACGGTGGTGAGCATGCGGCTATTGATGGGCGACAGTTGTTTCTTTAATATCCTGAACATCCACCCTGACAGAATCTACACTGACAATGGTTTTGGGGCGAATCACCAACTGCTGCGACAGTTCGGCAAGAAGGACGACGAAAGGAAAATTGTGACTGCCGATGGAAAGGTAAATTTTGAAATCGCTGCCGTCTATCCGGATATGGTCTATCAGAACGTGATGCGCGAGGAGGAGCATCCTACACCTTTTATTATCATTCGCGAAAACGAATTCCGCGACAGCACTGACAACTACGCGAGCCAAAGGTACGGCAAGCCCCGTCTGGCATTGGTTAAATATCACGGTGAGCGCCAGAAGGTGGAGGATGCCATCAAGCGGCAAATCAGTGCGATCACAGGCCAAGAGGTAGGCGAAGTCCACGAGCTCATCCAGATTCACGAGGAATGGTACAAGAACTACCAGCGGTTCCTCGGCGTGCTGATGGTCTTCACCGTTGTTGCCCTGCTGATAGCCGTCCTCGGCCTGATGGCGATGAACAGCTATTTCATCAGTCAGCGCCGTCGCGAGATTGCCATCCGTCGCGTCTTTGGGGCAGAGATCAGCAGCATCACCCTGCGCCTGCTCCTCACGGTTGTCATCCAGTCGCTCGTCGCTATGGTCATCGCCATCCCGCTTTCTTATTGGTTGGCTCCGATGGTGAGCAGCATTTCAGGTCTTACCATCCAGATGGAGTTCATGCCATTGCTGCTCTCCCTGGTCATCGTGCTCGCCGTCAATCTGCTGACAGCATTTTTCCAGAGTTGGCGCGCCGCAACCGAGAATCCCGTCAACAATATCAAGACGGAGTAACCCCATCGGGCGAAGTCTACCTGCGTATGGATAGATTTCGCCCGAATTGCTCGTTAATTTTAAACAATTATTGTATCTTTGCACCATGAACATATTATTCTTTTTCTTCATCGTCTTTGCATTACAGGCGAATGCACAGACGGAGCAGAACGGAAAGGGCATTATTGTGGGTGATAATGCTGCCTTGCCGACTATGGAATTAGGCAATCAGCTGATGACGGACTCGGCAAATCTCTTCATAGGTACTATGAGTCCGAAATATCAGTTGATGCCCACGGATAGGAAATTGCCAAATACAGGACGTATAGTACAATATGCGCCAATGGGTGCAAAGTCCTTTAACCTATGGCGTGGAGGCGCACTTGGCGTCAATACTGCAACAGCGCAGATGCCTGGACTGATGGACTTCCAAACAGGTTCACTCACGCTGCATCAGGATTTCGGAAGGCTGCATCTAACAGCATCTGCGACAGCAAACAAGTACTGGATGCCTATGCAGAGCCAACTCATCACACAGTATGGCTTTGGCGGCACTATAGGCTATGATGTCAGCAGGAGTGTCTCTCTCCATGCCTTCGGCTATTATTATGCAAGCAATCCCATAGTCGCACCTGCTTTCAGTCCATACGTGAACACCACTACTTATGGCGGCTATGCCGACATCCGCTTCAACGACCGTTTCGGCTCAAATGTCGGTGTCCGACGCTATGTGAATCCTATGTCCGGCCGCTGGACTACAGAACCTATCGTTACGCCCTATTTCCGTATCGGCAAGAAGATGAAACTGGAACTGCCTATCGGCAATCTGCTGAAAGCCGCCATTTGGGGCGATCGTGACAATCCCCTCCGTTTCCAGCCCAGACCCATGCCAACACCGCAGCCAAGGAAATAACAGCATTAAGACGGAGTGATGAGCTTAACGAAAATCGGGGCTTTTCATCTAATAATTTATAAAAGGTAAGGGCGAAGCGAACGCTTTTCACCAAAAAGTCGTATATTTGCACTCGATAATAGGAAACAATATGCCAATACACACAAGGAATTTAACCCTTTGTGTGCTTGAAACTGAAAGATAAGTATGAAACAGCAATATGCAGTCATTGTGCTCTTTGCACTGGTAGTAGCGTCAAGTCTGACGAGCCTTGACAGTTATCGCTCAGCGAGCCGAAGGGTGAGCGAGGATATGGACAGGGCACTGGCTATCACGATGCTGGAACAGCAGAGCGACGTCATCAGCCAGGACACCATCCGCACCTTCAACAACCACTTGCAGATCGCAGAACTGCGAGGCAAGGCCATACTGGCTGTCGATACCCGCAGCAGGCAGTTCAAGGCGTATGCCCACTGTTCGGAGGCTACCATCTTCAGCCTCTCCGACCAACGGCCTGCCGCTTTTCTCTGGGTGCTGACAGGATGCTGGGCGATGTTCTTGTGGTATCGGAGACATTATGCTACCGCAGCATTTTTGCCAGCTGGTAATGGCTTTGGCGGCTTGACCTATTCAGAAGCAGAGGGCCGTTTCTATGCAGTTGATGGTAACGAGGTGCAGCTGACTCCCATGCAGCACCAGCTGATGGAGATGTTCTTCCATTCGCCCTCCCATTCATTGTCAAAGGCGGAGATCTGTGACGCTCTGTGGCCCAAGAAACCCGATGCCAGCGATACGCTCTACACACTGATTCGCCGACTGAAACCCGTCATTGAGCAGCATTCTGACCTCAAAATTGAATCAGACCGTAGCAAGGCTTATCGGCTGACTATCAAATAAATAGAAGTCTGACATGGAGTCTGACAGCAAAATGTCAGGCAAATGTCAGACTTCTTTTCCTGTATTATAGGAATCTCTTCATACCTTTGCGCAAAAACGCAAGTTATGAAGAGATTATTTTGTATGCTCATGACTGTCTGCTCTTTGGCAGTCACTGCACAGAACGAAAAGAATGTCACGCTGGACGAAGTAACCGTCAAGGGAGCACGCATCGTACAGAAAGTGGACGGGCAATGGATTTACCCTACCAAACAACAAATCGCCGCATCGCCCAACGGCTATTCGCTGTTGGCGAAACTCACACTGCCCCATATCCGTGTGGATGAGGCCATGAACAGCATCACGGCATTGACGAATCTTGGAACCGTTCAAGTGCGCATCAACGACATCGTTGCTACGCGCGAGGACTTACAAACGCTCGACATGCAAGGCATAGAACACATCGAGTTTATCGATAATCCAAGTGTACGCTATGGAGAGGGTATCGCATACGTCATTGACATCAAGGTGAAGAAGCCCGTAAGTGGCTATGTGCTGGGTACGCAACTCACCAACACACTCACCGCTGTCAACGGCAATGAGACGCTTTACGGAAAGGTGAATCGTGGAAGGAGCGAGTTTGCCGTCAATTATAGCATCGATTATCATCACTTCAAAGGGCAGGCATACGATGAACGCTCTACCTATCTATTGGAAAACGGCAATGCCGTCATGATGCATCGGCAGAGCGAACGGATAAGAAGTAAGAACCTCAGCCATAATGCCCAGCTAACCTATAGCCTCAGTGACAGCAGCTATGTGTTGCAAGCCAAACTCAGCGGCAGCACGAATATCCATCCTCAGCGGCGAGATGCCGATATGCTCATGAACGGCACGCCCTACGAAGAACACTCGTCATCACGCACCAGTACGCCATCGCTTGATGTCTATTATCATCAGGACTTCAAGCGCCATCAGTCGCTGACGGCAAATGTGGTTGGGACGTATATCCGAACGACGGGCGATGCCGACAACAACGAGGGGTCAACCTACCAATATACTACTGACGGCAAAACCTGGTCGCTGTGGAGTGAGGCGATCTATGAGAATCGCCTGAAGCCATTCACGCTCTCCTCTGGCGTGCAATACGGCCAGCGGTATAGCCATAACGTGTATCAGGGCGATGCCGAGGCCGTCAACGACATGCGCACCTCTTCGCTCTATCTGTTCTCTCAGCTGAAAGGCCATCTTGGAAAGCTCGGCTATATGGGAGGACTTGGCGTCAGTCGGCGCTACTATCGGCAAGGCGATGCGAAGGACAACTTCTGGCTCTTCCGTCCTAAGTTCACTGTCAGCTATCCATTGGCCAACAGGTTGAAACTGAAGTACGACTTCGAAATCTCCCAGCATGTCTCGCAGATTGCGCTCGTCAGCGATGTCAGTATCAAGCAGAACTCGATGGAGACAATTCTTGGCAATCCGGATATTCATCCCAACCGCGTTACTTCGCATCATCTGACGCTCACGTATTCCTCGCCTCGCTTCACCTCAGAGCTGCAAGGCTACTACCGCATCAACTCCCACTGCAACATGGAGAAATACATCCGAAAGGACGGACAATTCTATCAGACACAGACTAACGCAGACAACGAGTGCAACTTCTTCTATTTCGACAGCTATAATCAGTGGGACGTCATTCCAGACAAACTGACGGCTACCGTCTATGGCGGCATCTATCGTTTCTTCAACTTTGGCGAGGATTACACACATACCTACACCTCATTCAACGGCGGCTGTTCGCTGCAGGCCTATCTGGGACGTTGGACACTGGGAGCATACGCAGACAATGGCTGGAACTTCATGGAGGGTGAGCATCGTGGCCATCAGGCCCCCGCGTGGTATCTCACCTGCAACTATCGCGTCAGCTCAGCCCTCAGCATCTCCCTCTATGCCCAGCATCCGTTCAGTCAGCATCCGCTTACCAACAAGACGGAAGTGGTGAGCCGTTACGTGCAGAAAGAAATCTCCCAGCACTATCGCGACTATGGCAATATGATTACCCTCAAACTCTCCTATCGATTGGACCGTGGTCGCCAGTATCGTGACATCCAGCGCACCATGAACCATCGTGACAGCGAAACAGGTATCCTTCAGAGCAAGTAGTTTTTATTATCTGAGCTTGGATAGATTTCGTACGAATTGCTTGTTAATTTCAAACAATTATTGTATCTTTGCACCGAAAACGTATAAAAAGAAGAATGAATGGAGATCAAACTGAACGATTATCACAAGAAGGTGAATGCCGAGAAAAAGGCAAGTGTAGCATATTGGATGCAGCATCCGAAACCGCGCGAAGAGTCCTTGAAGAGATTGAAGCTCTTGCGGGAACAACGGCTTGCAAGTCTGTCCAACTGGTAAGACTGCGTCAATGGGCACAGGAACAAGGCTGCTGGTTTGAAGACCGTAGCCTTTTCGGTGACTTCTTTGACCGTGGGTCAGAGAATGAGACGTATTTATCTGCCGATAGAAAGAAAATCATTAAACTGAATGATTTCCGTTATTCTGACGACAATTTGACACCTTTCTTTGAGCGTATCAAAGCCCACAATCAATACTTCCCTGATTGCGCTTACAATATGATTGGCTTTGCTGAAAATCGCGATGGGAAAGTTTGTGCCGTATTGGAACAACCTTTTATTGCTAATGCCCGCTTAGCCACGAAAGCGGAAATCCACGACGAGTTCCTCCGTTTAGGTTTCCATCCGGAGGACAATGGCGAATACTATACCAACGGCCAGCACGATATCTTCGACGCCGTTGCCGGCAATGTATTGGTAGGTGGCGACGGCAACTACTACTTCATCGATACTATCATCTATCCCTCCGATACTGGCGGCTACGACCTGTATCGCAGTCTCTCGCCCCGATTCTCTGGCGAGGGTGTCTAAAAAGTAAGTTCTATTGGATTTAGTGTGAGTTAACATTTGACGAGCGTTAAAATTTGGTACACAAACTTGTGGACCACAAAGTTGTGTGCCGTGTTATTATTTAACATTTGAGAGGTTTTTGTTAAGCTATGCTAAAAGTGGTTTGGTTTTGATAGGCTGAAGTGTCTAATATGTGTATAGCAAGACAAGCATGGACAGAATAGCATTTGAACAGCAAGCCCGCACGTGGCGGCAGAAGGCTCTCAGCGTTTGCATCGGCTACGGAGCGGGCAAAGACGAAGCAGAAGACATCGCCCAGGATGTGATGCTCCGCCTGTGGCAAATGCACGACGAACTGGAGCAATATCGCACGATAGAGGCCATTGTTGCTCTGATGGCTAGGCACATGCTGAGAAACCATCAGCGACGAAAACCCTCAGAGACGTTGGACGAGACCATGATCATCAGTCTGAATACCAGTCCACTCGAAGAGTTGGAGATGAAAGAAGACGATGTCTGGCTGACTAAGAGACTCCAGCAACTGCCCACCACCCAGCGCACCTTATTATATATGCGACAAGTGGAACGGCGAAGTCACGAGGAGATAGCCCAGTTGCTGGGCATCGAAACGACATCGGTTAGCACCCTGCTGGCAAGGGCACGACGAACATTATTAGAAGAAATCAAACAACGGAATAAACGATGATACAGTACACGAAAGCATTCATACAGTCGCTGCTCGACAAATATATGGAGGGCATGACGACATTGGAAGAAGAAGACATTCTTCACCAATACTTCACCCGTAGCGATGTGCCTGCGGAGTGGGAGGACTATCGAATGCTGTTTGCTGAGATAGACAGCATGAGGCCAACGGAAAAGCCTTCACACCGTTGGTGGTCTTGGCGCATAGCGGCAGCTGTCGTGGCAGCACTGGTGGTGTTTGCAACCACACAAGGGTTAAAAGAAAACCGGCCAAAGTCTGACGTGACAGCCCAAGTGGAAGAAAAGGAGAAGCCTCAGCAGCCCCACCCCCTCCCTTGTAGAGAGGGGAGTAGTTACACTCAAGACGAGGATTCTGTGTGGAAATCTATAGAGGGCTCTGCGGAGAAATCAAGGGAAAAACTATCTACTCCCCTCCCCACGAGGGAGGGGCAGGGTGAGGGTCTTCCCAAGCGCCGACTGCGCAAGCCCCAGCCCACGATGACCGACTACGACAAGGCATACGCCCTGATGGCTGAGGCGGCAAAGAAACAGCAGCAGGCAGAACAGGAGATGGAGCAGGCCCAGCAGGAGATTCTGCATGCTCAACTGACAGCCTCCGGCTACGTAGCCATCCAGCAGGAAGACGGAACAATCATTTATACGAACGAACCTAAAGAATATTTTGCATATGAAGAGTAAAAGCATTTTTATCGCAGGGTTGCTCATGCTGTTGCCAGCCGTCAGCATGGCACAAGAGAACATACAAAAGGCATTCGATGCCCTAAGACAGAGTAAGGACATCCGAGAAGTCTCTGCCAGACATTCCTTGGATAAAGACCCCGATACGGGCATGATGGAGGGACTGGAAGACACCTTCGACTTCACGATACGCAATCAGAAAGCTAAACATCTGGTGGATGACATCCGAAAGGCTTTCCTGCAGGATGAGGCGCAAGCCTATAACGTCAGTTCGGGTACACATGGGAATAGCGAGGATTATGTTTCGCTAGCTGTGGGTAACAGTAAAAAGGGGGGAGTGGCCATCGGGCTGATGCAGGGGTCAAAATGGATCTATGCCTGCTTCCTCGACCCAGAGGACTCTCTGCGTCAGCACCGTTATGCCTACGCTTTGGAGTGGGTGGACGATGGCGATAAGATAAGCGGGAGAATCGTCAAGACTTACGCCACCACGCAGAAATTCCGCCAAAGCAGATACCAGTCAAGTACCATCACGGTGAATGGGAAAAACATCAAAATGAGCGGTAGTGGATTCTCGTCAGACGGCGGGTTCTCTTGGTCTGGATTTTCGTCAGAGAAGACTTCGGAAGTATGGCTGACGGAGTTTAACACCTATAAGAATCTGTTCCTGAAGAATCCTGATGGTACGGCGGCCAACAACTATGCCACGCAGATATACAAGCTGTGCAAGAATGCCAAGTCGCTCGAAGACGTGGAGAAGAACATGGTAGCGACGCAGATAACGAAACTGAGAAAGAAAACCAACGATGAATTCATACAGCAGTTGTTTGACATGAGCATCGAGCGACTTAAGAAGTAGAAACTTAATCCAATGAGACATCTTAGAATCATGTGCCTTTCACTGCTGATGGCGGTGAAAGCAGGGGGACTACTGGCCCAAAACCAGAGCGACACCGTGAGCGTAAAACGCGACAGCATCACCTGGAACCAGGAGCTGGAAGGCGTGGAGATCAAGGCCCAGCGCCAGCTCATCAAACAGGAGGTAGACCGCATCGGCTACGATGTGCAGGCTGATGACGAATCGAAGACGCAGACTGTGCTCGACATGCTGCGCAAAGTGCCGATGGTGACGGTGGACGGTCAGGACAACATCCTCGTGAAGGGCAACAGCAACTTCAAAATCTATAAGAACGGCCACTACGACCCCAATCTGTCGAAGAATGCCAAGGAGGTGCTGAAGGCCATGCCCGCCTCGATGGTCAGGCGCATAGAGGTCATCACCGACCCTGGTGCCCGCGAGGATGCCGAGGGCGTGGATGCCATCCTGAACATCGTGATGATGGACGGCTCGAAGCTCGACGGACTGACGGGTGTGGTATCGGCCACCTACACGTCGCTGAACAATCCAAACCTTTATACCTCGCTGACAGGACAGATGGGCAAGTTGCTGCTATCGGTGGACTACGGCTATGGCGGTATGTCGTCCAAGTTGACGGAGAACAGCCAAGATACGGAGCGGATATTCCTTGCAACTGGCAACCGCCTGTTGGCGCATAGCGATGGCAGCAATCCTGGCGGCATCCACTATACCAACCTCAATGCCAGCTACGACCTCGATTCGCTCAATCTGCTGTCGGCTCCTTTGGCGGCTATTTCTATAAGTTGAATGTGCAGGGAGACGGCTGGACGAAAATGAGCAACGCGGCAGCACAGCCTCTTTATAGTTTCAGCAATCACTACTGGATGCCTGGCTACAGTCACAGTTCGTGGAACGGCAGACTGGACTATGAGCATCGGACGCGTCGGAAGGGCGAGCGGCTCACTCTCTCGTATATGCTCGCCCTGACGCGCCAACATACTGACCAGGAGAACACCTACGACAACTTGGTCAGCGTGCCCTTCGCCTATACCAACAGTCTGCAGACCGAGCGCGAACGCTTCACGGAGCATACCCTGCAGGCTGACTGGCTCCGCCCGTTGGGCAAAGGGCACCAAATAGAAATAGGAGCGAAATACATAGATCGCAATAACAACAGCCACAACACGCAAGACTTCTATGGCAGTATGCCCACTACCGATAACCGTTTCGAGCATACCACGCGAGTTTTGGCCGGATATGCCGACTACATCTACAATGCTGACAAGTGGTCTGCCCGTGCGGGTTTGCGCTACGAGTATAGCTATATGCGAGGCAGTTATCCCGATGGCACAAATGCGGCCTTCAGTCATCGGCTGAACGACTGGGTGCCGCAGGCGAGCCTGAAGTATCAGCTGACGCCATCGCAGTCGCTGAAGCTGAACTACACCACGAGCATCAACCGCCCGGGCATCTCTTATCTCAACCCTGCCGTCTCGACCTCGCCCAATGTGGTGCAGCAAGGAAATCCGCTCTTGGTGAGTTCCCACTCGCAGAGCCTCTCGCTCATCTATATGTATATAGGCCGGCGGCTCACGCTGCAGCTGGCTCCCGGCTATCGGTTCAGCAATGGCGGCATCGCCTCCGTCCAGACAGCTCAGGGCGATGTGCGCTATCTGACCTACGACAACGTTCGGCGCTATCGCCGCTTCTCGTTCGAGCAGTATGTGCAGTGGAAACCGTTCGACGGCACGACACTGGTTGTCAACAACAACATCCGCTATGAACATTATGCCAACCCCAACCTTGACTATCGCAACTACGGATGGTCGGACAACTACTATGCCAACCTCTCGCAGCAGTTGTCTTGGAAGTTGAAACTCAATCTGGCGGTGTATGGCAAGATAGGCCATAGCCCTTCGAGCATCTACTACGTGCAGCACTCCTATTACGGCTATTATGCCTCCCTGCAGCGTTCGTTCCTCAAGGGCGACCGCCTGACGGTGCGCCTCGGAGCCAACAATCTATTCAACAATCACATGACATCCAGCGCTGAGGCCGTCAATGGCGACTACCGCGACCGTCAGACCTCGTGGAATCACGGCCGCTCGTTCAGCCTCTCGCTCTCCTGGCGCTTCGGCTCGCTCAAGGCCAGTGTGAAGAAGACGGAGCACAGCATCGAGAACGATGACGTGGTGGGTGGTATCACGAAGGGACAATGAGATGATTGAACATCCAAAGACGGCAACTGAACGACATAATCGTCAAGAAAGGCGATAGTGTCTAAAAATCATACGCTTTACTGTCTAATTTTTAGACAATCTGCTTCCGCCGGGGCCCGAAACCTTGGCGGATTCGTTTTATTGCCGTACTTTTGCAGCGTAAATCGTAAATAAATAGTAAATCGTAAATCGTCAAATCGTAAATGATATGAAGACTATCATCAGAAACTTTACATCCATGTTCCGCAAGTTTGTGTCGGCAAGCTTGCTGAATCTGCTGGGCCTGAGCCTGGCTTTTGCCTCGTTCTTTGTCATCATGACGCAGGTCAGCTACGACCTGGGCTACAACAAGAGTTTTGCGGAGCACGAGAGGCTGTTCCGTCTGACCTTGAAGTTAGGGCCTGGCATGGAGGACTATGGCGTGACGCTGCCCCGCCCGCTGGTGGAGCAGTTGGCAGCAGCGTCGCCGCATATCAAGGGCTATGGCATCGAAGAGGGCTGGACAAGAATCGACCAGTATATGTTGGGCGATCAGGAGTATTCGCTGAATCTGGTGTATGGTATTCGCGACTTTATGAGCGTCTTCGAGCCAAAAGTCATCTGCGGCGATTTGAAGGGCTTGAAGCAGTTGGGCAATATCGTGTTGCCCCGTTCTGAAGCCATGCGCATCTTTGGCACTGCCAATGCAGCAGGCAAAACCATGAAATACAAATGGGAGGATGGCTGGATTTTCAATGTGTGTGCCGTGATAGAAGACTATCCGGAAAATAACTTCCTGCACGGCATCAGCTTTATCGGTATTAACTCTAACGAAGGCAACTATCAGAACTGGAACTATCAGGCCTATATCCGTGTGGACGACGTGGCCAACCTGCCGAATGTTATTACCGCCATGCGCCAGAAAGCCATCGATGTGTTCAAGAATGACCTCAACATGAAGACTAAGCAAGAGGAGGAAGCCCTGCAAGTGGTGTTGACGCC
>DDPY01000044.1:0-331 GCA_002342415.1 Prevotella sp. UBA2456 | reverse complement strand
ACATCAAGTCGGTCAGCAGGAGTTCCGTCTATCTGCTCATCTGCTTCTCGCTGCTCATCGTCGTGATAGCCGCCGTCAACTTCATGAACTTCACCCTGGCCGAGACTCCGCTGCGCATCCGCAGTATCAACACGCAGAAAGTGCTGGGCGCATCGACGGCCAGCCTGCGCGGCAGTTTGCTGGCCGAGGCCGTCATCATCAGTCTGCTGGCATTCGTGGGGGCGATGGCGATGGTGTATGTGGCTCACGACTTAGGCTTGCAGGAACTGGTGCAGGGCAGCATCCTGTTGCAGGATAACCTGTGGCTGGCAGGCGTCACCCTGCTCATCAG
>DDPY01000017.1:72360-86071 GCA_002342415.1 Prevotella sp. UBA2456 | reverse complement strand
GGGTTCCACCTCTTCCCATTCCGAACAGAGAAGTTAAGCCTGCTTGCGCCGATGGTACTGCAATGCAATGCGGGAGAGTAGGAGACCGCCACTTTTCAGAGAGCCCCTGATTCGATAATGATTCAGGGGCTTTTTATAACTAAAAACTAAACCAATATGCGTTTGAAAGATATTTTTTTACTAGCAATATTGACTTTCTTAATGGCATGTAGTTCTATTAGTAGTGGTGGTGATGAACTAATAATTACCTCCAGGTTTAATAGTACATGGAATATTTACGAGGGTATTGTTCGTAATGATGACGGTAGTATTACCTATCATGCTTTGCCATGGGGTGGATTGGTTGGTGCTGTTAAAGAGCATAACATGCCTGCAGATTGGTCAGGCTATGAATCTATTCGTTTTGTTTTTTCTGAACCAGCAAAAGTTCCCATGCAGATTATGGTCTCTGATAAGCTAAAAACATGGGGCAAAGCTGGTATTACGTCGTTGACTTGTTATTTTGATGGACAAAATGTTACATCTATTGATGAGGTAGCACTTCAGGCATCTGATACTACAGTGATTACAGTGAAGAGTGTATATCTTACTCCAGGTAATGCTGTATGGGAGTCCACGCCTATTTGGAATGGTAACTGCGCTCAAGGGAACTGGCAGAACGGATTTGTAATTGCCCCCGAAAAATTTACTACAGCCTACGAAGGGGATAAGTTAGAGATTATTTTTACTACAGACAAGAGTAATCCTGATGTAACTTTCTGGATGATGAAAACCATCTATAATGGCACAGACTCCACCTTGCAAGGTAATGACAATGAGTTGAATAAATGGGGTTGTGCCACAATGGGTAAGGAAGCCACATCTTACCGTATTGTCTTAACTGCTCATGATGTTACAAAGCTCAGAGAAAAAGGAATGTTTATCAATGGTTATTATAACACGATAACTCAGTGTAATTTACTACGAAAGAGTTTTTCGACTAATGTCAATCAATAGTTGTAATATGAAAAAAGCGATTTTAATAATGTCTTTGTTTCTGGCTACAGCAATATCATTTGCAGGCAATAAACTAATTCTAAATGATATCACTAGTGGTGAGTTTCGTGAGTCATCTATCTCTGTTGTCCAACCTCTCTCTGATGGGGAGTCGTATGCTCAGATGAGCAATGATGGCAAACGTATCATACAGTACTCTTTCAAAACGGGTAAAGAGGTTAGTGTGCTTTTTGATACATCTACAGCCAAGGGGGCTCAAATTGATTATATAGACGGTTACATTATCAGTCCGGATGGTCAACGTTTGTTAATTCAAACTAATACAGAACGTATTTATCGTCATTCTTTTTCTGCTAATTATTATATATATACGATTCGTAACAACCGACTGGTCCCGTTGTCTGAAAATGGTCCTCAGCAGACCCCCTTATTTTCTCCAGATGGTTTGCAGATTGCTTTTGTCAGAAGCAATAATATCTTTCTTGTAAAATTGATGTATGATAATGCTGAAGTTCAGATTACAAAGGATGGAAAGCGCAATGAGGTAATAAATGGTATTCCTGATTGGGTTAATGAGGAGGAGTTTGGCTTGGATTGTTCCATGGTTTTTACTGCCGATAGTAAACAACTGGTATGGGTGCGATATGATGAATCGAAAGTAAAGGAATACTCCATGTCGCTCTATAAAGGTTTGAAACCTGTCCGTAATGAGTTTGACGATTATCCAGGTTTTTATACCTATAAGTATCCGATTGCAGGCGAAGATAACTCTCATGTTTCCGTTATGAGTTTTGACATAGGTAGTCGTCAGACTCGCCAGTTGCAACTGCCTATTGATGCGGACGGTTATGTTCCTCGGCTGAAGATGACAAGCAACTCTACAGAGATTGCCGTTTTTACACTGAATCGCCATCAAGACTGCCTCCGCATATTCCTGTGCAATCCATTGTCGACGGTATGCAAACAGATTATTGAGGAGAAAGTCTCAAAGTATGTCCGCGAAGAAGCAATATCAGGTATTCAGATAACCGATCGTCATATCCTCCTGCCGAGCGACCGTTCGGGCTGGATGCATTTATATCTCTATAATATGAATGGCCAGTTGTTGCGTCAGATAGACAACGGAGACTATGAGGTAAGTGCTGTCTATGGTTATGACGAGGCAACCGGAGATACCTATTATGCCTCTCATGAGAGTGGTGCTGTCAACCAGAATGTCTGGGTGGCTCACAAGGATGGTCGTCGTGAATGCCTAACTCCCAAGAAGG
The DNA here is from genome assembly GCA_002342415.1 of Prevotella sp. UBA2456. Lineage (GTDB taxonomy): Bacteria > Bacteroidota > Bacteroidia > Bacteroidales > Bacteroidaceae > Prevotella. The sequence goes on along the minus strand of DDPY01000017.1, from coordinate 83,807 downwards.
GTTGGAATTCTGCTGTCTTCAGTACAAATTTTAGGTATTTTATCCATACATGGAGCGATATTGATACTCCTAATGTCTATTCGCTTTGCGATAATAGTGGAAAATTGCATGCTACGCTGATAGATAACCAACCGCTGCAAAAGAAGTTGGCTAACTATAACTTAGGCAAACGCGAATTGTTTACGTTGACTACCGCAGATGGTGTATTGTTGAATGGCTGGATGATCAAGCCTGCCAAATTCGATGTGACGAGGCAATATCCAGTTATTATGTATCAGTATGGCGGCCCAGGTAGCCAGCAAGTTAAGAATGCCTGGAACATAGGAATGAATGGCCAGGGTGCTATTATCGAACAGTTACTATGTCAACAGGGCTATATCTGCGTCTGCATAGATAATCGCGGAACAGGAGGGCGTGGGGCTGAATTTGAGAAATGTACCTATCTTAAATTAGGTCAGTTGGAAGCCCATGATCAGGTCGAGGCAGCCTTATGGCTTGGTCGTCAGCCGTATGTAGATAAGAATCGTATTGCCATTTGGGGATGGTCTTTCGGTGGATTTAATACGCTGATGGCTATGTCTGAGGGTAGGGATGTCTTTCGTGCTGGCATTGCGATAGCCCCGCCAACCTCTTGGCGCTATTATGACACAATTTATACCGAGCGTTTTATGCGTACTCCAAAAGAGAACCCTATGGGGTATGATGACTGCCCTATAGCTCGTGCTGAAAAACTACAAGGTGCGCTGTTGTTATGTCATGGTATGGCAGATGATAATGTGCATTTCCGCAATACAGCAGAGTATACCGAGGCATTGGTTCAGGCCGATAAAGACTTCCGTCAGCTGGTTTATACCAATCGTAACCACAGTATCTTTGGAGGAAACACGCGCCACCATCTGTTTCGCCAGTGCCTTCAATTCTTCAATCAAGAATTGAAGGCGAGATAGTTTCGTGTGTCCACACTCATACGAAATTCCTCAGTGTTACCTTATTCGTTACGCTTATCTATATATTTGCAGTCTTTATATTGTTCATGTGGAAATACGAACAGGTCGTCGGTGAATCCTCCCAGCTTAAAATTACTAATCTTTATGGTCGTGTGGAATATTCCTACCTTGATACGTATGCTGATAGGCGTACGTGTGGTGCGGTCCAGCATCACACGCGCTTCCTTGATTCCTTTCACACCTTTCTTTGCTTTTAGCGTGATGGCCAGACCTTTCTTTTGTTCGTCTTTGATGCTATATGTATAGTTATTAGGTTCGAATTTGAATTTCGTGGCATACCTGTCGCGTTCATCAGAATGAGCATCATAGATGGTTACGCGATTCTTCTTACGTTCCAGTCGGTAGTAATTAACATCGTCATTCCAAGCAATATATTTCTCGTCAATAAACTTGCTTTTTTTCCCCTTTATCCAGATTGTGCCCTCGGTTCTGTATAAACCGATGATATTTACCTTGTAGTGGAGTGTGCCACCTTCTTCGCCAAAGAGCCTGTTGTATATTTCCATAAACATACGGTGAGCTTGCTTGGCATTGGGGGTCTCATGCTCCTGAGCTTGAAGGCTCATAGTAGCACAGAAAATACTGATAATTAAAAACAATCTTTTCATACGGCTTGCAAAGGTAGTGCAAACCGTGTAAAATGCAAAACAAATTAAGATTTATTTTGTATTTTCGGACTTTCTGCTTGTCATCATCAAAACTTATTAAAAAAAGAGACCTCTCAAACGAAGATTGGGAGGTCTCTTAGTATTTACATCTTATTTGACAGGTATCTTGTCGACACGCTTTTGATGGCGTCCGCCCTCAAAGGTCGTCTTGAAGAACTCGTCCAAGATTTGCTTGGCAGTGTTGTTGTCAATGAAACGGCCAGGTAAAACAAGTACATTGGCATCGTTGTGCTGGCGAATCAGATGAGCAATCTCGGTACACCAGGCCAATCCGGCTCGTACCCCCTGGTGCTTGTTCAGGGTGATGGCAATACCTTCTCCCGATCCGCAGATACCGATACCGGGATAAACCTCACCGCTTTCGATACCCTCAGCCAAAGCATGACCAAAATCAGGATAATCTACTGAAGCATCGCTCCAAGTTCCGTAATCCTTATAAGGATAACCTTTCTCCTCCAGATACTGGAGTACATATTTTTTCAAAGGATAACCTGCATGGTCGCAGGCAACTCCTACAGTCTTGATGTCCATAACGTTATTAAGCTAAAAGTTTCTTCACTTGTTCGTAAACATTTTGTCCCGTATAACCCAGTTTCTCATCGAGCACCTTATAAGGAGCAGAGAAGCCAAAACTCTGCAGGCCCCATACGCAACCATCAGCACCTACGAGTCCTTCGAGAGTGACAGGCAGACCAGCGGTCAAACCGAACTTCTTCTTACCAGCAGGCAGAACGCTCTCCTGATACTCCTTCGACTGCGAACGGAACAGTCCCTCAGAAGGAACACTCACTACGCGTACCTTGATACCGTCCTTACGCAGCAGGTCGGCACCAGCCTCGAGGGTAGATACCTCAGAACCGCTGGCAAGCAGGATTACGTCATAGTCGGCATCCGAGCCTGCTACAACATAAGCACCCTTGGTGGCTTGTGAGTAGTCATTGCCTGCGGGCAGCATGTCGATGTTCTGACGAGAGAAGATGAGGGCAGTAGGTGTCTCAGTGTTCTCCATAGCCATACGCCAGCATACGGTCGTCTCCTCAGCATCTGCGGGACGAACTACGAGCACGGAGTTCTTGCCGTGATGGTTCTTCAGTTTCTCCATCAGGCGAATCTGTGCCTCCTGCTCTACGGGCTCATGGGTAGGACCATCCTCACCAACACGGAATGCATCATGTGTCCAGATGAACTTCACTGGCAGTTCCATGAGAGCAGCCATACGGACAGCGGGTTTCATGTAGTCAGAGAATACGAAGAATGTTCCACATGCGGGGATAACACCACCATGAAGGGCCATACCGATGCAGCAGCAAGCCATGGTAAGTTCTGCAACACCAGCCTGGAAGAAGGCACCCGAGAAGTCACCACGAACAATGTCGTGCGTCTTCTTCAGGAAACCGTCAGTCTTATCCGAGTTGGAGAGGTCGGCAGAGGCACAAATCATATTGGGTACCTGCTCGGCCAGTACACTCAGCACAGTAGCACTGGCACCACGGGTGGCAGCACCGGCTTTCTGTTCTACTTTCGACCAGTCAATCTTCGGAGCCTTGCCACTGAACCAGTCTTTCAGCTGCTGAGCCTTCTCAGGATTAGCCTTTGCCCATGCCTCCTTTTTGGCATAGCGCTCAGCACAAATCTTTTTCAGCTCTTCTGCACGCTTAGCATAGAGGTCCTGTACTTCGGGGAATATCTGGAAGGGATTCTCAGGGTCGGCACCCAGATTCTTCATCGTATTGATGTATGCATCGCCACCGAGGGGTGCACCATGAGTAGCGCAGTTGCTCTCGTACGAACTGTTGTCTGCCTTGCGGGCACCTTTACCCATCACGCAGTGTCCAATGATAAGCGACGGGCGGTTCTGCTCCTTCTGAGCATTCTTGATGGCTTCACGAATCTGGTCAACATCGTTTCCGTTGATTTTCTGTACATACCAGCCCCAAGCCTCATACTTCTTGGCTGTATCCTCTGTGGTGACAACCTCGGTCTTGGTAGAAAGCTGGATGTCGTTGGCATCGTAGAACATAATCAGGTTATCGAGTCCCAGGTTACCGGCAATACGGCCTGCACCCTGTGAAATCTCTTCCTGTACACCACCGTCTGATATATAGGCATAGATGGTCTGTCCCATCACTTCCTCGCCCAGCTTGGCCTTGAGGAATTTTGCAGCGATGGCAGCACCTACGGCGAAGGTGTGTCCCTGTCCGAGTGGGCCAGAGGTGTTCTCAATGCCGCGCTCAATCTCGCGTTCGGGGTGGCCAGGAGTCACCGAGCCCCACTGACGCAGGTTCTTCAGATCGTCCAGTGTGTATTTTCCAATCAGACACAGCTGTGAGTAAAGCATCGGAGCCATGTGTCCGGGGTCGAGGAAGAAGCGGTCACGGCCTTCCCATCCAGGATTCTCAGGATCATAGACAAGGAATTCACTGTACAGGGTGTTGATGAAGTCCGCACCGCCCATGGCACCGCCAGGGTGTCCGGACTTAGCTTTCTCAACCATTGATGCAGCCAATATTCGGATGTTGTCAGCTGCACGATTCATAATTTTGTTGTCGTTCATAATAAAAATAATGATATATTGTTAGCGTAATGTCTTTAATTTAAAAACTATCTGCAAATTTACGAAATTATTTTGAATCTCATGTAGTTTTTAAGTTATTTTATTATACTTCTCAATAGCTCGTTGTGCATATTTGTGCCCAATGGCTATCAGTTTCTCTGATTTGTCGTAGTCAAAACCACCATAACGCCGCAATTGTATGTCAATAAGAATGTCGGGCTGGGTCAGTTGTGCCATGAGTTTGGAGTTCTGGCGGATCATGATGCTACTGGTGCGCGACAGCATAGTGAAGTAGTTGAAATCCAGATTGTCGGGTATCAGTCTGTTCAGTATCTGCTGGCTCAGGGATTTGTCTTGTCTGCGGCGCTCCTCAATGAAGTGTTGCAGCTGGCTTTGTCCTTTATAGTCATGCCCGCTGACATCGACACCTACCAGCAGGTCGCCTTTTTTTCTTGCTACTCGGTTGAGAGGAATCGGATTGACCGTTCCTCCGTCTATCAGCACCATGTCGTTGATGCGGACGGGCTCATAGTATCCTGGCAGTGAGATGCTGGCTCTTATAGCCCCAAAGAGGCTACCTTTTCGGAAGGTTACCTCACGCCCGTTTTCCAAGTCGGTAGCCACGGCGCAGTAGGGAATGGATAGATCTTCAATCTTGGTGTCGGGCACAATCTTTTTAATGGCATCGATGATACGATTGCCTTTTACCAAATGATTAAGGCTAAACGACAAGTCCGTGAGTTCTAACATCTTACGCTTGTCGATGCTTTTCATCCATTCGCGGAATTCTTGCAGTTTCCCTGCGGCGTAGATACCTCCGATAAGTGCTCCCATTGAGGTGCCGGCTATTGATGTTATGTGAAAGCCCTGGGCCTCCAGTTCTTCTATTACCCCGATGTGTGCCAGTCCGCGTGCGCCACCGCTCGATAATACCAATGCTATGTCTTTTGTCATGGTCTCCTGCGTTTTGTCAATTCTTGATGGTCAGCACCACGATGCTCTTGGCAGGCAAAGTCATGCTCAACAGGTTCTTTTTCAGTTTTGCGTCCTTGAATGGGCGCGGTGTCACGATGTTGGGATTTTCAAACGAGTTATAGTCCTTGGCATCCTTCGATGTCAGGATACGTCCCTCGATGCTTTTTGCTTTTATTCCTTCCAGGGTCACGGCTATGTCCTTGCTGTCTGTCAGCGAGGTATTGGTCAGTGCCAGAATGATGTTGCCGTCCTGAGTGCGTGCGGCCGAGGTGGATATCAGCGGCACCTGCTTGCCCTCGATAGTCCGCACGGAGTCTGTCTTTAGTGTCATGGGCAGGAAGGTGGCTTCCTGGAAGGGACGATACATCTCGAATACATGGTAGGTTGGCGTCAGCACCATGTGTCCGCTTCCTTTCTGGTCTGTCAGTATCATCGACTGCAGCACATTCACCACCTGTGCTATGTTACACATGCGCACGCGCTCGGTATATTTATGGAATACGTTTAGCATCAGGGCGGCAACCATGGCATCGCGCAGCGAGTTCTGCTGATACAGGTGTCCGGCAATGGTGCCAGGCTCCTCGTCCCACCATGTGCCCCATTCGTCCACCATCAGCGCAATTTTTTTCTTCGAGTCCAGCGAGTCCATGATGGCACAGTGGCGTGCAATCACGGGTTCCACATCCAGACATTTCTCCAGCGTCAGGTAGTATTCTTCCGGTGAGAAGGCTGTAGCCTTGCCCTTGTTGCCCCAGTCCTTCACCGTATAGTAGTGTACGCTGATGCCTTGCATGCGTTCACCGATGTTTTTCATCAGCACGCGTGTCCAGTTGTAGTCGTAGTCCGAGGCTCCCGAGGCTATGCGGAATAGCCGGTTCTCGCCCTGATCGCGCAGATAGGTGTTGAATTTGCGAAATTCGTTCGAGTAGTATTCGGGTGTCATGTTTCCACCGCATCCCCAAGCTTCATTGCCAATGCCGAAATATTTCACGTGCCAAGCCTTGTCGCGCCCGTTCTGTCGGCGCAGTCGGGCCATCGGTGTATCGCCGTCGCTGGTCATATATTCTACCCATTGGGCCATCTCTTTCACCGTTCCCGATCCCACGTTGCCGCTGATATATGGTTCGCAGCCCAGCATCTCGCAGAGGTTCAGAAATTCATGTGTGCCAAAGGAGTTGTCTTCGATGGTGCCGCCCCAGTTGTTGTTGCGTAGAGTGGGGCGTTGCTCTTTGGGACCGATGCCGTCCATCCAGTGGTAGTCGTCGGCAAAGCATCCTCCTGGCCAGCGCAGAACGGGAATCTGCAGTGCTTTCAGTGCATCGAAGACATCCTTCCGGTAGCCTTTGATGTTGGGGATGGGTGAGGCTTCGCCTACCCACAGGCCGCCATAGATGCACGAGCCTAAATGTTCGGCAAACTGTCCGTATATCTCACGGTTGATTTTCGCTTGGGGCTTGTCGGCGTGCAGTATTGCCGTTGCGTCCTGTGCTGTTGCTGCTATGCTCAGCGACAGCATCAGAAGGGTGTTGGATAGTAGTCGTTTCATGTTGTTTGTATTGTTTTTATAGTTTTCAATCCCAGTCATTCTGTCTGCAAAAATGCTGCGATTCGTTTTATTCCGCGAAGGTACGTTTTTTTTTTGACTTTTCCAAAAAAACTGCCAAATATTTTGTTAGTTCGATTTATCTTTGTAATTTTGCATCTTATAAAAAATATTGGATAGAAAACTATTATAACAAAAATGAAAAAGATATTTGTTTTAGTGATGATGCTTAGCAGCACTTTTGTTGCTGCTGTTGCTCAAGAGAGTGAGAAGAGTGCGCTGCAACAGCAGGCAGAGGCTGCCGGAGAGAAAAACAATGTGCCATTGAGCCGCTATTCGTATGTACGTGCCTACGAAGACTATATGAACAAAGGCCATTCGAATCAAGCCATGGAGTGTGCCTCCAAGGCCACGGCACTCTGGACTAAGGAGAATCTGTATCAGGAGGCTTTCGACTTCCTGCGTCGCGTCGACCAGGCTATCGAGGCTAAGAGTGTGCCAGGCAGCGAGAAGGCCGCTATGCACTATGTCACCTCGAAGGAGCGTATGCAGATGTACCTTCGTATGCATCGTCCCGAGAGCACCAAGGAGCATCTGAACTTGATGGAGAGCTATGCCAACCAGTCGAGCGATGATGATACGAAGAACGATTTCCTTTACAACAAGGCCATCTATCACTATTCTTTCGGTCAGGTAGCACAAGGTAATGCTGTGTTCAAGGAGATGGCAGGCCGGCTGACAGCCTCCAAGGAGTATGGCAAAGTGGAAGACGCCTACAAGCTGATGATTGCCAACGCTCGTCGTAGCAATAATGCTTCTATGGTAGCACAGTCATATAGCAGCTATCTGGCATGGAAAGACTCTACTAATGCCGTAAAGGTAGCCGACGAGCGTGCAGCGCTGAAGAAACAGATTGCCGACAACGAGGCTTCGATAGCCGAGAAAGACAGTTCGCTTACCACCCGTCAGGCCATCATCGTGGGGCTGTGTGTATTGGCAGCGGCTCTTGCGGCAGCCCTCGTCATTGGAGGTATCATCCTGTTGCGCTTCATCCTACTCACGCGCAAGCAGAAAAAGCTTATCACGCTGGCTAACGAGAACAATGCGTTGAAGGCTCAATTCATCAGCAATATCTCGGCTCAGTTGGAGCCCACGCTGCAACAGTTGGACAGCTCTCAGCCCCCTGTCAAGGCATTGCTCGAATTCTCCAATCATATCCAGACCCTCTCGGAACTGGAGAATATGGATAGCGATGCCGTGGAGAAAGAAGACACGTTGGTGCCGGCTTTCTGCGAGTCGCTGATTGACGAGGTTCGTCCGCTGGTGAAGAATGAGGTATCGCTGAAGTTGAATGCACCGAAGATGTCCGTGCCGATGAATCAGGAGTATGTTCGTCACATACTGCTTCATCTGCTGAAGAATGCTGCCGAGTACACCCCCGAGGGTGGAACCATTTCACTCGACTATAAGAAGCGTGGTGCCCACACCCATCAGTTCCTGATCACCGACACGGGTTGCGGCATTGCCGAGGAAGACCGTAGCGAAGTGTTCAAGCCCTTCCGCAAGGTGTACGACCTGACTAAGGGTGACGGACTCGGACTGCCCATTTGCAAGCAGATGGCGCTCAAGATGAACGGCGACCTCGACATCGATCCGGAGTATGTGAGGGGGACGCGTTTTGTGCTGGAACTGCACGCATAGTGTAGTAGCCCCTCGCGTCATAGGCTAAACATATATAATAAGGTATGAAGATTAGGATAATAGCCATGTCGGTATGTCTGTTGGCATGCAGCACACTGACGGCACAGAAGAAAGAGATACACGAGGCTCAGGACTATCTGAAAAGCGGCAAGAATCTGGAAAAGGCTGAGAAGCTGATGACCACGCTGCTGAAGAAACCTGAGAACCAGAAGAATCTGAAGATTTACAATGTCTGGTATCAGTCGGTGGAGGCCCAGTATGAAGCCGCCAACACCAAACTCTATCTGAGGCAGAAATACGATACAGCCCAGTTCTTCAGTTTGGTGCAGCATCTGTTTGATGTGGCCCAGACGATGGACTCGGTAGATGCGCGCCCCGACAAGAAGGGTAGGGTGCGTCCCAACTACCGTAAACGCCATGCTGAGCGGCTCAGCCCCTTGCGCACCAACCTCTTTTACGGCGGAACCTATCAGATGCGGAAAAACGATTACGACAAGGCTTTCAGTTTCTTCCAGAGCTATCTCGATACCAGTCGCCAGCCGCTGTTCTCCAGTTACGATTTTGCCCACCGCGACTCGTTGATGCCCGAGGTGGCCTTCTGGGCTGCCACTTGTGCCTATCGCCTCCAGCATCCCGATTCCGTGTTGCGCTATATAGGAATAGCTATGCGGGATACCAGTCGATTTGAGACGCTCATGCAGTACGAGTGTGAAGCCTATCGCTGGCAGCACAACGACTCGGCCTATATCTCGGCATTGAGGCGGGGCTATCAGGCTTTCCCTCAGCACACCTACTTCTTCCCCCGCTTGGCCGACCGGCTGACCGCCCAGGGCCGGCAGCAGGAGGTGCTGGCGATTGCCGACGAGGGACTGTCACAGAACAAGGACAACCAACTGATGCTTCTGGCAAAATCCGTGGCATTGCTCACTCTGGAACGCTACGACGAGTGCTTAGAGGTGAGCGAACATCTTATCGCATTAAATGATACGATGCCCGAGCCCTATCTTAATATCGCCACCGTCCGACTCAATCAGGCATTGGTATTGGAAGAACAGAACGAGCCTCGCAAGAACAATTCCCGGCTGAAGAAGCTCTACCAGCAGGCCCGTCCCTACATGGAAGCCTATCGTAAACTGTCGCCCAACGACGTTTATCGCTGGGCTCCGGGACTCTATCGCATCTATCTGAACCTGAATATGGGCAAGCAGTTCGACGAGATGGATCGCTTGTTAAGAAATATGGAATAATTAAAAAACTTAAAAATTACAGCCTATAGGTACTGATTTTGAAAAAGAATCAGTACCTTTGCGTTTATTAAATACAAATCTAAAACAAACAACTGTTTTTATGGAAAATAATGCTCAACTGATTGCTCAGTGCGAGGCACGGGCTAAGGAATGGCTTTCTCCGGCCTTTGACGAGGAGACACGTAAGGAAGTACAGGCAATGTTGGACAATGCCGACAAGACAGCGCTCATCGACGCCTTCTATCAGAACCTCGAGTTCGGTACGGGCGGTCTGCGTGGCATCATGGGTGCCGGCACCAACCGCATGAACAAGTATATCGTTGGTATGGCCACCCAGGGTTTTGCCAACTATATCCTGAAGGCATTCCCCGGACGTAACGACCTCGCTGTCGTAGTAGGTCACGACAACCGCAACAACGGCCGTATGTTTGCAGAGACCGTTGCAGCCATCTTCTCGGCCAACGGCATCAAGGCATATCTCTTCGAGAGCCTGCGTCCCACGCCGGAGATCTCGTTTGCCATCCGTCAGCTGGGCTGTCAGGCTGGTGTCAACGTCACCGCCTCGCACAACCCCCGCGAGTATAACGGCTACAAGGCCTATTGGGACGACGGCGCCCAGGTGCTCTCTCCGCACGACAAGGGCATCATCGACGAGGTGAACAAGGTGAAGATCGAGGATGTGAAGTTCGAGCCCAACTACGACCTCATCGAGATTATCGGTGGCGAGATGGACTGGGACTATCTGCAGGCTGTCAAGGAGGCGATGGTCGACCAGGATGTCATCCTGCGCCAGAAAGACCTCAACATCGTCTATTCGCCCATGCACGGAACGGGTCGTGTCATCATTCCCGAGGCACTGCGCTCTTGGGGTTTCCAGAACATCCATGTGGTGCGCGAGCAGATGGTCATCGACGGCAATTTCCCCACCGTCGTCAGCCCCAATCCCGAGAATGCCGAGGCTATGACGCTGGGCATGAAGCTCGGTACGAAGCTCAATGCCGACCTCGTGATTGCCAGCGACCCCGATGCCGACCGTCTGGCCATCGTCTGCCGCAACGACAAGGGCGAGTGGGAGATACTGAACGGCAACCAGACCGCCATGATGTTCTCGTGGTATATCATCACCAACAAGAAGAAGCTCGGCCAGCTGAAGGGCAACGAGTTCATGGTGAAGACCATCGTGACCTCCGAGATGATTGCCGATATTGCCAAGAAGAACGGCGTCGAGATCTACGACGAGTACACCGGCTTCAAGTGGATTGCCTACCGCATCCGCGTCAACGAGGGCAAGAAGAAGTATATCGGCGGTGGCGAGGAGTCGTTCGGATTCCTGCCGTTCGACAAGGTTCGCGACAAGGACTCCCCCGCATCTATCTGCCTCATCTGCGAGATTGCTGCCTGGGCTAAGGACAACGGCATGACGCTCTACGACCTGCTGATGAACATCTACGCTGAGTACGGCTTCTCGAAGGAGACCACCATCAACGTGGTGAAGCCTGGCAAGAGCGGTGCCGACGAGATCAAGAAGATGATGGAAGACTTCCGCAAGAATCCTCCCACGGAGCTCGGCGGCTCGAAGATCTGCCTGTGGAAGGACTACCAGACACTCGAGTGGTGCGATGCTCAGGGCAACAAGGGCAAGCTCGACATGCCTGCCACCTCCAACGTGCTGCAGTGGTTCACCGAGGACGGCATCAAGATCAGCGTCCGTCCCTCTGGCACGGAGCCGAAGATCAAGTTCTACTGCGAGGT
>DDPY01000017.1:0-72299 GCA_002342415.1 Prevotella sp. UBA2456 | reverse complement strand
GAGGCCATCAAGAAGAGCCTGAATCTCTAAATGAGATTGACGATAAAGAGTCTTAACATTTTAGTTTTTTGTAGGGCATCCGATGTGATATCGGGTGCCTTTTTCGGCGTTTTCCCTAAAATCCTAATAAATGGGGATTGCACAGACGGACGAAAGGCAGTACCTTTGCACCCGAAAATGGAAAAGGAAATCCGAGACATAACCACCGATGTCGTGGTGATAGGTGCAGGACTGACAGGTCTGACCCTGGCCTACTGGCTCAGACAGAAGGGTGTCAGCGTGTACGTGGTAGAGACCCGCGACAGGATAGGCGGGCAGATTAAGACCAACCACAAGAATGAATTTATATTTGAGACAGGCCCCACCACGGGTGCTGTCTCAACGCCGGAGGTAGCCGAGCTGATGGACAGCTTGGCAACGACCTCTGGCGGAAAGTGCTTGTTGGAGACGGCTCCCGACAGCGCCAAGCGCCGCCTTATCTGGAAGGGCAACCGTTTCCACGACCTCCCTTCCGGTCCGTTAGGCGGGCTTACCACGCCCTTGTTCCGGTTCAGCGACAAGCTGCGCATCCTGGGCGAACCTTGGCGTGCCAAGGGCACCGACCCCGACGAGAGTGTGGGCTCGCTGGCCCGCCGCCGTCTGGGACGCTCGTTTGTCGACTATGCCGTCGACCCCTTCGTCTCAGGTGTCTATGCGGGCAATCCCGACACGCTGACCACGCGCTATGCCCTGCCCAAGCTCTATCATCTGGAGCAGAACTACGGCAGCTTTATCCGTGGCGCTATCGCCAAGATGAAGGAGCCCAAGAGCGACCGCGACCGGCTGGCCACCAAGAAGGTGTTCTCGGCACGGGGCGGACTGAGCCATATCCCCGAGGCCGAGGCCGATTTCATTGGTCGCGACCGCATCCTGTTGGGTGCCAGCGAGGTGACGGTTAGTCCAGCCGAGAACGGCTGGACAACCAGCTGCGTCGGTGGCGACGGCAACTGCTGTCGGCTGCAGAGCCGCCGTGTGGTCACCACCTGCGGAGCCTATGAGCTGCCGGCGCTGCTGCCCTTTATCGGCGAGGAGCGTCTGCGCCCGGTGTCGTCGCTGGTCTATGCGCCGGTGATGGAGGTAAACGTGGGCATGGCCGATACTTTCGGCGGCGATTATAAAGCCTTCGGCGGACTGGTGCCCACCGTCGAGCGCGAACAGATACTGGGTATCCTCTTCCCCTCGGCATGCTTTACGGGGCGTGCGCCGCAGGGTGGGGGGCTGTTCTCGTTCTTCATCGGCGGTGTGAAGCATCCCGAACTGCTCGACCTCAGCGATGATGCCGTGCGCCAGCTGGTCACCGACGGCCTTCACCGCATGCTGAAGTTCCCCGCCGAGGCCCAGCCGTCGCTCATCGACATCTCGCGCCACCGCAAGGCCATCCCTCAGTACACTTCGGACAGCGGCCGCCGCTTCGAGACCGTCAGTGCCCTGGAGCGCCAGTATCCGGGACTCATACTGGCCGGCAACCTGCGCGACGGCATCGGCATGGGTCACCGCATCACTCAGGCAACGGAAATTGCAAACCACATAATATCAGAATTAAAAAACGATTAAATGAAGATGAAAAGAAATCTTGCAGCCTTTGCGGCTGCGTTTACGATGCTGCCGGCTATGGCCGAGACGGACATGGCTATGGCAGACTCATCGCGCGTCTACGACCTCGACGAGGTGGTGGTAGTATCACAGTCGAAGGAGTATCTGAAGCTGCGCCAGCAGCCCATGAGTTCTACCGTGCTCACCAGCAACGAGATGAACAGCCTCGGACTGCGCGACCTGCGCGAAGTGTCCGACTTTGTGCCCTCGTTCGTCATGCCCAACTATGGTGCGCGATTCACGTCGTCCATCTATGTGCGCGGCATCGGCTCGCGTGTGAACAGCCCCTCGATGGGCATCTATGTCGACGACATCCCCCTGATGAACAAGTCGGCCTTCAACAGCTATACCTATCAGCTCGACCGTGTCGACGTGTTGCGCGGTCCGCAGGGTACGCTCTACGGTATCAATACCGAGGGCGGACTGGTGCGCCAGTACACCAAGAACCCCATGCGCTATCAGGGCACCGACATCCGTCTGGGCATCGGCACGCGCTTCTACCGTAATGTCGAGGCCGCCCATTATAATAAGGTGAGCGACCAGCTGGCATTCTCGGTGGCTGCCTTCTACAACGGCACCAACGGTTTTTGGAAAAACTCGCTCACGGGCGAGCGTGCCGACGACATGAATGAGGCTGGCGGTCGCCTGCGTCTGGTGTATCAGCCTACTCAGCGCCTGTCGTTCGACTGGATGGCCGACTATCAGTATGTGCGCCAGAAGGCCTATCCCTACGGCGTGCTCAACCCCGAGAACGGCGATGTAATCAGCGACCCCAACCAGAACCACCAGAGCAAGTATAAGCGCAACATGCTGAACACGGGCCTGGCCATCAAGTATCAGGGCTGTGGCTTCGACTTCCACTCGAACACCAGCTACCAGCTGCTCAAGGACAACCTGCTGATGGACAACGACTACTCCGACATCGACTTCGTCAGCGTGGACCAGTATCAGCTCAGCAACGCCCTCACGCAGGAGTTCTCGGTGAAGAGCACCAACCAGAGCCGCTGGCACTGGACATCGGGCATCTTCGGCTCCTACCAGTGGCTCAAGACCACCGCGCCCAACACGTTCGGCTCGGCCTTCAGCCAGATGATGGGACAGCAGATTGGCGGCATGATCTACCAGCAGATGCTCAAGTCGATGGCTGCCCGCATGGGCGAGGAGGCTGCCAAGGCCGCCATTGAGCGTGCCGGTGGTGTCAACATTGGCATGTCGCTCTCCGTGCCCTGCGTCTTCCGTACACCGCAGTTCAATCTGGGCATCTTCCATCAGTCCGACATCGACCTCACCGACCATCTGACGGCCACGCTCGGTCTGCGCTACGACTACACCCACGCCAAGATTGACTATGACACCCGCGGCAACTCAGTGATGGACTTCGACATCATGGGGCAGGCTGCAAAGATTGTTGCTACCTCCATCTTTGCCCACACCGAGAAGGCCAACTTCAACCAGCTGCTGCCCAAGTTCGGTCTGACCTATAAGTTCAACGACGGCAGCAACATCTATGCCACTGTCACCAAGGGCTATCGCGCCGGCGGATTCAACGTGCAGATGTTTGGCGACATCATCCAGAGCGATGTGCAGTCGGGCCTTCAGGGTGTGATGCAGAGTGCCATGCAGAGCCGTCAGGACATTATGATTGTCGAACGGGTGCCTACCGAGGAGGTCTATGCCGCGCTGGTAGACGGCATCAAGTTCAAGCCCGAGGTGTCGTGGAACTATGAGGTGGGTACGCACCTGAACCTCTTCGACAACCTGATGCATGCCGACCTGTCCGCCTTCTATATGCACATCAGTGACCAGCAGCTCTCCGTCTTCACCGAGGACTATGGCTACGGCCGCAAGATGGTGAACGCCGGCAAGAGCTACAGCTGCGGTGTCGAGATGACGCTGCGCGGCAGTGCTGTCGACAACCACCTGTCGTGGTCGTTAGGCTATGGCTATACCCACGCCGCTTTCAAGGAGTACACCACCAAGGCCAGCGCACGTGGCGAGGTGGTAGACTACAAGGACAAGAAGGTGCCCTTCGTGCCTGCCCATACGCTCTCGGCTATGGCCGACTATCGCTTCGACTTCGACAACTCGGCGCTGCAGAGCCTCACCTTCGGTCTCAACATGAACGCCCAGGGCAAGATATGGTGGGACGAGGCCAACACCTACAGCCAGAAGTTCTATGCCGTGCTCGGTGCCCACGTCTGCGCCGACCTGAAGGTGTGCAAGATTAACCTCTGGGCCAAGAATCTCACCGACACCAAGTACAACACCTTCGCCTTTTCGAGCAAGGCCACCGGTCGGGAGATGTTCATGGCTCAGCGCGGCAATCCCTTCCAGATGGGTGTTGATATAAGTGTGCATTTTTAACTAAAACAACCGAATTTAGTTAAACTCGCTAAATTTAACGGAAATAATTAACAGATAGGCTTCCTCATAGCGCAAAAAGCATTAACTTTGCAGGCGTTATGAGGAAGTCTACTATTTGGATTATAGCCGTCATCATGGGATTCTCGTTCCTGGCGCTGCTCTACCTTCAGTTCTCCTATGTCGAGGAGATGGTCAAGATGAAGAAGGAGCAGTTCGACGAGAGTGTCAACCGTTCGCTCTATCAGGCCAGCCACAACCTGGAACTCGACGAGACTCACCGCTACCTGGAAAAGGACGTCTTGGCCACCGAGCGCCGGGCCTATCAGCAGGACACCGTCACCGTCGACGGCATCGGCGGCACCATCAAGCATTCACACCAGTTTGCCGTGGCTGCCGACGACGGCACCGTCTACTCGTCGTTCCAGGTGAAGGCCTTCCAGATGAAGCCCTCCAGCGTGCCCAAGGCCATGATCCTGCGCAAGGACAAGAACTCGCTGGCCGATGCCGCCAAGTCGATGCAGGAGATCGTGCGCAACCGCTACGTCTATCAGAAGGCACTGCTCGACGAGGTGGTCTACAACATCCTCTATACCGCCAGCGACAAGCCCCTGAAGGAGCGCGTCAACTTCCGCATGCTCGACTCCGAGATACGCAACGAACTGGCCAACAACGGTGTCAACATTCCCTATCACGTCACCGTGTCGACAGCCGACGGCCGCGAGGTCTACCGCTGTCCCGACTACACCGACGAGGGCAAGCAGTATAGCTACAGCCAGGTGCTCTTCCGCAACGACCCGCAGTCGAAGATGGGCATCGTGCGCATCCACTTTCCGGAGATGAGCAACTACATCTTCTCCAGTGTGCGCTTCATGATACCCAGCATCATCTTCACCATCGTGCTGCTCATCACCTTCATCTTCACCATCGTCGTCATCTTCCGCCAGAAGCGATACTCGGAAATCAAGAACGACTTCATCAACAACATGACCCACGAGCTGAAGACGCCCATCGCCTCCATCTCGCTGGCAGCACAGATGATGAACGACGAGAGCGTGCCCAAGACCGAGAAGATGACGCGCCACCTCGGACAGGTCATCGCCGACGAGTCGAAGCGACTGCGATTCCTCGTCGAGAAGGTGCTCCAGATGTCGATGTTCGACAAGAAGAGCGTGGTCTTCAAGAAGAAGGAGCTCGACCTGAACGAGATGGTGGAGCAGATAGCCCAGACCTTCTCGCTGCGCGTAGAGCATACCGGAGGCAAGATTTACACCGAGATCGAGGCCGTAGACTCTGCCATCTATGTCGACGAGGTGCACTTCCAGAACGCCATCACCAACCTCATGGACAATGCCGTGAAGTATCGCAAGCAGGACGAGCCCATCGACATCTATATCCGCACCTGGAACGACGAGCACCACCATCTGTGCCTCTCCATCCGCGATACCGGACAGGGCATCAAGAAGGAGAACCTCAAGAAGATATTCGAGAAGTTCTACCGCGTACACACCGGCAACAAGCACGATGTGAAGGGATTCGGACTCGGACTGGCCTACGTCAAGAAGGTGGTCGACCTGCATCAGGGCGAGATCCGCGCTGAGAGCGAGCTCGGCAAGGGCACCAAGTTCACCATCCTCCTGCCCGTGATGGAAGAGAAGTGAGTGGTAAGCCCCCCTCTGGCTCACCCCTGTAGGGGAAGGAAAAGTAGAAAAGTAGAAAAATAGAAAATAAAATATAGTAATAACCGCACTTAAAAAATCAACTTATGGACGAAAAACTGAAAATTCTTCTTTGCGAAGACGACGAGAACCTCGGAATGCTGTTACGCGAGTATCTGGATGCCAAAGGCTACATGGCTGAGCTCTGCCCCGACGGAGAAGCCGGCTACAAGGCATTCCTCAAGACCAAGTTCGACATCTGCGTGCTCGACGTGATGATGCCCAAGAAAGACGGCTTCACCCTGGCACAGGAAATCCGCCAGGCCAACCCCGACATCCCCATCATCTTCCTCACCGCCAAGACCCTCAAGGAAGACATCCTCGAAGGCTTCAAGATCGGTGCCGACGACTACATCACCAAGCCCTTCTCGATGGAGGAGCTCGTGTTCCGCGTAGAAGCCATCCTGCGCCGTGTGCGCGGCAAGAAGAGCCGCGAGAGCTCCCTCTATCATATCGGCAACTTCACCTTCGACACCCAGAAGCAGCTGCTCTCCATCGGCAACAAGCAGACCAAGCTCACCACCAAGGAAAACGAGCTGCTCGGACTGCTCTGCGCCCACGCTAACGAGATTCTGCAGCGTGACTTTGCCCTGAAGACCATCTGGATTGACGACAACTACTTCAATGCCCGTTCGATGGACGTCTACATCACCAAGCTGCGCAAGCACCTCAAGGACGACCCGCAGATTGAGATCATCAACATCCACGGCAAGGGCTACAAGCTCATCACCCCCGAGGCAGAGTAGGGGCAACCTCCCCCGACCCCTCCCAAGGAGGGGAGAATGCGCGGAAAAAGAGAGTAGTTGAGAGAACAAAAAGAAACAGCGAACTGATTTCCAGCTCGCTGTTTCTTTTAGTTGACAGTTCTTTGACCTGAAGGTCAAAGCGAGCGGAGCTCGCGGGACAGTTGACAATGTTCAATGTTCAATGTCCTACAGTCCCTCATCGCTCGGGCCGCCGTTGTCGTCACCGCCAGAGGTAGAGCCGCCTTGGGTGTTGTCAGTAGTGTTCTCGCCCGTCGTGTCGCTGGTGTCGGGCTCCTCAATGGTGCCGTCGTCGTCCGAGGTTACACGCTTCACGATGTCGCCGTTGCGGTCGAAGCAGGTGATGACGATGCTTGTGTTCTTCAGCTCGTCCTTCAGGTCCACCGAGGGCACGAAGACGATGCGGCGCGTCTTGATGAGGCTCGACTTCACCTTGTTCACGTCGGTCACCGTCTCGGCCGACAGGCCGAAGCGGCAGCTGCCAAGTCCGGGCAGCGGAATGGAGTGGCCTTCGGGCAGCCATGCCTTGATCACCTCGCCTGCCGCGTCCCAGCAGGCCTTCATCACGCCCTCGCTCACACCCGAGCGCAGCGCAGCCTCGCGAATCACCTTGTCCTTGTCCAGGGCAGAATACAACTCGGGCTGCATCACGTAGCGATACTCACCCTCAGACGTTTTGGAGAATTTCAGAAGCTTCTCCCGAGCTTTCACTTTTAATGCCATAGGCGTAAAAGATTTTAATGGTTTGTAAAATGGTTGATTAACTCAGCAGATTCAGCATTCACTAATGCTTCCTCTCTACTTACAAAGGTACGGAAATTTTCTGAATTATGCAAATATTTTCGCAATTATTTTTCGTTGGAAAGTACAAAAAAACAGACCCAGAAGATTCACTCTCCTGAGCCACTTTCCACTATGAATGACTGCTGTCTATGATAGCACAACTTCTGCGGGCACGCCAAGAACCTTGTAAAGGTTTCGGGCTATGTCAAAACTCAGAGGACGACGCCCATGGAGCAGATCACTAAACATCGTTGCACTGATTCCCATCATCCGTGCAGCATCCTTCTGCCTCAGTCCTTTCTCCTTCACCTGATTCAGAATGGCATCCGACAGGAGTGTACTCATACGGCCGGGTAGAGGATGGTAGGCACGGCCATATTCATCAAGTGCATCGCTCAGCATGCTGAACTCAGCCTTATCCTCTTCGCTGAGTAATTCCATATCACCCAGGATAGTCCCGCGCTCAATCAGCTCCTCCACACGAGCCTCATACTGCTTGTATTCTTTTTCGTTTCTGATAATCATTTTCTCTGGAAACAATATCTTCATTCCTGCTTATCATTTATTCGCCTGCAAAAATACGATTTAATTTTAATACTGCCAAAGAAAAACAGAGAAAACTTCACCGAATCGTGAACTTTTTATCCTTGGCTGCCCGTTTTTACTACGACGCGTCGCAACAATTTCTGCACCGCGTCGCAGCAATTGTTGGAACGCGTTCCGGCAAAATCTGCGTGGCTTGGTAGGAATTTCTACCAAGCCACGCAGGAAAAAAGGGTTGAGGGTGACGAGATGGGAGGGAGAACGACTGGGATTTTAAGGGCTTTCTGATGGCGAAATAACTGACTTATCATACTTATTATCAGATTGTTACACTGGAAAACAAGGAAACCATCGACCTTTTCCTCTAAAACTTTTTATAATTATGAAAATTAAACAAAAGTTTTATCAATATGATAGCAGATTTCCCTTTAGACATGATACAAATTACTGATTGTCAACACAATGCAACCATTAAAGAGTACCAAAAACCCTGAGATTCCCCGCTATTTCCCCATGATTTCCATCTGCAGAAAGTCGGCAATGTCGAACTTCGGCTGGTCCGCTGGTGCGTGGCGCAGGCAGAAGTCGCTGACGGAGAAGTTTGCCAGGTCGGCCAAGGCACTGAGTCTCTCTGTCCACATGGGAATGGCATCGCGGTCGGGAAACACCATTACGTCTCGAGCCTGGAGCGGGCGCAAGGCAGTACGGTTCAGGTTGTGCTTGTTGCCGACGGCAATCCACAACATCTCGGGAAATGCCAAGTGACCGAAGAGTGCGTTTTTTGGACTCTCCACAAGGGCTACCGTCGTGTTGGGATACTGTAGCAGCAGATGTTCGCCGAAGAGACACGTCGAGCGGAACTTCACCTGCTCGGGCTTCAGTCCGTCAGCGGGTTTCAGCTCGCCCTGTCTGATCAGCATGCACCCCAGCATGTAGTCGTTGTTCCTATTGTCGTGGCCGAAGCGTTGCGACAGCGGGTCGGTGTCGTAGTGCTGTATCTTGACGTTGCACACACGGCCCTGCACGTCTATCAAGGGGAAGACCGTCCAGTCGTCATCGCCGGAGAGCGCATAGCTGCCTATGCGGTACTCCTCCACCGCCCACTCCACGGCCTGTGGTGTCCATGGGGCATGCTGCGAGTGGGCCATGTGCATCAGGCAGCGGCATAGCGAGTTCTCGACTGACACCATCTGGTCGACCAAGGTCATGGGGATGTAGGTATAGTCTGTCGGCTCCTCCGCCTTGACGGGCAGTCGCTTTGGGCGCGGCACATATGCATTGCGCGGCAGTGTGCCTACCCCAAACTCCTTGGAGAGCCAGCTGCAAGCTTCCTGCAACGACCAGCCTTCAAGCTCCATCACGAGGTCTATCAGCGAATGGTGCTCATTGCAGGCATAGCAATGGCAGTGGCGGTCGCCAGGCTTGTTGTAGAGCACCAATGACGGGTCGTGGTCGGGATGCCAGGGGCATAGCATCTTGTGGTTGATGCCCGCACGCCAGGTCCGTACTCCTAACCGACTGATGACCTCAATCAGATTGAGGTCATTCAGGCGGTTGAGGTCGAAAAGTTCTTTCTGTTCTCCCATTACTCTGTCACTTTAAGATAAAACATCTTGGGAGACTTGCTGTTGTCTGTAGCGGATTTATCGCGGTATGCCTTCAGCTTCTTGAAGAAGCCGTTGCGCCCCTCCTTGTCTTCCAGCTGCAGGAAGCGGCAGTAGTCCTTGTAGTGATAGTAGAGGTCGGCACCGCGCACGGGGGTATCAGACTTCTGGCACATTTCGCTGACGAAGAGCTTCACGCTGTCGGCCTGAGCCATGTAGTCGTGCAGGGCCTGACGGCACATTGGACTCTCGGTGAACGCACGTCGCGCCACCAGGGCGGGGAAGGCCTCCAGGGCCCAAGCGAGGATGCCCGGCAGTTCACGGCGCAGCTTGTCTATCAGCTCATTGTCCATCTCCGCTTCGGTGATAGTCTGGGTGAAGGGCATCAGGATCATGCGGCGGCGGAAGGCATAGGTGTCCTCGGCCTTGGGACAGTTGTTGCTGGCCACGAGCAGCTTGCCATAGTCGGTGGTCTGGCGGGCATCGTGATACTTGCGCTCCACGACGACGGGCTCGCCCGATACCAGCGTCTTCAGCGTGTTGGGTTCCACGTCGCGCCCGCTCTCCATGCTCATGTTCAGCATGCGGTGCTCGAATCCAAGGCGCACTACGCGGTTCGTGGTCAGGTCAGGCAGGGGGATGAAGCTGATGTTCGCCGGGCCGATGAGCAAGATGATGACGTTCAGCAGTGTCGACTTGCCGTTGGCACCGGAGCCGAAAATCCACAGTATTTTCTCGAAACGGTGGGACTTCATCAAGATATAGCAGATGTACTCCTTGATGACTATCTGCGCCTCGGCCTCTGGCACCACGCGGTCAATGTACTTGCGGAAGTTGGGACACTGGGCCTTGATGTCGAAGTTGTAGGAGAGGCAGTATAAGAACATGTCGTCGCGTCGGTGCTCTCGAAACAGCGTCGTGCCGTCGGCCTTGACCACCATCGTGCCCGACGGCATGTTGAGCCACACCTCTTCGTTGGGGATGTGAGAATGGAGGTCGTCGAAGATGGCGTATGCCGCATTCTTGCCCACCTTCTCCATGTAGTCGGCATCCATCAGCATCTCGTCTGGAAGCTCGCAACGCTCGGCGCAATGGCGCACGAACACCTTCCACGCCGCCGGGCTCACCATCACATAGTGTGTACCCACATAGACGAAGATGTCCTGCTCGGCATGCGGACGCGATGAGAAGTTCTGGCACCAGAGCATGCCGTTGGCAGCAGCCTGCATGTCGGCGACCACGGTCAGCCACATCGTCTTCTGCCAGCCCTTGGGCGTTTTCTGCTGCAGATGGTCGAACAGAGATTTCTTCGAAGTCATGCTTTTCAGGATGCAGCCGAAGACAAGGTCTGTCTGCTGGTCTTCGCGCAGCTTGCGCTGCGCGTCCAGCTTCTGAAGCTCCTGCTTCAGTTCCGACTCCAGTGGGTCGGAAGCATTAGATTTCTTTTGCTTACTCATTTTGTCTTTTGTTGTTTTTGTGTTGAAAAAATATTTGCCGCCAATCAAAGGATAACTCCCCGAAGGGGCATTGCTCACGTTATATTATGTTATGTAATGTAATATGTGTTTAGCGGACAAGAGCATGTTGTAAATTCGCCCCTCGGGAGTTAACCTTCCGGGGAGCGAATGGAAGATTAACCGGCATATGACAACAGGGTGTCAATCTCGCGGTAGAATCTAAGCAGCGTCAAGTCGACTGCAGGCAGGCAAGTCATCGTTACAGCCTCCCCGCTCCAGTAGAGGGCAATGGCCTCGACAATGATGCCTTGCGTCTGAGCATCGAATCCTAACAGATAGTTAGAAATCTTCCGGTTCAGCTCGGAGTGGCATTGCGGATTCACCGCAATGTTCAACACACGCTGAGCCTCTGTGTCGACAGTGCAAACGCAATGCAGGTTCATAACTTGGACCCGGCGGGCGAGTCCCTTTCTAACTCTCTTCAAGCTGCGCTTCCTGGAAGCGCGCCCCTTTTTAGGGGTAAAAATAATCTTTGTCATATTTTTTTTAAAATAACGATGCAAAGGTATGAAAAAACATAAGCGGCATCCTTCATTTGCAAATCACAAACTGAAGAAAACCGCCCAAAAACTGAAGCGAACTGAAAAACGGACTGAAGAAATCGGTTATCTGCCCAACATCTTCTCTTTATAAAGGTCTAGGTAAGAGTAAGTCTTATATATATTGGCGACTGCTTTCCTGGAGGCTCTACTGCCTAAAGGAATTTTTGTTTCCAACCATTGTCCAGGTGTCACCTCGTTAAGAAAATTGTAGCTATTCATTTCGTTTGCAGAACACTGTAGTTTCTCATCCGAACTGCCAAACCAATCTTCATGGTTCATTTGTTCAGAGAATTTAGAATTGTCGCACTCCAACAATATGTCATAACTATCAAGAAACCTCCTAAGAGCATACCATTCATATTTGTGTTCTAACCGCCCGCAAAAGTATCTTTCAATAAACTGATAGAGCTGTAAAATATCTATCGTCTCAACTTCTGTTCTCGAATGTGTTCTTACTATCGTGTTACTTGCCATGAGTCTCTTTCGCTTTTCTAAGCTAAACTGCTCATTTTCATCGAATAATTTCCTTTTCTCTTCAAGGAATAGCATATATTCTGCCATCACCTCTCTGACCATCTGGCGGTCAGAAGGGGTGATATATTCCATCAGGGCCTCGGTTTGTTTGTTCAGCGGCTTTTCATTACGAATTATAAACTCCGTATAGAATTCCCGTTCCAGGTCGCGTCTCCAACCGTTAGGCGCATCCTGTTCCCGATCAATGTACTGCTTGAGTTTGTCCTCTGTATAATCGGTAAATATCTTAAGCGTATTCTTGCGTTCATCCTCCTTAGTCCACGTTGTATAAGAGGCCAATCTATTATTGTTCCTTCGGTAGTGAAGCCAATAGCCTATGATTCCTGTGGCCACTATGGGATTGGTCTGATAGTCATCAAAGTTAGTTCGCTCATCAATCCGATTACCATTGGCATCCCTCTTCATTGGAAAGAAGCGATAAACACCATGCCCATTCGAATCGGTGATAGAACCCTCTTTCCCATTAGCCCATCGTTCTAAGTATAAGTACGTGTGGCTAGTTTGAGGGATGTTGTCTAATAGTGTCAATCCTTTATTCTCCATACTTTCTCCTGTTCTGTTTTATGCCCACAAAATTACACAAAAATCCTCAGTTTCCAAGCGTTCCAGCCGTTTCTTCTGTTTTTTTTGCATATCTTTTTTATAATTAGGTGACGATTTAGAAATATATTTTGTAATTTTGCAGTCGGTTCGGGGAGAAATCCGGACTAACGAAGAAGCATTCGCTATTATTTCGCGCATAGCCAAGAGCGTCGGAAACTCTATAGGTATAAGAAGCACGGAAATAATATGTGACAGGCGAGCCGTATGATGGTTCCTCCTGCTCCAGTTTGGGATAGCGATGCACACGCAACAGCGTGATGCATCCTGCAAACTGGACAGAGGCACCTTTCCGACGCCGCCTCTTGCTATGCGCAACAAAGGTGCATCACGCCTTTTTTGCGTCTTGGCGTGATTGATAGTTGGTGCAAGAAACAATAACTATCAATTGCAAAAACAGATGGCCAAAGAACTACAGAAAGTTAAGGATTTCGCTCGTAAATGGAAGGACAAAGGACGCGAAAAACAGGACACCCATTCTTTTTGGGAAGAACTTGTAGAATGCCTGCTTGACGTTAAACACGGAAGAGATGTGCTGAACTGGGAGAAAGACGTTCCTGTTCCCGTTATTACTACCGAAGACGGAAAAGCGACAAAATATATTGACTGCTATCTTGAAACATCAAAATGCGTTATAGAACAGAAGAGCCATTATATCGCATTAGATAAAGTTTTAGAACAAAGTGATGGAAAACCCTTGAATGCTCTGGAGCAGGCCCAACGCTATTATGATCGTTTGAACCTTCAGGATAAAGGTCGTTACACAATAGCGTGTAATTTCAAGGAGTTTAGGATCAAAGACAACAATCATCAAGAGAGGCAGCCCGTTTCTCTGACACTGGAGGAACTGGCACTTCATTGGCGTTACTTCCGTCGTGTGCTTCTTGGTGGTGAGGTGGAAAGTAAGGAGGAAATACAGGATATAACAACCAAGACGGCAAGTGGTATAGTCAGCAAGCTCTATGAACTGTTAAAGAGCCAATATACGAGGAATGAACTCACTCGTGATGTACTGCATCAGATGAATGTTTTCTGTGTCAGAGTAGTATTCTGTCTCTATGCTGATGCCGCGGAACTTTTCGACAATAATCAGTTCAATACTTTTCTCAATACTTTTGAGGCAAAGAAGTTACAAGAGAAGTTTAGATGGCTGTTTCGTGCACTGAATCAGGTTGAAAGCAAACGTGATGAATCACTTGATGTGGAGATAAAAGCTTTCCCTCAGGTAAACGGTGGCTTGTTTGGCGGTGATGAAGTTCCCATTCCTCGCATATCGGACGATGTAAGGAAATTGCTATTAAGAAGTTCTGAGGGTATCATAATTCCAGGAAGAGATGGCGAGCCATTCGACTGGAGCCAAATTTCTCCCACTAACTTTGGCTGCATCTTTGAAAGTACACTCGACCCGGATACTCGACACGATAACGGAATGCATTATACTTCTCCAGATGTCATTCATCGTGTCATAGACCCCCTCTTCCTCGATGATTTGAAGAAAGAACGAGATGAAATGTTAGCACTACCTAAAGAAACAAAAGCACAGAAGAAAGAGCGTAACGAGAAACTTATGGCGTTTAAGACCAGATTGAGCCAGATAAGATATTTAGACCCTGCATGTGGTAGCGGAAACTTCCTGACAGAGACGTTCAAGTCGCTTCGTAGACTGGAAATGGAGATAATTACCGAGTTGCCGGACTTTGGTTTTGAGAAAGATGAGATAAGGAATGGGGTTACATACTTCAGGAATCCATGTACTGTTTCAATCAGCCAGTTCTACGGAATAGAACTTAATGACTTTGCCTGCGAGGTGGCCAAGACGGCAATGTGGATTTCCGATTGCCAGATGGATGCAGAGACAGAGGAGTTGTTCTCCCTGCCAATAAAATCGCTCCCCTTAGACAAGTACAGCAACATACATCGTAAAGATGCACTCTTCACAGACTGGAACAGCGTCATACCAGCCAAGAAACTTAACTATATCATCGGCAACCCTCCATTTGAGGGAAGCCAGGTGATGGATGATGGCCAAAAAGCGAGTTTGCGCGCAGCCATGAATGCAAAAGACGAAGCAGGTAAAGACATTTGGAAGAAACAAGGCAAGATGGACTTCGTCTGTGCTTGGTATGCCAAGGCTGCTGAATACATGAAGGCTAACACTAAAGTCAAAACAGCATTAGTCTCTACCAATAGTATCATTCAGGGTGAACTTGTTGGATTGTTGTGGAAGCCTTTAGTGGAAAAGTATAATGCTCATATTGCCTTTGCTTGGAAAAGTTTCGTATGGAACAATGAAGCAGATGACCAAGCAAAGGTGCATTGTGTAATCATAGGTTTCTATTTAGCTAAGAGGCAAAAAGGCAAAAGCTATTTGTACAAAGAAAGTGAACCTGAGCCTGTGGAGTTTGACAGAATCAATGCGTACCTCTTGCCTGCCGAACAACTGTTTATAGGCGCACCGAGAAAACATATTCAAGGAGATAGCGTTTCTAAAATGAGGTTTGGCAGTATGCCCAATGACACAGTAGTTATTGAAGATGATTCTGCGCCCAATGGTAAACGGCAGATTGCCTTGTTGCGTGTCAGTAGTGTAGAACGTAAGCAGCTCATCGATAAATACCCGGAGTTAGAGCCCTATCTGCCAAGAATATATGGTTCAGAAGATTTCATCAACGGAGATAAGAACTATTGCATCTGGATAACAGACGATGCTCCATACACGATTAGAAATCACGAAGCATTCCGAGAACGATTTAATATTGTAAAGGATAAACGCGCAAGCAGTACTCGAGAAGAGACCAGGCTTCTTGCTGATTATCCCTATAAGTTTGGAGAAATCAGACAACCATCTAATGATTATCTGTTAGTACCAAGAACTTCTTCTGAAAACAGAAACTATATCCCCATGGGATATGTTAGCAAAGACATTATCTGTAGCGATGCATGCATGACTATAGAGAGTTGTCCCAAATGGGTCTTCAGCGTTCTGGAGAGTCGTCTCCACATGGCTTGGGTAAAGGTTGTATGTGGAAGGTTGAAAAGTGATTATCGCTATTCTATCGGTGTTGTCTATAACAACTTCCCCTGGCCCAAGCTAAGCAACGAGCAGATTGATGCTCTTGAGCAGGCTGCTACAGAACTTCTTCGGTCAAGAGATGAAGAATTGAGAGACAAAACCTACGAGATTATCTATGATCCCGATTACATCCCATCTGCTGAGTTTGTAAAGGCGCAACGTAAAAACGACGCAGCAGTTTTTAAAGCATATTCATCTTTTGGTATAAGCCAAGGTATGTCTGATGAAGATATTGCTTTGGCACTGTTAAGAAAGAGTGTGAAAATTGCATCTGCTAAACCCAAGAAGAAAGCCAAAAAACGTGCGAAAAAGAAAAAAGTGTTGGAAGAATGACCAAGGAAGAACTTGTAGAGCACTTCAAATAATCACTAGCATGCCTGAGCCTGACAATTGGAAAACTTCCCATCGGCAGCGGGGGCTCTCCTATGCCCTGCTGCTGACTTTTCCGAGTTTGTTACTAAGATTAAACTTGGAAAATTTGTTTGATGTGGAGCCGACTGCCTGAGAAGGTCGTCGGCTCTTTGTATGTCGCCTATTTAATAACATAAGGCGCTCTTTGACAAGTTTTTGGTAGATTTATTTGGAAGTTTGACGGGAAATACCTATCTTTGCAACTGAAATGATTAACAGAGCAGAATGCATTCATAAACTGGAGACCTGTAAGAACGTGGTAGCTGATAAGTTCGGCGTTCGTTCTATGAGGTTGTTTGGGTCGGTTGCCCGTAATGAGCAAAACGAATCAAGCGACGTTGATATATGCGTTGAGATGGAACCAAGTCTTCTAAGGCGTTCTGGCTTGAAAATCTATCTTGAAGAACTGCTGAATTGTAAGGTGGATGTATTGCGCATTCATAAGAATATGGATAGTTACTTAGCCCAACAGATAGAAAGAGATGGAATCCTTATCTTCAGCTGACAGACAAACCGCTCTCCATATTCTGGACAGGATAGAAGAGGCAATCAATACTGTACAAATACGCAATTCGGTTATTCGTAATGCAGACGATTTTCTTTTAACCCCGGAAGGGAGGGAGAAATTGGATGCTGCATGTATGGTTATTGAAGCTATTGGTGAAAGTTTTAAGAATCTCGACAAATTGACAAAGTTCGATTTGCTGCCCTTATATCCATCTATTGAGTGGAAAGAGGT
Source organism: Prevotella sp. UBA2456 (assembly GCA_002342415.1). Taxonomy (GTDB): domain Bacteria; phylum Bacteroidota; class Bacteroidia; order Bacteroidales; family Bacteroidaceae; genus Prevotella. The sequence goes on along the minus strand of DDPY01000017.1, from coordinate 55,478 downwards.
AAAAGGTGTCAGAGACGTTATTGCCCATCACTACTTTGATATAGATGCGAATGAGATTTTTTCTATCATCAACAATGATTTTGACTCCTTGAAAGATGCTGTACGCTTCTTTAAGGAAGTCTTAGCTGACAAATAGTATCAAGAGAAACTTGTTACTGAGCGCCATAACAAAACTATAGAAGGTTATGGCAACAACACAGAGTTATTTCCCACGCAAGTCGGAGTCGGCTCCGGCTCCGACGAAAAAAATCCGATATTCGCAAAGGAATATCGGAAAAATGTTTTTTTGTATAGTAGGTTGCGCTCTATGGCGGCAACTTTCTTCCTGGCCTTGCCGATTGGAGGATATTACATCATCTCAATCAGGAAGTTCTCGTAGCCAAGAGGCGGAAGCAACCTTGACGACTCAGTTTCAGATTCTCACAACTCATACTATTCTGTATAATCGTTTGCGATTAAAAGTAGTTCCAACTACGGATGAGGCTGGTGGGCTATCATTATTTGTGAGTATTTTAATCCGGTAAGGTGTGTTTGTCGCAAAAATTTCGTACCTTTGCAGTCAGAAAAACAAAATGGTATGAAACTCTCGGAACTGAAAACAGGCGAAAGTGCAGTCATCGTAAAGGTGCATGGTCACGGCGGATTTCGTAAGCGCATTGTCGAAATGGGCTTTGTGAAGGGTAAGACGGTAGAGGTGTTGCTCAATGCCCCCCTGCAGGACCCGGTGAAATATAAGCTGATGGGATACGAGGTGAGCCTGCGCCGTCAGGAGGCTGAGATGATAGAGGTGTATAACGGCCAGGAGCCTCCTGTGCAAGACGACAGGGTGGGGGAACGCCTGCGTGGCCAACAGGAGGAGATTACTCCCGAAAGTCATCCCGACGACTACCTACAGCATCTGGCGCTGCGCGAGCATCGCACTATCAACGTGGCGCTGGTGGGCAACCCGAACTGCGGAAAGACGTCGCTCTTCAACTTTGCCTCGGGTGCCCACGGTCATGTGGGCAACTATTCGGGTGTGACGGTAGATGCCTCGGAGGCACATGCCTCGTACTTCGGCTATACCTTCAGGCTGACCGACCTGCCCGGCACGTATTCGCTGTCGTGTTACTCGCCCGAGGAACTCTATGTGCGCCAGCACCTGACCGAGCAGACTCCCGACGTCATCGTCAACGTGATAGACTCGTCGAACCTGGAGCGCAACCTCTATCTGACTACGCAGCTGCTGGATATGGATATCCCGATGGTGGCAGCGCTGAACATGTATGACGAGTTTGAACGGCGCGGCGACACGGTAGACCTGCAGGTGCTGTCGACACTGCTGGGCACGCCGTTGGTGCCTACGTCGTTCAAGAGCGGTCAAGGGGTGGAACAGCTGTTCCGCACCGTCATTCAGGTGTATGAGGGCGTGAGCATGCAGGCCCGCCACATCCATATCAACTACGGCCACGAGATAGAGGACGGCATCCGCCATATACAGTCGTACCTGAAACCCGACAGCAGCATCCACCCGCGCTACTCGACGCGCTATGTGGCACTGAAACTGCTGGAGCATGACACGGACATCGAGAAGTTTGTGCACAACCGTGCCGGCGACTACAGCAAGGCCATCATGGTGGAGCGCGACAAGGCTGCGGCGCGTGTGTATGAAGAGACGCTGACGGACTCGGAGACGGCCATCATGGACGCAAAATACGGATTCATCAACGGTGCGCTGACGGAGGCAGGATATACGGCCGGCCATAAGCGCGATACCTATCGGGCCACGCACCTGATAGACCGCGTGCTGTCGAACCGCTTCCTGGGGTTCCCTATCTTCTTCCTGATCCTGTTCCTGATGTTCGAGACGACCTTCGTCTTGGGGCAGTATCCCATGGACTGGATAGAGGCGGGCGTGGAATGGCTGGGCGGCTTTGTCACCAGCCACATGGCCGACGGTCCGCTGAAGGACATGATTGTGGATGGCATCATCGGCGGCGTGGGCGCGGTTATCGTGTTCCTGCCGCAGATACTGATACTCTACTTCTTCATCTCGCTGATGGAGGACTCTGGCTATATGGCACGTGCCGCCTTCATCATGGACAAGCTGATGCACGGCATGGGACTGCACGGAAAGTCGTTCATACCGCTGGTGATGGGGTTCGGATGCAACGTGCCTGCCGTCATGGCGACACGCACCATCGAGAGCCGGAGGTCGCGGCTGATCACGATGCTCATACTGCCCTTTATGTCGTGCTCGGCACGCCTACCTATCTATATAATGATTATAGGCACGTTCTTCGCCACGCAATATCAGTCGCTGGTCATGCTGTCGCTCTATGCCGCCGGCATCCTGACGGCTGTCGTGGTGAGCAAGGTCATCTCGACCTTTGTCATCAAGGGCGAAGACACCCCGTTTGTGATGGAACTGCCGCCATACCGCTGGCCTACGGCAAAGGCCATCGTGCGACATACGTGGGAGAAAGGTAAGGAATATCTGAAGAAGATGGGCGGCATCATTCTCGTGGCCTCGATTATAGTGTGGGCATTAGGCTACTTCGGTCCGCACGGCATTGCCCCCTCGATGGACCAGTCGCTCATCGGGCTGATGGGACAGTTTATCGAGCCCCTCTACTCGCTGCAGGGCTTCACCTGGCAGCTCGACGTGTCGCTCATTGCCGGGGTGGGGGCCAAGGAGATTGTGGCTTCTACGATTGGCGTGCTGGGCGGACTGGAACAGATCACACCCCTGGTGGCTTACAGCTATCTGCTCTTCGTGCTGCTCTACTTCCCCTGTCTGGCCACCATCGTTGCTATCCGGCACGAGAGCGGTTCGTGGCGCTGGGCTATCTTTGCAGCCATATATACCACGGCGCTGGCATGGATAGTCTCGGCCGTGGTATATCAGGTAGGTAGCTTGTTGATAGCCGGTTGAAATCAACCGATATACTGGAGGATAAGGTCTACGACTTGTTCCTCGTTCTTGCCGTCCATGTTGATGACAAGATCGTAATAGCGCGAGTCGTAGCGCGAAGTGCCCGTGTACTTGCTGATGTAGTTCTCGCGCATCTGGTCGACCTTCTTGATGATGGATTCGGCCTCGTCGAGACTGATGCCGCGCTTGGTGGCTATGCGCTGCTTGCGATACTGCATAGAGGCCTTGATGAGGATGCTCATGTGGTTGGGGTGGTCGCGATAGATGTAGAATCCCGTGCGACCGGCCACCACGCACGACTCGGTCTCGGCAATGCCCTGAAGGATTTCCACTTCGGTCTTGTACATGTCGTTGGTAGTGAGCAGGTCGGGCTCGTTGACGATGGGCATCTTCATGTCGGGCGAGTTGTGCAGCGAGTAGCCCATGCCCATCACGCGCTTGAAGTCGGCCCACCAGGAGTGGCTGCGCCCCTTGAGCGTCTCGATTTCCTCAAGCGTGAGGTTGTACTTCTCCTCTAAAGCCTTGATGAGCGCCTTGTCGTAGAACGGCACCCCCAGACGGTTGGCGAGCATCGAGCCTATGGTGCGTCCGCCGGTACCCAGCTCACGATTGATGGAAATAATGAATTTTTCGTTTTTGTTCATAGCAAAGATAAGTTGTTTTTGTAATAGTTTACTGCTGCAAATATAGGCAAATTATTTGAAATGGCAAAGAAAAGAGCAAAAAAAGTGGAAAGGTTTTGTAAAATGTCATGCACGCAGAAATCACAGAATCGCTGCCGAGCAGAAAACTTTTCCTAAAAAAAGTATGATTTTTTTTTTTTAATAGAATTTTTTTGTTAACTTTGCAGTCGTTCTAAAATGAATACTTAAAACTATTACATTATAAATAAATAACGCTTATGTCACAGATTATTGGACACATTTCGCAGATTATCGGTCCGGTTATCGACGTTTTCTTCGATACGAAAGGTCAGGATGCGGAAAAGGTGCTCCCGAAAATTCACGAGGCATTGTCGATAGAACGTCCCAACGGGGCCCAGCTGATCGTCGAGGTGCAGCAGCACATCGGCGAGGATACCGTGCGCTGCGTTGCCATGGACAACACCGACGGTCTGCAGCGTGGATTGGAGGCAAAGCCGCTGGGCTCTCCTATTCAGATGCCTTCCGGCGAACAGATTAAAGGTCGTATGCTGAACGTTATCGGTCAGCCTATCGACGGTATGAAACAACTCGACATGAAGGGTGCTTATCCTATTCACCGCGAGGCTCCGAAGTTTGAGGAACTGTCGACCACGAAAGAGGTGCTGGCAACGGGTATCAAGGTCATCGACCTGCTGGAGCCGTATCTGAAGGGTGGTAAGATTGGACTCTTCGGTGGTGCCGGCGTAGGTAAGACGGTGCTTATCATGGAGCTCATCAACAACATTGCAAAGGGCCACAACGGATTCTCTGTATTCGCTGGAGTAGGTGAGCGCACGCGTGAGGGTAATGACCTGATTCGCGAGATGATTGAGTCGGGCGTTATCCGTTACGGTGACAAGTTCAAGGAGGCAATGGCCCAGGGTAAGTGGGATCTCTCGCTGGTAGACCCAGAGGAACTGAAAAAATCGCAGGCTACGCTTGTCTATGGACAGATGAACGAGCCCCCCGGTGCGCGTGCATCCGTAGCACTGTCAGGACTGACGGTTGCTGAGGGATTCCGCGATGGTGGCGGCAAGGACGGCGGAGCTGCCGATATCCTGTTCTTTATCGACAACATCTTCCGTTTCACCCAGGCCGGTTCCGAGGTGTCGGCCTTGCTGGGTCGTATGCCTTCAGCCGTAGGTTACCAGCCGACGCTGGCCTCGGAGATGGGTACGATGCAGGAGAGAATTACCTCTACCAAATCGGGTTCAATCACCTCAGTACAAGCAGTTTATGTGCCTGCCGACGACTTGACCGACCCTGCTCCTGCTACGACGTTCACCCATCTGGACGCAACGACCGTGCTCGATCGTAAGATTGCCGAGCTGGGTATTTATCCCGCTGTTGATCCGCTGGGTTCTACCTCGCGTATTCTTGACCCGTTAGTAGTGGGTAAAGACCACTATGAGTGTGCACAGCGTGTGAAGGAGATACTGCAGCGCTATAAGGAATTACAGGACATTATTGCCATTCTGGGTATGGATGAACTCTCGGACGAGGACAAGCTGACTGTGAACCGCGCACGTCGCGTGCAGCGTTTCCTTTCGCAGCCCTTCTCTGTGGCAGAGCAGTTCACTGGCCTGCCTGGCGTGATGGTGCCTATCGAAGAGACGATCAAGGGCTTTAACGCTATTCTCGACGGTGAGGTGGATGACCTGCCCGAACAGGCATTCCTCAACGTGGGAACTATTGAAGATGCAAAGGCTAAGGCAAAGAAACTCTTAGAGGCTGCCAAGGGCTAATCAATCGGTAAATCGAAAATCTGTAAATCGAAAATTACCAAGATGTTAAAGCTGAAGATAGTTTCGCCTGAGCGAATAGAGTTTGACGGAGAGGTTGTGAGTGTCCTCGTTCCTGGCTCACAGGGTGAGTTTGAGATACTCAACGACCATGCGCCGATTATCTCAACCCTCAACCAGGGTGCGGTAGTGTACGGATTGCCGAAAGGTGAGAAAGTGCGACTGGAGATTCTCGGCGGTTTCGTGGAGGTGCAGCAGAACGTAGTGTCGCTCTGCGTAGAAGTGAACTAAATAGATGTTTTTTATTTAAGGTACGCGTGAGATGGATGACAAGAAGACAGTCTGCTGGTACACCGCAGGCGTAGTGTCGCTCAGCATTTTTATGTTTGCAGGGAGTGTCCTTGCCGGGATGTCGGGAGCCGGATTGATTTCTTCTGTATTCCATGTCGTCTGCTCCTTAATATATATCTATGGATGGCAAGCATTAGTACGCCGTTCCCCAGAGATACTGCCGAAATACTTCCTCGCCGCCTCGGCCCTGCGCCTGATGGCTGCTGCGATGGTACTGTTGGTGTTTTGTGTGGTGAACAGGGGTGACATCGAGTCTATCAAATGGTTTGCCATGGTGTTCATTATCTTCTATCTGGTCATACTCGCATTCGATGCAATATTCTTTGCTAAAGTAAGTAACAATAAGAAAGTAACCAAATGAGAAAACTTAGATCAATATTCCTCGTCGCGGCGATGCTCTGCCTCTCCCTTCCGATGCAAGCGGAAGAGAAAGAGGGTGGGGTGAACCTGAAGGAGATATTGTTCGGTCACGTGCAGGACAGCTATATGTGGCATGTCACCGACTTCGGCGGACATCCCCTGATCATCCATCTGCCCATGATCTTCTATTCGGAGCATTCGGGATTCCACGTGCTATGCTCGTCACAGTTTGAGCATGAGCCCAATGCGGAATTGCTGCGTGCTGGTGAAGGTTCGGCAGAGGGATTCTATATTCAGGGAGCCGAAGACGAGAAGGGCCGCATAGTAGAGCGTGTAGGCAGCGAGTTGGTGCCCGTATGCTTCGATATCAGCATTACCAAGACGGTGCTGGTGCTTTTTATCAATGCTATCCTGCTGGTATGTTGCATCCTGACGGCAGCCCGCTGGTGTAAGAAGCACAAGGTGGACGACCCTGCACCGAAGGGATTTACAGGTCTCATTCACATGTTTGTGATGTCGGTCTATAACGACATGATCAAGCCCTCATTAGGTGACGAGGCGCCTAAGTATGCGCCTTACCTGATGACGTGCTTCTTCTTTATCTTCATCACGAATATCATGGGTGTGATGCCGTTCCCGCCGGGTGGGGGCAATCTGACTGGCAATATCACTTGTACGATGTTTCTGGCCCTATGTACCTTCCTCATTGTAAATGTGACAGGAACGAAGGCCTATTGGAAGGAAATCTTCTGGGGCGACGTGCCCATGTGGCTCAAATTCCCCGTGCCCCTGATGCCCTTCATTGAGTTCTTTGGTATCTTCACAAAGCCCATAGCGCTGATGATCCGTCTCTTTGCCAACATGTTGGCAGGTCACGTGATAGCCATCTCGCTGTCGTGCATTATCTTCATCATGTTCGCCCTGGGTGGTGTCATGGGTAATGTGCTGGGTACGGTGATGACACCAGTATCGGTATTCCTGAGCATCTTCATGATGCTGCTGGAGGTGCTGGTATGCTATATCCAGGCAATGGTGTTTACCATGCTGTCGGCTGTGTTTATCTCCATGTCGCACGTGAAAGAGCATCATGCCTAAAAAGAGAATTAAAGTAAAAAAGTAATAATATTAACAACTAAAAAAATTTAAGATTATGATTTCATTATTATTAGCAGCAGATGCACTCGCAAAGCTCGGTGCTACTGTAGGTGGTGGTTTAGCAGTTATCGGTGCTGGTATCGGTATCGGTCGTATTGGTGGTCAGGCTATGGACGCTATGGCTCGTCAGCCGGAGAAAATGGGCGGACTGCAGAGTTCGATGATTCTGGCTGCTGCTCTTGTTGAGGGTGCTACGTTCCTGGCTCTTGTGATTTCTATTCTTGCACTTTTCGTATAATTCTCCGAGAACCAGCGTATGTCACTGATAACCCCTGATTTTGGACTATTCTTCTGGATGACGGTCGTCTTCCTCGTAGTCCTCTTCATCCTGTGGAAGTATGGCTTCCCTGTGATTGTGAAGATGGTCGACGAGCGTAAGGCGTTCATTGACGAGTCGCTCAAGAAGGCTCATGAGGCCAACGAGCGTCTGGCTAATATTCAGAAAGAAGGTGAATCCATCTTGCAGGAGGCGCGTGAGAAGCAGGCCCAGATACTTCGTGAGGCTGCCGAGACACGTGACGCTATTGTAGAGAAGGCGCAGGATAAGGCAAGAAGTGAGGGTGCCCGCCTGCTTGACGAGGCTAAAGCCGCCATCGAGCAGGAGAAGAAGGCCGCTATTGCCGACATCCGTCAGCAAGTCGCTACACTAAGCGTCGAAATCGCCGAAAAGGTTCTCAAGCAGAATCTGAAGGACGATAAGTCGCAGATGGATTTGATTGACCGTATGCTGGATGAAGTCTCTGTGAAGTAATAATTAGAGTTGCGTATGGATATTGGAGTAATATCGATGAGATATGCGAGAGCGCTCTTGAAGAGTGCTACCGATGCCAAGCTGGAGGATACTGTCTATCAGGAGATGATGACGGTAGCCAAGAGCTATATCGACGTACCCGCATTGCGCCAGACGATAGACAATCCCATGCTCTCGAAGGATAAGAAGGAAGCGCTGCTTCTGGTGGCTGCCGGTGAACAGGCATGCCCCCTGACCAAGAGCTTCATCGGCCTTGTGCTAAAGGAAGACCGAGAGAACATGATTCAGTTTATGGCCAACTCGTATATCACGCTTTACCGTAAGCAGAAGAACGTCATCCGTGGCAAGCTCACCACAGCAGCCCGCGTATCTGTTGCTACAGAGCAGAAGATGCGCCAGATGGTGGAGAGCAAGACTAATGGTACTGTAGAGTTTGAGACGGAGGTGAACCCCGACATCATCGGCGGCTTCATCCTCGAGTATGACACGTTCCGTATGGATGCCAGTGTCAAGTCGAAACTCAACAACATTCTACAAACACTCATTCGATGACGATTTAGCAATAAATCGTAAATAGTAAATTAGTAAATCGCAAATTAAATTTATGTCAGATAAAATTAAACCAAGCGAAGTATCCCAGGTGCTGCTCGAACAGCTGAAAGGCATTCAGAATGCCGAACAGTTCGACGAGGTAGGTACCGTGCTTACCGTCAGCGACGGTGTGGCTCGTATCTACGGACTCCGCAATGCCGAAGCCAACGAGTTGCTCGAATTTGAGAACGGCACGATGGCTATCGTGATGAACTTGGAGGAAGACAACGTAGGTTGTGTGCTTCTGGGTAGCACGTCAGGCATTAAGGAAGGTATGGTGGTGAAGCGCACCAAGCGCATTGCCTCTATCCGTGTCAACGACAATATGCTGGGCCGTGTCATCAACCCGCTGGGGCAGGCTGTTGACGGAAAGGGCGATATCGACCTGAAGGATGCTTTTGAAATGCCGCTCGACCGCAAGGCACCTGGTGTAATCTATCGTCAGCCCGTGAAGGAGCCGTTGCAGACGGGTCTGAAGGCTATCGACTCGATGATTCCCATCGGCCGTGGACAGCGTGAGCTGATAATTGGTGACCGCCAGACGGGTAAGACGGCTATTGCTGTCGACACCATTATCAATCAGAAGAGTTTCTATGAGGCAGGCAAGCCCGTGTATTGTATCTATGTCGCCATTGGACAAAAGGCCAGTACAGTAGCTACGCTTGTTCAGACTCTGAAGGAGCATGGCGCGATGCCTTACACCATCGTAGTGGCTGCAACAGCTGCTGATCCCGCTGCCATGCAGTACTATGCACCATTTGCCGGTGCTGCCATTGGTGAATATTTCCGTGATCGCGGTCTGCCCGCACTCGTGGTCTACGATGACCTGTCGAAGCAGGCTGTGGCTTATCGTGAGGTGTCGCTGATTCTGCGTCGTCCTTCCGGTCGTGAGGCTTATCCTGGTGATGTGTTCTATCTGCACTCTCGTCTTCTTGAGCGTGCGGCTAAGATGAACGAGCAGCAGGAGGTGGCTGAGCAGATGAACGACCTGCCTGAGTGCATGAAGGGTCATGTGAAGGGTGGCGGATCACTGACAGCTCTGCCTATCATTGAGACACAGGCTGGTGACGTATCGGCCTATATCCCCACGAATGTGATTTCTATCACTGATGGTCAGATATTCCTTGAGAGCGACCTCTTCAACCGAGGTTTCCGTCCGGCAATCAACGTCGGTATCTCGGTATCGCGTGTAGGTGGTTCGGCACAGATTAAGTCGATGAAGAAGGTAGCTGGTACGCTGAAGATTGACCAGGCTCAGTATCGTGAGTTGGAGGCTTTCTCGAAGTTCTCAAGCGATATGGATGCCGTGACGGCGATGACATTGGACCGTGGTCGTAAGAACAACCAGTTGCTCATCCAGCCGCAATATTCGCCTATGCCAGTAGGTGAACAGGTGGCTATCCTCTATTGTGGTGTACATGGCCTGATGCGCGAAGTGCCCATAGACAAGGTTCGTGAGTGTCAGAGCCAGTTCCTCGAGAAGTTGCGTACAAGCGCTCCCGAGGTGATAGAAACACTTGCCGCAGGTAAAATTGACGACGACGTAACGAAGAAGATTGAAGCCATTATGGCCGATATTGCCGGTACGTATAAAGCTTGATAGCCTATGCCAAGCCTGAAAGAAATTAAAGGCCGCATCGCCTCGGTCAACAGCACGCGAAAGATAACCTCTGCGATGAAGATGGTAGCCTCGTCGAAGCTCCATCATGCGCAGGTGGCTATCCAGAACATGCTGCCTTACGAGTCGTTGCTTGAGCATATCCTCAAGTCGTTTCTTGCTGCCGAGGCCGAAGCTCAAACGGTCTTCGACCAGGAGCGTCCCGTCAAGCGCGTAGCACTTGTCGTGTTCTCCAGTAATTCATCGCTCTGTGGCGGATTCAATGCCAATATCATCAAACTGATGCAGCGCACATACGATGCCTATGCCCAAGAGTTGGGCAAGGATGCCATTGAAATCTATCCCATAGGGCGTAAGGTAATGGAAAAGGCACGTAAGTTGGGCTATGATGTCAAAGGCGACTATGCCGCTTTGGTAGATCATCCCAATGTTCGCGAATGCATTGATATTGCTATGGAACTTGGAGAAAAGTTTGCCAACGGTGAGGTGGATCGCGTAGAACTAATCTATCATCACTTCAAGTCGGCCGGTTCGCAGGTCTTGACCAACAAGACTTTCCTGCCGATAGACTTGGAAAGTGAGTTGGATCGTGACCATGAGCGCGACCTTACTACCAACATCGCCACCAAGAAGGCGCAAGACTATCTGAAGCGTCGTCGCAAAAAGAAGGTTATCAATGCCCAAGGCGAGGAAGTAGAACCGCTGAATGACAACTTCATTGTGGAGCCCGACATGAACACGGTGCTTTCGCAGCTGATGCCTAAACTTGCTCATTTGATGCTTTATACAGCCTTACTTGACAGCGTCGCCTCTGAGCATGCTGCTCGTATGGTGGCCATGCAGACGGCTACTGATAATGCCGATGAACTGTTGCGCCAGCTGAACTTGCAGTACAACAAGTCCAGACAGCAAGCAATTACCTCAGAACTGCTGGATATCGTAGGCGGAAGTGTGAACAACTGATTCCTGAATCCTCAAATAAAAAAGTCGCATTGTGTATTTCTGTCACAATGCGCTTTTTTATTTCTTATTTGCTTTGAGCTTTTGGATACGGCGCTGGGCTTCAAAGGCTTCAGGATAGAGGTCGAGGGCTTTCTGATAGTTTCGGATGGCGGCATCATTCATGTGCTCCTGTTCACATTCCTTGCCTAAAAGTACATATTCTGCAGCAAGACGTTTCAGCATTTCGTCACGCCGCTGAATCTCCATTTCCAATTCTTTGATATGGTTCTGTTGACGTGATATGATGCCAAGTTTACGACGAATATACCGTTGAACATGAGGCCGTTCGATATCGTAGCGTGAATGAATAGCCAGAAAGAAATTCTTTAGGAAACTATCAAAGTCCTGTCGGTCGAAAGCCTCTACAGCATCGTGATATTCGCGATCGGCCTTGCTCTCATAGAGCACCTGTCGCATTAGCTGGCTGTCATTATAATGTTGTGCAAAATGGACTACTTCGGGGCGAACGAAGATGTCGCTGTGTCGGATAGGCTCTTCAAGAGTAATGCCTTTGAGTGAAGTACATCGCGACAGTGCTACATAGGTCTGTCCGCCGGCAAAAGCCCCTCCTCCCGAGAAGTCTATCTTAACCTGTCGGAAGGTTAATCCTTGGCTCTTGTGTACTGTGATAGCCCATGCTAATCGCAAAGGGTATTGCACAAAACTCCCTAACTGCTCTTCCACAATCTTCTGTTCTTTCTCATCGAAGGTGTACCGCATGTTCTCCCAGACCTCCATACAGACATCGTATTCGTTGCCGTCTTCATCACAGACTCCGATGATGCCTTCCTCAAGGTCGTATCCAGTCACGATGCCAATGGTGCCATTAACCCAACGCTTCTCTTTATCGTTTCGGGTGAAGATGACTTGTGCGCCGGGTTTGACTTCCAGATCCATTGGAGCAGGTAGGGATGTCAAGGGAAACTCACCGTGTATTGTCCCATGAAACGTGATACTCGAACCTTCAATCTCAGAAAGCTTCTGTTCATTGATCCAATCTACCGTGTCGCGACGGGTTGCGAGGGTAATTTCCAGGTGTCCTCGATCATGAAGAGTTTCCTGAGCATTGTATCGGGCATTGATTGCTGCTAAGTCTTGGTCTGTTGCCTGATTCATGCGGATGCGGTCAAGTAGGCTAATAAATTTGGCATCACTTTGGCGATATACCTTTCGGAGTTCGATGCTCACCAACTGCATCTGTTGCCATACTTTGGCCGCAAAGAAATAGGCAGAGGCATAAAAGGGCTGCATCAGCCGCCACTCATCTTCTTTCACTACAGGCTCTAACTGGAAAATATCACCTACCAACAATAGTTGCTTTCCGCCAAAGGGCTCCCGCATATTGCGACAATAGATGCGTAATACTTTGTCAATAAAGTCGATGATATCTGCCCGCACCATCGATATTTCATCAATGATGATTAGTTCCAGCTCCCGCAACAGCTTTAGTGTGACACCGCTATATTTCAGTGTCTTTCGGATGTTACGAGGTGAATAGCGTGAGTCATTGGGCAGCAGAGGGTGGAAAGGCAGTTTAAAGAAAGAATGCATGGTTTGTCCACCAGCATTGATGGCGGCAATGCCGGTCGGAGCCAGGATAACATATTTCTTCTTTGTGTTCTTGGCAATATAGCGAAGGAAAGTAGACTTACCCGTCCCCGCCTTTCCTGTAAGAAAAAGCGAACGACGGGTATACTGGATAATCTGGAGTGCTTGCTGCCACTCCTGATTGTCAAGGTCTAAATTTTCATCAGCCTTTCTTACCACGTTTATTCTTCCTTCGGTTCTGTGGCAACCTGCGGGACATCAGGCTGGGGCTGTTGAGTAGCGTTGTCTTTATGCTCCTTAGGCCTGATCACCTCATTGCCGAATTCATCTAACACCATCTCCATCTCTTGTTCTGTTGCCAGACTATCTACGGCAATGGAGTCTGTATCGCGGCGTGCATAATAACTGGCACAGGTGTACATATCTGCTTTGACATCATTGCTCTTGGGTTTGCCGAATTTAGCATGGTACTGCTTGAAGGCGGCATCTCCTAATACGGATTCAAAGAAATAGCCACAGATGGGTAAGGCTGTCCGTGAGCCTTGTCCCAACTGTCCTGTGCGGAAATGGATGGAACGGTATTCTCCTCCTACCCATGCTCCAGCTACCAGTCGGGGACTGACACCTACAAACCAGGCATCGGAATGGTTATTTGATGTACCCGTCTTGCCGCCAAATTCAGTATCGCTGTATTTTCCTACATATCCCCAAAGGCTCATGCTCGTTCCTCCAGGCTCGCGCAAACCACTCATCAGTAATTGTTGGGCGAGGTAGGCCGAACGGTAGGGAATAGCCTGTTTCTCTTCTGTTGGTGCTACATATATTTCGTTGCCTTCACGGTCAAGTATGCGTGTAACAAGCACAGGCTCATGCATCTTGCCATCATTGGCGACTGTTGCATATCCATTGACCAGTTCAAGCAGGTTGACATCGCTGGAACCCAATGTCAGCGAAGGAGTAGGGTCAAGTTTCGACTTAATTCCCATTGCATGAGCAGTGTGGACGATACGGTCGATACCGCATTCTTGTCCGAGTTTGACAGCAACGGAATTTATGCTCTGGGCGAATGCTGCTTTCAGGGGCATAGAGTCACCCGTAAAATAGCCATTGGCATTAGTCGGAGCCCAGGTGACTTCTTTTCCATGATCCATCACTTTCATAGCAAAATAGGAGTCAACACGGCGATCACAGGGTGTGAGTCCTTGATTCATAGCCTCTGTATAGACGAAGAGTTTGAAAGTAGAGCCTGGTTGCCGCATGGCTGTAACCTTGTCATATTTCCATGTCCGGAAGTCAATATCGCCCACCCAGGCTTTCACCTGTCCAGTCTGTGGTTCCATGGCAACAAAGCCGCAGTGCATGAAGTGCTCCATGTAACGAATACTGTCGAGGGTAGAGATTTCTTTCTCAATAGTTCCTTTCTCGTAGTCGAAAAGTTTTACTTTGTGCGGCAGGTTCAGATAATAGTCAATAGAATCCTTATTCCCTGCAAACTTTTGGTTTAGTATTTTATAATATGGCGTTTTCTTTGCCAGGTCTTCGATGAAGTTGGGTATTTCTACATGATGCTCATCCTGCCATGGGTTTGTATTTCCCCAATGAGAGTTGAAGTTCCGTTGCACCTGCCGCATCTGTTTAATGGCTGCTTGTTCTGCATATTTCTGCATGCGGCTATCGATAGTAGTATAGATTTTCAGACCATCACGATACAGGTCATATTCATTTTCTTCGCACCATTCCTTAAGATAGTTCTTTACGGCTTCGCGGAAGTATTGCGCTTGCCCATCATAGTGGTTTTCAACGCTATAGTCAAGATGGATGGGTTTTAATATCAGCGAGTCATACTGCTCCTGGGTAAGATGCTTGTGTTTTAGCATATTGCCTAATACCACATTGCGTCGCGACATCGAGTTCTTTGGATTGATACGTGGATTATAGTAGGTGGTAGCTTTCAGCAGTCCTACCAGTATAGCAGATTGGTCGGGAGTGAGTCGTTGCGGCGTTGTACCAAAATAAGTCTTGGCTGCTGTCTTAATTCCAAAAGCATTGGAACCGAAGTCCACGGTATTAGCATACATTGTGAGAATTTCATTTTTTGTGAAATACAATTCCAATTTATATGCCGTAATCCATTCCTTGCTTTTCATGATAAGAATCTTCAGCCCAGGAATATTTCCCAATAGCCCCGTTGAGTATTGGGTACGTACGCGGAAGAGGTTCTTAGCCAGTTGCTGCGTGATGGTCGAGGCTCCGCGTGCATCATGGTGAAGCAAATAGTCTTTTAATGCTGCGGCAAATGCCTGATAGTCAATGCCGTGGTGATGGCGGAAACGTTCGTCTTCGGTATCGATGAGCGCATTCCAAAAGTCGGGATTTACTTCTTCGTACGTTATAGGCGTACGATTCTCGCTGAAATACTTGCCGATGATAACACCGTCGGAGCTGTATATTTGAGAAGCTTCGGCAGGATGGGTGTTCTTTACATCACTCATGGAAGGCGACTTCCCGAAAAGCCATAGAAAATTGATATCTACCATCAGTAGATAGAGTATAAATGCTATGACGAACGAAGCGATGCCGACACCGGCCTTAACATACCAACGTCGTCCCTGATACAATCCTTTATACCATTGCCAAGCATATTTTGGAGCATGGACTATTTTCTCTACGTATTTATTCATATTGCGAAATGTATTTCAATATTTCTTCTTGTTGGTCGGGATGAAACCAGCATACGCTGTCATCACGCTTGAACCATGTGAGTTGTTTACGGGCATAGCGGCGGGTATTGCCTTTGATGCGTTCTATGGCTTCTTCCTTTGGCCATCGACCATCCATATAGTCGAACAATTCTTTATAACCTACTGTATTAAGGGCGTTCAAATGGCGTCGTGCATAAAGTCCTTCCACTTCGTATAGCAGTCCTTGTTCTATCATTTGGTCTACTCGTAGGTTTATTCTGTTATAAAGCTCTTCGCGCTCGCGATTTAGTCCAATCTTGACAATGCGAAAAGGGCGTTCTCTTTTCTGTTGTGTGCGGAAGGATGTGTAGGTACGACCTGTCTGATAGCATACTTCCAGAGCGTGTATCACCCTTCGGTGGTTCTTTCGGTCAACGATGGCATAGTGCTCAGGGTCCAGTCGTTTGAGTTCTTCGCATAATGCCTCAAGACCTTCTTCCTGATAGCGACGTTTCATCTCCAGTCTGATATCATCGCGTACGGTGGGAATATCGTCAATACCGTTGCAAACAGCGTCGATATACATCATGCTTCCACCTGATAAGAGGTTCATGTCGGATGACGATGTCTTCAGTATCGACATGACCTCTTGTTCATAAATAGAAGCGTTGTAATAGTCTTCGATGCTCTTAGTGCCAACAAAGTAATGTTTTGCCTGTTGCAACTGCTTTGCCGTTGGAGCGGCCGTGCCGATCTTCAGTTCCCTATAAATCTGTCTGGAGTCAGCATTGATTACAGGTATGCCATAATGACATGCCAACTGGATGGTTAGTGCCGTTTTTCCTACAGCTGTAGGGCCTGTGATTACGATGAGCGTCTGCATTACGATTAGTCGATAAATCGTAAATAGTCAGAGGGTAGACTACCTTATGATTCCTCGTTTCGAGCTTTCAATGAACGAGCAGATGTATTCCACCTCTTTAGAATCAGGGTATTTAGCACGAGCTTCTGCAATGCCATCCTTCAGCACTCCTTGTGCATATATAATGCGGTAGGCATCGTGAATGGCTTCAATGGTTTCGTTGGGGAAACCACGGCGGCGCAGTCCGATAAGGTTCACACCAGCATATCGCACTGGCTCTTTGCCTGCGATAACATAGGGCGGAATGTCCTGCGAGGTGCGTGATCCTCCTTGGAACATGATGTAGCTGCCTACGCGACAGAACTGGTGGAACAGACAAGTGGCCGAAATGATCGCAAAATCCTCTACGACCACTTCACCTGCAAATTTTGTGGAGTTACCAATGATGCAGCCATTGCCAATAACACAATCGTGGGCAACATGCATATTTTCCATGAGCAGGTTTCCATTTCCGACTACGGTTTTCCCTTTCGATGCAGTACCGCGACTAATGGTGACATTCTCACGGATACTATTGTTGTCTCCAATCTCACATGTTGTTTCTTCACCTTTGAATTTCAGGTCTTGTGGCTTGGTGGAGATACTGGCACCAGGAAAGAACTCGTTACCGTTACCAATACGTGCTCCATAATGGATAGTGACGCTATTTAACAATTTATTATTGTCACCGATAACGACATTCTTGTCAATCACACAAAAAGGACCGATAATGTTATTGTCACCAAGTTTTGCCTCTGGATCGATAACGGCCAGTGGATGTATCTGATTTGCCATATTCTTATTTGTTCTTTACGATTTGTGCTGTGAAAGTTGCCTCAGCCACTACGTGATCACCGACGAAGATATAACCTTTCATCGACGAGATTCCGTGACGGACGGGGGCAAGCAAGTCTACTTTAAAGATAAGAGTGTCACCGGGAACGACCTTTTGTCTGAATTTCACACCGTCAATCTTCATAAAATAGGTAGACCATCGTTCAGGCTCTTCCAAGGTGTTCAGTACGAGCAGACCACCGCACTGTGCCATAGCCTCTATCTGTAAGACACCGGGCATCACAGGCTCCTCTGGGAAGTGCCCCTGAAAGAAAGGTTCGTTCGATGTGATGTTTTTGATACCTACTATCGTGTTGGCACCCAATGTGATAACTTTGTCGACCAACTGCATGGGATAGCGGTGGGGCAGCAATTCACGGATGCGGTTCACGTCCATTATCGGTTCTTCATTAGGGTCGTAAATCGGAGCCTGAATCTCATGCTTACGTATCTCTTTGCGAATCTGGCGTGCAAATTTGTTGTTGATAGTGTGACCAGGTCGTGTTGCTACAATGCGTCCCTTAATCGGCTTACCTATCAAAGCCATATCACCGATGATGTCAAGCAGCTTATGGCGTGTACATTCGTTTTCCCAAACAAGTGGCTTATGCTGAATGTAGCCCAATTCTGTGGCATCGCGGTGTTCAACCTTCAGCATGTCGGCCAGCATGTCAAGACGTTCCTGAGTGGTCTGGCGTTCATAAATGACGATGGCATTGTCTAAGTCTCCACCTTTAATAAGATTGGCCTGCAGCAGCGGTTCGATATCACGTACAAAGACGAAGGTTCTGGCTGGTGCAATCTCTTTGGGATAGTCTAATGCATTGTCGAGTGTTGCAAATTGGGAATTGATGAATTTCGACTCAAATGAACACATTGCCGTGATGGAGAAGTCTTCATCCGGAAGAATAGTAATACATGAGCCTGTGGCCTCGTCTTTTACCTCTATTTTCTTGCGAATGATATACCAATCCTTGGGAGCGTTTTGTTCCTCGATTCCCACTTCTTTAATTTTCTCAACATATTGGATGGACGAACCATCAAGAATCGGAAATTCTGGACCATTGACTTGCATCAAGCAGTTGTCAATTCCTAACGCATAGAGAGCAGACAGACCATGTTCAACCGTTGATACTCGAGCATCACCTTTTCCTAACACGGTACCCCGCTGAGTGTCAACGACATTCTCTGCAATTGCATCTATGATAGGCTCACCTTCCATATCGATACGCTGAATCTTGTATCCAGTGTTCTCGGGTGCAGGATTGAATGTGACAGTCAGGTTCAAACCTGTATGCAGGCCTTTTCCAAATAGCGAAAAACTGCCTTTCAATGTTTTCTGTTTCATCTATTTCTTGTTTTTCTTTAATTCTTCTATTTCCTTGCGCAACGCACTAATCTCTTTGTACATGTCGGGTAGGCGACGGTACAAAGCTTTTGCCTTGAAGAAATCCTTTGGATCCATAGCAGGCGAACCGATTAGAGTTTCGCCGTTCCCCTTGGTGTTGTTGATAACACCGCATTGGGCCCCCACATTGGTACGGTCAGCCACATGGATGTGCCCAGAGAATCCAGCCTGGCCTCCCACCATGCACCAACTGCCAATTTTAGTCGAACCGGCCAAGCCTACTTGTGCTGACATTACCGTATTTTCGCCAATCTCGCAGTTATGAGCCACCTGGATGAGGTTGTCCAATTTAACACCCTTATGGATGATGGTGTGGCCCATCGTAGAACGGTCAACGCAGGTGTTGGCACCAATTTCCACATCGTCCTCAATGATTACTATACCTAACTGAGGGATTTTTTCATACCCCTCAGTATTGGGGGCGAATCCAAATCCGTCGGCTCCTATGACAGCACCGGCATGTATGGTTACTCGATTTCCTATCTGGCAACCATCATAGATGGTGACATTGGGATAGATGCGACTGCCGTCTCCAATTTTTACACCATCGCCAACATAAGTAAATGGGCCGATATAGACATCTTTCCCTATTTGCGCTGTGGCAGAAACGCTGGCCAGCGGGTCAATTCCAGTTTTTTTCGGCAAAGCGGCCGCATACATCTGCATGAGTTTGGCCACACATTCATAAGCGTTTTTTACACGAATGAGCGTGGCGCTGACGGGATGTTCCAGTTGCAGGTCTTCGTTTACTAAAACGATACTGGCTTTAGTGTCATAGATGTACTGGGTATATTTGGGATTCGACAAAAAGGTAATTGCTCCCTCCTTGCCCTCTTCAATCTTTGCAAAAGTGTGTACGGTTGCTTGCTCATTACCTTCCACACGTCCTCCGATAAATTCGGCTATTTGTTTGGCTGAAAATTCCATGTTTATCTATAAAATTTATAAAACGTTGCAAAGATACGAATTTTTATTTAAAATCGTTGATAACAAAGGTAATATTTACGTATTTTTTTGGAAAGCAGTTGCACATTTAATATTTCTGAAGCTTCGGCAATGTCTTTCACAGTACCGTCTTTATAGAGAATTCCGATACTGTCGTCCTCTGGGTTATACATGTCTTTGCCTATTTCTGTTACGGATAACATGTATTGTTGCGCGTCTTCATAAGTGATATTCATGTGTCGTGCTATTTCCGTAATCTTCTCCTCCATATATTCTTCAGGTGGGTAGTCTTCGGTAACTTCTACTTTAAACAACTGTCTGTCGGTCATATCGGTAGCTAAGGTGGCAAGAATGTGATCGTCCGAATGCTTCCAGGCTTTCAGGGCACTCCATATGTCAGAATCATCCAATTCGCAGTAGACCTGTAGAGCGTCCCGGTCGAAATGAGAGTCATGCCGTAAGAAGTAGGCAAGGGCAGGGGATGCAAAGAGCTCATGTCCTTCTTTTACCAGTTGTCGTGCACGTTTCAGCGTATTTACCAGAACCTTTTCGTATCCAACGGCAGTTTTGTGTAGATATACCTGCCAGTACATGAGCCTTCTCGTTGTCAGGTAGTTTTCTATGGAATAAATACCTTTAGATTCCACTACGAGTCGGTCGTCCTTTACGTTTAGCATTTTAATGATACGTGCTGAACCGATGTTCCCTTCGGTAACTCCAGTATAGAATGAGTCACGTCGCAAGTAGTCCAGTCTGTCCATATCAAGCTGTGACGAAATGAGTTGGTGAAAAATCTTATTGGGATATTCGTCTTTGAAGATACTGATAGCCAAGGCAAGTTGTCCCTTCAGGTCGTGATTGATTTGTTCCATCATCATGAGTGAGATGTCTTCGTGTGTGATAGAGTGGATAAGGGTGTTTTCCAATACATGCGAGAAGGGACCATGACCAATGTCGTGCATTAGAATAGCTGCTTGTACAGCTTCTGCCTCTGAGTCGAAAATGTAGACACCTTTTTCACTCAGCGACTTTACAGCTTCTGTCATTAAATGAAAGGCACCTAAAGAGTGCTGGAAACGTGTGTGTCGTGCTCCAGGGTAAACTACAAATGCCAGTCCCAGTTGGTTAATTCGGTTTAGGCGTTGAAACAACGGATGCTGTACGATGTCGTACAGCAGTCCGCGTTTTATTTTGATGAATCCGAATACCGGATCATTGATGATTGTAAATTCGTTCATTGGTCGTTAGGTGTCATGTCAACGCTTTCAAAGCGAAATTCGTTAGCGTTCAGATAGCGAATCTCATAGCCTTTCTTATATTTCTTCATTAGTTTCAAATATAGCTTTTCTGCTTTTTTCTTTTTCAAAGCATAAAACACCATACACACCCGTCCGGGCAGATTATGCTTCTCTGACAGATGGCTTTTCAGTTGGCCTGAGTACTGGTCTCGTCCAAGTAGAAATTTGTTCTTGCTTTCAATCCATGCATTCTGTACGTTTTGTATGTCGGTTACATATACCACAGAATCCTTAAAGGAAGCCGAAAAACCGAAAATGTACAATTTGTTTGTCTTCAGTGGTTTTGCTTCAACTACCGCGACCGTTAGTGTAAGTGCGATAATTATTACGAACCTTAAAATTTTCATTGTCCTAAATATGCTTTTAAAATTTTGTTTTTTGTATTGTTTCGCAACCGGCGTATAGCTTTTTCTTTAATCTGTCTGACTCGCTCACGAGTCAATCCATATTTGTTTCCTATCTCTTCTAAAGTTAACTCTGGTTCACCAATGCCGTAAAAGGCTCGGATAATATTTCGCTCGCGTTCATTTAGCATTTGCAGAGCATGGGATATTTCAGCACGTAATGACTCTTTTACGAGTTCACGATCAGCCATCGGAGCATCATCGTTTACCAGCACGTCAAGCAGAGAGTTGTCTTCACCGTCCACAAAGGGCGCATCAACCGACACATGTCGACCGCTAATCTGTAGTGCTTCGTCTATCTTTTCTTCGGGCAGGTCTACCTGTTCTGAAATTTCGTCTATGGACGGGCGACGTTCGTTCTCCTGCTCAAATTTACTGAGCATCTGGTTTATTTTGTTCATTGAGCCTACTTGGTTCAGCGGAAGACGCACAATCCGACTCTGTTCAGCAATCGCTTGTAAAATGCTTTGTCTAATCCACCATACTGCATAAGATATAAACTTAAAGCCCCGTGTCTCGTCAAATTTCTCAGCAGCTTTGATAAGTCCCAAATTGCCCTCATTGATGAGATCAGGAAGCGCTAAACCTTGATTCTGATATTGCTTGGCTACACTAACGACAAATCGTAAATTGGCCTTTGTCAGACGCTCCAACGCTTCTTTATCACCTTTACGAATACGCTGTGCCAGTTCTACTTCCTCGTCAGTGGAAAGTAGTTCTTCTTTGCCAATCTCTGACAAATATTTTTCCAGCGCTTCACTTTCACGATTCGTGATGGAACGGGTGATTTTCAGTTGTCTCATGCCTTAGTTTTCTTTGGTAAGATACAAACATTTGTTTGCAAAAGTAAGGCATTTTTTTGGAATTACCAAAAGAATGCCTTACTTTTTTTGATTTTGTTGCAAAAAATACTTATCGTACTTTCTGCTTACTAATCTTGCAATGCAACTGCGAAGTATGCTTTTCTACCAGTAGGCATGATACCTTGGATGTAGAGTACGGGTTCTTTCGAAGTAGATGCTTTCTTCACCGCATCCGAAAGGTCGGAGATACTCTTCATCGGTACATCATTGACACGCTGGATGATGAATCCTTGTGGAACTCCGGCTTCTTTGAGCTTTCCGCCACTTACCTTCATTACCTGTAATCCGTAGTTGATATCAAGTTCTTTCTTCTGCGAATCACTAATCTCGCGGAATTGTCCGCCCAGAATATCGAGGTCTGCATTCTTCACTACTTTGGTTGTTCCCTGAGCATTTTTCAGAGTCAGCGAAGCTGTCTTCTCCTTTTTGTTGCGCAGATATTTTAGAGTGACCTTGTCGCCGGGGCGCTTTTGGGCGATAATTGCCTGCAGGTCACCCATCGTCTTCACCTTTTTGCCTTCTACCTCGATGATGACATCTTCTGCTTCCAGATTTGCATCGGCAGCAGCACCATCTTCAATCACCTTATCAATGCGTACACCTTCCATCGTGCCATAGTCCTTCACCTCTTTGTCCTGGTCCTTCATAGCGTCTATGTAGTCTTTTACACTACCGCCCTGAATACCAATCATGGCACGCTGATACGATCCGTACTTCTTGAAGTCGTCTACAGCCTTGTTCATGATGGCTGTGGGGATAGCAAAGCCGTATCCGATGTTCGAACCAGTTTGTGAGTATATCATTGCGTTGATGCCAATCAGTTCGCCACGTGTGTTAACGAGCGCACCGCCAGAGTTACCCTGGTTGATGGCAGCATCGGTTTGGATCATCGAGCTGACTCCCTGTCCCAAGGCACGGGCTTTTGCTGATACGATACCGGCTGTTACTGTATTGTTCAGTCCCAAGGGGTTGCCAACAGCCAGCACCCATTCGCCTACTTTTACATCGTCCGAATTGGCGATAGTGATGGCAGGTAGGTTTTTGGCATCAATTTTAATGAGGGCCAGATCGGTGGTGGCATCTGCACCAATGATGCGTGCAGAATACTCCTTAGAGTTCTCGTTCAGAGTTACGGTCAGTTCGTCTGCACCGTCCACCACATGGTTGTTGGTGACGATATATCCGTCGGCAGAAATAATGACACCCGAACCAGCAGCTGCGCGCTTGGGCGTTTGTACCTGGCGCTGTCTTTTTCCATTATTACCTTGTCCACGTCCGAAGAATCCTCCGAAGGGATCGCTGAAGAAATCTTCAAATGGGTCAGAGTACTCGACAGTCTGTGTCTTAGAGTTGATGACCGACTTGATGTAGACTACGGATGGTAGTGACTTTTCGGCTGCATAGGTTAAGTCGACGGGTTGTCCTGGTGCGGCGGCAGGTGCTGCAGGAGCGGCCTGCGTCTTGTTGCACGAAGCTGCTGAGAATGCTACAACAAGCATCAGCACGCCCGGCATAAAGCTCTTTACAATCTTTTTCATAATCGTTGTGTTTACTGAATTGTTATTTTACTTAATTTGTATTTGTTATTTTACTTTTCAAAGTTTCCGAGTGCAAATTTAGGCTCAAAATTTGGAATACTGACATAATGTCATGCTTTTTTGTCTTGATTTAACACTTTTCTGCTGCCTATTAACGTGAGTTTGAATTTAACGTTCGAAACGTGAAAAAACTGACAAAATTAACAATCTTGCCAGTTTTAGTTCCGATATTTTATTTATTAAGAAGTTATCTTCCTGAAGTATATTTATGCAGCGTCTTACGTACGGCACCAGCCCCCGCAAAGAGTTCGCGCACCATGCCTTCTATTTGCTCGCCTAAGCCTGCATCATAGAGATTCAGCCCGAAGACATCCTCACGGGAGTATAGTTGTTTCAGACACGAGTAGTCCTGCTCCTGCTTGCCAACCTCAAGGGGAGCCACGATTTGCTGAAGCTCGTCAAGCAGTGGGTCGGGCGAGGGCTCAAATGGTGTGAGGTCGTCCTTCAGTCCCTTCAGGTAGCGGGCGTAGCCTGCCAGTACCAGAGGAATAAGCACCAGATTCTGCATATCCAGTCCGCGATGGATGTATTTCTTGATAGTTTCTCCAAAGCGTATGGGTAGCTTCTGTGAGGTGTCCATAGCGATGCGCTGCGGAGCGTCAGGCATGAATGGATTGGGCAGACGGCGATTGATGACGGCACCTATAAACTCGTAGGGATTCAGTACACCGGGATCGGTGACTACGGGCATCGCCTCGATATATCCTATCTTCTGTATGAAGGCGCGTAGGTCTTCGTCCTTCATTTCTTCTGAGATAAGTGTATAGCCCAGCATGCAGCCATAGATGCTCATTGCAGTATGCAGTGGGTTCAGGCATGTGGTCACTTTCATCGTTTCCACCTTGTCTACTGTTTCGCGGGTGGTGTATAGTGCACCGCCAAGGTCGAGTGGGGGACGCCCGTTGGTGTAGTTGTCTTCAATCACCAGATACTGTACCTCCTCGGCATTCACAAAGGGTGCTGTGAAGGTATGCTTCTCGGTCTCGATATAGTTGTTGTCCTCAAATCCGTCGGCAGCAAGCAGTTCTTTTACTTTCTGGTGTGGACGGGGAGTAATCTTGTCTATCATCGACCAGGGGAAGGTGATTTTGGACGTATTCTTCAGGTAGTCGAGGAAGGCTTGTGGCACCAGCCCGTCCTGAACCCATCGCTCAGCGTAGGCAAAAACACCTGCTTTCACTTTGTCGCCGTTGTGTGAGCAGTTGTCCATGCTTTGTATGGTGAGAGGTAGCTCTCCTGCCTGATAGCGCTCATACAGCAGTGCGGAGACCTTTCCAAGTGCGAATACAGGCTTCAGTCCGCGTTCGAGGTCGGCCTCGTTATAGGTATAGCCTTTCTCTGTGATGGTAAACGATATCATCTGCAGAGAGGGGTTGCGGAATATCTCTACAAGTCGGTTCCAATCGTTGAACTGAGGGTCTGCTTTCAACGCTTCGGTCACCGATGCTATCACTTTCTTCTCGATGTTGCCATCACTGCGCAGTGCTACGTAGAGCGACAAGTTGTCATAGGGAGTATATGCTTTGTCAATCACTTCGAAGTCGAAGGTCTCGGCTACAATTACACCGCGATCGTACTGCCCAGTGTTGAGCGCTTCGTTCAGAATGGCAGCAGGGAATGCACGGAAGATGTTGCCACCGCCGAAGTGTACCCATGTGGGAGCCTCGTGTGTTTTTTCTCTTACTGCTTGGATGTCAAACTTGGGAAGCTCGTAACCTTTCTGCTCCCACTCGGCAGTATTCAGCTGTCCGTTTAGTATGTCTTTCAGTTTCATAGTAATTCCTTTTCCTATTAGTCAAAAAAACCTGGTTGCTTGTATTCGATGCCCAACTCGCGGTCTACAGTAGCAAGTATTCCCTGTACCTGTCCGAGCGCGAACATACGTCCCAGCAGGGTGTAGCCGGCATTGTGACCATGTGTCGACTCGTCCATGATACCGCCGGGCTCGTCGGTAAAGGTCATACCATGATCAACGCGCATGGGGAGTTGCGGGTTCTCCTTTTCAAAGATTCGGGCCAGTTCTATCAGGTCAGCACGTCCACCTAAGTGCGATGCCTCCGTGAAGTCGCCATTGGGGAAGATATGGCACGAGCGCAGGTGAACGAAATGGGTGCGGGATGCAAACTTGCGGGCCATCTCCACCACATTGTTGTAGGCTCCGGCCGACAGGCTGCCTGCACAGAAGGTAAGCCCGTTGTGTTTGTTGGGAACGGCATTCAGGAACCATTCAATATCTTCCTCTGTGCGCACGATGCGTGGCAAGCCCAGCACCTCGATAGGAGGATCGTCAGGGTGTACGCACATGTTCATATTGCATTCCTCGCACGTAGGCATAATAGCTTCCAAGAAGTATTTCATGTTTTCGCGAAGCTGCTCTTTGCCGATGCCCTTATAGAGCTCCAGGAAGTCGCGGAACTTCTGGATGGGGGCCTCGTCATTCTCCGAGAAGTTGCCAGAGACGAATCCTTGTGTCTTGATAATGATGTTCTCTACCAGCTTGTGATCCTGTTCTGGAGTCATCGTCTTGGCCAGTTCGTCGGCTTCGGCCAGCACGTTGCGTCCCTGACCGACGCCCGCAGGAAATTCAAATTGAGCCCATTCCTCGCGTGCGCCTACGCGCTTGAGTATATAGATGTCGAAATAGGCAAACTCGGCATAGTTGAAGTAGAGGTTTGTCGATCCGTTAGGATTCTTGTGAGCCAGATCGGTGCGTGCCCAGTCCAGTACGGGCATGAAGTTGTAGCATATCGTGTGTATGCCCTCTGCCGACAGGTTGCGAAGCGACTCCTTGTACACCTCAATCTGCTCGTCGCGGTCTGGACCGGCATACTTGATGGCCTCCACTACGGGGAGGCTTTCTACCACGCTCCAACGCATGCCGTACGACTCGATATATTCGCGCAGCTCACGAATCTTCTCGCGTGTCCATACCTGGCCTAAGGGCACGTCGTGCAGTGCCGTCACTATGCCTTCTACACCAATTTCTCTTAGCATGGCAAGTGTTATCTTGTCTTTCTTGCCAAACCATCTCCAAGTTCTTTCCATAGTTGATATGACTTTTATGCTTTAGATTTTAAAATTGCTGCGAAGTTACGAAAAAGAAGTCAAATAACAAAATTTTTTTTCATGTATTTAAATATTAAATGATAGTTCGTCTTTGTCTGATTGTTTTGTGATATGAATAGTAGAGCCTGCTGGCAGGTCGCCGTTAACGATGAGCTCCGAGATGCCGTCTTCGATGTAGTTCTGGATGGCACGCTTCAGGGGGCGGGCACCAAACTGTACGTCGTATCCCTTTTCGGCCACGAACTGCTTGGCCTCGTTCGAGAGGTCAATCTGGTAGCCCAGGTCTCCAATTCGCTTGTAAAGACCTTTCAGTTCGATGTCGATAATCTGCTTGATGGCCTCCAGGTCGAGCTGGTCGAAGGTAATAATCTCGTCCAGACGGTTCAGGAACTCTGGCGAGAACTGCTTCGAAAGCGCTTTCTGTACGATTTGGCGGGCATGCTCTTTGTCTTTTTCGTCCAGCATAAGGGACGAATTAGATGCCGTATTGAAACCGATACCGCGTCCGAAGTCTTTCAGTTGGCGCGTTCCGGCATTCGAGGTCATGATGATAACGGTGTTCCGGAAGTCTACAAAGCGTCCGTTTCCGTCGGTCAGCCTGCCTTCGTCAAGCACTTGCAGCAGTAGGTTGAACACGTTGCCATGTGCCTTCTCTATCTCGTCCAGCAACACGATGGAGTAGGGGTGACGGCGCACCCGTTCCGTAAGCTGTCCGCCCTCCTCGTAGCCTACGTATCCTGGAGGGGCTCCGATCAGTCTCGACACGTTGAACGACTCGGTGTATTCTGACATGTCGATACGTATCAGTGCATCGGCACTTCCGAACATGAATTCGGCAAGTTTCTTTGCCAGATATGTTTTGCCGACACCGGTCGGACCGAGGAACATAAAGACTCCGATGGGATGGTTCGGCTCTTTCAGTCCCACGCGGTTGCGCTGGATGGCGCGTACCATTTTCTCGATGGCCTTGTCTTGGGCAATGACGCTCGATTTGAGCTCCTGTGCCATACCTTTCAGTCGGATGCCTTCCTCCTGGGCTATGCGCTGAACGGGAACACCAGTCATCATCGAGACAACATCAGCCACTTGATCGGCAGTGACGGTCTGACGTACGTCTACCTCACCGCTCAGCCACTTTTGATTCAGTTCCTGCAGTTCGCGCTCCAGCTGTGTCTGGCGGTCACGGAATCCGGCAGCCAACTCGAAGTTCTGGTTGCTGACGGCCAAGGTTTTCTTCTCCTTGATGTGCTCCAGCTCTTTTTCCTTCTCGCTGATTTCCGGCGGGATGCTGGCATTCTGAAGGTGTACGCGAGAGCCTGTCTCGTCTAAGGCATCGATGGCCTTGTCGGGCATGAATCGGTCAGTGACGTAGCGGTCTGTCAGTCTGACACATGCCTCCAGGGCCTCATCAGTATAGGTCACATGATGGTGATATTCGTAGCGGTCGCGAATGTTCTTCAGTATCTGCAGGGTTTCTTCGTTGGTCGTAGGCTCTACCTGCACTTTCTGGAATCGGCGCTCCAGAGCCCCGTCTTTCTCTATCGAGTTGCGGTATTCATCCAGTGTAGTGGCTCCGATGCACTGTATGGTGCCGCGGGCCAGTGCCGGTTTCAGAATGTTGGCGGCATCCATCGAACCCGGTGTGGAACCGGCTCCAATCATCGTGTGTATCTCGTCGATGAATATAATAATGTCAGGATTCTGGTCCAGTTCCTTGACGAGCAGCTTCATACGCTCCTCGAATTGTCCGCGATACTTTGTTCCGGCCACGACACCCGTCATGTCCAGCGTAACCAGCCGCTTATTGAAAAGCATCGGCGAGCAGTGTCGGGAGGCTATCATCTCAGCCAGTCCCTCGACAATGGCACTTTTGCCAACTCCAGGCTCTCCGATAAGGATGGGGTTGTTCTTTTTGCGGCGTCCCAGAATCTCGATGACACGCTGTATCTCGTTTTCACGACCGACACACGGGTCGAGCTTGCCTTCCTGTGCCAGCTTGGTTAAGTCGGTACCGAAGTTGTCCAGCACAGGGGTCTTGGTTTTGGCCTGTTTGGTTTGTGTCGTTGTCTGTGTATTCGACGAGGTGTTGTGCGACGATTGGGTATTGCTGCCTTCTTCCTCCTCCTCGTAATCCTCATCGGGCAGCCCGATGCCGTTCTTGACGCTCAGCAGTGTCAGGGCATCTTCGTAATTCAGATTGTTCATCTCTAATACCTGTTTGGCTCCATTGTCCACTTGGTCGTGCAGGATGGCCAGAAGCAGATGTTGCTCCTCGACGCGGGTAGTACGCTGTATGCGTGCTTCCAGTACGGCCAGTTTCAGAATGTTGCTTGCTTTTTCGTTTAATACTAATTGTTGGGTATATATAGGCTTCCCAAGTTCATCCTCGCGCACTCGATTCTCTAATTCCGTCTTGAGACTTTGTAGGTTGATGTCGAGCCGCTGCAGAATGTTTGCAACGGGACCGTCCTTCAAGCGCAGCAGCCCAAGCAGCAGGTGCTCAGGAGCTACAGAGCGGCTGGCCAGCCGTGCTGCTTCTTCGCGCGAGAAGGCGAGAATCTCGGAAACCTTTGGTGAAAATTGACTGGTCACTACTTTTATGCTATTTAATGATTAAAATTAACTGTTACCGTAGAGCCTGCTACAAATTTCGTGCCAAAAGCTTCTGATGCGTGATGACATTGGGCAGTTCCTCTTGATAGTGGGTGACCATAATCATGGTTTTGTTCCGACGCTGACAAAATGTCTCGATGATGTCCTTCACCAGTCGCCGGTTCCAAAGGTCAAGCCCGTGAAGAGGCTCGTCCAGGATAAGCAGTTGGGGGTCTTTGACGAAGGCCCTCGCCAGGAGGACGAGGCGTTGTTCGCCACTCGACAGTGTTAAGAACGGACGGTCTGCCAAATGGGCAATGCCAAACATATCGAGCCACCAGTGGCAGCGCTCGTAGTCTTTCTGGTTGGGAACGGCATAGAGTCCGATACTGTCCATCAGCCCGCTGGCTACAATGCGGATGGCAGGCAGATTGCGCTTGTATGAGCGGTGCATCTCGGGCGATACGTAGCCGATGTGTTTCTTAATGTCCCAGATGCTTTCCCCTGATCCGCGCGGACGGTCGAAGAGGACAATGTCGCAAGCATAGCTCTGAGGGTTGTCGGCACATATCAGTGACAGCAGTGTCGACTTGCCGCTTCCGTTCTGTCCTGACAATGCCCACCGCTCTCCGTTCATGACGGTCCAGTTGAGGTCGTTCAGTATCGTGCGTTCACCATAGCGGATGCTGACATGCTTCATGTCGACCACCCGCTGGCACTGATAGTCGTTGTCTTGATAGGGGAGCGAAAGGATGGCTTCCTGTTTGTCCGCAGACAGGACATGCTGTGGAACGGGGGGCAAATCCTTGATTTCCACCACGTCTGTCACGAAGTCTGGCACGTCATCGGTTTTGGCAATGACAAGCATAATTTCCATATCGCGCTCTTTGGCCAACAGAAACAGCAGCTCCTTCAGCTGGTCGCGCGTCTCGGCATCTAATCCAATGAAGGGATTGTCCATAATCAGCAGACTGGGGTTGGCGAAGAGGGTTTTGGTCAGCTGGAATTTGCGCAGCTCGCCGCTGGACAGTGTGATGATATATTTGTCGAGCAGACCATCTATGTGGAAAAGCTGATAGAGCTGTCTCTTCAGTTGCCGACGCTCTTCGCTGTCGGCTCCTGTCAGCAGGTAGGCACGCTCAAGAAGCTCGCCGACTGTCGGTGTCTCATGGTCTATGTCGTGCTGATTCCAACGCAGTTGCAGATAATACTGTCCGTCAACATTCACTCCATACGAGTCTGTAAAGGCGATATAGCGCACTCGGTCTGAGGCCTGCTGCTTGCGCAACTGGTCTATATATTGTGTCTTCCCGCTTCCGTTCAGTCCTACAACTGCAGTTACTTTCATTTTTCCAATCGTGTTTAATATTCAAGAATAGTTTATTTTTTGACTCGTGTCTGGTTTTTGATAACAAAGTCTTTCCAACCTTTATAATGAACCTGACTCTCAGGACGGTTCATCTGCATGTAGTGACAGTATGCGGCAGCAAGTGCATCCGTGGCATCCATGAACTTTGTCAGTGCGTCTTTGTCAAACTTCAACAATCGCTGCAGCATACCTGCCACTTGCTCCTTAGAGGCTGCACCGTTACCCGTAATGGCCATTTTGATTTTCATGGGCGCATATTCGTGTACGGGCACCCCGTGGTGTACGGCGGCGGCTATGGCGGTACCCTGAGCGCGGCCTAACTTCAGCGTTGTCTGCACGTTTTTTTGTAGGAATGGGGCCTCGATGGCCATCTCGTCGGGCAGATAACCGTCGATGATTCCTGTCACGCGCTCGAAGATATGTCCCAGCTTCAAGTATCCGTCACCAAACTTCCGCAGGTCTATCACTCCCATTGTCACCATCTCTGCATGTCCGTCTGTCACCTTAATCACCCCGTAGCCCATAATGTTCGTACCTGGGTCGATGCCAAGAATAATTTTCTCCATAGCTGTTTAGTGGCGTTTGATGGTGAAGAATCCTAAACGGTGCATAATGCCCTTGCGGCTGAGGGTACGCAGTTCGTAAATGCCTTCCGGAATTGCGCGCAGGTCTATTTCTGAATGGTAGCGGCAGGTGTGGACGATGCTTCCCTGCAGGGTCAGTATGGCAAGCAGGTCTGCATCGGTGGAAAGGTGAGCCGACAGTTTCAGCATGTTCCCGTCATTGGGCAGCATCGAGGTGGCTGATGGTGTAAAGTCTCTGCTGGCAGAGTTGTCGTAGGCCGCTGCACTCTCGTTACCATATCGGTCGATAGCGGTGACCGCATAGTGGAGCGGTTGCGACATAGTGGCTGTCTGGGGAACTTGCAGCCGCTGCCACAAATAGCGCGTGGCAATGAGGTTGGCAGGATTGCCGATGTCGACGGGCTCTTCGCTGGAGGCATATACATTATATAACAGATAGGGCCCGTCACTGTTGTCACGTGCTCCTCCCCACAGCAGCAGGTCGCCTTTGTCGGTATGCTCTACGCTGAGGTAGGAGGGGGCAGAGGGAGCCGGCTGATGTGCCCAAGTCATGGGAGGAATCAGTGTCGGATGGCGGTCGAAGAGTTTCACATATTGATAGACTCCCTTGACATTGTCTAATAGGAACTTCGCCCGGAAGTAGCAATGCCCCATACTGATCTGACGGGTGACATTAAGTTGGCGCTCTACCTCTGCCAAAGGCCAGTTGCGCTCGCGCGGATGCAACATATAGATGCCGAGTCCGGAGACAACGGTACGGCCATAACTGTTCTCCTGCCAGTCGATGGCGAAAGGATAGAAGTTGTTACCTTGGAAATACATCATGGGGTAAAGCTGGTCCATCAGCCCTTCGCGCATCCAGCCTTGTGCGTCTTGTGCCACCTGCCTGCGGGCATTCCAGCCTCGCGAGGAGTAGCGGCTCAGGTCGTCATATTTTCCTATGGGCGAACAACTTAGCTTTACCCATTGCTTGTGCATCTTTACCTTCTGGTGGATTCGGCGGACGATATACGAAATATTCTCCTTCGACTTTGCTCCGCGCCAGGTTTCAGGGTAGCGGATGTAGTCGAGATGAATACCGTCAATGTCGTAACGCCGCGTAATCTCTGCACAGATGTCCGAAATGTATTCTGCGGTGAAGGGGGATTCAGGATTCATATATCCTTCATCACCTATTTTCTTGATGAGTGAGCCGTAGCGGCGTCTCAGCTGCTTGCAGCCGTAGGTGTTCCACTTGCCTACGGGAATGGTGACGACCCAGGCGTGTAGCTCCATGCCTCTGCGGTGACACTCGTCAATGGCGAATTGCAGCGCATCGTATCCTGGAGAGATGCCGGGCTTGCCCGACAGGCATCCGTCCCAAGGCTCTATGTCCGATGGGTAGATGGTGGTAGCACGAACGCGGGTTTGCAATAGTACTGTATTCACATTGACAGCCTTCAGACGGTCTAAGATGTCAATGAGCTCTTGCTTCTGGCGCACTATCCCCATCCCGTCGTGAGCAAAGGACGAGGGCCAGTCAATACCGCCGATGGTGGTGAGCCAAACTGCTCTGACTTCATGCTTGGATTGGGCGCAGAGTGTGACAGCAAAGGCGAGAAGAATTATATAAAATAATGTTAATCGTTTCATTTCGCTTGCAAAGGTAATCGTTTTTCGCGGAAAAAGTGTACCTTTGCACAAAATTTTTAAATTTAGTGAATAAATGGTAACTTTTTGTTTGAGTCTTTTGGCTCTGGTATTAGGCTATTTCCTCTACGGACGTTTTGTGGAAAAGGTTTTCGGCCCAGACAATCGGGTCACACCGGCAGTAGCAAAGGCCGATGGTGTCGACTACATTGTGCTTCCTGGGTGGAAGGTGTTTATGATTCAGTTTCTGAACATCGCTGGCACGGGACCTATCTTCGGTGCTATCATGGGTGCAAAGTTCGGTCCGGCAGCCTACTTGTGGATTGTCTTAGGCTGTATCTTTGCAGGCGCTGTTCACGATTATCTCAGCGGTATGCTGTCGATGCGAAATGGAGGAGCAGGACAGCCTGAGCTGGTTGGACTCTATCTGGGCGAAACCACCAAGAAGGTGATGCTCGTCTTCTCCGTGTTCCTGCTGATGATGGTCGGTGCGGTCTTCGTGTATAGTCCTGCGCTGATTCTGGGCAAGATATGCAGCGACGACCTGCTGTGGGTCTACATCTGGTGCATTATCATCTTCTTCTATTATATCTTTGCCACCATGTTGCCTATCGACAAGATTATTGGCAAGGTGTATCCGCTGTTTGCCATTTCCATGCTATTTATGGCGGTAGCCCTGATGGCTGTCCTCTTCATCAAGTGGCCCACGCTGCCTGAACTGTATGATGGAATCAGCGGCGAGGGATTCATCACACCCATCTTCCCGGCCCTGTTCATCACCATCGCCTGCGGAGCCATCAGCGGCTTCCATGCCACACAGACCCCCTTGATGGCACGTTGCGTCAAGAGCGAGAAAATGGGTCGTCCCATGTTCTATGGCGCGATGATTACCGAGGGCTTGGTGGCGCTCATCTGGGCTACGGTGTCGATGTATTTCTTCTATGGCGGTGCGGCTCAGGAACTGGGCTTGCCCCTGACCCTTCAGGCTCCTGAGGTGGTGACTGGTGTCAGCGAAGGCTGGCTGGGCACGTTTGGAGGACTGCTGGCTATGCTGGGTGTGGTGGCTGCTCCCATTACCAGCGGCGACACAGCGTTGCGCTCTGCCCGCCTCATCATTGCCGAGTTCCTGCATCTGGAACAAAAGACCATCATGAAGCGCATCTGGATATGCATCCCGCTCTTTGGTGCCACCTTCTTGCTGCTCTACTTCAATATTTCCGATCCCGACGGCTTCAATATCATCTGGAGCTACTTCGGATGGGGCAACCAGACGCTGGCGGTCTTCACGCTCTGGGCCATCACGGTCTATCTCGTGCGTGAACGGAAAGCATACTGGATTACTCTCTTGCCGGCCATCTTCATGACAGTGGTGTGCTCAACCTTCCTCATGGTGTCGAAGAATGCCTTCGGTTTCGACATGATGGTTGGCTACGGTGTGGGAGGTGCGGCCCTGATTATCTCCGTCGCGTGGTTCTGTACATGGAAGTATAAAAATGGAAAACATATTTAATTTTATATCATTCACGACTATGAAAAAGATTGCTTTATTTGTAGTAGCGTTGCTGATGACTGTCACTGCCAACGCACAGTTTGAACAAGGTAAGGGTTATCTGGGCGCTTCCATGTCCGGACTGGATCTCAGCAGCCAGGCCAAGGAGTTCCACTTCGGACTGAATGCCAGAGCAGGTTATTTCTTCATGAACAACCTGATGGGAATGGTTGACTTGGGATATGATCACAAGGCCGATGCTACAGACCAGTTCTCGCTCGGTGCCTACGGACGCTATTACCTTATTAAGAATGGACTCTATCTCGGTGCCGGACTCAAGTACAAGCACGCTGGTGGCGGTTACAACGACCTGTTGCCTGGAGCACAGTTCGGATATGCTTTCTTCCTGAGTCGTACGGTAACCGTGGAGCCGGAGCTGTATTTTGACCTCTCTACCAAGAAATTCAGCCATTCC
The DNA here is from genome assembly GCA_002342415.1 of Prevotella sp. UBA2456. Lineage (GTDB taxonomy): Bacteria > Bacteroidota > Bacteroidia > Bacteroidales > Bacteroidaceae > Prevotella. The sequence continues at coordinate 20,627 of DDPY01000017.1, read as the reverse complement.
TGCTACGGTCTGCGCGTAGGCATCGGTGTCTATCTGTTCAAGGATCAATATACATTCAAGCGATAATGCTATGCTGAATATAGATTTCTACAGACCCAACTACGAGATGGATGTCAAGGAGCTGGTCGACCGGCTGATTGACCTGTCGTTTGCCGAGGATATCGGTGATGGCGACCATACAACGCTGTGCTGTATTCCAGAGGATGCAGTAGGAAAGAGTCACCTGCTCATCAAGGAAGATGGCATCTTGGCAGGTGTCGAAGTGGCAAAAGAGGTGTTCCGTCGCTTCGACCCTGAGATGCAGGTAGAAGTGCTGATGGGCGACGGTGCTCGCGTGAAGAAAGGCGACATCGCCATGATTGTAACAGGCAAGGTGCGCTCCCTGCTACAGACAGAGCGCCTGATGCTGAACATCATGCAGCGCATGAGCGGCATTGCCACCATGACCGATCGTTATGTGCAGCGCCTGAAAGGCACCAAGACGCGTGTGTTGGACACTCGCAAGACGACTCCAGGCATGCGTATGCTCGAGAAGCAGGCTGTCAAGATTGGCGGGGGCTGCAACCATCGTATCGGACTCTTCGATATGATACTGCTGAAGGACAACCACGTGGATTTTGCAGGCGGCATCACCAATGCCATCGACCGCTGCCATCAATACCTGAAGGAGAAAGGCCTCGACCTGAAGATAGAGATTGAGGTGCGCTCCTTCGACGAACTGCAGCAGGTGCTCACGCATGGGGGAGTCGATAGAATCATGCTCGACAATTTCTCTGTGGCCGACACCAAGAAGGCGGTAGACATCATTGCCGGACGCTATGAGACCGAGTCCAGCGGCGGCATTACCTTCGATACCTTGCGCGACTATGCCGAGCAAGGTGTCGACTTTATCTCGGTGGGGGCACTCACTCACTCGGTAAAGGGATTGGATATGTCGTTCAAGGCATGCTAAAAGAGTGGAGAGTTGAGGGTTGACAGTTGACAGATGTGAGATGACTGATATGGTGAAAGTACTTGCGTTCTTTTGCGCAATGTTCGTACTGTTGTCTTGTGGAGATGATGAAACTGTCAACTCTCAACCTTTAACTCTCAACTATCAAAGTCCTGTGGATTACGACATCGTGTTGGCTGGCAATTTCGGTGAGCCAAGGCCTTGGCACTTTCACGGCGGACTGGATATCAAGACCAATAATCAGGAGGGCAAGAAGATTTTCTCTATTGCCGATGGCTACATCTCGCGCATCACGGTGAATAAGTATGGCTTTGGCAATGCCATCTATGTCGCCCATCCCGACGGGCTGACCAGCGTCTACTGTCACCTGAAGTGCTTTGCCGAACCCTACGAAAAACTGTTTCGGCGGACGGGTAGACGCGACACGCTGGACTTTCGTTATTCTCCCAGCCAACTGCCCGTAAAAGGCGGCGACCTGATAGCCATCAGCGGCAACACAGGACACTCTACGGGGCCCCACCTGCATCTCGAACTGCACGACACACGTACCTGGGCCATGAGGGACCCGATGGAGAAACTGGGGCATCTCATTTCCGACACGGTAGCACCTCAGGCGCACTCCTTTATGGCCATTCCCCAGCAGGGTGAAGGGGTGTTCAATGGGGGAGCGGATAAGCAGACTTTCGGCTTCGGACAGCCGGATGCCAAGAAGCAGCACACCGTTTGGACGCTCTCGCGTGAGTTCACAGCATGGGGTAGGGTAGGCTTTGCGGTTTGGGCTGACGACTATTCGGAAGCTACCTATAATCATTATGGCATTCGGCATACCCGGTTGTTGGTGGATGGAAGGGAGGTCTTCCGTGCCGATGTCGACAGCATTCCCATCAGCTGCCAGCCCGAGGTGAACCTTTGGGGCGATTATGCCCATTGGCGGCATACGCGCATCTGGTATATGAAGTCGTTTACCGAGCGCGGCATGCGTCTGCCTGTGGTGCATGTGGACTTCCGTCGGGGCATTGTCAACTTCAACGAGGAGCGGCCTTATCATCTAACCTATATCTTGCGCGACTATCAAGGAAACGAGTCGCGCTACCATTTTACAGTACATGGTAAACGCGACTCGCGTATATCGCTCCACAACAGAGCGGAGCTGCTGAACGACTATCGCCTATATGGTCAGATTCTCTGGCCCCTTCACACCCGCCGACACTAATCTCTCACCACTCACCACTCACCTCTTACCTCTCACCTCTTAATACTTACCAAGACAGGCTGTTCAACCTCGCGCTTCCAGGCAGCGAGATAGTCGAACCACTCGCGGGCTGAATGATAGCCGAAGGTCTCGTTGGCCGAAGTGTAGCTGACCTTGTAAACCATGTGGCTGCCCTCTACTTGCAGCACGTAGGCATAGTTGTCCTTATTCGCCGGCTCCTCGCTTACAATATTCTTCTGCGGCACGAGGACGGCCAGACCCACCGTTTCGCGCTTCCATTTCAGCGTGTCGGCAGCCGGATAGTCTGTACCCCAGCAGGCACGCAGGCCCTTCTTGTCGGAAAACTCCTCCGAGCCTTTCACGTTGATGATGCCCGTAGAGAACCGATAGCTGCTGACATCCTTGTTGAAGAATACGTCGACATCCGTGTCGCGGTGACCGGCATACTGGGTGTAGCGCAGGGTCATATTGATGGGGGCTTTGTTCGCGTCAACCTTCCAGCCACGGTCCACCACCTCTACGATGGCTCGCAGCGGGCCGTAGCTGATGATGCGCTGTGTACGGGTGCGTACGGGTTCTACGTGGGTAGGCTGCTTCCCGTTCCAGCCGCGGAAGGCACCGAGTCCGAATGTCTGTCCCACCCACAGCACATCGTCACCATAGCCTTGGGCTTTCTGCTCGTCGGTGGTATAGAACTGGGTGTCCTTCAGCTCTAACTGTTTCTTGTATTTTCCATATAGGTCGAGCGTCTGGCGGGCATCGAAATAGATGCGGATGCCATTCAGCTCGCTCTCGAAGTCTACACCGTGGTGGTGTTGGAGGTTGTAGGTATAGGCAGCATCGCCTCTGGCTGTGATGGCCTCGATGTAGTTGTTCTGCTGATGCTTCTTCAGCTTCTTGTCCTTGGTGTTGGCCATCACCATTTCGGCATACACGCGAGCGGGATACTGGCGAGGCTCACCTGTGTCAAAGAGGGTCACCGTGTACTGCTGCTCCCCCTTCCGGTCAAAATCAGCCAGAAAGCAGAGCTCGTCATAGGTCTCGTCCTGATCCAAATCGTCGAGCTGGCAGGGAATCTCCTGATGGTTCAGTGTCACTACGGCCGAGCGGACATCGCCATAGGACGATAGCTTCACAACGACGGGAACATCCTTGCGGGCCTGACTCATCGGGTTGCTGACGGTAACAGTGATGGTCTTATTGGCATGGGCTGTTAGTGTGCATGCAGCCAACAGCAGGGCAGATAGCATTTTTTTCGTAGTCATAATAGAAAAATTGGGTTTGTTTTCGTGCAAATTTCACACAAATAAACGAAAACTACAGCTATTATGCACTTTTTTTTATCTTTTTTAGGTTAAAATTTTGTTTTTAAAATATTTTTTAGTAATTTTGCCTCCACATTTAACATTTAGTAGCCTTGTAAGTGAGAAAAGTTTACGGCATATTGTCTCTCATCATGCTATTGTGCGTGGGGTGTCAGTGGCAGCTGAAGCCTAATAGCGATGAGCCTGATAACGCTCAAATTGTGATTGAGCGCTACGACCGTATTGAGAGCCTCTATCTTACCACTGGCGACTATTCTGCCCTACAGCAGATGAACACCGACTATCCCATTCAGACCCGCATGCTGATAGAAGACGTACTGAGAATAGGAAAGGTCGACGATGCAGAAATCAACAAGCGCCTATACCATTTCTTCAAGGACTCCACCTTGCAGCAGATGCTCGCCGAGGTTGGCAAGCTCTATGGCGACATGGACGATGTCAATGAAGAACTGACCGAAGCCTTTTCCAGGCTCAAAGAAGAACTGCCCGCCCTTGAGATACCGAGAATCTACACTCAGGTGGGCTCTTTCGACCAGAGCATCATAGTGGGATACAATACCTTAGGAATCAGTCTGGACAAATATTTAGGCCAAGATTATCCTTTCTATCAGGAACACTACAGCGAGCGTCAGCGTCAGATGATGACGCGTGAGATGATCGTGCCCGACTGTCTTGCATTCTATCTGCTCAGCCTTTATCCGCTGCCCAAGCATATAGAAGCCTCCCAGCAGCAGCGCGACGACCACATGGGGCGCATCCAGTGGGTGGTCAACAAGGCCGTCAACCGCAAGGTGTTCACCAATCCCTATGTTCAGCAGGCCGAAAAGCTGATTCATAGCAGCCGCCACAAAACCATCCAGGAACTGCTGTCCATTTAGCTATTTGGAGTGCAGGGAAGAATTTTTTTGAGTGCAGGGGGAAACTTTTTTGTGTGCAGAGAAAAAGTTTCCGATTTCATGTAGCATTGTTTTGAAGGTGCAGAGCACGGATTGCGTTGCTCTCGCGTTGAGGGTGAGTTAACTCATTCGATGAATCGAGTTAACTCAACGGATAAAACGAGCTAACGAGCCCGAAAAGGGATGCTGGAAGAGGCAATTTCTCCCGTTTCACTCTCGCTTTAGCCTCGCTTCATCCTCCTTTTAGCCTGCTTTTAGCCTGCTTACTGCCTTACTCAAGAGTATGCCTATAAGCAGCCTGAAAGGAGGCTAAAAGGAGCCTGAAAGGAGGCTAAAGGCTACGAAGCCCTTTGCAGGGAGGAATTGTCCCATAAGGGAAACGGAAGATTACTCGTACCGCATGGAGCGGGCAGGGTGGATGTGGGATACCAGATAGCTCGGTGCTATGAGGACAAAGAGACAAATCAGCAGGGTTGCGGCATTGAGCAACAGGATTACGGGGATGTTCAGTTCCATGGGTGCTGTGTCAACATAGTAGCTGGCAGGATCGAGGTGGATGATGCCTGTTTGCTGTTGAAGGAGGGTGATGCCGATACCAATAATATTACCCCATAGGAGTCCGCGCCCAATGATGAACACGGCAAACCAAAGGAAAGTATGGCGCACGGTGGTGTTGCGCATGCCAAGTGCCTTGAGGATGCCTATCATCTGCGTGCGCTCCAGGATGATGATGAGCAGTCCGCTAATCATGGTGAATCCTGCTACGGCTACCATCAGGACGAGGATAATCCATACGTTGATGTCGAGCAGTGAGAGCCACTGGAATATGTGTGGATAGGCTTCGAAGATGGTCTGTGAGGTAAGTATCTCTCCGTATCGGTCGGTCTTGCGGTTGACTTTCTGCACTACTGTCTGTGCAGTCTCGTTGAGCCGGTCGAAATCCTGGACTAACACTTCGACTCCGCTGCACTGGTCCTGTTCCCATTCATTCAGGCGGACGGCAGTATGGAGGTCGGTGAAACACAGCGTCTGGTCGAATTGGGTCATATTGGTCTCGTAGATGCCCTTGATGGTGAAGCGGCGGGCACGAACGTTGTCTTGACCAATGAAGTAGGCGTAGATGCGCTGTCCTACCTTCAGATGCAGCTTGTTGGCCATCATGTTCGATACGAGCAGCTGGTAGGAGGATTTGTCGGAACTGAAGTGTGGCACTTCGCCCTCAACGAGGTTGCCTTTGAGAAAGGAGAGGTCGTAGTCACTGCCCACCCCCTTGAAGGCTACACCGAGGAAATCGTCATCCGTCTTCAGGATTCCCTGTGTGATGGCATACTGTTGTATGTGTTTGACACCTGCTGTCTTGCGGAGAACCTTCTGCAGTGAGTCGCTGATGCAGATAGGGGAGGGGCTGGCAGTCTGTTGTGCCATGAAGTTCTGTATCTGGATATGGCTGCCAAATCCCACCACCTTGTCACGGATGCTGTGCTTGAAGCCAAAGACTACACTGACGGTAATGACCATTACGGCCACACCAATGGCTACACCAATGGTAGCGATACGGATGGCAGGGCGGCTGACTTCACGTTGCTGGTCCTCGGAGCCATAGATGCGGCGGGCTATGAAAAGTGGTAAGTTCATTGAAAGTTGGTGACAACTGACAATTATTCTTCCGTGCGTCCGGGGTAGGCTTCAAGTGCCTTACGGAGAACGAAGAGGGCACGCTCCAGATCCTCCTTCTTGAGCACGTATGCGATACGCACCTGATTGATTCCCGCTCCGGGAGTGGTGTAGAAGCCGGCAGCGGGAGCCATCATCACGGTCTCTCCCTCATACTCGAAGTCTGCCAGACACCAGCGGCAGAATTTCTCTGCATCGTCGACCGGCAGTTTGGCAACGGTATAGAAGGCTCCCATCGGTATGGGCGAGTAGACACCGGGAATACGGTTCAGCCCGTCGATAAGGCACTTGCGGCGCTCTACGTATTCATCGTAGACATCGCGCAGATAGTCTTCGGGGGCATCGAGTGAGGCTTCTGCCACAATCTGTCCAATGAGTGGCGGAGAGAGGCGTGCCTGACAAAACTTCATGACGGCCTTTCTGACCTCGGCATTCTTGGTGATCAGTGCGCCGATGCGGATACCGCACTCAGAGTATCGCTTCGAAACGGAATCGATGAGAATCACGTTCTGCTCGATACCTTCCAGATGACAGGCCGAGATATAGGGCGAGCCGGTATAGATATACTCGCGGTAGACCTCGTCGGAAAACAGGTAGAGGTCGTACTTCTTCACCAGGTCGCGTATCTGGTTCATCTCCCGTCGCGTATAGAGATAGCCTGTGGGATTGTTGGGGTTGCAGATCATGATGGCGCGGGTGCGGTCATTGATAAGCTCCTCAAACTTCTCGACCTTGGGCAGCGAGAAACCTTCCTCTATCGTGGTGGCAATGGTACGTATCTTGGCACCGGCCGAGATGGCAAAGGCCATATAGTTAGCGTATGCAGGCTCGGGCACAATAATCTCGTCGCCTGGGTTCAGGCACGAGAGGAATGCGAAGAGCACAGCCTCGGAACCGCCGGAGGTGATAATGATATCGTCGGCAGTGACATTGATATTATATTTGGCATAGTAGCTCACCAGTTTCTCACGGTAGCTGAGATAGCCCTGTGAGGGCGAGTATTCAAGGATGGTGCGATCTATCTGTTTCAAAGCGTCCAGACCTACCTGAGGTGTGGGCAGGTCGGGCTGTCCGATGTTCAGGTGATAAACCTTTGTTCCGCGTTTTTTTGCTGCGGCAGCTAAAGGGGCGAGTTTTCTGATTGGTGACTCGGGCATCTCCAGGCCGCGTACTGATATTTCTGGCATGAGTGTCTAATTTACATAAATCGTGTGCAAAATTACTAATAAGTGAGCAAAATACAAAATTTTTTTTGCGTTTTTCAAATAAAATGCGTACTTTTGCGCATCAATTGTTGCAATCGAGGTATGAATTACGAAGAATTGTTAGCCGCCAGAAACGACGGCAAGGCCAACAAAAGTCAGCAGCCCATCGGTAGCTATTACCGTGAGCAGGTAGACGGCAAGTGGCGTGGGATGGTGGACATCCGTGCCGAGCTGAACGACAACGTTGTTTTTGCAAAGGCTTTGCAGCAAGAATGCGAGAAGAACAAGACGCTGGCCCATAACCACCAGTTGCACTTCACCCCTGTGGTAGAAAATGGCGAGGTGAGAAGTCTGTCATTGGAGTTAGGCAACTATCAGACCTATGAGCAGTTGCTGAAAGACAATCCTGCCATCATTGCCACCAAGGATTTCCTTGACAACACCCTGAAGTCGCTCGTAGAACTGACATCCTATCTGCATGAGCAGGGCATCTGGCATGTATGCTATTCGCCCCGTACGGTCTTTGCGCGTAAGGGCGACAGCGCTCCCATGCTGCTCAGTCATGGTTCCTTTTATCTGGGAGTGGACAACCAGCAGGAACTTTATGGGAAGGACGCGGAATTTGTGGCTCCCGAGGTGCTGAGTCATGGTGCTATCGACGAGCGTTGCGATATCTACAGTATAGGCAAGTTTCTGCAAAGCATCTGCAGTCAGGCCGATATGCCCATGGAGTATCGCTCCGCCATCAAGAAGGCCGTCAGCCAGTCGCCAGAAGACCGCTATCGTACCCCTGAGGACATGCTGAAGGCCATACAGCAGCGTCGCAACACCTTCAAATCGGCCCTCACCCTCGCCATTGGCATGGTGGTTGCGCTGGTGTGCTTAGGGCTCTATTTCGATATGGTGCCAGAGTCTAATCCTGTGGAGTTTGTAAAGCCTGCGCCTCGCCAGGCTACCGACGACCTGATTGACGACGGCTTCGACCCTGCAGAGTTAGGAGTGAAAGCAGAAGGGGACTCACTGGTGATAGACGATGCTAATGACCGTGATTATCAGGCCAAGGCCGAGGAGATTTTCCGGAAGCGCTACGAGAAGGAGGCCGACCGTATCCTATCGAAGATATACAACAAGTCGTATATGAACAATAGCGAAAAGAAGTTCCTTTCGGAGAGCGAATCGACCATCGACGAGCTGATGAAGTCGCAAAACGAGATAGGAGCCGAGTCTGGTCTGACACCAGAGCGCTCGCAGCTCATTGCCACCCAAATCATAGACCGTATCACCGAACAGAAAAAGAAGGAGATGGGTGAAAAGAGCCTGGGAGTGCAGAAGTAAACAGGAAGACATAAAATATATTTTAGAATAATGAGATCAAGAACAGCAATTTGGTTTGAATGCAAGATATCCTACGAAAAGGTTATGGAGGATGGCTTGCAGAAGAAAGTGAGTGAGAGTTATGTTGTCGATGCCCTGTCGTTTACAGAGGCTGAGAAGCGTATCATGGAAGAGATGTCGAGCTATATCAGCGGCGAGTTCACCATCAAGGACATTAAGATAGCCCCCTATAAGGAGATATTCTTCTCAGACGAGGAGATGGCCGACCGTTGGTATAAGGCCAAGCTCCAGTTTATTACCATTGACGAGAAGACAGAGAAGGAGAAGCGCTCCAGTGTCAATTATCTGGTTCAGGCCGGAACGCTACGCGGTGCCGTAGGTAATATTGAGAGCGTGATGGGTACTACCATGATAGACTATGTTATCTCCTCTGTAGCCGAAACCACCCTGATGGATGTCTTCGAATACGGTAAGCAGGAGCAGAAGAACGATAAACCAGAATTTGAAGGTTAGTCAGCAATGTACGATGTCAAAGGAAATCTGAAACAGGTACTTTCCCATTTGCCACAAGGTGTCCGCCTTGTGGCTATTAGTAAGTATCATCCTAACGAATATATCACCGCTGCTTATGAGGAAGGGCAGCGAATCTTTGGCGAGAGCCACGAGCAAGAGCTTCGCGGCAAGCACGAGTCATTGCCCAAGGATATCCAGTGGCATTTTATCGGCCATCTGCAAACCAATAAGGTGAAGTATATTGCCCCTTATGTGACAATGATAGAAGCCGTAGACTCGCTGAAACTTCTTCGGGAGATAGATAAGCAGGCAGCCAAGAACGGCCGTGTTATCGACGTGCTACTCGAGCTACACATTGCAGAAGAAGAGACTAAATACGGACTGAGCCCTGATGCGTTGCGCGAGTTGCTGGCAGCAGGTGAGTGGCGTTCGTTGCAGCACGTACGCATCTGCGGTCTGATGATGATGGCCTCTAATGTCGATGATGAGGAGCAGATACGCTCTGAGTTCCGACTGGCCCATGACCTCTTCGACGAGGTGAAGGCAGACTATTTTGCCGATGCCCCTTCCTTCTGCGAACGCTCCTGGGGCATGAGCCACGACTATCAGATTGCCGTGCAGGAGGGCTCTACGATGGTGCGCATCGGTACTACCATCTTTGGCCCGCGCATCTATTAGGGTTTAAAGTAATATTGTCCGCGCTTCATCGTTCCCCAGTGGATAGCATGCTGTGGACAATGGTGGTAGCAAGCCAGACAGTTGGTACAGCTGCCGTCGTGCTTCCAGCGCGGCGGCAGTTTCTTTTCGTCCCCTGCCGATGTACAGACAATGTCATCCACAGGGCAGAGCCGGGCACAGAGTCCGCACTGGATACAGGCATCCTCGTCCACCCAGAATTTTTCGTCCGTGATAAGGTGCTTGTTATAGTAGCTTCCTATCACATAAGTGTAGGTATAGGGAATGGCTCCCCGAATCAGCTCGACCACATCCTGTTGCCTGTCGACAACCACCTGGCAGACGTGTTGCATACGTTTTTTGGCCGCCTCTATCTTTTCTCGTTCGCGCTCCTTCGTATCGAGATGCAGGAACGAGAAGCAGACATTCGATTCGGGCATCAGTATGGCAAACATCGAACGGGCTGTAAGGCCCATGGCTTTCAGTTCCTTGTTGAGTATGCGCATGGCGTGTCCCATATTGTCACCACAGGTGGTGACTGCATAGACATACGTGTCGGGTTGTATGTCAAATACTGCCTGCCTGATGAACGCTCGCACGATATGCGGGGGCTGCCAGCCGTGAGTAGGAAAGCAGAACCCCAGTCGTTCACCTTTGGTCAGCGTATAGTGACAGTCATCCCTGCGCAGCTCGTCAGGAATGAATAACAGTTGCTCACCTGTGGCTTCAGACAGCTGCTGTGCCACCCATTTTGTGTTGCCTGTACCGGAAAAATAGAAAATCATGGTGCAAAAGTACAAAAAAGTTTAGAGTTTCATGATTAGAGTTTATAGAAATTTTGTAATTTTGCACCCGCTATGCGATATTTTGTATGGTTCAGCTATGATGGCGCTCAGTATCATGGGTGGCAGATACAGCCCAATGGGGTGACGGTGCAAAGCGAGTTGCAGCGTTGCCTGTCCCTATTGTTGCGCGAAGAAGTGAGCGTTGTCGGGGCAGGCCGTACCGACACCGGTGTTCATGCCCGTCGGATGGCAGCCCACTTCGATACGGATGCGATATTTGATGCCCAGTTGTTGACTCATAAGTTGAATGGCCTGCTCCATCAGGATATAGGTGTCTATGGCATCGAAGCCGTCAGCACCGATATGCATGCCCGCTTTTCTGCTGTGGCCCGTACCTACCGTTACTATGTCCATACTCGCAAAGACCCTTTCTTGCGGCACTATTCACTTGAGCTCCACTATCAGCTCGACTATGCGTTGATGAATGAGGCCGGCCGGGTGCTGTTGGAATACGACGACTTCGGGGCTTTCTGCAAGGCTGGTTCCGATGTGAAGACAACACTTTGCCACATCACTCACGCCCAATGGCATCAGACTTCGGAGACAACATGGTATTTCGAGATTACTGCCAACCGTTTTCTGCGGAATATGGTCCGTGCTGTGGTGGGCACACTCATCGAGGTGGGCCGTCGGCGGATGACCCTCGACGAGTTCCGTCAGGTGATAGAGGGCAAGCAGCGCACGCAGGCGGGGGAATCGATGCCCGCTAAGGCTTTGTTCCTCGAAGATGTGGCATACCAATAGTAAAGAAGAAATGGCAAAATTATAACTCGTAAATTGTAAATGTCAAAATCGTAAATCATCATGGCTTGGCTGATATTGGCTTTTATGTCGGCAGCGCTGTTGGGCTGCTACGATTCGTTTAAGAAAGAGGCACTTCGCGAGAATGCCGTCATTCCAGTATTGTTTCTGAACACCTTTTTCTCATCACTGATATTCCTGCCGTTCATCGTACTCAGTGGTTCGACGGACATGCTCGACGGTTCCATCTTCCATGTGGCTTCAGGGGGATGGGAGATGCATAAGTACATTCTGCTGAAGTCGCTCATCGTATTGTCCAGTTGGATTTTGGGCTATTTCGGCATGAAACACCTTCCGCTGACCATTGTCGGCCCTATCAATGCTACGCGTCCTGTGATGGTGCTGGTGGGTGCCCTTCTGGTGTTTGGCGAACGGCTGAACGGCTGGCAGTGGCTGGGAGTGCTGCTGGCGGTAGCCTCCTTCTTCATGCTGAGTCGTAGTGGAAAGAAAGAGGGTATCGACTTCCGGCGTGACCATTGGATATGGATGATTGTCGGCTCCGCTGCAATGGGAGCCATCAGTGGACTCTACGACAAATATCTGATGGCACCTGTCGAGAGTGGGGGCGTGGGGCTCGACCGCATGATGGTGCAGTCGTGGTATAATATCTATCAGTGCTTCATCATGCTCACCATGCTGCTGCTGTTGTGGTGGCCCCGCCACCATGAGACAACGCCTTTCCATTGGCATTGGAGCATTATCTTCGTCAGCATCTTCCTGTCAACGGCCGACTTCATGTATTTCTACTCCCTGTCATTGCCAGATGCCATGATCTCGATTGTCTCCATGATTCGACGGGGCAGCGTCATTGTGAGCTTCCTGTTTGGGGCAGCTTTCTTCCATGAGAAGAATCTGAAGGCAAAGGTGGTCGACCTGGCGTTAGTCCTGTTGGGAATGATTTTCCTCGCTATCGGCAGTGCGTAAGATGATGCTGGTAGCGCCTAAGGTAAAAAGAGTTCCGTCGCTGATGATGCGGCGCTCACGAGGCTGCAACTCTACATCACCGACAAAGGTGCCCGTGTTGCTGTTGTTGTCAAAGAGCGTATAGCGCAGCCCGCCTCGTTTGTCACGACTGACATTCAGCGTGCAATGATTTAAGTCTACACTGGGGTCTACCGTCTCAAACGTACAGTTGGCGGCATTGCCCTTCTGGTATCGGCCTATCACATTGTCGCCCATGCGCAGGGGAATGACCTGCTTGTAGTGAAACACGTTTTCAATGATGACTATCGAACCGCATCCCTCCGCATTCTCCTGTTCGTCGGGCTGTTCCTCCTTCTGGGTGTTTCTCAGTTTCGACACTCCGATACGGATGCCGAACTCGCGCCCGCATTCGTCGCATTTGAACACGAGTGACTGACCAGCCTCATAGCGAGTCTCGTCGAAGATGATATAGTGGTCACATTTGGGGCATCTGACGCGCTTCATGGTAACTCTCCACTCTTAACTCTTAACTCTCAACTTTCAACTTTCAACTCTCAACTCTTTTATACACCCAGGCTTCGTAGAATTCTTCCTTGGTATTCACCTTGTTCAACTGCCGATGGGCTTCTTCCTCTGTTTCGTAGGCACCCATCACCACGCGCACAATATCGTTGTGGATGTAGACCTCGGCATCGTAGCCTTCCTTCTTCAACTGCTCCACATAGTATTCTGCATTGCTCTTCCTCACCTGACTGGCCAGCACGATGCAATAGGGGCGTGAGACCTTCTTGGGGGCTGTGGCAGTGGGGTGGGCGATAGCCGAGTCCTTGGCTGCTGTCTGTGACGGAGTGTCTGTAGTGACAGTCTCTGCTGTGGAAGGGGTGGGGGCTGCTACCTCGGCGACGGGCGTAGCAGGCATCATGTTCGTGTCTTGGGGGATGAGCTTGTAGAGCAGGTTGCTCTTCAGGTGACTCATTGTACGGGTGCCGAGATTGCTGTTGGCAATTGGTGTTGCCATGATAAAGAATGCAATGACGGCTGCTGCGATGGCCACCGTATTGCGTATCCATGACATCTTGATATGAATAGTGCGTTCGTACTGTTCTTCCTGTTCGTCTGTGAAGTCAAGTAGCGTGGGACCATCGGCTTGTGGTTCATCCTGCTGTTCCTCTGCCGTTTGGGAAAGAGCCATTTGATTGTCGATATTCGGAGCCGCAACGATTCTGCGTTCGTTTAAGGTGATAAATTCACAACCGCCCAATCCGTAGTATTCAGGTGACAAGATGCCTGCCTCAAAGGGAATAAACTGGTAGTTGCCCTCGCTGTTGATTGTCAACGTGCCAATATTCTCAATCAGGAAGCGTCCTTCATCCTGCAGCATGCGCTTCATCTCGTTCACCTCGCCCTCTATACGGCGCAAGGCTTCGGGATAGCTGATGTCGTAGGCAGTGACATACGACTGTACCAATAGCGAATCGTTGATACGCAGCTGTGCGTTAAACCCCAGCGTACGCGTCGGGGGTAACCACATATGGTCGCCCTCGTCATAATAGGCGCTGGCATGGTGTGCAACAAAGCCACCAAAGTCTGGAACGATGACGCAGTCATTGTCCAACAGCAGTATCTCGATATGTCTTCCGAGTTGAATCACGATGCAAAGATAATACTTTTTTTGAAACCATGCAAGAAAAATTATTTTTTTTGTTTCTTCTCTTTGCATATCTCGCTTTTTTTCGTAACTTTGCATCACATTATAACAAAAAAGCGTAAATGGATTTCAAGAAAACCGATATCGAAGGCGTGTATATCATTGAGCCTCGGGTATTTAATGATGTAAGAGGATACTTTTTCGAGTCATGGAAGAAGCAAGAATTCATCGAATCTGTTGGTCCTGTCGATTTTATTCAGGACAACGAGTCGAAGTCCAGTTTCGGTGTCCTTCGCGGTTTGCATTATCAGAAGGGTGAGTATTCTCAGGCTAAGTTGGTACGCGTCATCAAGGGGCGAGTGCTTGACGTGGCTGTCGACATCCGCCGTTCGTCGCCAACCTTTGGACAGCATGTTATGGTCGAACTGAGCGATGAGAACAAACGTCAGTTCTTTATTCCCCGCGGTTTTGCTCATGGATTTCTTGTCTTGAGCGATGAGGCAATCTTCACCTATAAGGTCGACAATGTGTATATGCCTCAGGCAGAGGCTGGCATTCGTTGGAACGATCCTGCGCTGGGCATCCAATGGCCTATCGATCCAAGCAAAGTGCTCACCAGCGACAAAGACTTGTGTCAGCCGCTACTGGCCGATGCTGAGCTGTTCGAATGATATTTTTACGGTCCGTATATGAATAATGTGATACATTATATATTATATGCAGTCGTGCTGATGCTGCTGGCCTGCACGGGGGGGAAGCCCGCTTCCGAACGGGACGAGAGTCGTGAGGCCAAACGCCTGATGCAAGGTGTGTGGATTGACGATGACTCCGAGAATGCCGTCTTCCAGATGCGTGGCGATAGCGTCTACTATTCTGATTCCACCTCCATGCCTGCCTATTTCCGTGTGGTCGACGATACGCTCTATATCGGCTCCGAAGGCCGCTATCATATTGAAAAACAGACAGAGCATCTGCTGTGGATCAAGTCGATGGCGGGTGAACTCACCAAACTGAGGAAAAGCGATGACGCTCAGCTGACGGAAGTGTTTGAACAGACCACCCCCAAGATTCTGACGCTTACCGAGGTTTTAAAGCGCGATACGGTAGTCTTCTACAACGGTCAGCGCTACCATCTCTATATTGCCATCAATCCCACGCGGTATAAGGTGTCGCGTCAGGTGGTCAATGAGGATGGTATCAGCGTGGAGAATGTCTACTACGACAACATCATCCATCTGAGCATCTTTCAGGGTGAACGGCAGCTCTTCTCCCGCGATTTCCGCAAGTCGCTCTACGAGAAGCGTGTGCCAGCCCAGATACTCTCGCAGGCCATTCTTAACAATATGGAATACGAGAAGGTTGACGATGCTGGATTTCATGTGCGCACCTCCGTCTGTGTGCCCGACGATGCCTCGTGCTATATGGTCGGACACACGGTGTCCTTCAACGGTCAGTTGACCACTCAAATGCTGGAATATTGAGAGTAACCCTACTACAAACCGATATCGTCTGGGCCAATCCTGAGGAAAATGTCCGAGCCGCTCAGCAGTTGTTCTCCGAGCATCCGGAGAGCGACCTATACGTGTTGCCCGAGATGTGGAGCACGGGTTTTGTCACCGACCCTGTAGGTATTGCCCAGCCTGAAGACACCAATATCGGGCGCGACTGGATGATGACCGCTGCCCGTTCTCCTTATCCCTGTGCGGTCTGTGGCAGTGTGCCCGTGATAGATGCCGATGGACATTATCGCAATCGCCACTATTTCATCGATGCTCGTACGGAAAGCATCCACTACTACGATAAGCATCATCTCTTCACCTATGGTCATGAGGACCGCTACTATACTCCTGGCGACGACCAGTGCTGCTTCGAGTATGAGGGTGTGCGCTTTCTGCTGCTCACCTGCTATGACCTGCGTTTCCCCGTGTGGGCCCGTTATAGTGACAGGCTTCCCTATGATGTCATCATCGTGGTAGCCAACTGGCCAGAGAACCGTCAGGCAGCATGGCAGGTGCTCACCCGTGCCAGAGCTGTCGAGAATCAATGCTTTCTCATTGGTGTTAACCGTGTGGGCAACGACCCTTATAGCCACTATCGGGGCTGTTCGTGTGTCATCGACTGCTATGGCAAGACGTTGGGGCATTGCCGTCCCAACGAGGTGCAGGCGCTCACCGTCGACCTCGATATCGAGGAGCTGCGGCGCCGGCGCGGCAAGTTCAGGGTGCTCAACGATCGTGACTCCTTTAGCGTTTAATCTTTAATATTGCTTAAAATCTTTCGTGGTTTCGCGAAAAATACCTACCTTTGTACGGTTTTAGAAACAGTTAAAAATGCGCTGACGGGCTCGAAAAGTGCCTTAAACGCGAAATGATGCGAAAAATGCAAAATAGTAAATAGTAAATTCGTAAATAGCAAATAAAATAGATGGATCAAACATTTGACAACGACAGAATTGTAAAAATCAACATTGAGGAGGAGATGAAGTCCTCCTACATCGACTATTCGATGTCCGTCATTGTGGCTCGTGCCTTACCTGATGTGCGCGATGGCTTCAAGCCCGTACACCGCCGCATCCTCTACGGTATGATGGGCATCAACAATGTCAGTACCCAGCCCTATAAGAAGTGTGCCCGCGTGGTCGGTGAGGTGCTCGGTAAGTATCACCCTCACGGCGACTCGTCAGTCTATGGTGCGCTGGTGCGTATGGCCCAGGAGTGGAATATGCGCTATACACTGGTCGACGGACAGGGTAACTTTGGTAGTGTCGACGGTGACTCTCCAGCCGCTATGCGTTACACCGAGTGCCGC
Source organism: Prevotella sp. UBA2456 (assembly GCA_002342415.1). Taxonomy (GTDB): domain Bacteria; phylum Bacteroidota; class Bacteroidia; order Bacteroidales; family Bacteroidaceae; genus Prevotella. The sequence goes on along the minus strand of DDPY01000017.1, from coordinate 3,813 downwards.
CTCTCGAAGATGGGTGAGCATATCATGGACGACCTGGAGAAGGAGACCGTCGATATGGTCAACAACTTCGACGACTCGCTGGTCGAGCCTTCGGTGATGCCCACCAAGATTCCCAACCTGCTGGTGAATGGCGGTAACGGTATTGCCGTAGGTATGGCCACCAATATGCCTACCCACAATCTGGGTGAGGTTATCGATGGCTGCTGTGCCTATATCGACAATCCCGATATTGATACTGATGGGTTGATGCGGTATATCCCTGGCCCCGACTTCCCCACAGGTGCCTATATTTATGGTCTGCAGGGTGTGCGCGATGCCTACGAGACAGGTCGTGGCCGCATCGTGATGCGCGCCAAGGCCGAGATTGAGTCTACCGAGACCCACGACAAGATTGTGGTCACCGAGATTCCCTATGGAGTCAACAAGGCCGATCTGGTGAAGTACATCGCCGACTTGGCCAACGAGCATAAGATTGAGGGCGTGGCCAATGTCAACGACGAGTCGGGCCGTCAAGGTATGCGTATCGTCGTCGACTGCAAGCGCGATGCCAATGCCAACGTACTGCTCAACAAGCTGTTCAAGATGACAGCCCTGCAGAGTTCGTTCTCTGTCAACAATATCGCGCTGGTGAAGGGTCGTCCCCGCCTGCTCACGCTGAAGGAGTGCGTCAAGTACTTCGTTGAGCATCGTCACGATGTCACCATCCGTCGTACCAAGTACGACCTGCGCAAGGCTCAGGAGCGTGCCCACATCCTCGAAGGCTTGATTATTGCCGTCAACAACATCGACGAGGTGGTGCATATCATTCGTAACAGCAAGACTCCCAGCGATGCCCAGCGCAACCTGGAGGCACGCTTCAATCTCGACGAACTCCAGTCGAAGGCTATCGTCGACATGCGCCTGTCACAGCTCACTGGACTGCGTGTCGACCAGCTCCACCAGGAGTACGACGACCTGATGAAGCTCATTGCCGACTTAGAGGAAATCCTCAACAACCCAGAGCGTTGTAAGGAGGTAATGAAGCAGGAGCTGCAGGAGGTGAAGGAGAAGTATGGCGACGAGCGCCGTACGGAGATTATCCCCTTCGACCATGAGTTCAATGCCGAGGACTTCTATCCCGATGATCCTGTGGTCATCACCATCTCGCACATGGGCTATGTCAAGCGCACCAAGCTCGACGAGTTCCATGAGCAGGGCAGGGGAGGCGTCGGCGCCAAGGCAGCTCGTCATCGCGACAACGACTTCACCGAGTATATCTATCCTGCCACCATGCACAACACGCTGCTCTTCTTCACCCAGAAGGGACGTTGCTATTGGCAGAAGTGCTACGAGATTCCCGAGGGCGATAAGAACTCGAAGGGTCGTGCCATCCAGAACATGCTCAACATCGAGCCCGACGATGCCGTCAATGCCGTGCTGCGCATCAAGAACTTCAATGACGAGGAGTTCCTGCAGTCGCACTATGTGGTCTTTGCCACCAAGCAGGGTATCATCAAGAAGACCCGTCTCGACCAGTATAAGAACGTGCGTGCCGCTGGTGTACGTGCCATCAATATCAATGATGGCGACGAGGTGGTAGGCGTCCGACTCACCAATGGCCACAACGAGCTGTTGCTCGCCAACCGCAACGGTCGTGCCGTGCGCTTCGACGAGAACGACATCCGCTCTATGGGTCGTGTTTCTACGGGTGTCATCGGCATGCGCCTCGATGGCGGCGACGACGAGGTGGTTGGTATGGTGTGCGTCAATGATCCGCAGACCGAGACCATCATGGTTGTCTCAGAGAATGGCTACGGCAAGCGCTCAGAGGTTGAGGACTATCGCAAGACTGCTCGCGGTGCCAAGGGCGTCAAGACGCTTAACATCACCGAGAAGACCGGACGTCTGGTGGCCATCAAGGTGGTGACCGACGAGAACGACCTCATGATTATCAACAAGTCGGGCATACTCATCCGCCTGAAGTGTGCTGACGTGCGTGTGGCAGGACGTGCCACCCAGGGCGTTCGTCTCATCAACCTGACAAAGAAGAACGACACTATCGCCAGCGTCTGCAAGGTGATGTCCAGTCAGGAAGAGGATGTCGAGGAGGCCGAGATAGTCGATGAGGAGCTTCAGGACGAAGCTATCGATACCCCGCAAATCGAAACTCCGGAAGAAGAGAATAACTAAATTCTTAAATAACTTGTAAATAGTAAAATTGTTAAATCAAATCATTCAGGCTTATGAAAAAGTTAATGATGATGGCAATGATGTTCGCAGCAACTGCTACGGCCTTTGCCGGTAACAGCGATGCCCTCAAGGCAATCAAGAAATCGAAGGACTATGCCCAGGCAGCCGAGCTGCTCAAGCAGAACCTGGCCCAGCTGGCAGACAATGCCGAGAAGGCTGAAGCCTACAACCACCTGGTAGACCTTGCCATGAACAAGGTGACCAACGAGACCGGTACCATTGCCGAGAACCAGCTGGCAGCCCAGATGGGAGGCAAGGCCAAGGACTACGACACCCTTGGACTGGCCGACAACCTCTGCTTTGCTATCGAGAATGCTATCGAGTGTAACAAATACGACCAGCTGCCCAATGCCAAGGGCAAGGTGAAGCCCCGTTATGCCGAGAAGAATGCCGCCCGTGTGTGGGCAGTGCGTCCCAACCTGGTCAACATCGGCCAGACCGAGGCTCAGAAGGGCAACGATGCAGGTGTACTGAAGTATTGGGGCACGTTTGTCGATGCTGGCGAAGATCCCTTCTTCGCTGCTCAGGACCACAATGCCGAGAAAGACTACATCGGACAGGTAGCCTTCTTCGCCGGCCGCTATGCCTATCAGGCCGGGCAGCTCGACAAGGCCAACAAGTATTTCGAGGTGGCCAAGCGCGATCCCCAGCAGAAGCAGGACGCTATCAACTTCCAGCTCTATGCCATGCGTTCGAACCTCAAGACCCGCGAGGACTCGCTGGGCTATGTCAACCAGCTGAAGCAGATGTACGAGGCTGAGCCTGAGAACGATGTCATCCTCGATGGCCTGAACGCCATGTACGAGGGTATGAAGGACAAGGCTGCTCAGACCGCACTGCTCGACAACCATTTGGCTAAGTTCCCCAACTCGTTCACCGCACTGGCCAACAAGGGTCTGATGGCTGTCAACGACAACAATGCCGAAGAGGGTGCCAAGTGGCTCCGCAAGGCTTCACAGGCCAAGCCCGACAATCCTGTAGTGTGGACCTATCTCGGAGCCTGCCTCAGCGTGCTCGCTGCCAATGCTACCGACCAGCCCACCGCTCAGAAGAACTACGACGAGGCCATTGCTGCCTTCGACAAGGCTAAGGAGCTCGATCCTACGAAGGCTCAGGCCAACTGGGGCTACAACCGCTATCAGGCCTACTACGGCCGCTATGGTGCCGACGATCCCAAGACGAAGGCCGCTGAAGCTGACATGAAGTAATAACTTCTTGTCTTGACATAGAGGTTCCCGCTCGCCATCGAGTAGGGGGCCTCTTTTTTTTAGATAATGTAAATAAATTTGTTAATTTTTTATTCGGAGCTCGCTCGCTCCTTTTGTCCTCCGTGGGGCATCCGTTTTTACTGCCTGGGCAGGGCGTAAATTTTCGCAGGCCTGAACGCAAATTCTGCCTCGCCTGGCAGCTCCCTTCCGTCTCACTTCCGACATTGCAAAGGTACGAAAATTTCATGGTGTATGCAAATAAAACGTCGAAAAATCATACTTTTTGAAGCCTATTTTTTCGCCCTAATTTTGCAAGAAATTATAATGCGTAGAAATGAGGGGGCAGAAAAGACTCTGTCTTGTACTGAAATAGGTT
>DDPY01000026.1 GCA_002342415.1 Prevotella sp. UBA2456 | reverse complement strand
TGGGGTAGATAGCAGCTACCTCCGAGAACATATAGCTCACGTGAGCCGCAGCCTCGTTACCATCACAGGTGATAAATTTCTTTTCTTTAGCCATTTGTTTAGAATAGATATTAAAAATGAATAAATATTGTTTGTTTAATAGAGAAATCCTAATAACCACAAAGGTATTTGGTTGTTTCTGCCTATTTCTGTGTTGTATCGTGCATAGATGGTATCCGGCATACACCTTATTCTATTAAAAGCTTCAGCATCACAGATACGGAACTTCAGCTTGCCATCCACCAAATAGTATTGGTCGCGCCCCTGCTGGTTAACTTTATGATCTTTCCACAGCGAGTTGACAAAGAAGGTCTCCATGGCCGTCTGCTTGTCGACATGGATAGGGTAGATGGCATAGAGTAGGTTAGAGTTGTGAAGCATCACCTTGGTAGGTTTCTTCGGAAACGTTTCTCCTACGGGATAAATCATGTTCAACAGTCGGGCATCGGTCAGATACTTGATATAGTTCATCACCGTAGCACGACTGGTCTCGATATCCTTTGCCAGCTGAGAGACATTAGGAGCCTTGGGACCTCCTTCTGCCAACCGATAGAACAGTTTCTTGATTTTCGTCAGGTATTTCAGTTCTATCTGCTTCACCAGCAGGATGTCCACCTCGGTCATCATGTTCATTGTCTTCAGCAAATTCTCCGAGTAGTTGCGATGCTCCTGGAAGAAAGGATAGAAACCATGATGGATATAGTCCTGAAAGTAGCGCATCGGCGACACCTTAGGCAATATCTGCTTGATGATATGCTCATGGTCACTCAGTATTTCTTCCAGCGTGTATGGATGGAAATTGTTGTCAGTCAGGAGGTTTAGAAATTCCCGAAAGGAGAATCCACGGAGATTGTATGATTTCACGATACCGTTAAGCTCGGGATTTTCGTCCTTCAGTCGCATCACGCTGGAACCGGTAAATACAATCTTCAGATAAGGATACAAGTCGTAGCACTTGCGAAGCTCCTTAGACCAGTCTGGCTGCTTGAACACTTGGTCTATCAACAATACGCGACCGCCTTTTTTACAGAATTCGCCAGCAAAGTCTGCAATGCCGCGCCCTTGAAAATAGAAATTGTTCATATTGATATAGAGGCACTTTCGGTCCTGAATATCAAAATTTTCCTTAGCGTATTGTAGCAAGAATGTTGTCTTTCCGATGCCGCGAGTGCCCTTGATGCCAATCATGCGATTGCTCCAGTCAATCTCATCCATAAGGATGCGACGAACAGGAGCATTTACATGCTCAACCAGATACCGGTGCGTCCTAAAAAAAGCTTCCATTCTCGATTTGTTTTATAAAACGACCGCAAAGTTACAAAGAAATCTTCAAATTGCAAAGCAGAGATAGCAAAAACTTTAATTTTTACGTTATTTTTGTATTTCTTCTAAATAAAATTAGCTCATTCTGATTATCAAGCTGAATACCGAAATAATCGCCATTATGATAAATAGGTAATTTGGTTTAAGATATTATTCAAAAAGTCTTTGGCTATTTGCGAACTAATTTGTATCTTTGCAATGCTAACAAAAATACCCCTAAAGCGTCAATAATAGTAGGACAAACCATAAAGAATAACAGACTATGATTAACGATTTCAATTTCTATGCCCCAACGCGCATCGTGTTTGGGAAAACGGCTGAACAGCAGATTGGAGCCCTGGTGGCCAGTCAGCATGGCAGCAAGGTGCTTATCCATTATGGCGGAGGCTCTGCCGAACGTTCCGGATTGCTCAATATTGTACGCGAGCAACTCAGACAGGCTGGTATTTCTTTTGTAGAACTCGGTGGTGTGGTGCCCAATCCGATGCTGTCGAAAGTGTATGAAGGCATTGAACTCTGCCGTCGTGAGCAGGTGGACTTCATTCTTGCCGTGGGTGGCGGTTCGGTGATTGACTCCGCCAAAGCCATCGGCTACGGTGTGCCCTATGATGGCGATGTCTGGGACTTCTGGGATAGCAAAGGTGTGCCACAGGCCTGTCTGCCCATCGGTGTAGTGCTGACCATCCCCGCGGCTGGTAGCGAGATGTCGTCGAGCACTGTGATTACCAAAGATGACGGACTGGTCAAGCGAGGCTTCAACTGCGACCTATGCCGTTGCCGCTTTGCGGTGATGAACCCCGAGCGCACCTATACCCTGCCACCTTACCAGACTGCAGCCGGTGCAACCGACATCATGATGCACACGATGGAGCGATACTTCTCTAAATATGAGGATATGACACTGACAGATGCCATTGCCGAGGCGCTGTTGCGTACGGTGAAGGACTCGGTGCTGGCGGTCATGGAGCATCCTGATGACTATCGTAACCGTGCACAGATCATGTGGGCAGGTTCGCTGGCACACAACGATTTGACAGAATGTGGAACGGAGAAGGATTTTGCCACCCACAAGATGGAACACGAACTCAGCGCGCTCTTCAGCGTGACCCATGGTGCCGGACTGGCCGCATTGTGGCCCTCATGGGCACGATATGTGAAGGACAAGCACCTGAGTCGTTTCGTTCGGTTTGCGGTCAATGTGATGGGTGTTGAAAACGACTTTGCACATCCCGATGAAACCGCAGAAAAAGGAATCCGTGCCGTTGAGGATTTCTACCACAAGATAGGAATGCCTACGAACATCCATGAATTGCTGGGCAGAGAGATTACCGACAATGAAATCGAGGAAATGGTTGAAAAGTGCTCGCGTGGCGGCACCCTTACGCTGGGTGCGATGGAGAAGATTGATACCGATGACATGAGAGCTATCTATCGAATGGCGAAGTAGGGGTCACTCCCCTACTCGTTTTTTAATGTGGGGAGGGCCAGATGATATCGCACGGCAAGGAACCGTATGGCGCAGATGATGAGGAATGATGTCAGTACCACCACTTCATTCGACGTACCGCAAGTCATTAGTGTCCAATAGATTATACCTCCAAGAATAGAGGCTATGGCATATATCTCGCGCTGGAAGATGACAGGTTCGTTGTTGAGCAGTACATCACGAATCACTCCACCTGCAGAACCCGTGATACATCCCATAATAATAGCCACCCAATACGGTTGGCCGAAGACAAGCGATTTCTGTATGCCTGCAATGGTAAAGAGCGCTAAACCCAGTGTGTCGAAGACGAACCATGTGTTTCGTAATCCTTCCATGTATTTGGCAAAGATAATAACAAAGAGCAATGCCAAAGCCGTACATATAATATAAATAGGATTGGTCATCCAGAATGGTGTTGTCTCCAGCATCACATCACGGATTGTTCCTCCGCCGATGGCCACCGCAATGCCGCAAACATAGCCGCCAAACCAGTCGAAATGTTTGGCTGCGGCATGTCGGATGCCTGAAATGGCAAAAGCAAACGTGCCAAGAAATTCTATAACTTGTTGTAATATGTCGTCCACGACTAAATAGGTGTTTAACTCTTTTATTTAAACCTGTCTCCCCAATAATTCACCATTCGCTCGTAGAGTTTTTCTTCTGACGGCGAGTGTTGAGCCTGCCATAAACGCTCGTTTTGCAAAGCATCGGGCATATACTGCTGCGGTGTGAAGTGGCCTGGATAATCGTGCGGATACTTGTAGCCGTCACTATAGCCCAGGTCTTTCATCAACGATGTCGGTGCATTGCGAAGATGCAACGGGACTGGCTGATTGCCCGTTTGTCGGACTAATGCCAGTGCACGGTCTATCCCCAGATAGGCTGAGTTGCTCTTGGGCGAGGTGGCCAGATAGACGGCAGCCTCTGCCAGCGCAATGCGTGCCTCGGGCCACCCTATCTTCATCACCGTGTCGAAAGCGGCATTCGCCAACAGCAGTGCATTAGGATTGGCCAGCCCGATATCCTCGGAGGCCGATATTACCATCCGTCGGGCAATAAACTGCGGGTCTTCCCCACCCTCTATCATGCGTGCCATCCAGTAGAGGGCAGCATCAGGATCTGAGCCGCGAAGGCTTTTGATGAATGCCGAGATGATGTCGTAATGCATCTCGCCGTCTTTGTCGTAGGCCAGCGGATTCTGTTGCAGGCATTGTTCGACTATGGAGTCGGTAATTGTTACCTCATCACTGGTTGAAGATTCCACAACCAATTCCAAGATATTCAGCAGCTTACGGGCATCGCCTCCGCTGTATCTCAGGATGGCACCCGTCTCTTGCAATGCTATCTTCCGTTCCTTCAGATAAATGTCTTGTGTGATAGCCCTGTTCAGCAGTTCCAGCAAGTCATCCTTGTCCAGAGACTTCAGCACATACAGCTGACAGCGCGATAGCAGCGGGCGGATCACCTCGAACGAAGGGTTCTCGGTGGTGGCACCTATCAGGGTGACCACTCCCTTCTCGACAGCGCCCAACAAGGAGTCCTGCTGCGACTTCGAGAAACGGTGTATCTCGTCGATAAACAGTATGGGCGAGGCTTCATTGAAGAAGCGTCCTTTCTGTGCGCGTTCTATCACGTCTCGGACATCCTTCACTCCGCTGGTCACTGCCGAGAGCGTGTAAAAGGGTGTCTGCAGGCGGTGGGCAATGATTTGTGCCAGAGTGGTCTTCCCCACCCCGGGAGGTCCCCACAGGATAAACGACGAGATGCGCCCCGCATCAATCATCTTGCGCAGCACAGCCCCCTCGCCTACCAGGTGCTTTTGTCCGATATAGTCGTCCAGTGTCCTTGGACGCAGTCTTTCTGCTAATGGTTCACTCATTTCAGATGCAAAGTTAGTGCATTTTGTGGAAATTAACAAAAAATATCAGCGAAAAACTTGTAAATCGAAAATAAAGTATGTACTTTTGCAAACAAATCAAGATAAACATTATAAATAATAAGGTAAAACATGAAGAAGGACAAAGAGAACGAGGTGAAGACTGACCAAACCGAAAAGCAGAGTATAGGTTTGAAGACACTGAACAAGAGCAGCATCTGGGACATTCAGGAGAACGATGTGTTCCGTCTGCTCGAACAGGGTGTCAAGGATGCCGAGGTGAAGGAGAATCTTCGCCATTACATTGACATCATCCGCAGTGCCTTCATGATAGAGGAGCTGAAAGACGATGACAAGAATGTCAAGCAGCGCTACACCAATCAGGGCTACAAGGTGGGCAGTGTGAGGATGGGAGACGACGCGAAAGTCATCTGGGCCATCAAGAAGCGTCCCATCATGCGTGTCACAGACCTCACCTATGAGAACATCCGCCATATCACTGCAGCCAAGCTCATCGAAGTGCTCGACCGCAATTTCGGCGGCGGCTGGGACTCGCTGTCGCAGTCTATTCAGGACATCATCGAGAGTGGTTTCGATATCTCCACCACTACCCTGCCCAAGGACCGTCTGCACAAGAAGGGCGGCATGTACGACAAGAAGGTTGCCGACGGATACGAGGTGCTGGAAGTGTCAAAGGGCACCTGGGTGGAGGCTATTTTTGCCAAGCTGAAGCCCGAGACCTTCAAGCCGCGCATGAAGTTTGATAAGCATATCAGTGACGAGGACCTGGAGGACGAGGATGCCGATGTAGAGATTGAGGACACCTACAACCGTCCTGATGAAGATGATGTAGAGCTCGAGGATCCCAACGATGACGAAATCAACGAGGACAACTATCGCACCACCTTCGAGATTGAGACGGATGCTGACGAAGATGCCGACAGCCTGTCCGACTACATTGCCGACGAGTAATCTCGGAGGTAACCAACCGTAATCATCCCAATAACAAAACCTAATAACCTTATGAGTATTCCAAGTGTATTCTGGCTCGTGCCCGTGGCTTCCATTGTAGCCCTGGGCATGGCCTTTTTCTTTTTCCGTCAGATGATGGGAGAAGACGAGGGCACTCCTCGCATGCGCGAGATTGCCCTTTATGTGCGTCGCGGTGCTATGGCTTATCTGAAACAGCAGTACAAGGTCGTAGGCATCGTCTTTGCCGTGCTGTGCGTGCTGTTTGCCTTCATGGCCTACGGACTGCATGTGCAGAACCCCTGGGTGCCGTTTGCTTTCCTGACAGGCGGTTTCTTCTCCGGTCTTGCCGGATTCTTCGGTATGAAGACGGCTACCTACGCCTCTGCCCGCACCGCCAATGCTGCGCGCAAGAGTCTTGACAGCGGACTGAAGGTGGCTTTCCGTTCCGGTGCAGTGATGGGTCTCACCGTTGTCGGTCTCGGCCTGCTCGATATTGCCATCTGGTTTGTCGTGCTCAACATCTTCGATTCCGACGGACTTATCTCCATCACCACCACCATGCTTACCTTTGGCATGGGTGCTTCCACTCAGGCACTCTTTGCCCGTGTCGGCGGCGGCATCTACACCAAGGCTGCCGATGTGGGAGCCGACATCGTGGGTAAGGTCGAGGCTGACATCCCTGAGGATGATCCGCGCAATCCCGCCACCATTGCCGACAATGTGGGCGACAATGTGGGCGATGTGGCCGGTATGGGTGCCGACCTCTACGAGAGCTATTGCGGCTCCGTCTTGTCTACCGCCGCACTCGGAGCCTCTGCCTTTGCTGCCAGTGCTGCCGACGGCATGCAGCTCAAGGCTGTTATTGCTCCGATGCTCATTGCTGCCGTTGGTGTCTTCCTCTCGTTGATTGGCATCTTCTTGGTGCGTACCAAGGAGGGAGCTACCATGAAAGACCTGCTCCACTCGCTGTCTCTCGGCACCAATGTGTCGGCAGTACTCATTGCGGCAGCTACCTTCGCCATCCTTTACCTGCTGGGCATCAACAACTGGCTCGGACTCTCCTTCTCCGTTATCTCCGGATTGGCAGCAGGTGTCATCATTGGTCAGGCCACCGAATACTATACCTCCCACAGCTACAAGCCTACCCAGCGCATCTCGGAGGCTGGACTCACCGGTGCGGCTACCGTTATTATAAAAGGTATAGGTACGGGCATGATTTCCACCTGCATCCCCGTGATTACCATCGGAGTGGCCATCATGCTTAGCTATGCATTCGCCAATGGCTTCGATCTCTCCATGTCCAGCGAAAGTCTGGCCCACGGTCTCTATGGAATCGGTATCGCTGCCGTAGGCATGCTCTCCACCTTAGGCATCACGCTGGCTACCGATGCCTACGGACCTATTGCCGACAATGCCGGCGGCAATGCCGAAATGTCTGAGTTGGGCGAAGAAGTACGCCACCGTACCGATGCCCTCGATGCCCTCGGCAATACCACTGCGGCCACCGGCAAAGGCTTTGCCATTGGCTCGGCAGCCCTCACCGCCCTCGCTCTGTTGGCAAGCTATATCGAGGAAATCAAGATAGCCATGCAGCGGGCAGGCATCATGATGGAGAATGTCAAGGGCGAACTCATCAGTGCATCGCAGGCTACCATCCCCGACTTCATGAACTATTTCCAGGTGAACCTCATGAATCCCAAGGTGCTCGTAGGCGCGTTCATCGGTGCTATGGCAGCCTTCCTGTTCTGCGGACTCACAATGGAGGCTGTAGGTCGCGCCGCCCAGAAGATGGTTGAGGAGGTGCGCCGCCAGTTCCGTGAGATTCCAGGCATTCTCGAAGGCAAGGGCACGCCCGACTATGGCTCGTGTGTAGAGATCAGCACTCGTGCTGCCCAGCGCGAGATGATATTCCCCTCGCTGCTCGCCATTGCCATCCCCATAGTGGTAGGCATCGTGCTGGGTGTTGCAGGTGTGCTTGGATTGCTTGTTGGCGGCCTCGCTGGCGGATTCACCCTGGCCGTCTTCATGGCCAATGCCGGAGGAGCATGGGACAATGCGAAGAAAATGGTTGAGGAAGGCAACTTCGGTGGCAAGGGCTCTTTCGCTCACAAGGCTACTATTGTCGGCGATACCGTTGGCGACCCCTTCAAGGACACTTCAGGCCCCTCGCTCAACATCCTCATCAAGCTCATGTCGATGGTTAGCATTGTAATGGCAGGACTCACCATTTTGTTCATATAACACTCTTCTTTTTAATACAAAAAAGGCTCAGAATGTCGGATTCTGAGCCTTTTTTCATCTTTTTCTAAAAAAAATAGTAGAAAAGTTTGGTGGGTTCGCAAAAAGTTCGTACCTTTGCACCCGCAAACAAGAAACGGACGCACCCGTAGCTCAGTTGGTAGAGCACCTGACTCTTAATCAGGGTGTCCAGGGTTCGAACCCCTGCGGGTGTACAAAGATGACAAAAGAGTGATAAGAAATAATTCTTAATCACTCTTTTTCTTTACCCCTCTCCCCTATTTATATTCCGCGGAATTACTTCAACTTTTGTTAATAATGTGGGGGAAATTACAAATAATCGGGCAAAAATGAGTACTTTTGCATATCTTTAATATAATATTCAGTTATGATTGACCAGATTATTGCATACAACAAATCCTTCGTAGAGCAGAAAGGCTACGAGAAGTATTTAACGAGCAAGTACCCCGACAAGAAGTTGGCAGTGCTTTCGTGCATGGACACCCGACTGACGGAACTGCTTCCTGCGGCTTTAGGATTAAGGAACGGTGATGCCAAAATCATCAAGAATGCAGGTGGCTTGGTGATTTCGGCTTTCGATTCGGCCATGCGCAGCCTCATTGTCGCCATTTATGAGTTGGGGGTGAAAGAGATTATGGTGGTGGCCCATTCGCATTGCGGAGCCTGCCACATGAGTTTCAGCCACTTCCACCATGAGATGACAGCCCGCGGTGTAACGGACGAGACGCTCGATACTATTCAAAAGTGCGGCATTGACCTGCATCACTGGCTGGAGGGTTTCAAAGACACGCCCGAATCAGTGCGCAAGACCGTAGAGACCATCAAAACTCATCCGCTTGTGCCTAAGGACATCGTGGTGAGAGGATTTATTATTGACTCCGAGACGGGGGAACTGGAGGAGATTAGGGTCTGACGGGCCCTGACATCCAAACGTCGTTCATCAACTCATCTGTGTCATGTGGTAGCCCATCCGCTTCAGCTGTATATTACTTTTCGGTAGTGGAGGGCTGCCCTCTGTCTTATCCTGAGAAACGTTGTTTTTGATTCAACGTTTTTCAGGGTAAGATACTTTATCGCATTACGTCCAGAACTCCTTCTCGCCCGTTTCCTCCATCTGTCCCAGGCATCGGGGGCAGGTCCTCTTATCCCAGATGCTTATCTTATCGCTGCCGCATTGCAGGCACAACCGTCCTACCTCGCTCCTGTAGGATGGAGCGACATCGGCGATGATGCCACCCACGACGATGTTCTGAATCGTCTTGCAATCAGGACACGACACCGCCGTAATCTGCTGACGGAACAAGCCGCGACCCTCATACACCTCGGCCTCGTAGCCACAGTCTTTGCAGCGATACTTCAGTTTCCAGGCCATGATTATCCGTTCAACTGCTTGCCGTCTGAGAAAGCCTTACCCTCGATGTTGCCCAGTTTGATGTAGTTGTGGTGAACAGGGTCGTAGGCAAGGTTGTCCGTGGTCTGGTGGGAGCCGAGTGAGATCATGATTTCATGCATATCCCACTGGCCGCCCCAGGCAGCATTCATCGCATTAGGCCGACCGTCCTTGTCGTAAGTGCCGATAATCAGCACGGGCTGTGGAAGCATCCACGCATTCGATTTGAAACTTTTCATCATTCTTCGTTGTTTTTGATTCATAACTCTATTGATTCTCCATCTCGGCTGATAGCCCAGAAGGGGATGTCCTTTTCATCTGTAAACTCCTTGAACCGCCAGGCGGACTCGAAGCCTGTAGTGAAGTGCATCGGCACGAAGAGTCCGACCTTAAACCGCTCGATGAACTGTCGCCCGCCAAGGGTATAGCCATTGCCGATGCGTCCGTCAATGGGAAACATCACCACATCGAAACTATCGGCGACCTTGCGGATGTCCTTCAATTCGCCAAGGAATTGCTTCTCGTGAGCTATCGGATTGAACGTCTCTTCCATCTCAAAGCTGTATCGCTGCTGATCAGGATTGTCGTCCGTCAGGAACTTGGCATACCAGTTGTTCAGGTCGC
>DDPY01000038.1:115504-120311 GCA_002342415.1 Prevotella sp. UBA2456 | reverse complement strand
CTCTTCAATTCTCTAGAGAATTCAAAAGGCACACACCATCGGAAAAGTACAGACAACGGCTTTTCGAATCTCCCACATCCCTTTGAAACGCTAGGAATATGTATGTATTTCGCCAAAAATATGTAGGCTGCATGTAGGCTTTATGTAGGCTTTATGTAGGCTTGAAAATGCGTAAGGTGCTGATATACAACTGATTCTTTCGTTTTTATGTAGGCATGTAGGCAAAAGTAAGATTTTAAAAGAAATCAATTCCCCTCCTAACTTAGGAGGGGCCAGGGGTGGTCTGAACAACAGCACGACGCCATAGGAACTTATCACCATACGGAATTATTTTAACGTACAACGACCTGTCAGCCTCCTGTCACCCTTGTCACCCTATAAAAACAGGGTGCAGCCCTTTGTACATCGGCATTCTGACACCCTGACACCCTAAAACACAAAAATCCATGTATGTGAAAATATAAAAAAGGCACGAAATAGCAGATTTTACCAGAACGCATCCTAACACTTTTTCCACCGCACTCGAAAAATTTTTGGAACGCACTCGAAAAAGTTTTCCCCTGCACTCCAGAAAAATCATGGGGACAGAATTGTCCCCACGATTCAGAACAGCACAAGAGGAACTACCTCACCAGCACTTTCTTTCCGTCTCTAATCTGTATGCCGCCGGTAGCCGTTGGTCCCGTTCTTCGGCCGTGCAAATCATACGTATAGCCGCTGTGCGAGGACGATGTTCTGACATCTCTGATTCCCGTCGTGTAGTCGGTGTTGCCGATACGGATAGTGTACTGGCCACTCAAGGGCTCCGGCAGTCCACTGAAGGTGAAGGCATCGCTGCACAACGAAGCACTTCCCTGGTCTACATGAGGTTGCAACTCCCAGCCATACAGCTGCTCGATACGGTCTCCATCACGATAGAAGCAAGTATAGTCACGATGCGGATAAAACCATTGGACATTTTCAAATGTCAACACCCCATTGCTATATTTGCAGGCGGAGTGAGGTGTCAACTTCGTTTCAGGGTTACCGGTTCCTTCAAGCCACCCGGAATCATGGGTGTAGATGGGGTCTGCGCTAATTTCTCTTGCGAGATATTCTCCAAGGCTATATTCCAACCACAGAGCTTGCGAACAGACGACATCATCCAAGTCACTGAGCATAAAAAAGTTGGTAAAAGAGCCGAAGTCTTCCAGCCACTGGTCATGCCAGCTGCCGTCAGGTGTCTTTACCGTCAGCAACCTCTTGGTGACAGGTGCGCCTGTCCCGCAAAACGATATGTTTACGAGTGTGTCCTTCACCGACTCTACCAGCCATTCCATGCCGTTGAAAGTCGTAAAATGGTCGCCTGCAGAGAGATTGAAATCAAAGGCAAGCGTCTCTTTCTGACTCTCGAAATCATAAATGAACATTTGCCTGTCGGCCCATCGGTAGCCATATTGCAATCTGACAAGTTGACTGGGATCTGGATTCCAGAAGTAGAATTCCGGGTATACCCCATCGTAGACACGGTTATATTCAACGCCGTTCGAGGCCGTTTCCGCAAGGCTGTAATACATCTTGACTGCTGGTCTGTCACTGCCTTTCTCCATTACAGCCAATGCCCAGTTCTGCTTGGCGTACGCTGGTGCCTGCTCCGATTGGGTATCAGTCGCTGCCATTTGGCCATAACCATAGCTGCATCCCATACCGGCGAACAGCAAGGTCAATAAGAATTTCGTTGTAATCTTCTCCATAGCTATACTCATTTAGGTTATTTATTGTTTCATTCTACTCGCAAAGATAATACAAAATGAATTTGAAGAAAAAATATTAGTCAACAAATAATTTGGAAATAATTTAGTATAAAAATAACCTGTTGTTTCCCATATAATTACAAATGGCCTATACGACGCACCATTTGGTCAAACTGACGCGCTTTACCTTCCTGCCCAAAGACTTTTCTAAGCAGTTCTTGGCGTTTAGTCGTTATACTTGCTCGTGACAAGCCTATAAAACGAGCAATATCAGCAGGCGAGAAATACAGGCGAACAAGCATACAAATATGATATTCGTCTACACTGATACTGGCTCTGGCATGCATCATAGCATAGAAATCGGGCAATAGTTTGTTTATCGTTAAAGTCAAGGCATCCCAGTCTGCTTTCTCCATATTCTCCTTAGGATGGGTCAAGACATATTTCAAATGATGGTAAATGTCTGTATTTACCAACCGTTCGTCTATAGTTGTTTCATGCCCGATAGCTAACTCATATCCTGAAATCTTCTTTTGCAGAAGGTTGATATCAGCTTCTTTTTGACATAGAAGTTCATGAAAATGGCTTTCCTTCAGTTTCAAGGCATCATTCATCGTTTTTTCAAGCTGTTCTATATGATGCTTATATTCTTGTTCTCTATGGTTTATCTCAGCCTGCTTCTTCAGTCTTGCTGCATATATAATCACAGACACAATAATAATTACAGAAACAAATAAGAATAACAATATAAACACCAGATGACGATAACGACTTGCCTCGACTTCTTTTTGTTGAGCAATATGCTGATGGCGGGAGTAGTTATATTGTGACTCTACTTTCTGCAAGTTATCATATACTAATGTGGTAACTGTATTCTCTACCGAATGACGGTATTTATCAGCATACTTGACAATAGAATCCTTAATGTTCAAATCCCTGTAAACATAATACAAACCGCCTAATGCTAAATTCCTATTATTCGCATCTACAGACAGCGACATCTCTTTCCTGAAATAGTAAGAAGCAGAATCATATTGCCGTATAGACAGGAAATAGAGACCTTTATTATAGTAGAAAACGTCATAACTGGGTATTCTCCCTAATAAAGAATCGGAAAACTCAGACTGATACTCAAACTTATCGATTAACTCCTTAGCTTTGTCATAATAGCCTCTGCTTAGATAAATGTTTATGGCAGGGGCAGAAGCAACGTTAGCCTTCTGCTCTTCACCCAAAGCCATATAAAGCCTATGAGCACGTTTGCTAAGACAGAGAATGCTATCGGCCCCTTCAACCGTTGATTCATCATAATCCGCACATTGACTTTCTATAAAAGCGATGGCAGCAAGAGTATCGTTTGCTTTCCATGATAACTTCTCAGCAAGTCGGTCTTCTTTAAGAGCCTGTTTGTACATGTTTTGTAAATTAAACAGCTCCGCCATCTGCCCATGCACGCGTGCCAGCAGGGAGAAGTCGCAGTCGGTGGCGGTGGTATCGGCACGGTCGGCGGCATCATGATAGTGCTGAAGGGCCTCGGGAGCCTCGCCGCGGTCGCGATAGACGCAGCCCAGCAGGTAGTGGGCACGTACTTGTTCATTGGCCGTGCCGAAGCGGTCATAGTAGTCGGCTGCAGCCTGCAGCCGCTCGGCCAGCGAGTCCATCGGCACATACGCCTTGTTCATCGAGTCGGCACACACTATCGTCTGCCGCATCTCCTCGGCAGTACGTCCCAGTCGGCTACAACCTACGGCAAGCAGCACGGCCACAACAAACAATAATCTTACACATGTCTTCATATCCGCATACAAAGTTACCCTTTTCTTTCCACAAAAGCAAAAAAACTCTAGAAAAAGCACTGCTTAATTAAAAAAGAAGCCCTCTCATCAGCAACGGTGAAAGGGCTTCTTCGTTCCCTTCTTTTCTTCAATTATGTTGGTATTTAATAGCTTTTTGTACCTTTTTGAAAGATTTTTACCCCAAAAGTTTTGTAATTAAAAATGTTTTATTATTTTTGCATGCTGTATGAATTATTTAATATGTCTACGACGTTTAAATTAGTTTTATTATGTATACATTAGTTTTGATTCTTATCGTTTTGTTGATTGTATTTTGCATTGGCTTCTTTTTCGTTTATGTTCACTATCGTAAACTACTGAAGAATGCAATCAAACGCGCTCAGAAGAGTGAGCAGTTAAAGTCAGTGTTCATAGACAATGCCAGTCATACATTGCGCTCACCTCTCAATGCCATTCTGGGCTACAGCAACATGATTCTTGAAGAGAAAGATGAGTCCATACAACCGGCTCAGGTGAAAGAATTGGCTAAAAACATCTCCACCGATTGCCAGCAGTTGATTAACTTCGTCTCGCAGCTGTTGGAACTATCCAAGTATGAGGGCATCACCCCGTCGTTTACCTTCATCGAGGTAAACCTCACTGAGCTGATGGCTTCTTATCGCCGCGAAGCTATGACGATGACCAAGCCTGATGTTACCGTGCGCGTCACCACTGATCTCTCGCCGCATTGCCGGGCTGAGCTTGATACCAACTTTATGCACCAGCTTATGATGCACCTCTTGGCGAATGCTGCCAGGCACATCACTCAGGGAGACATTGTCATCAAATATGGAAAAGAGCGTAAGGGCATCAAGGTATCCGTCAGCTATACTGGTATGGGACAGGCAGAGCTGATTGGTGCCGACATCTATTCATTCCTGCAGAAGGAGGATGCGCTGAAGGCTACTGGTGAATTGTCGGTGCTGGGTCTCTCCATTTGTCGTGCTATCGTGGAGATGCTTGGCGGTGAATTTTATATGGATACGGAATATGACAAGAAGACGGTTGCTTCGTTCTGGTTCCCCTGCAAGATGAAGGATGCCCACAAGGATATGTAGTGATAAAAAAGCAGCCTGAAAAGGCTGCTTTTTTTGTTTAGTACCTAAAATGGGACAGCCGATTTTCAACGATTACTTAACTACAAAAACAAGAAAGCCCTCTCATCGTTGCTGATGAAAGGGCTTCTCTGAAAAGTGGCGGTCTCCTACTCTCCCGCATTGCATTGCAGTACCATCGGCG
>DDPY01000038.1:79276-115486 GCA_002342415.1 Prevotella sp. UBA2456 | reverse complement strand
CGCCGCAATAACCACCTGATATAGGTTATTGACATTTTACACAAGCAAAACCGTCGATGTCGATAAAATCCTGTAAACCAACACCTGAAAATATGACTGGCCGGCGAAATCAGCATCAATGACATCGCCTATGACTATTACCTCAACGACCAGAACACACTGATTATTCCAATCAGTGCTGCAGCCGATGGTCCTGTATATATTTTGTCGAGGCTATAAATTTGTTTTCTACTTCATCCTTGCCCTATTTTGACAGGTTTTTATAGGCCGCAACTCTCGTGGCAGCATTGGCCTTGATGTTAAAGTAGTATAGAGGATAGTCGTTCTCGTGGAAGCTGGCAGGTCCGAAAAGGTCTACAGTCTCGGGGGCAACGGCCTTGGTCGTGGTAATGACTACCCCTCGCTTTAAGTCGATCTTGGCATCTGCAGCGTGGGGATAGAGCTCAAGCGATTCTGTCTTCTCGTTGTAGATGTAGCCGCCCAGGTTTTCCTCTGCCGAGGCGTAAGTCTCGTCGCGCTTCCAGTTCAGCGGATTGATGCTGATGGCACCTGGCAGGACTACGATATTGTCCGTGTTTCCGGCCGCCTCGGTGTTGTAGGATATGATGACGCCGGTGTCGTCGGCTCTTTCGGCAAACTTCAGGTGCGGGTTGGCCTTGAGATAGTCTGCGGTGATGGAATAGCCAATCACGTAGGCAGCAATCATGCGCTTCAGGTATTCAGGATGCGCCTTCATGTATTCTGCCAGCACAAAACTCTGCATGATGGAACCCTGAGAGTGACCTGCGAGGATGAAGGGTCGTCCGCCATTGAGGTGCTCAAAATAGTAGTCGAGGGCTGCAAACACGTCTGTCTTTGGGATAGAGTCGAGGGCTGCATTACGGTCTTTGACGGACATTTTGGCCAGAGCTGCCATGTTGCACTGCCTGTAGAAGGGGACGTAGACATTGGCCACATCCTCAAAAGCCGTTCCCTGTATGAGATAGGTTAGCGATGCCGGCTGGCGCATGGCAGGTTCGTTGATGTCTGCAAATACGGGTGCGCCTACGGAATCATCGACATACTCCGTCGGATAGACATAAAAACAATCGACATCCTTGGTTGCCTCGGGCTGATGCATCCAGTTGTTCTTGTCGCTGTAGTCGACGGCTTCCACTGTCTCATCTCCGGCTTCTGCCTGAGCTGTTTTCTTGTTCTTGTTCTTGCTGCTGCATGCAGTGAGTACCATTGCCGTGCCGCAAGTCAGGATGGCGGCAAGCATCCATGCTTTCTGATTTTTCATTATGATACGATATTTTATTTGGGTAAAACATGTCATGGGACATCCGGATGTCGCAATTCGTTTGCAAAGATACGAAATATCAATTAAAATATGCCACTCTTACCGCACTTTTTTTTATATTGCTCCCCTCTCCAAACCCTTTAGCCTGCTTTCAGCCTGCTTTCAGGCTGCTTCTACCCTGCTTCTACCCTGCTTCCAGCCTTACTCGTGAAGCAGGCAGTAAGCAGGCAGTAGCCAGGCTAAAGCGAGCCTGAAGCGAGAGACAGATTGCAGACCATGAAAAGAGGCTGTGTCCCAATCGGACACAGCCTCTTTTCTGTTATTTCTTCTTTCTGGGTTTGCGAATGGCCCAGCCCTCTTCCTCGAAGTTGGGAATCTCGCCCTTCAGTTCCTTGTTTGCCTTCGGGCGCATGCTCTTGGGATTGAGGAACTGAAGCCATTCTTCTTTTTTGTAGGATGGGGTGGGGGTGGTGGGTCTTGTGGGTTTGGTGGGTTTGGTGGGTCTGGTGGGTTTCTTACCGCCTTCGGCGGCATCGTTGCAGCGAACCTCGCGACCTTTATAGCGCTGCCCGCTGACGTACCTTATCACCCGCTCGGCATCTTCCTCGGGCACCTCGAAGTATGACTGCGTCTGCAGCAGGTCGATATGTCCTACCTCCACATGTCCATGCACGTTCTTATTCAGGAACTGCATCAGCTCGCCAGGATAGAAGCCGTCCTTCTTGCCCAGGTTGATAAAGAGCTTCCGATAGCCTTCCGAGGTGGGGGTGGCGGCTTTCTTCTGTCCTTTCCGGCCGCCCTTGGAGCCGTTCTTCTCTCCTCTTTCTTCTTTTCTCTTGCCAGTCACCTGTTCTATCTCCGGCGCGTTCTTATAGTAGTCGAGGAACTTGCCAAACTCCAGCGAGACAATCTTCTTGATGAGGTCGTCCTTGTCGATATACTCGAAGTATCGGCTGATGTCCTGCATGAAGGGAGCAATCTGCTCCTCGTCGACATCGGCCTTCACTATCTCGTCCATCACCTTATAGAGCTGCTTCTTGCATATCTCTTCGGCTGAGGGGATGGTGCCCTGCTCGAACTGCTTGCCTATCTCGCGCTCTATGTTGCGAATCTTGTTCTTCTCGCGTGAGTGGACAATGCTGAGCGAGGTGCCTTTCTTGCCCGCCCGCCCCGTGCGGCCCGAGCGGTGGGTATAGTTCTCGATGTCGTCGGGCAGACCGTAGTTGATGACATGTGTGAGGTCGTCGACATCCAGTCCGCGGGCAGCTACATCCGTGGCCACCAACAACTGTACCGTATGCTGGCGGAACTTCTGCATCGTGAGGTCGCGCTGCTGCTGTGACAGGTCACCATGCAGAGCCTCGGCATTGTATCCGTCGCGAATCAGTTTGTCGGCCACCTCCTGTGTCTCTATCTTGGTACGGCAGAAGATGATGGCGAAAATGCGCGGGTTGTAGTCTACCAGTCGCTTCAGGGCCAGATACTTGTCCTTGGCATTCACCATATAGTAGATATGGTTGACATGCTCGGCACCCTCGTTGCGACTGCCTACCACTATCTCCTTGTAGTCGTGCAGATACCCCTTGGCTATGCGCTCTATCTCGCGGCTCATGGTGGCCGAGAAGAGCAGTGTGTTCCTGTCCTCGGGCACGCCCTCCAGAATGGCATTGATGCTCTCCGAGAATCCCATGTTCAGCATCTCGTCAGCCTCGTCGAGCACTACATTGCGTACATCGTCCAGCTTGGCCACACCGCGCTTCATCAGGTCGATAAGTCGGCCTGGGGTGGCAACAATGACCTGTACGCCCTTCCTGAGGGAACGAATCTGCTGTTCGATGGAGGCTCCTCCGTAGACAGCCTCGATATGGATGCCCTCCAGATATTTCGAGAAGTCGCGCATGTCGTCGGCTATCTGCAAGCAGAGCTCGCGGGTAGGGGCGAGGACCAGTGCCTGTGGCAGTCCTCTGCCTATCTCGCCCATGATGGGGCGTGGCTTCTCGGCTATTCGCTGCAATACGGGGATGCCGAAAGCAGCCGTCTTGCCCGTGCCCGTCTGGGCCAGGGCTATCACATCATTACGGTTACCTAATAGATAAGGTATTACTTCCTCCTGTACGGGCATAGGCTGTACGAAGCCCATCTCCTCGATGGCGCGGCGAATCCCTTCGCATACACCAATTTCTTCAAACGTCTTCAAAATCAATAACTTTCTTTATTCGGCTGCAAAGATACGAATTTTTTTTTGTATCTTTGCAGCAAGATGATGAAAATATGTGTTTTTTGTTCTGCCAATCAGCAGATTGACCCAGACTTCTTCGGTCTGACCAGCGAGCTGGGCCGATGGATAGGGCAAGAGGGCCATACCCTGGTGTATGGCGGTGTGAACTGTGGCTTGATGGAGTGTGTGGCCAAGGCTGTGCATGAGGGGGGCGGGCTCACCATTGGTGTGATTCCCCAGATTGTGGAGAAGAACGGCCGTATCTCCCAGTATGTGGATGTGGAGATGCTGTGTGACAATCTGAGTGACCGCAAGCAGTTGATGCTCGACCAGAGTGATGTCTGCATAGCCCTGCCTGGAGGCATCGGCACGATAGACGAGGTGTTCACCGTAGTGGCCTCGGCCACTATCGGATACCATGCCAAGCGCGTCATCCTTTACAATATGAAAGGCTATTGGGACAGCCTCGTAGCCCTGTTGGATGATCTTCAGACAAAAGGGACGATACGTGGCGACTGGCACAGTTATATCGGTGTGACCAGTAGTCTTGATGAAGTGGTAGAGCTGTTAGCGGAGCTTTAGTGCCGCATTCTCGGCAGCCTCCATCTGTTCGCGCTCTCCGGGGCCTTTATCGTTGAGGCCGCAGAGGTGCAGGATGCCATGAATGATGACCCGGTGCAGCTCCTCGTCATACTCTTTGTGGAAGAGCTCCGCATTGGAGCGAACGGTATCTAACGAAATCACCAAGTCGCCATTGAGCACGTCACCCTCGTCGTAGTCGAAGGTGATGATGTCGGTATAGTAGTCGTGTCCAAGGTATTCGCGGTTCACCTGCAGGATGTGTTCATCATCGCAGAACAGGTAGCCCACCTCGCCTACCTTCTTGCCGTAGGTAGCGGCCACGCGGCGAATCCAGGCTGTGGTCTCGCGGCGCTTGATGGCAGGGAACTTAACGTTTTCTGTGTTATAGGTAATCATTGCTTATGTGGTAAAAATATGGTTGTGTCTACTCCAAAATGCTCCAGTTCGCGCACCATCGAGCTGCTGACACTGCTATACTGAGGCTCAGAATACAGCAAGATGGTCTCTATGCCGCTGAGCATGCGGTTGATGTCAGCCTGCTCGCGCTCGTATTCGAAGTCCTTCACCGAGCGTACACCTTTTATTATATAGTGTGCACCTTCCTGCTTGGCAAAGTCTACAGCCAGCCCATAGTAGGGCTTTACCTCGATGCGAGGTTCGCCCTCGTAGAGCTCGCTGATGGCCTTGATGCGCACCTCGGCAGAGGGCATGTCGGGCTTGTGTACCTGATCGCCCACTACACCGATGACCAGACGGTCGAACAACGGCAAAGCCCGCGTCACGATAGAATCGTGACCTACGGTAAACGGATTGAAACTCCCAACGAATATTCCAGTTCTCATATAACTCTCAACTCTCAACTCTCAACTTTCAACTCTCAACTCTCAACTCACTCAAACAGTGTCGGTTCCATGATGTTGCCCGAATAGGGATTGCGCCCGAAGTGCTTGTAGGCCAGCTCGGTCACCATGCGGCCGCGGGGCGTGCGCTTGATGAATCCCTCCATGATGAGGAAAGGCTCGTAGACCTCCTCCACCGTTCCGGCATCCTCGCCAATGGCGGTGGCAATGGTGGTGATGCCCACCGGACCGCCTCGGAACTTGTCGATGATGGTCAGCAGGATGCGGTTGTCTATCTCGTCCAGTCCGTACTGGTCGATGTTCAGGGCTTTCAGGGCTATCTTGGTAATCTGTGAGTCGATGCGCCCCGTACCCTTCACTTGGGCAAAGTCGCGCACACGACGGAGCAGGGCATTGGCAATACGGGGGGTGCCGCGCGAGCGGCGGGCTATCTCAAGCGAGGCATCGGTAGTGATGGGTACGCGCAGGATGCTGGCCGAGCGCTCGATGATGCGTTGCAGGGTCTGTGGCTCATAGTACTGCAAGTGCATGTTGATGCCAAAGCGGGCACGCAGGGGAGCCGTCAGCAGTCCGCTACGCGTGGTGGCTCCCACCAGCGTGAACGGGTTCAGGTCTATCTGGATGCTGCGGGCCGAGGGACCCTTGTCTATCATGATGTCTATGCGATAGTCCTCCATAGCCGAGTATAGATACTCCTCGACTACGGGCGACAATCGGTGAATCTCGTCAATAAACAGCACATCGTTTTTCTCCAGCGAGGTCAGTATGCCCGCCAGATCGCCTGGCTTGTCGAGCACGGGGCCGCTGGTAATCTTGAAGCCCACGCCCAACTCGTTGGCTATGATGTTCGACAGCGTGGTCTTTCCCAGTCCGGGAGGGCCGTGTAGCAATACATGGTCGAGCGGCTCGCCGCGATATTTGGCAGCCTCGACAAACACCTCCAGGTTTTCCACCACCTGCTGCTGCCCACTGAAGTCGTGGAACGACAACGGGCGCAAGGCGTTTTCGAACTCCTTTTCGCTCGACGACATTTGCTCTTGGCGGATATCAAAATCTTCGTCCATCATCATTTTTTTATGTTTCTGCTTGCAAAGTTAAGTATTTTTTTCGTATTTTTGCAAGCACAAAAGCAAAAACCTATTTATGAAACGTATTATTTCCATTTTCCTCGTGGCTTTGACCACCCTGTGTGCGCAGGCCAGCACGACACTCCCGTTGCAGGGTACCGTTATCCGTCCTACCGACACCAACATCCAGTATGTCGGGCGCATCTGCTTTGACAACCCAGAGCGTCCCCGCTTCACCTTCCCGGGTACCCAGATCAATGTTTGCTTCACGGGCACCTCTATCAAGCTCTGGGGCAAGCCGCACAGTGGCTACTATATGGCAAAGGTGGATGATGCACAGCCCTTCAAGGTGAGTCTGATGGGCGAGCGTGACTCCGTGGTGACCATTGCCGCCGCCCTGCCTCAGGGTGCGCATACCCTTCGGCTGATGTATGTCATCGAGGGCTATGAGCTGAAACCCGATTTCCGCGGTTTCATTCTCGACAAGGGTGCAACGCTCTTGCCTCCGCCAGCCCTGCCTCAGCGCACCATCGAATTCATCGGCAACAGCATCACCTGCGGCTATGGCAACGAGGCCATCGTGGCCAGCGACCCCTTTGAGTATGAGACGGAGAACCACTACCTGACCTATGCCCAACTCACCTGTAGGGCTCTGGATGCGGTGGCTCATGTGGTGGCTCGCAGCGGTATCGGGGTCTATCGCAGCTACGGCGGCCCCAAGGCGGGAACACCCGAGAATGTGATGACCACCGAATATGAGTACACTAATCTCTATGACCGCTCGGAGCGCTGGGACTTCAGCCGCTATCAACCCCAATTGGTATGCATCAACTTAGGCACCAACGACCTCTCGACCAACAACTACGATGTCCGGTTGCTGAAGGCTGCCTACCAGCGGTTCCTCAAGCAGGTGCGAGGGCATCATCCGAAAGCAAAGATTGTCTACCTGTGCGGCTCGATGCTTAATGGCAAGGAGCTTGAGATAGCCCGCCGGACACTGAACGAGGTGGTCGGCGAGGCTCAGAAACAAGGTGATAAAGAGGTCTACCGCTTCGACTTCACTCCCCAGACAGGCGACATCCAGTATGGTGCCTCCTGGCACCCCAGCAAGTGGCAGCACCAGAAGATGGCTGCCGAGCTGACAGCCTATCTCCGTTCGCTCATGCAGTGGTTCTGAAACAATGAAACGGAACTTTTTCCTCCTCCTCTCCTACCTGTCTTGGCTGGTCACAGTCGGCCAGCCACTACAACGTGTGATATTTTATGACGAAGAGGACGGGCTTCCACATGGACACGTCACCCAGCTGCTGCAAGACGAGCTGGGCTTCATGTGGTTTGCAACATGGAACGGGCTATGTAGATACGACGGCTATGAGTTCCACACCTTCAAGTCTCAGGTGGGTGATGGCTGCCACATGACGACCGACCGTTTTCGCGATATAGCCCTGCGTCCCGACGGAAAAATCGTTTGCCGTGTGGACGATGGCTATTATCTGTTTGATACGCATACCTATCGTTTTACCAACATGACAGCCAAGGAGGCCAGCCATGCTGCCGACGATCTGAAGCGCTACCGTATGTCACAAGCGCGGAAGGACGACGACAGGCAACGAGGCTTTGGTTATACTGATCGTCAGGGCAACCGATGGACGTTAGGAGCGGTAGGTATTAACAAAGAAATACTTATTGAGCAGAATACAGAACGATTGGACATAGAGCCAAAAGCTGAGGTGAAATGTCTCTTCACCGACCACCGGCAACGCTACTGGGTGGCCACCAAGGACGATGCTGCCCTGCGTGTCTACTCGGCCGATGGTGACAGGCTGCTTGGCTATCTGGCACCTGACGGCCATCTTCGTCAAGCCTATACCCGCTTTGGTGCCGCTGTTTATTGCATGTATGAGGCGGCTGACGGTACTTTGTGGCTTGGCACCAAACCTGACGGTTTGTTCCGATTAACCGAAACTACGACAGGAATATTCAAAGTAGAACATTTCACAGATTTACCTCATAGCAATGTATATGCAATCACCCAGGATTCTATTGGCCGGCTATGGTTAGCAACATTGGGCGGGGGACTTTGCTATACTGATGAGCCAAAGGCCAAGATTCCCCACTTTCGTGTGCCTAAGAACTATCCAGAGAATGTTTTCCAACGGGCACGTTTCTTGACTACTGCCGAGAATGGCCAGGTGCTTATGGCTACGACGACAGACGGCCTGTTGATAGCCAAATTAGAGGAAAACGCTGATGACATGCAGTTTCATCAGCACCAACGGGAATCAGATCGTGCCAAAAGTCTGAGCAGTAGTGCTACTATGGATATGATACAAGACGTCCACGGGAACTACTACATCAGTACGGAAAGTGGCGGTATCAATCGTATAGAGGGTCACGACCTGCTGGCCGGCCAATTGTCTTTCAGGCATTATAATGCTGCTGCCCACCTGTTACCATCTGATGTGGTATTATCCATGACAAAGATGGACAACAACTGGACCATGGTGGTCAGTTGCCATCTAGTGAGTCTGTTGGACAGTGCAGGTCACTATCGAGTGCTCGATGCTCGTTTTACGGGTAGTGACTATCGCTTTAGTGATGCCCGTCCGCAACGTCTTAGTGGCGACCGTTGGCTTTTTGGCTTGACTGATGGAGCTTTTGTGACCTCCACTCACAAGATGTTCCGCCAAGTTTACCAGCCACCTCTTGTGCTGACGGGAGTTTCTGTTCAGGGTGCTAATGACCGCTGGGCTGTAGCCTATGCCGATACCATCCTGCTGGGTCCCCATGAGCGAAGCCTGACGATTCGCTTTGCCGCTCTCGAATACAGTGCTCCAGAGCGTATCAGCTATGCCTTCCGGCTTTTGCCCAGTAAGCAGTGGAACTACATTGGCCACGACCGTTCTGCTACATTGCTTGACTTGTCACCAGGAACCTGTCAGTTGGAGATTCGTTCTACAAATGCTGACGGCCAGTGGGCTGGTAACATCCGTCGGCTGACCATTGTGGTACAACCTACTTTTTGGGAGTCGGCTTTCGGACGATTACTTATTGTGTTGCTTGTTGTAGGTTTCTTGGCAGCAGCTATCTTTACCTTATTATATATACGACAAATCAAGCGTAAGCAACATGAGACGCTGGAGAAATATCTGGCGTTAATCAAAAAAAATGGAGAGGGGATCATTTCGGGCGACAAGCAAGAGGAGAACAGGGAAGAGCGAGAAATAGATCCTATACTTCAGCGTGTGATGCAGTTTGTGGAAGAGAATATTGCAAATAGTGAAGCCGGGGTGGGAGACATGGCCACGGCAGCGGCAGTCAGTCGCAGTGGATTGCAGCGGAAACTCAAGCAGGCTATGGGTATCACACCACAGGATTTGCTGCGTGAGGCTCGTATCAAACGTGCCTGTCAGCTGCTTAGGGAAACTAATAAAACGGTTGCCGAAGTGGCATATAGTTGCGGCTTTACTGATCCGAAATACTTTAGTCGCAGCTTCAAGCAGAGTATTGGTCAGTCACCAACAGAATACAAGAACTCCTGATGGAGTATTTACGCATCATTAGGGGGTGACAAATGCTGATTGACGCGTTTTTCATCCCTCTTTGATGCAAATTTCCCCCATTTCATGGATAAACATACCTAATTTTGCACTCAGAAATTTTAAATAATTCATGATATCTGATTGTAAAATGAAAACAAAACTACTTTTCCTGATGACGGCAGTGCTGATGCTCGCTACGGCATCGGCAGCCAAGAAGGTGCACACACTGGGAGACTCCACTATGGCTCCTTATGACGAGTCTGCCACCGTTACTCGTGGTTGGGGTATGTACTTCGGTAACTTCCTCACCAATGGCTGGACGTCGATTAACTATGCCAAGGGCGGACGTGACTCCCGTGGCGGTTACAACGAGTTGTGGCAAACGGCCAAAAAGAATGTAGAGGCTGGTGACTATGTTATCATCACCTTCGGGCATAATGACGAAAAAAACTCTGGCATGGATGGTGTTGCTCTTTATAATTATTATAAGGAAAAGGGGGACAACACAGCTGCCGCTGCTGTTGACCAGCGCGGTACCGTACCCTCTACGACCTACAAGGAATGGCTGGGCAAGATTATTGACGAGGTCAAGGAACTGGGGGCTACACCTATTATATGCTCACCTGTGTGCCGCTCTTACTTCACCGGCTCGAAGATTCGCCGCAATGGCCGTCACGACCTGGGCGACTCGTTCTCTGTACTGACTGCTGACGGTATTAAAGAGAAGCAAAGTGTTCCTGCCGACGACCACACCATGGACTATGCTTACCACTCGCAGAAACTGGCTGAGGAGAAAGGAGTCTCATTTATAGATCTGACCACGGCTACAGCCGAGTTATATGAGAGTTATGGCGATGCCAAGTGTCATGAGTATCTTTTTGATGGCGAGGGCTCTACTCATTTTAATACAACGGGTGCTGTGTTGGTGGCCCGCGAATGTGCCCGTCTGATGAAGGCACAGGGTATTATGGCCAGTGATATTACACTCCCCACTGACCTTACGGTAACGCCTGCGACGGGCGACTTAGGCGAGGCGTATAAGGGTCAGACCCTGCAAAAGGAATTCACGCTGAACGGCTTTGGCCTCTCACCCGAGACAGGCACCGTGAGCATTACTGCCACTGACGGCATTGAGCTGTCTTTCGACAAGAAAGAGTGGACCAAGACACTTACTTCCGACTACAGCGGCTCTACATTGGTGAAGACCTTCTATGCCCAGCTGACACTGGCATCAGATGGTGAGACCACCGGCACCATCACAATCAGTCAGGGCGACAAGAGCATCGAAATACCCGTCAAAGCCGTTGCAGTAACTCTTGAGGGCGGTACAGAGGTAAAAGCCTACTGGCGATTGGAGAAAGATGACTCCTATGAGCTGACGGGACCAGCAACGCCTATTGCCCAGACATTCCAGGGAATGTACGTGCAGCGTTATTCCAACCCCAATGCCAAGACCGTTTGGCCTGATTGGACGGGCTATGACGCTGCCCGCAAGATGCAGCGCGACCTGCTGACAGGCGACAACTGGCCTGCTGAGGAGATAGATGACAACCCCGACCGCTACATACAGTGGGGCATAAAGCCTGCTGCCGGCACAGAACTGAAGATTGACCAGATATCACTCTTCGCATCAGGGTGCGGCGGCAATGGCATGTGCTGCCACATCTACTACTCCACCGATAACTTCGAGACGCGCACCACCATCTACGAAAAGAAGAGTATGCCTGCCAACAATCCGCAGTATGTAGAGGCCAAGCCGGTGCTCACCGTCAAGGAGGGTCAGGAGCTCCTCGTTCGTGTCTATCCCTGGTACAACGGTGCTGCCAGCGGCAAGACCATCTGTCTGTCCGACCTCACCATCCACGGCATGGCAGTATCGGCTACAGGCATCAGCCAGGCAAGCACTAAAGACAGCAAGGCTACTGCTTTTTTTACCGTTGACGGTCGACGGAACACTCAGATGCAGCGCGGCCTGAACATCGTCCGCATGAGCGACGGAAGCATCAAGAAAGTCATTTACTAATCAATAACTACTATGCAAAAGAAAAGCTTTTTTACAAAACTGCTGGTTGCACTCTTCGCCCTGCTGCCCATGACTGCAGCAGCTCAGGAGAGCGTGAAACTGGCTGAGTGGAACATGGAGACAAGCGACGACATCGCTGTCACATGGTTCGGACAAGGTGGAGCACCACAGGTGGCTCCCGACGAGTGTGTTGGCGACAAGGCCAATTATCTGTTGACCGGCTGGTCAGAGGGCCGCTACTGGCAGCTCTGCACCGGCTACCAGAACAAGGTGCTGCGCATTGAGAACAGCGAAGCAAACAACATCACCGACTATACCGACGGTACGAAGCACAATGTGTACTACGAAGTGCAGTTCCCCACCAGCGGCTACAAGAACATCAAGGTAGACTTTGCCTGTGCCTACGGTGCCAATGCCGAGGCTACGCTGGAGGCGGTGGTCTCTACCGACGGTGGACAGACATGGTTTGACGCAGGAGCCTACACCACTGCTGCAACGTGGTGGACCTATAACAAGAACTCCGTACAGCTCTCTGCCAACAACAAGGAGAAGGTCATCCTGCGACTCGTTGCCGGCAACGGCTTCAAGTCGAACTGGAACATGGACTATGTGACCGTCTTTGGCGAGAAGATGGAGGATGCAAAGCCTGTCGACGAGAAGGATTTCACACTCTCCTGGCCCCTCGGCAAGGGTACGGACGATGCTACAGCTGCCGAAGTAAAGATCTCGGGCCTGTTCAGTGTGGCCGAGTTCGACTATGGCAAACTGACTGTCTCTACCCAGCGTGCTGCCGGCACATCGCAGCAGACGCTCTATAAGCCGTTGAACCATAATGCCGGCACGGCCAACGATGACGATGTGCTGACCTTTACCGTCAAGCCGAAGAAGGGCCTGACTTTTGCACCTAAGGCGTTCAGCTTTGAATCGTCCAAATGGGGTACTGGCGGCGGCAAGTTCGATGTCATGGCTATTGCCGGCGGACAGGAGACCACGCTCGAAAGCGGATTCAGCCCCGCTCGTAACAATGAGTTCTCGTCTGTTTCCTACGACCTGTCCAAACTGACACTGGATGCTAATGGTCTGGTGCTGAAGATTAAGGTCTATGCGCTGGCAAGCAATAAGGAGTATGGCTTTGGCAGCGTAGTGCTGACGGGCGACGTGACGGGTACACCGGAGGCTGTGTCTGCCTATACGATGAGTGTGAAGCTGGGAACGGAGGGAGCCGGCTCTGTATCGTGCAATCCCGCCGGTGCAGAGTTTGACGAAGGCACGTCGCTGACAGTGACGGCTACCGAGAATTTCGGCTATCATTTTGCCGGATGGGCTGATGCCGATGGCAACGAAGTGTCGACAGAGAATCCCTATACCTTCGACATCAAGCAGAACACCACACTGGTGGCCAACTACACCAAGAACAATGTCTATGCACTGAATATGAAGTGGACTGGCGGTGCCAACGAGAACCTGGTACAGTTCCTGCCTGTCGGCAACTACGTGGACGGCGTACACTATTATGAGGAAGGAACCGATGTCAAGGTGACTGCCGTCAACAACCGCATCCTGACATTCACCGGCTGGGAGGGCGACGCCCAAGGCACAAGTGCCGAATATGACATCAAGATGGATGCCGACAAGAATGTCACTGCCAATTTCTCGGCCACCGACTTCATCGTGGGGTGGGATCTCTACAACGATGCTCCTAAGAGCGAGCGTGCTGCCGACTATAAGGCCGACACAGAGAATGCCGGACTGCTCAGCCTGCGCAATGCATCCGGCGAGACCACCAGCTGGCTGGCCAACGGTGTGGCTGCCGGCATGATGAACGGCAAGTATGGTGCCCGCGTGTGGCGCCCGCTCTCCGGCAACTATTACTTTGAACTCTCGTTCTCGTCGAAGGGATACGAAAACCTGAAACTGTCGGCCAGCGTAGGCGACGACTACAATGCGCATAGCATCATCTTCGCACAGTACAGCATTGACGGAGGTCAGACGTTCAACACCTTCGGCACCTACAATCTGCCTAACCGAGGATGGGACTCGCAGGAGTTCGGCCTGCCTGCCGATGCTGCTGGAGTAGACCGGCTTTTCATCCGCTTCATGCCCGACTACACATCGCCACTGACGGGTGTGACCAGCGACAACGACGGTACTGCCATTGCCGACATCTACGTGCTGGCCGATGCCACAGGGGCAGCCAGCGAGGTGGCTACCCTCGTCTCAAGCACACCGGCCGACAAGGCTGCTGGCGCTTCACGCAACGGCTCTGTCATACTCAGCTTCGACAATAAGGTCAAGGCCGGCTCTGGTGCTGCCACGCTGAACGGTGAGCAGATAGCTCCCATCATCAGCGGCAAGAGTGCCATCTTCAAGTACAGCGGACTGAAGTATGCCACGCAGTACACCTTCTCCATGCCCGAGGGCGTGCTCGTCAGCCGTAGCGGACAGGCTGTGGCTGCTACGGAAATCACCTTCACCACCATGGAACGTCAGCAGCCTGAGGCCAAGGTCTATGATGCCGTGGTAGCCCAGGACGGCAGCGGCGACTACACCAAGCTGCAGGATGCCATCGACCATGCGCCGGAGGGACGTGCCAAGCCTTGGCTCATCTTCGTCAAAAACGGACGCTACAACGAGCATATCGACATTCCTGCTGCAAAGACTCATCTGCACATCATCGGACAGGATCGCGACAACACCGTCGTCTATGACAACCGTCTCAGCGGCGGCGACAACGCCTACCCCGTAGACCCGGGTGCCACGGTGGTGGTGAAGGGTACGGACACCTTCCTGGAGAACATCACCTTGGAGAACAGCTATGGCTATGAGAAGCTCGATGGTCCTCAGGCACTGGCGCTGAACACCGTAGCCGACCGCGTCTGCATGAACAACGTGGCACTGCTCTCCTATCAGGACACATGGATTACCAGCAGCAGCTCCACGGCCCGCCATTATATCAAAAACTCGGTCATCGAGGGTGCCGTAGACTTCATCTACAACAATGGCAATGTCTATCTGGACGGCGACACGCTGCAGATCAACCGTCCCAGCGGCGGCTACATCGTAGCACCACGCCACACCGCCGATACCAAGTGGGGCTATGTGTTCCAGAACAATATCATCCGTCCGCGTAAGGGCATCAACGTCACTGACGTATGGCTGGGGCGTCCCTGGCATGACCAGCCGAAGACGGTGTATATCAACACACAGACCTTCATCAACATTCCTGCCAAAGGATGGTACAACACTATGGGTGGTCTGCCTGCCCTCTGGGCTGAATACAACACCGTCGACAAGGACGGCAACCCCGTCGACCTGAGCCAGCGCGAGACATACTATTGGTATTGGATTGACAAGGAG
This sequence comes from Prevotella sp. UBA2456, assembly GCA_002342415.1. Taxonomy (GTDB): domain Bacteria; phylum Bacteroidota; class Bacteroidia; order Bacteroidales; family Bacteroidaceae; genus Prevotella. The sequence continues at coordinate 100,555 of DDPY01000038.1, read as the reverse complement.
GCTGGTACGAAGGCTGAGGTCTTCAACGTCAAGAACACGCTGACCGCCGAGGAGGCTGCTCAGTATACGCTGAAGAATGTGATGGGCGGCGATGACAACTGGCAGCCTGACCTGCTATGCGAGGCTTGTGACGCTCCTGTTGTGAAGGGTGCCGACGGCAAGCTCTCGTGGAAGGCTGTGCCCTATGCCATCTGCTATGTCGTGACCAAGAACGGTGAGGTGGCGGGATTCACCAAGGACACTACTTTCGATGGCTATACCGAGGCTGATGTCTGGCAGGTGCAGTCGGTCAACGAGTATGGCGGACTGAGCCAGAAGGCGACAGCCAATGTGTCGACAGGCATCCAGATGGGCGACGCTCAGCCGGCCGCTGCCGTCGAGGCCATCTACACCATCGACGGCAAGCGCCTGACGCAGTTGCAGCGCGGTCTGAACATCGTCCGCATGAGCGACGGCAGTACGCGGAAGGTGATGGTGAAGTACTAAAGAAGTGTGGCTGGCGGAACATCCGCCAGCCACACTTGGCATTGCTGGCTGTGCATAGCCAGCCACAGTCTATCGCAACCTCTCGCGGCAACGCTCAAGGATGGCCAACAGGTCATCCTTTTTTTCGGCCCTGAGCATCTGGATGCGCGTCTCGCGGAAGTTGGGAATGCCCTTGAAGACGGGTGAGGCAGCCAAGTGCCGGCGGGTGTGCAGGATGCCGCGCAACTCGTCTTCGCGCTCGGGTACACTCCGGCCGTTGGCAGCAGCAATGCGCTCCACATTGATGCACAGCTGTTCCTCCAGCACGTCTATCTTCTCATCCAGCGTCAGCTCCTGACGGCTGAATATCCACGGACAGCCAAAGGTGGCACGGCCTATCATGACGGCATCCACCCCGTAGGTGTCGAAAGCACGGTCGGCATCCTGCAACGACTTGATGTCACCGTTGCCGATGATGGGGATATGGATACGTGGATTCCGCTTCACCTCGCCTATCAGCGTCCAGTCAGCCTCGCCCGTATACATCTGGCTTCGGGTGCGCCCATGTATGGTCAGCGCCTGAATGCCGCAGTCCTGAAGCTGTTCAGCCAGTGTGGTGATGATAAGCTGTTCGTGGTTCCAGCCCAGGCGCGTCTTCACGGTGACGGGCACCCGGACGGCATCTACTACTTTACGTGTAATCTCCAGCAGTTTGGCACTGGGGTCAATGCTACCGTCGGGTAGCATGATGTTCTGTAACATACCGGCTCCGGCACCCTTGCCAGCCACCTTCTTCACCGGGCAGCCAAAGTTCAGGTCAATCAGGTCGGGGCCTGCCTGCTCCACAATCTTGGCAGCTTCCACCATCGCCTCCACATCGCGGCCGTAGATTTGTATGCCCACCGGGCGCTCCTCGTCACTGATGGTCAGCTTCTTCACCGTCGACTTCACATCGCGCACCAGTGCTTCGGCCGAGACAAACTCCGTGTACACCATAGCTGCCCCAAACCGCTTGCACAGCATGCGGAAGCCGATGTCGGTCACATCCTCCATCGGGGCTAACAGAATGGGCCGTTCTCCTAAATCAATAGTTCCAATCTTCATTTCGCGGCAAAGGTAGGTAATTCCAGTAACACTACCAAATTTTGGAGCAGCGAAATCAAATAAAAGTTTATCAGTTCTGTCCCAAATTTAGTTTGTTTAGTTGTCATAATAGTCGTTTGTTCGTTCCGTCCAAATCTTTTACATCTTCCAGTATCCCTTTTCAGGCCAGTTAACTCGCTTTATCCGTTGAGTTAACTCGATTCATCGAATGAGTCGACTCAAACGATTATTTGAGTTAACTCACGATTTCCAGCCCGTTTTCTCATCCGAAACTTCCCGTTCGAAGAATCTTGACATTCCATAAAATCACCCAGTTCTTTTTTTCATTCCGCGCCCCTGCGGCGCTGTGGTGCTGTAGCGTGTCGAGTAAGTCATAGAACGCTTCCGCTCCTTTCGTTTTTTGTTTATACTCGGCGGGCGGGGCCTGATAGCGTTTCCTCAATATGGAACGTGAGTGTCTGCAATATGGTTTCAGCGAGAAATAGACAAAGAAACTGCCACACGGACAGACCGTCAATTATTGTGGGTGGCTTCACTCCAATGAGTATAGGCGCAATGTACTTGTACTTCCGACGGGAAAAATTGAAATAGCAGTCCAAATACGGGCTGCTATTTCTAAGTACATATCAATCAAAGTTTGACTGATTAGTAAGTATATTCCTTAATGACTTGCTCACTATTGGAATCTCCCAACTTACTACGTGTAATCTGAATGGTTCCACTGATGGAAGATCCGTAAACACTCTTGTGCTTGGAATAAACAGCATCACAGGCCTGAATCACCTTCTGGTCATTCTGCTTTACCAACCCACTACCCACAGCCGACTTAATGGCATCGGTATAGTCTGTTAAAGGAACCACAAATGCATCTTTCACAGTCGCGTTGCCTGAGGCAACATAACTGTACATATCACTGCCACTGTTATCATCATCCTTGCTGCATGATGTGAACACTACAGAAACCATTGCGCAGCAAAGGAAGGCTGCGAGCGTCATTAAATACTTTCTCATAATTTTGTTGTTTTTTTGTTTATAAAATATATGGTTCACTATAATCTTTTGTTGTTATTCTTATTTGATGATTACTTTCTTTCCGTTTCGGATATAGATGCCTGCCTGTGAAGGTTTGTCAATGCGCTGGCCCTGCAAGTTATACCAATTGTCAGTTTCATTATTGTTCACCATGCGAGTGACGGCATTAATGCCCGTTGACTCTTCTTCGTCAAAGACCCCGACCTCGTTCCAGGCACTTTCTACAGCATCATACTCAGGATTGTAAAAAAAAGTATCATCATAACCATAAATATCAACAGTAGCTTGAAGAGTGGCTTTACGTGCATCATAAAAATTAGAAGTGGGAGTGAGATATTGTGTTAACGTTCGATAAGCGATTTTAGATGCGGTTTCCATCCTATAGCTTTTATTTGCAACCAAATAGAACCAATAATTTGGAACTCCACTATTTGTATGTACTCCACCATAATCTTCTGTTCCATCATACCAATTGTCTCCTTTATAATATATAGGTTGTACGCCCTCACTACCTACAATTTTATTACTCATATCACGCATACATGGCACTTGTAGCATTACTTCATCACCTATTAACCAGTTTGCTTTACTACCCTTTACGGCTTTCTTGATGCTGATTCCTAACATGTCTGAAAAAGACTCATTAAGCGCACCCGATTCACCCATGTATTCTAGATTTGCAGTAGAAGCTGTTACAAGATGAGTATATTCATGGGCCAAAATGTCAAGTGCAACAACAGGGCGCATTTCTACTCCATCACCTATACCATATTCCATAATGTAACAATTATGCATCTCGTCATTATTAGCAAAGGCATTGTTTTGCCCTGTATTCATATGTATAAAAGAATTTATATAAGATAATGTTCGTGTTCGAGCAAAAAAGATGTTATATATCGGACTTCCTTTGTCATCAAAACTATTACGCCCCAATATATCCTTATACCAATCATAGGTTTTCTGCATACCCCAATGAATGTCTGCAACAGGATTACCCGTTGCGATAACATGTAAATGTCCTTCCGATTTATCTCCTTTCCAGTCGTTCAGACCTATTGGCTGTGAACCAAATTCAACTTCATCAACAATTGTATCTTCTCCAACATAATTATATAACCAGACCTCAATTTTGAAACCTCTGTCATTCAGAAAGGCCGAAGTTCCACCTAAGGTATTGATATCAAATTGTAATGGCAATGAGGAGACAAACATTCGAGGCGTTTTTGCAACTTCTATGCTGTTAATATCTTTCAATACTAGATAAACTTCTGCAAATTGGTCATCCAGATTGTACACTTTTTCAAGTGTAATTTGTACCAACTGAGCCATTGTCAGGAAGTCTGCATCTGTTGAAAATGGTGGACAATATTCTTTAATATAACGCTCTCGGTCATATATTATATTTCCTTTCTCATCTTCATAGAGTTTATATCCTTGCATTTCATAATCTGTAATACTCGGCGTTTGCTGAGCATTGAGTGTATATATATTTCGTGACTCGTCTATCATCACGCGTTTGCCGTCAGTTAGTTCTTTTACCGATAGTGGCACGGTGCCACTATACATAGAACGGCCTTGCATTGTCACATCAACAGAATGTTTACGAGGCAGCGATTTCACCACTTTGCCAGTTTCTATATCCACATAGATATCGGCATTACCAAAGATGTCATAGTCCAATCGGGCATAGTGATAACCGTCGTCATCCTTTACCAGATAGCAATTCTCATATCCGCCTCGTGTTGCTGCAGCGCGTCGAATAGTTTTTGGTTGTTCCTGCTGTTCCATCACCACACCATTAGCCGTGGTCACCAGACCGTCGCGACCATGCACAATCAGCATCGATGCCTGAACCTCCACGCCTGCCACATACTGGCGATAGCGCAGGTGGCGCATGCCTATCTGGTCTGTCTCGTCACTCAATAATTCGAAAGTCGATTCGGCAGGCAGGTTAATCCACTCACCGAAATGGTTGACAGCCTCATCCATACGGACATTACTGCTCTGCAACTTCAGCCATACGTGACCGTCGTTTGTTGCTGCCTGTGCCCCAACACCAACCAACAGCATTAAGAATAGAATTACTTTTTTCATCATGTTTACTTTTTGGTTTGTAAATCTGTTAGTAATCGCTTAATCTGCATACAAGATTTCAATCTGAGCAGGGAAGATGTATGACGCGCTCATAGAGTGTAGACCGCAACGTAGCCCGAGGCGCAAGATAGACGGCATTGTATGGGTCATAGATTTTGTCATAACCATTTTATTCAATTTGTTATTTTCCGTTTGTAGTGGGTAGTTTTCCTTTCTGAGTCTGTCAGTTCAAGCCTATTTCCCGTCAGGTCGATGTTCGTGGCTCTGGATTGCCTGATGCCTTGTTCTGTTATAGACTGCTTAAAGTGGTCTAATTGCTTCGCGCCAACCAGCCACAGGTCGATATATCTTTTCACGGAGTCACGCATTTCTTTAGGGTAGTAAATGCCACTATCGTCTGCCGACAACTTGCAAGTTGACGGGTCGAAGATGACGATGATGGAGTCGCCCTCGATGGTCCAGATTCCCTCAAGCGATGCTGTTAGCACGATCTTGCCAGAGTAGATGGGTTGGGGCACATGGTGAATTGCACGCACTGTAAATGTGTGGTCTTTGCGGTATTCATATTCTTGTTGATGGTCAACGATAACCGAGTCAATCCACACTCCTATGATATCTTTCTCTTTGGCTGCGCGATTCTTCTTAATGGTGCTTTCCTTAAATTCGTTGAGATCTTCCTTAGTGATATTCATTAGGAATTTGTTCTCTTCATTCAGGCCGCTCCAACTCTCAATCACGTCCTGGTAAAGTTTAATCCGCTCGAAGTAGTTGACTATGTATTCTTGAACACGCGGTTCTTTTAATCTTCTTTCCCAATAGGATATAAACTTGTCTTTGTTAGTAAGAATTCCGCTCTGTATGTCGTGAATCGCCTCTTCTTTGGATATCGGTTTAATCCAATAATACATGTCGTCGCCTGTTTTCAAAAGCCTTTGAAGCACATGCCTGCTTTTGTAAAACGATTCGACATTATTGACGAAGGCAATGTCGTTCAAATTGCTCCAGGAATCTTGACTGCTATGGAAGATTCGCTCTTTGGAGTCATCGAACTCCATGTCTGTCGACATCCACATACCAGGCATAATATATTGTAATAGCAGATTCAGCGTATCATCGGGCAAGGCAGTAATGCTGTCAATATGGTTTATCGCATATTGCGTGGCATTATAGCATTTCTCCTCGTGATCCATGATGTTTCTCAATGTTTCTATGCTGTTGTCAATATCCTGGATTATCATCATAGCCGTCAGTCGCCGGGCATCCTCCGCTTTCCTGCTATTTACTATTGCCGTTGTGCCGAAAGTCAGGGCAATGGATATAGTCGTGCCGAGTATGCTGGTGAGAAATCCTTTCCACCAGGGACTTAGTTTCGTTTTGTCCTTATTGTTGCCCATATAAATTGAAATAGGTGCTTAGTCTGTTGTTACTACTACCACATTCTTTCCCGCATCCATAGCAGCCTTGATATCCTTGCCACCACTCTGAACCTTACAGAGGCTGACATCCTCGCCCTGCACCTCTGTCACCTTCAGTTTTCCTATTTGTTCGCGGGCCTCCTTGCCGCCAACCGTCTTGATGATATAGACTGCAAAGTGCAAATCCTTGTAGGATCCGCTCTCAGAACCGAGGTCAATATATACCTCCTTCTGCTTATCCTTCTTGGCAGTAGCACCCTCTATGATTTTAGCATACAAGGGATATTTCTTGTTGAAATAGTTACGTACCTTGACCCTTAGAATCGTCAAGGCACTGCTTAAAGCCTCTTCTGTGCTCGTGTGCTTCTCGTATTCCGTACCTGCCACTCTGAATGTCGGACTGTACAGGATCTCTCCTGCCGCAACGTCCTTCACATGAAGAGTAGCATCTATCATGCCCTTGTAATAGGTCTTGGTCACTTTCTTATCCTTGATGGTCTCCGCTTGTGAGTGAGATGTGGTGGAAATGTTGCTGATGATAACATCCATCATGACATCATGCTCCTGTGTCAGCCCATCCGTCGAGTTAATACCATCGACAACCCGCACACGATGAGTCTTAGTCATTCCGCTGACCACGGCATTGAGTACGGCATCCTTATAGTCAGCATGACGAGTCACGGATTGGTAATCTCGCCCAGTAGCAACGGCTTGCGCTATTCCTCCCAACACGCTGCCGAGACTCGTGTCTTGCTCTTTCTGTGTGTATCTGACATCGTTGACAACTACCTGTAACGGCTTATTGCGCTCTTTCTGGGAATAGGAAGTGACAGCACTCATTAGTGCTACCGTCAGCATCAGCATTTTTGTACAAATCTGTTTCATTCTATTCGCTTTTGTTTGTTAGTACTCATCTCACACTCCTGGCGTTTGCAGCACTAACCTTGCGAATTTACCCCACAAAGAAAGCGCAGACTTTCGCCATACGCTTCACGGGCCTTGCACTGCTCCAAACCATCTATGGGAAGTCTGCACTTAAAGTGCATACTCCATGATGGCTTGTATTTTATGCTCTTTGTCTTTTCCGAGGTGCAAGTTCGTGAAGCGATTGAGCAAATAAAATGTCATGTCTCATACGAAACACGGTACAAAGATAGCGATTTTTATCGATTCTGTGTACAATTATGCCAAATTTCTTCATAAATACCCTTGATTTTCTTCCATTTCGGCTGAGATCTTGCCAATTCCTTGCAACTCTGGAGGATTTTGACTAACTCTGCCAACGCAAATTAAAAGGAGAATATTGATATGGCAAGACCGATTAGAGAAACTCCAATACTGAAAGGACGCAAGAACCTTTGCACCGCTTTAGGCAGGCTTTAGGCAGGCTTTAGGCAGGCTTCAGACAGGTACATGCCATATACATACCATACACATACCATACACATGCCATACACATACCATACCCTTGAGCATGGGACAGGTATGGGTAATGCCTGTCATTAACCTTGCATATCGCTCACTTATCCGTACTTTCTCCGCTGGAGAAGGTAGGCTGCATCTCGGAAATGAAAATAAATCGTAATTTATTTTGCATTTCTCTCGATTTGCACTACCTTTTCGACAAGTCGAGAAGGTACTTTCGTTCGGAAATGCAAAAGAAATTTATTTTTCTTTTTGCATTTCGCTCACTTATTCGTACCTTTGCAGGCATGGAGCAACTTTTGCATTACTGTTGGAAGCACAAGATGTGGCCGGCTGCCGGCTTGGAGACCACCGACGGACGTATTGTGGAAGTCCTGGACCCAGGGCTGCATAACCGTCATGCGGGGCCCGACTTCTTCAATGCGAAGATAAAGATCGGCGGTACGCTGTGGGTGGGCAATGTCGAGATACACGACCGCTCGTCCCATTGGTATCAGCATGGTCATCAGACGGATGCCCATTATAATAATGTGGTGCTGCATGTGGTGGGCGAGGCCGACCGTGAGGTGCAGACGGCAGAGGGTAACTTTATTCCACAGGTGGTGATGACGGTGCCCGAGTCCGTTCGCGAGAACTATGAGGAACTGCTCAAGACCGACTCCTATCCGCCCTGTTATCGCATCATTCCCAACTTGACACGGCTCACCGTCCACTCATGGATGGCCGCCTTGCAGACGGAGCGACTGGAACAGAAGACACAGGCTATCCAGCAGCGCGTCGCGCAGGCTAACGGCTCGTGGGAGGATGCTTACTTCATGACATTGGCACGCAACTACGGTTTTGGCATCAATGGCGATGCCTTCGAGGAGTGGGCGCGGCATATACTCCTGCAGGCAGTAGGCAAGCATCGTGACAACCTCTTCCAGATTGAAGCCATCTTCTTGGGTCAGGCCGGGCTCCTTGAGCTTGATGCCATCCCGGAACGCTATCAGAAGGACGCGCTGAACGAGGGCTATTTTGCCAAGTTGCGTAACGAATACCAGTATCTGGCCCATAAGTTCTCGCTCCAGCCTATGGACCACCACCGCTGGCGCTTCCTCCGACTGAGGCCGCAGAACTTCCCGCATATCCGTATCTCGCAGTTGGCCAACCTCTACTATCAACAGCATGCAGGGCTGTCGCAGCTGATAGCCTGTCAGGACATGGTGGCCCTGAGCGAGTGTCTGCAGACCCAGGTGACACCCTATTGGGAGACCCACTATACATTCGGCTCCGAGAGCATCCGGCTTACCAAGCGCCTGTCGCCATCCAGCATCCAGTTGCTTATCATCAATACCTGCATCCCGATGCTCTTTGCCTATGGGCGGCACTCCTCGCGCGAGGAGCTGTGCGACCGTGCTTTCGACTTCCTCGAACAGCTGAAGGCCGAGCAGAACCACATCATTCGCATGTGGCAGGAGTGCGGTCTGGAGGTGAAGACGGCAGGCGACTCGCAGGCGCTCATCCAGCTGAAGCGCGAATATTGCGACCGCAAGGACTGCCTCCGCTGCCGCATCGGTTATGAATACCTGCGCGCTTCGCGCAAAGAGAAATGAAAATTAAGAGTTATGAGAAAATACATTTTTGAAACCCGTATGGAGGTGCGCGACTATGAGTGCGACATCGAAGGAATCGTGAACAATGCCAACTATCTGCACTATACCGAGCATACCCGCCACCTGTTCCTGAAGCAGTGCGGACTCTCGTTTGCCGAGATGCACTCGCGCGGCATCGATGCCGTTGTGGCACGTATGGAACTGCAGTATAAGACCCCGCTACGCTGTGATGACGAGTTCATCTCGCGCCTGTGGCTCGAGAAGGATGGCTTTAAGTATATCTTCCATCAGGACATCTATCGCGCCTCCGATGAGGCCATCTGCTTCAAGAGCAAGAACATGCTTGTGTGCCTTATCAACGGCCGGCTGGGTGAGAGCGAGGAATACGACCGGGCCTTTGCCCCTTACCTCTAAGAACAGCTCCCAATAGCCTCCCTAAAGGGGAAGGAAGGGCAGAAAAAAGGAAAAGTGGAACGGGAAAGGTGAAAAATTTCGCCTGAAACTTGCATAATTCGAAATAATTGTGTAATTTTGCAGCCCGAAACTCTGAATTTAAACAATAATAACGATAGTAAACAATGAAAAGAACATTTCAGCCGCACAATCGCCGTCGCGTGAACAAGCATGGTTTCCGCGAGCGCATGGCAACGAAGAATGGTCGTCGCGTATTGGCTTCTCGCCGCGCTAAGGGCCGTAAGAAGTTAACTGTATCTGACGAGCATCACGGAAAGTAAATCCTGTGTGTACGGATAAGAATTGGGTGTGTTTTCTAAGAAATATACCCAATTTTTTTGTTGTCTCAATATTTCTTTGTACTTTTGCTTTCGATATTACAGATTCATAGAAAATGACAGCAAAGGAATTCTTTGGTAAGATATTCAGTCGCTACCTGATGGTGCACTTCCTGGCGATGGCTATCGTCGTCGTGCTGTTGGGCATGGGCGTGAAGTTCGGGTTGGACTGGTACACACATCATGGTGAGGGAATCGAGGTGCCTCTGGTGAAGGGAATGACCTATTCGAAGGCCCGCCTGATGCTGGAGGAAGAGGGGCTGGTGATTATGGTGAGTGACTCTGGCTACAACAAGTCGCTGCCTCCCGACTACGTGTTGGCACAGACCCCGGGAAAGGGTATGAAGGTGAAGCGCGGACACGTGATATACGTGACGGTCAACTCGCCCTCGTCGCCCACGTTTGCCATCCCCGACATCGTGGACAACAGCAGCCTGCGCGAGGCGGAGGCAAAGTTGATGGCCATGGGATTCCGCCTGTTGCCGGCACAGATGGTGTCGGGAGAGAAAGACTGGGTGTATGGCATCCTGTGTCGCGGGCGCCGTGTGTCGAATGGTGACCGCATCTCCATAGAGTATCCGCTGACCCTGCTCGTGGGCAGTGGCGGCTTAGGGGAGAACGATGAGTTTGAATATGTAGGCCCCGCCTCATCGGAAGTGCCTCCTGAGAGCGAAGAGGTCGACGAGTTTGAAGAGGTGAAAGAGCCTCCTGTGATGCAATAATGATAGAAGAGATAGACGATACCGAGCTTTACGAGCATCTGCGCATGGAGGTGGATGCGGGTCAGGAGCCTGTACGAATAGACAAGTATATGTCGGAACATGTGCAGCACTCCTCGCGCAACCGTATCCAGAAGGCTGCCGATGCAGGCTTTATCCATGTGAACGACAAGCCTGTGAAGAGCAACTATAAGGTGCGGCCGGGCGATGTCATCACGCTGATGCTCGACCGTCCCCACTATGACACCACGATAGAGCCCGAGGATATACCGCTGGATGTGGTGTATGAGGATGACCAGCTGATGGTAGTCAACAAACCAGCCGGTCTGGTGGTGCATCCCGGTGTGGGAAACTTCCACGGCACACTGGTCAATGCCATTGCCTGGCACCTGCGGGAGCTGCCGAGCTACGACCCCAATGACCCCAGTGTGGGACTGGTACACCGCATTGACAAGGATACCAGCGGACTGTTGGTGGTAGCCAAGACCCCGGAGGCCAAGACGGAACTGGGAGCGCAGTTCTTTAACCACGACACCCACCGTTCCTATCAGGCACTGGTATGGGGCAACATCGTGGAGGACAACGGGCGTATTGAAGGCAACATCGGCCGCGACCCCAAGGACCGCCAGCGCATGGCCGTCTTCCCGCCAGGATCAGAGATTGGCAAGAGTGCCGTCACCCATTACCGTGTGCTGGAGCGGTTTGGCTATACCACACTGGTGGAGTGCAGATTGGAGACAGGCCGCACGCACCAGATACGCGCCCACATGAAGCATATCGGACATCCGCTGTTTGCCGACGAGCGCTATGGAGGCATGGAGATACTGAGAGGAGAGCGCACGGCCTCGTATAAGGCCTACATCCAGAACTGCTTCAAACTGTGTGGCCGTCAGGCACTGCATGCCAGGACACTGGGTTTTGTACACCCCGTGACCCACGAGCAGATGGACTTTACCTCCGAGCTGGCCAGCGATATGGCTCAGCTGATAGATAAATGGCGGAACTATACGCGGAGTGCTGACATAACGACAAATCGGAATATCGACATAACGACATAACATAATATAATAATGAAACAACTGAAACGCAACATTGCCATCGTATGTGGTGGCGACTCGTCCGAGCACGATGTATCACTGCGCTCGGCACAAGGGCTCTATTCGTTCTTCGACAAGGAACGTTACAAGGTGTATATTGTTGACATCAAGGGGCAGGACTGGCATGTGGAACTGCCTGACGGAACAACGGCAAGGATAGACCGTAATGACTTCTCGTTCATGGAGAATGGAAAGTGCAGGATGTTCGACTATGCCTATATCACCATACATGGAACCCCGGGCGAGAACGGTATTCTGCAGGGATACTTCGACTTGGTGGGTATTCCTTATTCTACCAGTGGTGTGCTGGTAGAGGCGATGACCTTCGACAAGTTCGTGCTGAACCAATATCTGCGCGGCTATGGTGTCTCTGTAGCCGACTCGCTGCTTATCCGTCGCGGTTTTGAGCATCTGGTGAGCGAGGACGAGATAGAGCAGCGTATTGGCATGCCCTGCTTTGTGAAGCCCGCCGCTGACGGCAGCTCGTTCGGAGTGTCGAAGGTGAAGAACAAGGACCAGCTGGCTCCTGCCCTCCGTAAGGCCATGATGGAGAGCGACGAGATTATGGTGGAGCAGTTTCTGGAGGGTACCGAGATTTCCATTGGTGTGTACAAGACGCTTGAGAAGTCGGTAGTGCTGCCTGCAACAGAGGTGGTGACCCAGAATGAGTTCTTCGACTACGATGCCAAATATAATGGTCAGGTGCAGGAGATTACCCCAGCCCGCCTGTCGGACGATGTGACCCGCCGGGTGCGCGAGATTACCAGTCATATCTATGACATCCTGCATTGCAATGGTATCATCCGTATCGACTATATCATTTCGAAGGAGGGTAAGATTTCGATGTTAGAGGTGAACACGACACCGGGCATGACACCTACCAGCTTCATTCCCCAGCAGGTAAAGGCTGCCGGACTGGAGATGAAGGATGTGCTGACGGACATTGTGGAGAACCAGTTTTGAGTAGTTGAGAGTTGACAGTTGAGAGTTGACAGTTGAGAGTTGACAGTTGAGAGTTGAAAGTTGAGAGATTGCTGCTGCTATGGAATACGATATCAAGGAATTCGACGAGATACGGCCTTATGAGGCTGGAGAGATGAAGCAGGCCTTTGAAGAACTGATTAACGACCGTCAGTTCTCGGCACTGCTGAAGGGCTTTGTGCCCTGGTTGCCCAAAAGCATCCGGAACGGTCTGCTGAGGCTGGCCTTTACAGGGGTGAAGACTCCGCTCGACTTCCAGCTGCGCTTCATGAAGCCCGTCGTGTGGCATGTGGTCCGTAAGCATACCGACGGTCTGACATTCGACGATGGTGAGTTAGACATAGAGCGCACGGGAGACATTGAGACCCCACGATACACTTTCCTCTCGAACCATCGTGACATCGTGCTCGACTCGGCCTTCCTTGATGTGATGCTCAACAAGCATGGCTATCCCACTACGGTGGAGATAGGCATTGGTGACAATCTGCTCATCTATCCCTGGATTAAGCGGCTGGTGCGCATGAACAAAGCTTTCACGGTGCGCCGAGGACTGACAGCTCATGAGATGATGCGGTCGTCACAGCTGATGAGCCGCTATATACACTATGCGGTCACACAGAAGCGGGAGAATATCTGGATTGCCCAGCGCGAGGGCAGGGCGAAGGATTCAAGCGACCATACCCAGGAGTCGGTGTTGAAGATGCTGGCTATGGGAGGTGCGACAGAGGGGGGCTCACCTGCTGCCAGTCTTCGCGAACTGAACATCGTGCCGCTGACCATCAGCTATGAGTTCGACCCCTGTGACTATCTGAAGGCACGGGAGTTTCAGCTGAAGCGCGACAATCCTGAATACAAGAAGAGCAAGCAGGACGACCTGGACAACATGAAGACAGGCATCTTCGGCTATAAGGGGCGCGTACACTATCACTGTGCTGCAACCATCAATAGCTGGCTCGGCGAGTTGGAGAACCTGCCCCGCAACCTGTTCTATGCGCAGCTGAGCCAGCGTATAGACCGCGAGATTCATCATCACTACCGGCTCTATCCCTGCAACTATATTGCACTCGACCTGCTGAAGGGTAACCGTGATAACCAGGCCCACTATAACCAGCAGGACGAGGAGCGTTTCGAACAGTATCTGAAGGGGCAGCTGGCCAAAATCAGAATCCCTAACAAGGATGAAGCCTACCTGCGTGAGCGGATGCTCACGATGTATGCGAATCCTGTACGTAACTACGAGGCAACACTATGAGGTATCTATGGTTGATTCTTACAATGGCACTCTTCTCCTGTACTACCGACAGTTATGACAAGGGAGAAGGAAAATATTCGCTGATGCAAGCAGACTTCTGCGAGCTGGCAGTCAATGGTGAGAAGCAAGGGGTCAGTTTCCAGACGGATGAGGGAGAAAGCTATCTGCTCAAGACCCCTATAACGACTAAGTGGATAGAGACTGCCGATACCACCTATCGCGCTATTCTCTATTTTAATAAGGTAGGCGATGCTACGGCTGAAGCGATGGCTGCAGGCGCAGTGGTCACGCTCCACCCGATAGAGCACTGGCGCTTCAAGGATGAAATGCAGGACCCCATCGGCTATGAGAGCGGCTGGCTGTCGAAGAACGGGAAGTATCTTAATCTGGGACTGCTGATGAAGACGGGACGCATAGACGACGAGGAACTGCCCCACAGCATCGGGCTGGCACAGGACACGGTCTATACCTATGATAATGGGCGCAGTGCGGCATACTACCGGCTGTTGCACAGCCAGAACGGCATCCCGGAATACTATACCAACCGCCGCTATGTCAGTATCCTGCTGCCCCAGCAGTGTCCCGATACCATCCACTTCAGCATGCAGACCCATGAGGGACTGATAGACCGAACCTTTATTACCCGATAACTGCTATGCGACAGACCATCATCCTGTTACTGCTCTCAGTAGGCTGTGCCCTTTCTGCCCAGACACTCGACTGGGGTGACCAGGGAAACGGCACCTACAAGAACCCTGTGTTGAATGCCGACTACTCCGACCCCGATGTCATCCGTGTGGGAGAGAAGTACTACATGGTGTGCAGCGACTTCCATTGGTTGGGCATGCAGGTGTTGGAGTCCGACGACCTCGTGAACTGGCACCTGTTGAGTCAGGTGTACCGCTGTATGGATTTCCCCGGCTGGGATGCCAATACCCACTATGCCGGTGGTGCCTGGGCACCCGCTATCCGCTATCACGACGGCCGCTTCTGGATTTATGTCTGCACACCTGATGAAGGCTTGCTGATGACCACCGCCACTCATCCGGCAGGGCCGTGGGAACCGCTCTATCAGGTGAAACAGATAGAGAAGTGGGAAGACCCGTGCCCTTTCTGGGATGATGACGGACAAGCCTATTTAGGGCGGTCGCGCCATCGGGCGGGCCCCATCATTGTGCATAAGATGAGTGCCGACGGTCGGCAACTGTTAGACGAGGGAGTGACGGTATATCAGGGGCCTGTAGCGGAGGGAACGAAGTTCCTCAAGCGCAATGGCTATTACTATCTCATCATCCCCGAGGGCGGTGTGAGCCGAGGGTGGCAGACCGTGCTCCGCTCGCGCAATATCTATGGACCCTACGAACGGAAGATCGTGCTCGAGAAGGGTTCGACAGACATCAACGGCCCTCATCAGGGCGCCTTGGTAGATACCCCGGACGGACAATGGTGGTTCTTCCACTTCCAGTCTACCACGCCCAATGGTCGTGTGCTCCATCTGCAGCCTGCCCGCTGGAAGGACGACTGGCCGCTGATGGGTGTCGACATCGATGGCAATGGGGTGGGCGAGCCTGTCCGCGTGTGGACGAAACCCTCTCCCCAACCTAACGGGCTGAGTGTGGCAAACAATCCTGTTGCCAAGCCCTCGCTGCCTGCCACCTCCGATGACTTCGATGCAGTCCAGTTAGGGTTGCAGTGGCAATGGTGCCACAATCCAGTAGATGACCATTGGAGTCTGACGGAAACCAAAGGTAGTCTGACCTTCCACACCCTGCAGGCAGACTCGCTGAAAGCCTGCCGCCAGCTGCTCACCCAGAAAGTGATGGGTTATGAGGGCGAGGCTACGCTGTTGCTCGAAGCCCAGCCGAAGGACGGCCTGCGCTGTGGTCTGGCATTTACGGGTAAGCAGTTTCGGGCTATCGGACTCTCTGCCGAGGGTGTCTATACGGAAGTGGGCGGACGGTTTACACTGGTAAGACCCTGCAAGGCCAAGAAGCTATGGCTGCGAGTCACGATAGACAGCCGCCGCAACCGGCATCAGTTGAGCTATAGTGTGGACGGTAAGCATTTCGATGCTGCCGGCGAGGCATTTGCCATGCAGGAAGGCTACTGGAAAGGCATCCGTGTGGGGCTCTATGCCTACCATACCAAAGGAAGCGGCCAGACCGTCCGGTTCGACCGCTTCCAGTATGACATTCTGCGATAATCCTTATCTTTTCTTGGGCTTCTGTGAGAAGCGATAGCTGACGGAGAACAGCACGTAACGGCGCATCGAGTTGGTCCATGTCTCGGTGCGGCCCTGTGCGTTGATGCTATAGCGCAGGTTGCTCACCTGCCCTAACAGGTCGTAGGCGCGCAGCTTCAGCACCCATCGGCCTTTCATCAGCGACTTGGTGAGCGAGGCGTTCCAGTAGACACGGTTATCGTTCATCTCCGCGTCAGTGTAGCCTCGGCGGTGGTACAGGTCAAGGTCGCTGTCGATGGTGAAGTTCAGCGGCAGCTTGTATTGGGCATAGAGGCCGTAGGAGAAGTTCCAGATGTCGACGGGTAGACCGTTGACAGCAAGGGAGCGGTGCAGGTGCTGCCATGACAGCTCGCCGCGCAGGGTGCAGCTGAGGTTGCCCTTTTGGTAGCGCAGGCGGGGTTTCCATCGGGTGTAGGTGGTAGTGACGCGGCTCAGCTCAGTGGAGGTGTTGCCGCTGACGGCGGCCAGGTCTGTGCTCTTTTCCAAGGACAGG
Source organism: Prevotella sp. UBA2456 (assembly GCA_002342415.1). Lineage (GTDB taxonomy): Bacteria > Bacteroidota > Bacteroidia > Bacteroidales > Bacteroidaceae > Prevotella. The sequence continues at coordinate 83,850 of DDPY01000038.1, read as the reverse complement.
CGCAGTTCGTTCTCTATGTGGAACAGTTTCTTACTGCCCAAAGCGCGGCGGTGGCTTAGTGTGGACGACAGTTTCCAGTTGCCCGACGTGATGTTCTCGGCCCGGTAAGTACGAATGCCCGTCACGGGGGCGTAGGTGTAACCCCGCGCCCAGGCGTTGCGCTTGGCCTTGGCCTCCAGTTGTATGCGGAACTGCTGGTCGATGGAGTCGATGCGGGCGGTGTATTCGGTAAAGAATATGTGTTGCGTCTCCATCTTTAGGTCGGGATTGCCCAGTCGGACGTACAGCGGATTGGTGGTGTTGGGAAACGTGATGAGGTTGTGGATGAACGGCGTCATCTGTGACATATTATATCGGGCATTGAAGCTCTTGCTGCGTCCCTTGGTCTTGCGGTTGTCCAGAAAGAAGTAGACGAAGGGCTGGAATGTCGTATAATGGCGGGTGAGGCTGGTCTGGAAGGGCTCGCTATCATAACTCATGCGCTGGCGGTCGAACGAGACGGGCAGGTTGAAGTGGGCATTAAAGACCCAGCCGTTTTTCTTTCCAATAGTGTAGTAGCTGATGTCCATTCCCGTGTTGTGCTTAAAGCCCTGCGTGGTCTGGTAGCGGGTGTTGTCGAGGTCGGGCAGCAGGGGCAGCGTCTCGCTGGTGGCCAGATATTCCAGGTCGTCGTTGTTGCGGCGTGAGGGGCTGATGCCGTAGTAGGGCGACAGGGTGAAGTTTTCCATCAGGTGCAGGTTGTAACTGATGCGGGCGTTCACTGAGTAGTTGTCCGACGGCGACTCAGTGCGGCGGTGCTGATAGTCGGTGGTGCCTAATTTATAATAGGTGTAGTGGCGCCAGTTCTCACTCTCGGGGCTGAACGCACGCTGGTAGTTACCAGACAAGGAGAAGTCGATGTTGTCGCCCGACGGCAGTTTGAATGTTAGGTTATTGTGCAAATTGCCCCGCAGGCGGCCCTGTCTGTTCCATGAGCGGCTGCGCACGCTGTTGATGCTGTCGGCAAACATCTGGTCGGCGGCTGTCAGCGACCAGTTCTCACTCTCCGACTTCTGCCGCTCATAATCCAGGTTGAGCCATGAGTTGAAGTAGACCTTCGTGCGCAGTCGCAACTGGTTTCTCAGACTGAAGCTGGCAGGCATGTCGCGGCGAGTACCCTCCGACTTCGAGAAGGTGGAGCCGCTGTTCAGGTAGGTCTCGCCATTGTTGCGCGTCTCGGCGCGGTCGTTCTTCCACTCGGCACGCACCTCCGTATTGTTCTGCAGGCGGCCCTCCATGCTGTTGACCATGAACATGCCGCCCGCCTGCTTGAAGTGGCGGTTGCCTGCCTGGTTGGTCTTGCCCTTGTCCTTGCCCTCGTCATTGAAGTCGATGCTCTCGTTCACATTGTTTGCTCCGCCGAAAAGCACCGCCCGCGTATGGTCGGTGAAGCGCAGTCCAAAGCCCTTCAGCCGGTAGCGCTCGTCAGTTCCGGCTCCCGCCTCCAGATTGGCTGTACCCCCGATGCTGTATTCCCGCTTCAGCACCACGTCCATCGTATATTCCTTCTTGTCTTCGTCGTTGTTGCCGACAAACTTCTGCCAGTCGGTCTGCTTCTTATACACCTCCACGTTCTTGACGGTGTAGTACGGCAGGTTGTCGAGCATTACCTTGTTCTTGCCCTTGAAGAAGTCGGCTCCGTTCAGGGTCAGGTTGTCCACCTTCTTGCCGTTGACGAATATCTCGCCTTCCTCCGTCAGTTCCACACCTGGCAACTGCTTGATGAGTTCGTCGAGCATGGAGCCTTCCGGCACGTTGAAGGCATCGGCATTATATACTAAGGTGTCGCCGCGCCACACCATTTTGACCTTCGTGGCCTTGACCACCACCTCGTCCAGTTCGCCGCCCTCATGGTGGTGGGCACGGGCGGCTTTCTTCATGTAGACGGGCGGTCCCTCGATTTCTCGCACGCGCCGCCCGATGCGCTTCACCACGTAGGGCACATAAGCGGTCTCGTAGTTGGGATGTTCCACCTTGATGATATACCGGCCTGGCTCGTGGAGGATAAGGCCGTACTCCATGCTGACCATACGGCGACTGCCCGTCATGTAGCTGTTGCGTTCCATCAGCCGGATGGTGTCCTGCACGACGGTAGAGTCTGCCCGTAGCAGTGAGGCTCGCCCGTCCTTCGGGATGGGGGCTTTGGTGAATGCGTCGCATACGCGGCCGTGCAGCCATACGTTGCGCTCTTTCTTTGCCGGAACAGCGTCCGTCTTGGCTCCTTGTGCCCCAAGTGCAGACACACCAAGGGCTAAGAAGAGTATCAGAATACTTTTCTTCATAGGGTTGTTATTAAGATAGTTGTTTTGTCTACTTGACAGGCAGGCTTGCTATTTTCTGCAGCAGTTCGTCGCCCGTCAGGCCTGTGCAGACGATGCGCCCGTCGGGTCCGAAGATGATGGTCTCAGGCAGCGAGTGGATGCCGTAGGCCTTGAGCAGTTCCTGGTCCCACAGGTTGGCATGGGAATCGCCCTCGGGGGGCGATAGGTGGTCGAAGGTCAGCTTGCGGCTCCTGATGTATTGTTGCCAGACATCTTTATTGGTGTCGATGGAGAGTCCGATGGCCCGCAGGTTCTTGCCGGCATACTGCTTATGGAGTTGTTTCATGACCTTGGTGCCGTTGCGTGTGATGTGGTTAAAGGACGACCAGAAGTAGAGCACCACATAGTCGCCGTGCCCGATGTATTCGCTCAGGCGATGGCTCACTCCCGCGGTGTCGATGCAGGCGGCATCCGCAAACAGCTTGCCCGGCAGTCGCTGCCTGAGTCCCTCGTAGTAGGCTCGTGCGGGCTGCAGGGCCACATGGTCGGCATAGGGCAGGCCGGGCTGCATCCAGGGGTACAGCTCCCGGTGCGACATCGTGGTGTAGTTTTCTGCCAGATACCAGACGGGTATCAGGTTGTCTTGGTTTTCTCGGATGATGTCCATCTGCAACTGGTGGGCATCGGCCACCAACTGCTGATAGCCTGCTTCGTCAACCACCGTGTCATCGAGGTCGTCCATCAGGTGCATATACAGATGTCGCTCAGGCAGCAGGGCGCGCAGTCGGCGCTGACAGTCGGCAAAGCGGTTGTTAAGCTGCGAGCCGCTGAGGGTCATCAGAGCGAGGTCTATCTCCACAGGCACGGAGTCGGTGAAGAGCACGATGCTGTGGCCCTGGTCATCGGATACCTCTATCAGCTGGTGCTCAGCCATCCTCATGGAGAATACGAAGCGTCCACTGTCGACAGCAACGGCGTAGGGCTTCATATCCGGGTGCTTCTGCTGTACGCTCACCAGTTGGCTCCGCCTGTCGGTATGTCCCGTCAGCGTGACCTTCACCTCCTTCTGCTTCCCGGAGCCATAGTCATACCGCTCGTCCATCACCCGGCGTTGGTCGGGCAGCATGAAGAGTACGTCGTTCGAAGCCCACGAGCGTATTTTACCTATCAGATTATCGACAACCACCTTTTTCCATAGTGAGTTAGTGGCGTGACCTGTTATCCGGCTGCGCTGCTCGCTGCCTTTGTCTTCTCTCATGTCGCTCATCAGCTGGACGAGATCGCCGAACTGCTGCTGGGTCAGCTGGCCATCGAAGCCGTCGCACACCTTCTTCAGCATGTAGACGGTAGCATCGCAGCCCTTCTCGTTGCCTTTGGCTTTCTGCGTCTGGTAGGTGTCGGCGAGGTATCTCAGCTGGGCAGTCAGCGTCTCATACTTCGACAGGTCGTCGCTGCTGATGGGGCGGTTCATGTGTTGGGCGCTCATCTGCCACGGGTCATTCTGTTCAAACTTGTCCATGCGCCAGACACCCCCGAAGTAGTGGCAGATGTAGCCGTCGATGGTGGTGAAGGGCCGTCCGTTGCGGTCGCGAAAAGTGGTGGTACACCAGCTCAGATGGTAGCTGTTCAGCCCGTTCGCGTCCTGAAAGTTGACGAGGAAGAAGTGGTGGTTGTCCTTGATGCGGGCGGTTCCCGTGATGTGGCTGAAGAACGAGTCGTTGCGCACGAAGCGCAGGATGGAGAACGGCATCGGCCCGTCAGCCGGGCTATGGAAGTAGCTGGCTGTGGCATAGCGCACGTTCTGGGTGAAGGCATCGTGCAGGGCTGCCAGCGATGCAGGCATCGCCATCGTGTCGCCCGCACAAACATATTTGAAGCACCACTGTTCCTGACTGTGACTCCAGTGGGTGTCCTTGCTCTTCACATCGGCTGATGCGAGGAAGGTCCTGACAGCCTGCTCAAGGGCATCGATGCCTCGCTGCGTCTGGGCCTGGACGGTCAGCACGACTGCTATTAACAACACTGTGGTATAGATACGTCTTTTCATACGGCACTATTGTTTTGGGTTTGTCATTTCGTTCATCAGCTGGCTCAGCGCTTCGTCTGCCAGCACCATGCGCTCCACCTGTGCCAGGTAGCAGCTGTCGCGGACACCCGCCAGTTCGGCCTCCATTTGGGCGATATAGTAGTCGAGGCTGTCTGTAGGCTCGTTTTCAGTCCGCCTTGCTCGGACTGGGAGTCCGCCCGGCTCGGACTGACCGCGCTCGATTGAGT
>DDPY01000038.1:50466-79165 GCA_002342415.1 Prevotella sp. UBA2456 | reverse complement strand
TGACCGCGCTCGATTGACTGACCGAGTGCGCTCGATTCTTTATTTGGCCACGTCAACATGACAACCAGCGCAACGGAGGCGGCTGCGGCGAGGGCTGCCAGGGCGATGCGCCACGGGCGGCGATTCCCGGAAGCATCCTGCCGCCGGGGGTGCTGTTGGGCTTCTGTCTTCTGCATCACGTTGCTCAGGAAGTCGTCGGGCACCTCCGTCTGTGGGCGCTTGGCTTCGCGTCGGCGCAGGGCTTCGCGCAGGTCGGTATCGTTATATTTCTTCATCTTCGCGTTGTTTAATCATTGTTTGTAACTTCTTGCGTATTCGGTGCAGTCGGACCCCCAAGGCATTGGGCTCTGCTTCCATGATGTAGGCGATGTCTCGCAGGGGTCGGTCATCGTAGTAGTAGAGGTGGAGCAACAGCTGGTCTTCGGTGGGCAGCAGTCCGATGGCTTCCTCTAAGTGCTGGATGCGCTCCTCGCGCCCTGAAGACAAGTCTTCGTCGGCTGTCACGGAGGCAAACTCCTTGGCCACTCCAGGGTCGCTGATGTCTACTGTGTGGGGCCGCCGTCGGCGCAGTCGGCTCATGGCCTCATGGTAGGCGATGCGCTCCACCCAGGTCAGCAGCGAGGAGTCGCCCCGGAAGGTGCTTAACTGGTGGAACGCCTTGACGAAGGCATCCTGCGCCACCTCCTCAGCCTCTTGGCGGTCTGGCAGCAGACGCGCTGTGAAGTCGAGTACCTGCCGGGCATGCTTCGTCACCAGTTGGGCGAAGTCCTGTTGTCTGACTGTTGAGCTCATGCTACTAAATAGACGGCGCACCCTGCGGGATATTACAGGGTGCGCCGTTAAAAGAAGTTAATCCCCCGAAGGTGGGCTCCGCTTATTCCACGTCTTCGCGGACCAGCTCCGGACGGGCATCGGGCTTTTCAGTGTGTGTTTCGACTGAGTCGAAACATACCCTGCGGGCATGCCTCACATAAAAACCCTTTGCAGGCAGCGGCCCCCACATGGTGGCCTCAGGATACTCGGCAGCCTTCTCGTCTTCCAGAGCCTGATGGATGGCGGGCAGGTCTTTAGTCTGAATGCCGCCCTGATGATGGATGGTGACATTCGACACGTGGACATCCTCCACAGGATGGCCGGGCAGTCCCGTGATGCTGCAGCCATAGCGGCCTGCCCCTCTCACGCGTACATTATTTATATAGATGCCGCGCATTCGCCCGACGGTCTCGATGCTGTCGGGCTTGTTGGCAGCCGTTCCGCCCTCGTTGCCACCGCTCACATGCTGACTGACAAAGGCATTGGCTCCGCTCCGATGGAAGGTATAGCCGCGTCCGCGGTGACCTAAGCGCACGAAGATAGGCGACTCGGTGCCGGAGATGGTCATATCGCTGACGCTTACATTCTCCATCACACCGCCGTCGACAATCTCTAACGAGAGGGCTGAGGAGCCTTTCCACTGTCCGAAGAACTTTTCCTTCTGGTCGGCACTGGGCTTCACCACTATGCCCCGGATGGTGATGTTGCGGAATCCGCCATTGGTCTCGGTACCTAATTTGACGGCATTGCAGTGGGAGGAGACAATGCAGTTCTGGATGGTGATATCCTCGCAGAGGCGCGGCGAGGTGCTCTTCAGGGTGATGCCGTCATCATCGGAGTCGGCTATCATGTCTGATACTACCACATCGTGGCAGCCGTCCAAGTCGAGCGCATCGTTATTGTAGTTGTTGCGGTTGGTAACCGTGATACCACTGATGCGCAGGCGGTCGCAGGCCAGATAGTGCTGCATCCAGCAACCGCTGTTCTTGAGTGTGATGTCCTTGATGGTGATGTTGCGGCTTTGGACGAAGCGCAGCAGATGGGGACGGGTGATTCCCTCGTCGTTCCACGACAGTTTGGGGAACACGCGGCCTCGCCCGTCGATGGTGCCATAGCCGTCGATGACGACATTCTCCACCGAGTCGGCATAGATGAGCTGGATGGTCTCGGTATGGGTGCGCAGCGACACGTAGTTAGGTTTCACGCGGCGGTAGTCCCTCAGGTCGGTGGAGCCATAGAGTGTTGCTCCCAACTCCAGATGCAGGTGGATATTGCTCTTCAGGATGATGGTGCCAATCTTGTAGTTGCCGGCAGGCACCACCACGCGCCCGCCGCCAGCCAGCGAGCAGGCATCGATGCACTGCTGGAGGGCAGCGGTAGAGAGGATGGTGGTATCGCTCTTGGCCCCGTATGCCGTGATGTCATAGTCGCGGGCTTGTGTCAGCAGCGGAAGGAGCAACAGAATGATACTCAGACATAAGTGTCTCGCTGCCCAAAGGGCTTGGCTGTGTCTCGCAATCCTTTTTTGTTTCATGTATGACTATTTCTTGGTTAGCTTTCTAATCCTTTCCAGCGCTTCCATCAGCAGGCTGCGCGGACAGGCGATGTTGATGCGCAGGTAGCCCTCACCGGAGGTAGGGCCGTACATGGTGCCGGGATTCAGCCACACCTTAGCCTTCTCAAGCAGCTCCTCACAGTATGTTGCGACTGAGTCGCAACAAGCATCGCAACAAGCAGAGACATCCACCCAGACGAGGTAGGTGCCTTCGAGGGGCATCACCTTCCATTGGGGGAGGTGGTGCGCGACAAAGTCGCACAGTGCCGAGTAGTTGTCCCAAAGGTAGAGGTTAAGGGCATCTATCCACTCCTCGCTGTCGTTATAGGCAGCCTTGACAGCCTCTGGGGCAAAGGGGTTGACATCGCACACCTCGTTGATGTTGATGGCACGGTCCAGTCGGCGGCGCGTCTCCGCATCCTGACAGATGATGTTGGCCATTTGTAGCCCGGCGATGTTGAACGACTTCGAGGGGGAGTTGAGGATGATGGCATCTTCATCGACAGTGCCCATCGGCACGAAGGTATGGCCGGGCATGATGAGCTCGCAGTGTATCTCGTCCGAGACGATGCGCACGCCGTGACGATGGCAGATGTCTGCCATCTGCTGCAATTCCTCGCGGATCCAGACGCGCCCGGTGGGGTTGTGGGGATTGCAGAGCAGGAAGACAGTGGTCTTCTCGTTGGCACACTGCGCCTCGAAGTCCTGCCAGTCGACCTCAAACCTGTTTTGTATGTTGCGATTCAGTCGCAACACACTCTCCGCCACCTCGCAGCCATTATTTTTGATGCTCGAGAAGAAGCAGTTGTAGTCGGGCGAGAGGATGAGCACGCGCTCGCCGGGCATGGTCAGTGCCTTGATGGCCACCGACATGGCGGGTACGACACCAATGGTGTAGAGCATCCACTCGCGCTTAATCTTCCATCCGTGGCGGCGCTGGAACCATGAGATGACAGCGGCATAGTAGTCTTCCTGTACGTATGTATAGCCAAACACCGGGTGCTGGGCACGCCTCTTGATGGCCTCCTGAATGGCGGGAGCCACCGCAAAGTCCATGTCGGCCACCCAGAGGGGAATGACATCTGTCGAAGGACTCTCATCCCATTTCACGCAGCCCGTACCCTGGCGCGCTATCACCTCGTCAAAGTCGTATTTCATCTTGTCTCTATTACACAGTTATTGGGCTGGCGTACATTCTGGTCGATGGTGACGGAACCAATGCTGTCGGCCACGATATGTCCGCTGGTCGGGTTCTTGATGTTCTCGATGTGTCCGCGGATGTCAGCCTCGACAGTGGAATATTCGAATACGCGGTCGCACATCTTGTCGAAGGTGCAGTTCTCGAGTACGAGGTTCTGAGCATAGCATAACAGCTGCTCGCCAGCCAGATGGCAGTTGACCAGTCGGACATTCTTCGAGTGCCAGGCCAGATACTCACCATCCAGTTCAGAGTCATAGATGGTGACATTCTCGCACTCCCAGAACGAGTCCTTGGTAAGAATCTTCGCATGATGCACCTCCACATTCTCACAATACTGGAACGCATACTTGGCATCGCTTTCCAGTCCGTCCACATAGATGTTCTTGGAAAACATAAACGGATAGGTGCCTCCATGCAGCTTGACATTCTTCAGACGCAGTCCGTCAACCTTCCAGAAAGTCTCGTCAGCATCACAGATTTGTACATCCTCCAGCTCTACATTCTTCATCTCGCGGAAGAACTTCGGTGCATCGATACGGCATCGGCGCATCACCAGGTCGTTGGTGTACCAGATGGCCGAGCGCGAGTCGAGGGCGAAATAGCAGTCCTCAATCAGTGCCCCGTCGACATGCCACCAGGGATACTTCCCATAGAAGCGGCAGCCTGTGGCCTCAATGTTCCGGCACTGCTTGATGCCACTCTCTCCATCTGTAATGGTGATATTCTCCAGGCGAGTGTCGTGAATGGTAAATAGGGGACGCTCACCACCAAATTCCTTGTTCTTTATCAGTTCCATACGTTAATATTTCATTAGTGGCTGCAAAGGTACGAATTTTTTTTGTACCTTTGCAGGCGAAAAGACTAAATAAATGAAAAAGTTATATATAGAGACCTATGGCTGCCAGATGAATGTGGCAGACTCGGAGGTGGTAGCCAGTGTGATGCAGATGGCAGGCTATGAACCTACGGAGTCGTTGGATGAAGCCGATGCCGTATTCCTGAATACCTGTTCGGTGCGCGACAATGCCGAGCAGAAGATTTATCATCGGCTGGACGCTCTGGATGCGGTTCGCCGCCAGCGCAAGCTCTCACCGCTCATTATTGGTGTGTTGGGCTGTATGGCTGAGCGTGTGAAGGAAGACCTGCTGAACAACCATCATGCCGACCTGGTGGCGGGTCCGGATTCCTATTTGTCGCTGCCCGACCTGATAGCGCAGGTCGAGACGGGCCACAAGGCTATCAATATCGAGCTGTCTACCTCGGAGACCTATCGTGATGTGGTGCCCCAGCGGTTGCATGGAGCCAAGATTGGCGGTTTCGTGAGCATCATGCGAGGCTGCAACAACTTCTGCCACTATTGCATTGTGCCCTACACCCGAGGCCGCGAGCGCAGCAGGGATGTAGAGAGCATCCTCCGTGAGGTGCGCGACCTGCGCGACCGTGGTTTCAAGGAGGTGACACTGTTAGGGCAGAACGTCAATTCTTACGAAATGAGCCATGAGGAATCAGGAGTGAGAAATGGTTTTCCCGAGTTGTTGAGACGGGTGGCAGAGGAGGCTCCCGGGATGCGTATCCGCTTCACCACCTCGCATCCCAAGGATATGAGTGACGAGACCCTGCGGGTGATTGCCGAGATGCCCAATGTCTGCAAGCATATCCATCTGCCGGTACAGAGTGGCAGCGACCGCATCCTGAAGCTGATGAACCGTAAGTACACCCGCGAGTGGTACTTAGGCAGGGTGGAGGCCATCCGTCGTATCATCCCTGACTGCGGACTCTCTACCGACATCTTCGTGGGCTATCATTCGGAGACGGAGGAGGACCACCAGCTCTCGCTCTCGCTGATGCGCGAGGTGGGCTACGACTCTGCCTTCATGTTCAAATACTCTGAGCGTCCGGGCACCTATGCCTCGAAGCACTTACCCGACAATGTGCCTGAGGAGGAGAAGATCCGCCGACTGAACGAGCTGATAGCCCTACAGACCGATATCTCTGCCCAGCAAAACAAGAAGGATGAAGGACGGGAGTTCGATGTGCTCATCGAGGGATTCTCGAAGCGCAGCCGCGAACAGCTGATGGGGCGTACGGAGCAGAACAAGGCCGTCGTGCTGCCCAAAGGCCACCACCATATCGGCGAGACGGTTCGTGTCAAGATAACAGGTTCTACCAGTGCCACCTTATTTGGAGAGACTTTATGAAGGACTTTATACAAGTGCTGAGGCGTTTCGTATCGCCTTACAAGAAGTATGTCGTGCTGTCGATTGTGTTCAATATCCTGTCGGCCCTGCTTAACATCTTCTCTTTCGCCGCCCTGATTCCCATCTTGCAGATACTGTTCAAGACAGGCGATGAGGTGGTAGCCGAGCGGCTGATGGACTGGAGCGAGGGCAGCCTGAAGGATGTGTTGGTCAACAATGTCTATTACTACATCAACCACCTCATTACCGATATGGGCAGTACGACGACCCTGCTCTTCATCGGACTGTTCCTGATTGTGGCCACATTGCTGAAGACCATTGCCTACTTCCTCTCGTCATCCAGTGTAGTGCCCATCCGTACCGGAGTGGTGCGCGATATGCGCAACCAGTTGTACGAAAAGATAGTACGCCTGCCCTTAGGCTTCTTCACCGAGGAGCGCAAGGGCGACATCATAGCCCGTATGACGGGTGATGTGCAGGAGGTGGAGACCAGTATCATGTCGAGCCTCGACCTGATGTTCAAGAATCCTATCCTTATCATCTCCTATTTCACCACGCTCATCATCATCTCATGGCAGCTGACACTTTTCTCAGTGGTGATCATCCCCCTGATAGGCTGGTTTATGGGGTGGATAGGTCGTAAGCTGAAAGCTCAGAGCATCAAGGCGCAGGCCCTATGGAGCGACACTATGAGCGTGGTCGATGAGACTTTAGGCGGACTGCGCATCATCAAGGCTTTCTGTGCCGAGGACAAGATGCGGCAGAAGTTCAACAACATCAATTCCACCTATCGCAATGACATCATGTGGGTGAACATCCGCCAGAACATAGGCCATCCGCTTAGCGAGTTCTTAGGCACCTGCATGATTGTCATCGTATTGTGGTTTGGCGGTGTGCTGGTGTTGAATAACCAGACCCTCTCCGGTCCGACCTTTATCTATTACATGGTCATCCTCTATTCCATCATCAATCCGCTGAAGGAGGTGTCGAAGGTGGGGTACAACATTCCCAAGGGACTGGCCTCAATGGAGCGTATCGACAAGATATTGTTAGCCGAGAATACCATCAAGGAGGTGGCACAGCCCAAGCATATTGCCTCGTTTGAGCATCAGATAGAGTTCCGTCATGTGTCGTTCCGCTATGGCGAACAGTGGGTACTGCGCGACATCAATCTGATTATTCCCAAGGGCAAGACCATTGCCATTGTAGGTCAGTCGGGTTCTGGCAAGTCGACCATGGTCGACCTCATACCCCGCTATTATGATGTGCAGGAGGGCGAGGTGCTTATTGACGGCATCAATGTGAAAGACTTAGGCATCCACGACCTGCGCCAGTTGATAGGCAATGTGAACCAAGAGGCCATCCTCTTCAACGACTCGTTCCGCAACAATATCTCGTTCGGTGTCGAAGCTGCCACTGACGAACAGATTGTCGAGGCAGCCAGGATAGCCAATGCCTACGACTTCATTATGCAGTCGGAACACCAGTTTGATACCAACATCGGTGACCGCGGCGGGCGACTCTCAGGCGGGCAGCGGCAGCGCGTATCCATTGCCCGGGCTATTCTGAAGAATCCGCCCATCCTCATCCTCGACGAGGCCACCTCAGCCCTCGACACCGAGAGCGAGCGACTGGTACAGGATGCCTTGGAGCGGCTGATGAAGACGCGTACGACGGTAGCCATTGCCCACCGTCTGAGCACCATCAAGAATGCCGACGAGATTTGTGTGCTGCACGAAGGTCAGATAGTGGAGCGCGGCACGCATGACGAGTTGCTCGCCATGGATGGATACTACAAGCACCTGACGGATATGCAAAAAGTTTAGGCTGATGGTGAAACGAATATTCTATCTGGCGGAAGTCTACCTGCTGACGGTGGTTATCTTCGTGTTGGCCAAGCTGGCTTTTATGTGCTATCATGCCGGCAGCCAGTCCTTTGGTTTGGCTGATGTGCTGGATGTCGTCCGTCATGGGCTGGGCCTCGACCTCAGCATGTCGCTCTACATACTGAGTGTACCCTTCCTGTGTGTCTGGGCCAGCATCTGGCTGCCTAACGAACGGATATTCCGCTCGATTCTCCGTCCTTTCTATGCCGTCATTGCCTTTGCTATGGTGTTGGCCTTTGTGGCAGATACCAGCCTCTATGAGTTCTGGCTGTTTAAGCTCGATGCCTCCTGTCTGCAGTATTTAGAGACTCCTACCGAGGCAATGGCAAGCGTCTCGACGGGCTATATCCTCCTACGGCTCTTGACTGTCGTGCTGTTGACCCTACTCTTTGCCTGGGGTTACTGGAAGATTCCACTCCGCCTGCCTGCCGTGAAGCATCGCATCCTGTCTACTCTGGGAGGCTTGTTGGCCATCCCCTGTATCGTGATTGGTATCCGGGGCGGACTGGATGAGTCGACTACCAACATCGGTCAGGTGTACTACTCCCAAAACCAGTTTCTGAACCATTCGGCTGTCAACCCCGTGTTCTCTTTCTTTGCATCGCTCGAAAAGACATCCACGACAATGACCTATCACTTTATGGAGGATGCGGAGAGCCAGCGAGTGGTACGGGAATATTACGACCTCCAGTCGGTGGACAGTGATACGCTGCTCAACACCCGTCAGCCCAATATCATAGTCATTCTCATGGAGAGCTGTGGCAGTGTGTTTACCGAGGTCGGCGGACGGACGGATGTCATGCCCAATCTGAACCGTCTGATGCGTGAGGGTATCTACTTTGCCAACTGCTATGGCAATACCTGGCGCACGGACCGAGGAACGGTTTGCACCTGGAGTGGCTACCCTTCGTTCCCCACGATGTCAGTGATGAAGATGCCCGCCAAGTCGCGTTCGCTGCCTAATATGGCCAAAACCCTACAATCGGAACGGGGCTACCATACCTATTATATATATGGAGGCGACATCAACTTTACCAATATGCGCGGCTATCTGGTGTCGGGCGGCTTTGAACAACTGACTTGGAAAGCCGACTACACCATAGAGGAACAGAAGACTGGCCGCTGGGGTGTGCGCGACGACATTACCTTCAAGACACTGCACTCGATGACTGCCACCGCAACTCAGCCTTATCTCATCGGCTACTCCACGCTGAGCAGTCATCAGCCCTGGGATGTGCCCATCCAGCAATTTGAAGACGAGAAGCTGAATGCCTTCTACTATCTCGACCAGTGTATAGGCCGCTTTATCCAGCAGCTGCGCCAGTCGCCTCAGTGGCACAATACGCTGGTAGTGCTCTTGCCCGACCATGGGATTCCCTATGCTGACCTGACAGAGGCTGATCCCCTGAAGAACCGGATACCGATGCTTTGGGTTGGTGGTGCGGTCAAGGCTCCACGGCGCTTTGAACAGGTGTGCAATCAGACCGACTTGCCAGCCACACTGTTGGGACAGTTAGGACTTCCGCACGATGACTATGCCTTCAGTCGTGATGTGTTGAGTGCTACCTATACGAAGCCCTTTGCCATCAATACCTATGATGACGGCATCTCGGTATATGACAGTACCAGCTTTGTCAACTACGACTTTGTGAGCCGTCGCGTGGTAGCAGAGCATGGTCCCCATGCGAAGGAACTGCTACGGCGCGGACAGGCTATCCTGCAAGCCGCCTCCAAGGACCTGGATAAAAGGTAAATAAACGTATATGCAATGATGAGACAACTGCTTCAGAAGATATACAGCCCATTGCTGGCGGTGTTGTGGAACCTGCTGCTGGTCTATGTGGTCTATCAGATAGCGCGACTGGCATACTATTTAGAGAACAGTACGCTGCTGACTTATAGCTATGATGTCTGGCGCGGCGGACTGTTGTTCGACACTTCAGCCATTCTCTATACCAATGTGCTGTATGTCGTGCTGATGCTTTTTCCGCTGCATTGGAAGGAACGGCCTGCCTATCATCGTTTTTGCAAGGGACTCTTCCTGTTGGTAAACGGCATTGCCTTGGCCATCAATCTGGCTGATGCGGTTTATTTCCAATACACCATGCGACGCACCACGACTACCGTGTTCAGCGAGTTCTCCAACGAGGGAAATCTGGCGGGCATCGTCGGTACCGAGCTGTTGCATCACTGGTATTTTGTGTTGCTGTTTGTGGCTGTCATGGCTTTCCTCTGGTGGTGCTATGCCCAACCCCGTCTCGGTTTCTATTCTCTTTTCTCTCAACTGTCACCAGTCAACTGTCACCTCTCACCTCTCACCTCTTACAAATGGTGGCACTATAGTTTAGCCTGTCTGTTGTCACTACTGCTCTTTGCACCCTTCTGTGTGGCGGGAATGCGCGGGGGCTTTACCACTGCCGTACGTCCCATCACGGTGTCGAATGCCAACCAGTATGTCGTGCGGCCTACCGATGCGGCATTAGTACTTAACACACCCTTCTCGCTGATTCGCACCATTGGCAAGAATGTCTTTGTGGTGCCCCAGTATTTTGCAGACGGGAAGGAGATGGAGGCAGTCTATACTCCTGTGCATGCCGGGCTTTTTGGTTTATCTGGTTTGGCTAGTGAAAATAGTCAGACTAGTTCAACTAGTTTAACTAGTCTGACTAGGAAGAACGTGGTAATCCTCATTGTCGAGAGCTTCGGGCGCGAATATATCGGAGCCTTGAACAAGACTTTGGAGAATGGCCGCTATCAGGGCTATACCCCCTGCATCGACTCGCTCATCAGCAAGAGCACCACCTTTAAATACAGTTACTGCAACGGCCGCAAGTCGATAGACGGCATGCCCAGCATCCTGTCGAGCATCCCGATGTTCATAGAACCCTTTATCCTGACACCCGCCTCGATGAACGACTTCTCCGGACTGGCGGGCATCCTGCAACGGGAAGGCTATCAGACGGCATTCTTCCACGGGGCACAGAATGGCTCGATGGGTTTTCAGGCCTTTGCACAGAAAACGGGTTTCCAGCATTACTACGGCCGCACGGAGTATGAGGCCGCTCGGGGGACGAACGATTTCGATGGCACCTGGGCCATCTGGGACGAGCCCTTCCTGCAGTATTATGCGGAGGTGATGAGCGGGATGCAGGAGCCTTTCATGACGGCGGTCTTCACGGCCTCTAGCCATCATCCCTTCGTGGTGCCCGAGGAGTATAAGAAGCAATTTCCTGAGGAACAGCTCGAGATACATAAGTGCATCCGCTATACCGACCGGGCATTAGGACGCTTCTTCCAGACGGCCAGCCGGCAGCCGTGGTTCAAGAATACCCTCTTCGTGCTGACCAGCGACCATACCAATATGAGCAATCATGCCGAGTATAAGACCGACTTGGGCGGATTCTGCTCACCCATTATCATCTTCGACCCTGCGCAGCCCGAGGGACACGTGGTGGATAAGATTGCCCAGCAAATAGATATTCTGCCCACCGTGCTGGGCATGCTCCACTATCAGAAACCTTACTTCGCCTTTGGCATCGACGTGCTGAACACGCCTGCCGAGGACACCTGGGCTGTCAACTATCTGAATGGCATCTATCAGTATGTGCGCAATGGCTATGTGTTGCAGTTCGACGGCCGAAAGTCGACGGCATTCTATAGTCTCTCCGACTCGCTGATGCAGCACAACCTGCTGGAAAAGTCTGAGGCGGTAGCAAACTCTCAACTTCCACAGATGGAACGCCAGTTGAAGGCTATCATCCAGCAGTATATGGAACGTATGAAACAGGACCGGTTGAAGCCCTGAAAATTACCTGAGTTAACTCAAACGATCCATCGAGTTAACTCAATCGATGATTTGAGTTAACTCAGCTTTTTTCCTTCGCTATCACCTTGCCGTCAATGACCTCGAAGCGCTCGTTAAATTCCTCACGGGTGCGGGCCCACCGTTTATGACTCCACAGCCAGAATTCCGGGGCTCGGCGGATGCTCGCTTCGAGCATCTCGTAATAAATGTCGGTGAGCCGGTATTCGGGCATCTGCTGGGGCTCGCGGGTGATCAGGCGGAACTCGGCCTCGTAATAGCCTCTGCGGATGCGGCGCACATCCAGATAGAACACGGCATGCTTCACCTTGCGGGCTATGCGCTCGGTGCCTGTGAGCACCGGGGTGTCGTGATGCAGGAAGTCTACCCAGTGGTGGATGTTCACCCATTGGGGCTTCTGGTCGCTGATGTAGCCGATGACCACCGGCTGGCCCTGCTGTCGATACTTCAGTATCTTGCGCAGTGTGTCCTGCATGGGGATGCAGACGGCACCCATACGCTGGCGCAGACGGAGGAAGACGCGGTCAAAAACCTTATTTTCCAGCGGGTGGTATATCTGTCCGCATTGTGCCTTGGGAGTCACCCAGAGGGGTAGGGAGGTAATCCATTCCCAGTTGCAGTAGTGGCCCAGATAGACGGCACACGACTGTCCGTCATTCACACACTGCTCCACTATTTCCTGTCCTTTGAAGACGAGTCGTTTCTTCAGGTTCTTCTTGCTGATGCTGATCAGTTTCACACTCTCTGCCAGATAGTCGCCTAAGAAGTGATAGAATCCCTTTTCTATCTGCAGCAGTTCCTCTTGAGTCTTTTCCGGGAAGGATGTGGCTAAATTGCTTCTCACCACTTTCTTACGGTATCCTATTATTTTATAGGCTAACAGATAGAGCAGATCACTGAGCAGATAGTGTACCCAGAAAGGCAGTAAAGACAACATATACCATACGCCCAGCAACAAATAGTATGCTGCCATCTTCAGTGCTCTGTATCGTCCCATGTTATACTTCATGACTCTGCTTGTGTTTTTTGCTTAATCCCAAGAAGCGACGAATCTTTTCCCAAGGAGTCAGGTGCCAGGAGTGCGCACACAGGTGAATGGCATAGCTGTTCTTAGTTACTTCATGCTTATTGCCCGCAAAGGTCTCTGATGGATAGATGTGTATTCTGTCAGGCAGCTGTTGGTCAATATCCTTATAGACAAACCCCTTGCTCTCAGCCACCCTTGCATAGATATAAGGGGAGAGAATGTCTGTCCGCAGCGAGCCGTCTTCCTTCACAAAGTGCTTGTCCTGATACCAGTCAAGAACTTCCTTTACAAAAGGACATCCCTTTTCTGCCCCCATTACCGCCGCCTGAATCTGAATGCCCTGAATGAAGACATCCTCTGTGCGATGTCCTTCACTGTCCAAATAGCGCATCGAGCCGCACTTCTCTATCTGGATAGGGTGATATTCCATGCTTGAGAAGAAGGAGTTGTCGAGAAAATCGTCCAGTCTCTTCAGCAATACGACATCTGAATCCAGATAGATGCCCCCTTCAGTATACAGTGCGTGCATGCGGATATAGTCAGCAGCAAAGGCCCATTTACGCGCTTTGTAGGCTTCGTGGACGTAGGGTACGGAATGGATGTCGAAGTTCTTGGTATTCCATCTGATAATTTCATAGTCGGGATGCGTCTTGTGCCACGAGTCCATGCATTTCCGAATCTTTGGTGGAAATGGATCGTCGCTCAGCCAGCAATAATGGATTTTCTTAGGAATCATCTTGAACTGAAACTTATTTTGGTTACAAAGATAATGAAACAATAGGAAACTACCAAAAAAAAGTGAATTTTCTAACTTAAAATTGTGTATATCGATATTTCTTTGTACTTTTGTAACTGGTAATCCATACGAAAATATGAAAGAGGTACAGATACTCATCATCCACGTTCGTGACCAAAAGGAGCGCGAAGTTTTCATGCAGAAACAGCTTGATGCATTGGGATGGCCCTATCATTATGTGTTGGATGGTGATGTCGCAGACCTTACTCCAGAGATTTTGGATCGTTATTTCCTTAATGATGGTAAACCAGAGACCATGTATGGACAGTTTCCACGTACCTCATGCGCCTACAAACATTTGCTGGCAACTCAATATATTTTGGAAAAAGGGTTAGAGGGAGCCCTTATTATAGAAGACGACCTGCAGTTCTATCCGTCGTTCAAGCAATTGTTTTTGCAGAGCATGGATGAATATAGTAATCGATATGCTCAAATGCCCTTTATTGCCAATTATGAGGAGAGCAGTCTGTTGTTGGTTCCACGTAGCCTGCGAAAAAGAGGACAGATTCTTTATCCAGCACAAAGAGACCGCTATGCAGGTTGTTATTATCTGAATAAGCATGCGGCTGAAGCCATCATGGGATATGTAAGACAATACAAATCGGATACGACCAGTGATTGTCTTCACAACAGGCTCGTCCAGATGGGGCTTGTTCATTATTTCTGGAGTCATCCCTGTCTGGCATGCCAATGCACTGCCGATGGGTCTATGCCCACGCTGATACCCACAAAGCCTCGTCCATGGAAAAGGCTCAAGTGGTTCTACAAGCGTCTTTACAAACATCTGCTTTATAATTTTCGCTAACGATGGACAAGAGAAAGTTATATTACATGCTGCATAGTGGCAAGAATAGCAATATGAAGTATTATCTTCGGAGCTATCTGCGAGAATATACTCCCAAGATTTTCTCCCGGATGCAGCTGGGAAGTATTCTTAGCCGACTTGACAGCCGTCCTGATAAAGAAGAAATCTGTAGTCGTGCCGATTATTATTGCAAGTTGACGGCTAACAGCGATTTTGACCGTCAGGCATGGAGCGCAAAGGCCGTCAGTCTGGAAAACCAGCCGATGACTGGGCAGAAGACCTATTACTTCGATGCAATGGAGATTGCCCGCTATTTCTCTCCCGACCTTCGTTGGATTCTTGATCCTGGTGACAAACCGTATGTGGCTCCGCAACCTGCCATCGTGAAGAACAGGCCCATCACGCCCGATAATGCCAACTCCGTAATCCTGAACCTTGACAAGAACCGCCACTTCCTGTTTGTTGATGACAAGAAGGCGTGGCGCGACAAGCGCAATGTGGCTATCTTCAGAGGCGACTTAGGTCCCAGAAAGCAGAACCGCGACCTCTTCATGCACCGCTGGGTGGACCACCCGATGGTGGATGCTGCCTCAACCAATCGCTCGGAAGAGCATCCGGAATGGCAGAAAGGTAAGCTGACTATCGGTGAACATCTGGACTATAAGTTCATCATGTCCTTAGAGGGCAATGATGTAGCATCGAATCTGAAGTGGGTGATGTCCAGCAATTCGATTGCCGTCACCCCCCGATTGACACAAGAGACCTGGTTTATGGAGGGCACGCTCAAGCCCAACTATCATTATATAGAGGTGAAGGACGACTTCTCGGACTTGGAAGAGCGCTTGAACTACTATATAGAGCATCCCGACGAGGCGGAGGCTATTATCCGACATGCCCACGACTATGTGGCTCGTTTTCAGGACAAGGAGCGCGAGAAACTCATCTCCCTACTGGTGCTGAAGAAATATTTCGAGGCTACCAACGGACGCTATCTTGACTATGATTTGATTACAGAACAAAATAAGACTTACTCCATTGCTGACCCCTTGCTGCGCATTTGGTTGAGAAGTAACCTTGTCTAAACAATAATTAAGGTATATGGCACAGAATATGATCATCGGTATGGATGCCAAGCGGTTGGTACACAATGCGACAGGCTTGGGCAACTACGGACGGACACTGGTCAACGACCTGGTGGCAGCCACTACTGATGATTGGCACTTCCGGCTCTATGCCCCCGACGAGGGCCGTCCCGACCTGCGGTCGAAGGTTCTCCCTTCGACAAAAGCCTCGTTCACCTATCCTGAGGCTGCAACGGGACTGCAACGCTCATTGTGGCGCATCGGCAGGGGCATTGTCCGCGATATGCAGCGCGATGGTGTCTGCCTTTATCATGGACTGACGGGCGAGTTGCCTCGTGGTTTGAAGGCTGCGGGAATCCGTAGTGTCGTGACCATCCATGATCTCATCTTCCTGCGGCACCCGGAATACTACCACTGGCTGGATACAAAGATTTATGCCTGGAAGTTTCGTAATGCCTGTCGCGAGGCAGACCGCATCATTGCCATCAGCGAGCGCACCAAGCAGGATGTGATGGAGTTAGGCAGTGTGCCCGAGGACAGGATTCGTGTCATCTACCAGAGTTGTGCGCCTAAGTTCAGGGACTTGTTACAGGAAGATGTCTTGCAGCAGGTGCGCCGGAAGTATGGACTCCCGCAGCGTTTCCTGCTGAGCGTGGGCACCATCGAGGAGCGTAAGAATCTGGCTTTGGCTGTTCATGCACTCGCTAGTTTACCTAGCGATATCCACCTGGTAGCTGTGGGGCGACAGACCCGTTATGCCCGGCAGCTGCCTAAGAGTTCCCGAGTCCATCTGCTCTCAGGAGTAAGTGATGACGAGCTGGCAGCACTCTATCAGCAGGCCGAGGTCTTTGTCTATCCCTCGCGTTATGAGGGTTTTGGCATTCCCATCATTGAGGCCATTCATAGCGGACTGCCAGTAGTGGCATGCTCGGGCTCGTGCTTAGAGGAGGCTGGCGGACCGGATTGCCTGTATGTGTCTCCCGACGATGCTGAGGGCTTTGCCCATGCCGTCACCCAGCTGTTGATGGGGGCTGAGGGACGTGAGGAGCGCATCCGTCGCAGCCAGCAGTATGTACGTCGTTTCGAGGGTCAGGATGTTGCTGGCCAAGTATTAACCATCTATCAAGAATTGTTGAGCCTATGATGTTTGCCCGTGATAAGAGTCAGATGTGCAACAACCTGTTGCAATATGCCCATGTCTATGCGTGGGGTAGGGAACATGGACGGAAGGTTATCTCCATGCGCTTCAGCTATAAATACCAGTTCTTTCATATCTGTCACACTTCGCTGACGGGCTTTGGCTGGTATTTGCTGGCCAAGTATGCTGCTGCCATCGGACTGTTGCCCACTGCCAGTTTCAAGCATAGTGACTGCGATCGCGAGGCCTTGGAACGCAAGATGCTGCGCCACCGCCATATCGTGGTGAGCGGCTGGAATGCCCGATGGTATGACCTTTTTCTGAAATATCGGCAGGAAATCGTAGACCTTTTCACATTGGACGAGAAGTTTACCGCTCCTGTGAAAGCAAAGATGCAAGAGGCAGAAGCGCCCTTCTCCCTCCTCCCTCCTCCCTCCATCCTCCGCCTGGGTGTTCACATCCGTCGGGGCGATTATGCACAATGGGCAGACGGAATTTATTACTACGAAGATGAGGTCTATGTCCGCCATATCAACCGCTTTGCCGAGCAACATCAGGACAAGACGATTCATGTCTACTTGTCGACGAACGACGGTCAGGTGACGGCGGAGCACTTCCAGCAGCGGTGCCCTCAGGTCAGGATTCACCATTTGCAGGGGTCGGCTCCGGAAGACTTGTTCATGCTCTCGGAGTGTGATTGTCTGATAGGTCCGCCCAGCACGTTCTCTTTAGTGGCAGCGATGTATCGCGACCTGCCACTCTATCGGATGGATAGTGCTGATGAGAATAAGATGACTCCTGAGGCTTTCAGGCTCTTTGACTATTGGTTCAGAAATATAATTTGATTAACAACGACAGCGTTATGATTATCACGAAAACCCCGTTTCGCATGTCTTTCTTTGGAGGAGGTACCGACATCCCGTCTTTCTTCAATGAACATGGCGGTGCAGTCATCTCTACGACTTTCGATAAATATTGCTATGTCAACGTAAGACATCTGCCACCGTTCATGCCTTACTATTCGGAGTTAGTGTACAGCCGCTTTGAGCGGGTAAACCGTATTGACGACATAGAGCATCCTGCCATCCGAGAAGCTATGAGGATGCTGGATATACATGAAATCCGTCTCACCTACGAGGGTGATCTGCCTGCCCGTACGGGACTTGGCACGAGCAGCACCTTTGCCGTAGGTATGCTGAATGCCTTCTACGCACTGAAAGGAAAGCATGTGGGGAAGAGAAAACTGGCCGAGGATGCCATCCTGTTAGAGCGGGAGCTGTGCAAGGAGGCAGGAGGCTGGCAGGACCAGATAGCAGCTGCCTATGGTGGAATGAACAGGATAGACTTTAAGGACAACGACTTCAAAGTGACTCCCATCATTATCCATCCTGACAGGAAGCAACTGCTGAACGACAACTTGATACTCTTCTATACCGGTGTCTCGCGCCTGTCGGCTGAAATCCAGCAGGACACCATCAATCATCAGCAGGACAAGACAGCACAATTGAAGGAGATGCTCCGTCTGGTGGACGATGCACAGAAGATATTGGAAGACAAACATGCCGACATAAATGACTTCGGCAGGCTTTTGGACTATACTTGGAAGTTGAAACGGAGCTCCGGGGGAAGAATCAGTAATACCATGATCGACTCGCTCTACCAGCGGGGACTGAAGGCCGGGGCTCTTGGCGGAAAACTCTTGGGGGCAGGTGGTGGCGGATTCCTGCTGTTCTATGTGGAGAAGGATAAGCAGCCGGATGTGCTCAAAGAGTTGGAGGAGCTGATGCATGTGCCTTTCTGCTTCGAGACGGAAGGCACCACCGTCATACACTACAGTCCCATTGTTTACATACCCAGAAAAGACATTAAAATATAATCAGCATGAGCTATATTGTAACAGGAGGAGCCGGTTTCATCGGCTCGAACATGGTCAGGAAACTCAATGAGAAGGGAATTGAGGATGTGATTGTCATAGACAACTACGAAGAGTCGAAGATGCAGAATCTGATGGGTCTGAAGTTCACTGACTATATAGACTATTCCGACGGCCTTGCCCAAGTCAGAGCGTCTTTAGAGGGGCTGGACGGCATAGAGGGGGTGTTCCATATTGGTGCCAATGCCGATGTGTTGGAGCAGAACCCCAAGGTGATGATGGTCATGAACTACGAATTCTCGAAACTGTATTATAACTATGCACTGAAGCACCGGGTGCCATTCATTTATGCCTCTTCGTCGGCAGTATATGGCAACGAGACTCATCAGACGGGGGGGCTGGACCATTTGATGCCGCATAATATCTACGCATGGTCGAAGTGGCTCTTCGATAAGTACACGGAAGCCAACAAGAACAAGCTACAGGGGCAGAAAGTCGTGGGATTCCGGTTCTTTAATGTCTTCGGTTGGGGCGAGTTCCACAAAGGGAAGAATGCGAACATTGTCTACCGCTTCTATCGGATGATGAAGGAGCAAGGACAGATAGACCTCTTCAAGGACGAGATCGTGCGCGACCACGTCTATGCCGGCGATGTGGCAGAGGTATTGTATAATGCCATGATGTACGACAATTTCTCCAATGGTATCTATAACCTTGGTGGAAACCACCCTATTTCTCACCGTCAGGTGGCGGAAATCGTGGTGGAGACCATGATGGAGGCCGGTGTCTTGGAGAAGAATGATACATCGCATTATATCCGATTGATAGACATGCCTGAGGATCTGAGACAAAAGTTCCAGTTCCATACCTTTGCCGAGGGACAGCCCAAGTTGATTTCCGAGCTGACAGAGGGCAATGCAGAAAAAATGAAACGGTATGTAAACCTATTGATTCAGAACGGTAAATAGATTTCTTATGGACCAAAGACAGGAAATGCAACTCCAGCAGCTGATGGTCAGATATCCCCAGTTGCAGGTGTGCAGACAGGCAATGAAAAACGCCTATGAACGCTTAGAAGAAACCTTCCAGCACGGCGGAAAACTGCTTGTCTGCGGTAATGGCGGGTCTGCATCGGATGCCGAGCATATCGTAGGCGAACTGATGAAGGAATTCAGGCTGAAGCGGAAGATATACAGCAGTCATGCAGAGACTCTGAAGTCTATCGACAGCGAGATGGGTTCCGTCCTGGCAGACCATCTGCAGGGAGCATTGCCTGCTATCTCGCTGACGGGACACTCATCGCTCACCACCGCTTTTATGAATGATGCCCTGCCCGAACTGGTGTTCGCTCAGCAGGTAAATGGATACGGCCAGCCGGGCGATGCCTTTTTGGGTATATCGACATCGGGCAATAGCCGGAATGTTCTTTATGCTGCTATTACCGCTAAGGCAAAGGGTCTGAAAGTGATAGGGCTTACTGGACAGTGCCAAAACCGCCTGATGGATTTCGCTGATGTCTGTATCCGTGTTCCTGAAGTGGATACCTTCAAGGTGCAGGAACTCCATTTGCCAGTATATCATTGTTTGTGTATGATGTTGGAAGATAAATTCTTTGGCGAATGATGAAGGTTGTAATCATGGCTGGCGGAAAGGGAACTCGTATCGCCAGCATCAATAGCGAAGTTCCCAAGCCCATGATAGAGATTTGTGGGAAGCCCATTCTGGAGTGGCAGATAGAGAACCTCAAGGCTTGCGGCCTGACGGATATCACACTGGTTACCGGGTATCTGGGTCATGTCATTCAGGAATACTTTGGAGACGGCTCCCGGTGGGGCGTGAGCATTCACTATTTTGTGGAGACAGCACCTTTGGGAACGGCTGGAGCCTTGTTGAAGATGCCTGAGCTGACGGATGACTTCCTGCTGATGTGCGGGGATGTCATTCTCGATGTGGATTTTAGTCGCTTTATTTCCTTCCATCGTGCCCATCATGCCTGGGCCACACTGATGTCTCATCCCAACAGTCATCCTTACGACAGTTCGCTATTAGTGACGGAGACACTCCCTCCTCGGGAAGATGGAGGGCTGCCCGTTGATACGCATCGGGTGGTGAGATGGATAAACAAGGAGGATGAACGCGACTGTTACAGGAACTTGGTCAATGCAGGCATTGAAATCATCTCTCCCGCCTTGCTTCAAGAGGTGCGCAGCCACTATGTACCCAGACACTCGGAGACACCAGACAAAATAGATCTGGACAGGGATGTGCTGAAGCCATACGTCAGCAGTGGCCGCATCTTTTCCTATTGCACCCCTGAATATATCAAGGATATGGGTACTCCTGACAGATATTATGAGGTGGAGAAGGATATCAGGCAGGGAAAGGTGAAGGCTCGTAATTTAGGGCATAGACAGAAAGCGGTCTTTTTGGACCAGGACGGCACCATCAATCAGTATGTGGGCTTTCTTACTTCAGCCGAGCAGTTTGAGTTGATTCCTCAGGTGGCTGATGCCATAAGAGTGATTAACCAATCAGGCTATTTAGCCATTGTGGTTACCAACCAGCCCGTCATTGCCCGCGGCGAATGCACATGGGAAGGGCTACAGCATATCCATCAGAAAATGGAGACGGAGTTAGGAAGGTCGGGAGCTTATCTTGATGCTATTTATGTCTGCCCCCATCACCCGGACAAGGGATTTGTCGGTGAGCGACCGGCATACAAGGTTGTCTGCAATTGTCGGAAACCTAAGTCAGGGTTGTTTCTGCAAGCGGCAGCCGATTTCAATATCGACTTATCGCAATCTTTCATGATAGGCGATAGTGACAACGATATAGAAGCGGGCCGGAATGCTGGACTGAGAAACAGCATCAAAGTAGAGAGAAATAAATCAGGAGAGTTATATAACGCTTTATCAGAAATCTTATAATCATCACTAATATGTCACAAATACGTAAAATCCGTTACCGCCTGTTCTCATGGCGCCATTTCCCAAAACTGACCCCTTCTCAGGAGCCTATTGACGTGATCATACCTTTGGTAGCAAAAGACCTGCTTGTCTTCCCCTTGTGCCTGGAAGGTATCCGTCATTGTGTTCCCCATCCTATCAAAGATATTTATATCGTGGCTCCGCCACAGGACGAGGTCATTCAGTTCTGTCAGGAGAACGGCCTTGTGTTTGTTGATGAATCAACAGTCTTCGGTTTCAATCCCAAAGAGATTGGACTGAAGATAACGTGGTCTGACGGTAGTGTCAGTGACCGTAGTGGTTGGTTCTTTCAACAACTGTTGAAACTCAGCGGCAATGTGGGTACTTGCAGGTATTATCTTTGTATCGATGCTGATCATGTACTCATCCGCCCACATGTGTTTCTCACAGAGGACAGGAAGACCGTTTTTTACTTGACTTACGAATATCATCAACCCATCATTGACCACCTCCATCGGTTCTTGCCAGAATTGGAGTTAGACAATCTGTCTTATGTCGACCATAAGATGCTCTTTGACAAGGAACAATTGAAGATGTTGCATGAGGTTATCACCCAACATACGGGTAAGCCTTGGTTGGAAGCTGCTATTGAGAGCTATGACCGGAGTTTGTCCACGCCTTCGGCATTCTCGGAGTTTGAAATCTATGGTAACTTCGTCAAGGATAAGGTTCGCCGTCCGTGGTTGCAGAAACGGCTGCCATACAGTAAGATTGCCGACTACGAGACGCTCTGTAGGCGATGGGCCGGTTCTCGCTGGTCGTTGACCTTCCCGGAATATATGAATAAGAAGTAATGCCCTTCTCTTGCTTTGTTAGGGCAGGTGTTGATTGGGGGGATTGACTAATGGGATGACAAGGCCAGTCGGAAGCCCACGTGCTTGAATCGGCGGCGTTGGTCGTACATATAGCGGTTGGTGCTGCGGCAGTAGCGGGCATCACAGTTATAGCTTCCTCCGCGGATAACATGAAAGTTGCTGGAGGGCTTGCTCTGAGGGGTCTTGCGATACCAGTCCTCACAAAACTCCCACACATTGCCCGACATGTCATAGAGTCCCAGTTCATTGGGCTTCAGCTGCGCAACGCTTTTTTCTTTCCAGTCGGGAGTATTGGTTAAAAGGTGTGCAACTTGATAGATATCGTTGCTGCCTGCATAGAGATAGCCCTTCGACTTGCGGCCGCCACGAGCCGCATATTCCCATTCAGCCTCGGTGGGCAGGCGGAATTGATAGCCTGTCAGTTGGTTGAGTTTGGCTATAAACTCTTTACACATGTCGTAGGTAACATATTCTACGGGCAGGGTCTTCCCCTTGTTCTTGGAACGGTTTTTCGGCATGACTGCTTCCCAGAGTTCCTGTGTCACCTCCGTCTCTCCTATATAGAAAGTCTTCACGGACACCTGATGGCTCACCTCGTCCTTATCGGCCAGCGTGTCGGTGGGAAGGGCTCCCATCATAAATGTGCCGCCTTGTACGGGCTTCATCCTGAAAGTGACACCTTTCACCTTGAATATGAGTGTCTTCTGAGCCTGCATGCCAATGGGTACGAGAAACAGCAACAAGAGGAGCATCTTACCTCTTACCACTAACCTTTCACCTCTTGCCACTAACCTCTCGCCACTCACCTCTCCGTTCGGCCCTACAGCCCACCAGATCAGGCGCAGCCAGCAGAAGAAGTAGGTGTAGACATCGAGCCAGTAGGTCTCGTGTATGAAGTTATGCAGCCAGGCAGGACAGAGCACATCCGTGGGCAGGATGCAGAAGTTGACCACGAGCGACCAGAAGAGTACCCAGTCTATCCATGTGCGACGCTCCTGTAGCCAGAATGCCATTGCATAGAACGGCAGACAGATAATATAGGTATGGGTCTCGGGACAGTCACTGAACAGAATCATGAAGCCTGACAACACTGCTAAGGCCTGTACGCGGAAGCGGAAATCCTGCCATCGCTTGTAGCGTGCGAAGAAAGCTATAGCCAGTAGGACAAAGACTACGATCTGTACTTCCCGATAGTTGGGCAACAGGAATGGCTTCAGTCCGCGGGCAAACAGGATACCGGTAAAGTCGCTGTCGCTATGGTGGCTGGCTATCATGTCGAACATTTCCTGATAGAGTACAAAGACATTATCGAACGCTGTGTTGAGGGCGGGTAGCAGCAATAGCACCGCACCGCAGAGAATGGCATATCCGAAGTTTCGCCACACCTTAGGATAGCAGAACAGGATGCCCAGTTCGGCGGCACCATACACCTTGGTAGTAGCGGATAGCATGATAAGCAGTACGGCCCAGAAAGGCTTGCCACGCTCTAAGAGGATGAAGGCAAAGATGTAAATATACGTTACGATGATGTTATGCTGATAGCAGAACACCGTTTGCAGGATGACTGATAGCAGGAAGAGGAAGATCCAGTGCTTATACTTGTCGAGCTGCTGAGGCAGACTCTTGATGGCTAATGCTATCAGACCGTAGTTGCAGATATTCCATACATAGGGTCCCAGCCACCAGGGCAGGAAGAAGATAGGTGCGAAGATAACATTGAAGACGGGCGAATAGAGGAAGTAGATGCTATGTGCCTGAGCATACTCCATATTGTAGGGACTCAGTCCCTCCCAAAACATGCGGGTGGAGTCCTGATAGTCGAAATAGTTGGTGTTGCGGCCACGCACTACCTCTAAGGTTGTTGCCACCAGTACGATGACCAGTCCGAGAAAGAATACACACTTCGGATTCGAGAAAAACCACTTTATGGCATCAACTATCTTTTTCATTGCTCAAGTGTTCAATGTTCAATCTTCAATGTTCAATGTTCAATGTTCAATCTTCAATGTTCAATGTCTCTGATATCAGATACGAGGGCCGGTGTTTCACCTCGTCAAAGATGCTGCCGATATAAACGGCAATGATACCCATCACCGATATCATGATGCCGGAAATAAACCACATCGAGACGAACAAGGTCACCCAGCCGCTCACCTGTGTGTCCATCACCAGGGTCTTGATGACGAGGGCGATGGCTGCAAGGATGGCCAGCAGTGTAATGATGGTTCCGAAGTAGACGATGAGTCGTAGTGACTTGGTGGAGAAGCTCACCGCAGTGGTCACCGCCAGCTCGATGCGCTTGCGCATGGAGTACGACGACCGCTTGCCATCCGAGCGTACCGCGTGTTCCACATCCACTTTGGCCGTCTTGAATCCTACCCACTGTGTCATCAGCGGATAGTAGCGGTGATAGTCGCCCAACTTCGCCATTGCCTCTACCACCTTGTGGCTGAAGATGGCAAACTCGGCTACGCTCTCATCCTGACGGGTGTCGGTGAGGAAGCCCATGAGTTTGTTGAAGACGTGCGACCCTTGGGTCATAAAGAACGAGTCGGGACGGTTGCGGCGCGTGGCATACACGATGTCGTAGCCCTCTTTCGCCTTCAGGTAGAGGTCGCGAATCTGGGCGGGCGGGTTCTGCAGGTCGCAGTCCAGTGTCACCACATAGTTGCCTCGGGCTTGGTCGTAGCCTGCATTCAGCGCACTCTGCTGCCCGAAGTTTCGGCTGAGGAAGATGCCCTTCACATGCGGGTCCTCGGCACATATCTCGCGGATGATGTCGCGACTGTTGTCTGGACTATAGTCCTCCACCAGCACGATTTCGTAACTCTCCGTCAGCGGACTTACCGCCTCCGTGATTTCCTTCACCAACTGTCGTAGCAAGGTGGGTGCTCCATAACAGGGGCTGACAACGGATAGCTCTATCATCTTCTCTTCTCGTTATAATTGTTGGACTCCCTCTAACACCAGCCGGCCTATGTCCTGTGCTTCCTGATCCGTCAACTCATAGAAGAGGGGCAGGCGTACCAGTCCGTCGGCATAGTGGTCACAGTGGATGAGGGCAGGGCCTTGATATTGGTTCTTGTAGTATTCGCTTGAGTGCAGGGGCAGATAGTGGAAGGTCGACATCACCCCGTGTTCCTTCAGATACTGCATCAGTCGGGTGCGCACCTCTAATGTGGGACATACCAGATAGTACATGTGTCCATTGTTGGTGGCATAGTCGGGGATGACGGGTAGCTGGATGCCATAGTGCTCCACCTGGCCGCGCAGTGCTTGGTCGTAGAGCTCCCAGATGCGCTTGCGCCGTCCTTGGATATCGTCCAGTGCTTCGAGCTGTGCCCACAGGAAGGCGGCATTGAACTCGGAGGGCAGGAATGATGAGCCAATGTCACACCAGCCGTATTTGTTCACCATGCCGCGATAGAACTCGGCGCGGTTGGTACCTTTCTCCCAGATGATTTCCGAGCGGCGCACAAAACGCTCGTCGTTCACCACCAGCATGCCGCCTTCGCCACTGCTGATGTTCTTGGTCTCGTGGAACGAGAAGGCTGCTAAATGTCCGATGCTGCCTAAGGGACGCCCCTTATAGAACGAGTCGATGCTGTGGGCGGCATCCTCGACCACTAACAGATGATGTTGCTTGGCCAGTGCCAGAATCTCGTCCATTGCACAGGCCACACCGGCATAGTGTACAACCACAATGACGCGGGTGCGCTCCGTGATGAGTGGCTCGATGGTGGCTGCCGTCACATTAGGGCTGTCGGATCCGCTGTCGGCAAACACCACCTTGGCTCCCTCGCGCAGAAAGGCTATGGCGGTCGACACGAAGGTGTAGGAGGGCACGATGACCTCGTCGCCGGGCTTCAGTTCACACAGCATGGCACACATCTCCAAGGCATCAGTCCCGGAGGTGGTGAGCAGGCACTTGCGGAATCCGTAGCGCTGCTCGAAAAAGGCGTGACAGCGCTTGGTGAAGTCTCCGTTGCCCGACATAGTGGTCGAGTGGCACACTTCTTCCATGTAGGCCAGCTCGCGTCCGGTGCTATAGGGCTTGTTGAATGGAATCATTGAAAAAAATTCTTAATTCTTAATTCTTAATTCTTAATTTCTTTATACCTTTGTAGCGTGATTCCGAAAGATACCTTTAAAGAGATAATACGCTTTGGTATTGTTGGCGTGGTGTCGACAGCTCTCCACTATGCCATCTATTGGGTACTGCAGCACTGGATAGAGGTGAACATTGCCTATACCATCGGTTATGTGCTCAGCTTTCTTGTCAACTATTGGCTGACAGCCCATTTCACGTTCCACCGGCAGGTGTCGGTAAAGAACGGTGTAGGTTTCAGCGGAGCCCATCTGGTGAATTATGGTCTGCACATAGTGCTGCTCAACATCTTCCTATGTTTGGGCTTCAGCAATGAGGTGGCTCCCTTTGGAGTCTTTGCTATCGCCATCCCTGTCAATTTCATCCTCGTGCGCTTCGTGTTCCGCCACAGCTGACGGGGCCCGCCACAACGTAGGAGCTGACACTTCCCGTTTCGCTTATTCGAAGGCGGCCTGAATCTTCTGGGCTATCTCCTTGAACTCCTCCTCGCTCAGCTTCAGCTTCTCGCGACGGAAGTCGGCATCGGCCTCACTCTGCATGGGGATGAGATGGATATGGGCATGAGCCACTTCCAAACCCAACACCACCTGTGCGACTTTGCGGCAGGGGAAAGCCTTCTTGATGGCAATGGCCACGCGCTTGGCAAACTGCTGATAGCGCGCCAGCTCCTCATCGTCCATATCGAAGAAGTAGTCTACCTCGCGGCGGGGAATCACCAGCGTGTGACCCTTCACCAGCGGATTGATATCGAGGAAAGCATAGAACTCCTCGTTCTCTGCACATTTGTAGCTGGGAATCTCGCCAGCAGCAATCTTACTGAAAATGTCCATTGTTTCTTTCTTTAGTAATTCGATATTTCGATATCTCAACATCTCTTTATTTTATGCAATGCTAATGTTCTCGATGCGCAGCTTGATGGTACCGCGGGGAATCTTAATCTCTACCTCGTCACCCACCTTCTTACCAAGCAGTCCCTGGGCAATAGGGGTCTTGATAGAAATCTTGCCGGCACGAAGGTCGGCCTCGTTCTCGCTGACAATGGTGTACGACATCTTCGCGTTGGTAGTCAGATTGGTCATCTCTACCTTGGTCAGAATCTGGACAGAGTCAGTGCTCAGACGGGAGGTGTCCACCACTTTAGCCTCGCTGATGGTCGTCTTCAGCTTGTTGATCTTGTCTTCTAAGTGAGCCTGAGCCTCTTTGGCGGCATCGTACTCACTGTTCTCACTCAGGTCGCCCTTCTCACGAGCCTCGGCAATAGCTGCTGAGGCCTTGGGGCGCTCTATCGCTTCTAAGCGATGTAGTTCGGCTATCAGTTTGTCGTAGCCTTCTTGTGACATGTAAGCCATATTATTTACAAATTTACTATTTACTATTTATTATTTATAGGTTTACTAATTATATTCAGACGTAGTAAAAAGAAAGAATCCCGACTTTCTCTCTGTCGGAATCCCTGCTGCTCACTATGTCTGCTTTCGTGTGCAAAGGTAGGAAATTATTCTCAATCAACCAAATATTTCGCCAAAAATTTTTTCAACTCTCATTGCGAAGCCACACTCGCAAAGCGAGAACTCTCAACTCTCAACTGTCAACTCTCAACTGTCAACTCTCAACTCTCACCTCTCCCGCGAGATTCTCATCAGCACGAAATAGAATACCGCTCCCGTCACAAGACCTGCCAGCGCGTCTATCGCATAGTGAGCCAGAATATATACGGTGGCAAAACACATCAGCACATAGAAGGGCAGCATGCATAGTGTGAGCCGGCGGCTACGGGTATGCAAGGCCAGCAGCATCACGATGGTGGTGATACCCACATGACTGCTGGGAAAGGCGGCAGTAGGCCGTTCTCCGGCATTGTGGGCTATGTGCAACAGCTGGTGGAAGGGACCTTCGTTCCATCCCGGTGTTGCCATTCGTTCGGAGTGAGTCAGGAACCAGTCACCCAGATTGGGGAATATGCCTGCCGCTATCTGGTCGGTACCTGTAGCGAGATAGTAGAACTGCGGTCCCGTGACAGGCAACAGGATGAAGACCACATAGTAGATGAAGAACGAGCCTATCATCACGAAGGCAGCCCGCTGAAACTCCTCATAACGCTTTACGAAGTAGTATAGTATTAGCACCGTCATCAGCGGGAAGTAGCTCACATAGCCCATACACATCAACTCAGAGAACCACCCCCAGGGCACCTTCTCTGAAAACAGCAGGGCGGGCTGGCAGCCGAAAACTGTTTGCTCCCAGCCTGCAAACACATGGTCCAGGTTAGGCAGCGTGCGGTTTAGCTCGTAGGTGTCGGGATACCACCATGAGAGGAAGACCATCTGCACTGCTATGCGCAGAAACATGGTCAGGCGGCAGGGCACGAGGCGGTAGACGCCCCAGGCGGCCAGTGTCACTAACACAAACTGCAGGCGCCCCTTGACCATCTCTTCCGCACTCACCAACTTGTCCCACTGAACCGCCATCATCACCACCGTCAGCAGCAGATAGCCCATAGCCATCCATTCTACCGTCAGCAGCCCCCGATGCGGTTTCTTCTCTATAGTGAATAAATCCTTAATCTTCATTCCCAACTCTCAACTCTCAACT
>DDPY01000038.1:296-50409 GCA_002342415.1 Prevotella sp. UBA2456 | reverse complement strand
AACTCTCAACTGTCAACTCCCTAAAGCCACCCGTTCTCCTTGTACCATGCAATACTCCTTCTCACGCCTTCCGCCAGCTTCACTTTCGGCTCATAGCCCAGCTCGCGGCGGGCAGGCTCGATGTCGCAACGCCAGTTGCGTTGCCGCATGATGTTGTATTTGTCGTTGTTCAGGGCGGTCACCTTACCCGTCAGATGCCCGATATACTCACCACAGAAGGTGATGATGCGCAACAGCCACAGTGGAGCCGTGATGCGAATCCACCACGGCGAGCCTAACTCTTGGTGTATCAGGTTGCTGAAGGTGCTCGACTGGTAGACCTCACCGTCCGACAGGAAATACTTCCTTCCCGTCAGCCCTTTCTCAATAGCCTGGAACACTGCCTGCACCACATCCTCCACGTAGACGAAGGTGATGTCCTGCTGACGGTATCCCACCGCAAAGTCGGTATGTGCCTTGATGCTCTTGGCCATCATGAAGTAGTCGCGCTCTCTGGGACCATAGACACCCGTAGGGCGCAGGATGATATATGGGAATGGTTCTTCGTGCTTCAGTTTTAATTCCTCATTCAGTTGTTCGAGCCATTGCTCCGCCTCCAGCTTGCTTTTGCCATAGGCTGTGTTGGGGCAGGGGGTGTCGTTCTCGCGAATCTCCTCGTAGGGCTGTTGTTCGCGGATGGCTCCCATGATGCTCAGCGAACTCAGGTAGACAAAGCGCTTCAAGGGCATTCTCAATGCCATGAGGGCCTCGACCAGGTGCTGGGTGCCTTCGGTATTGATGCGGTGGAAGTCCGCCTTGTTCAGACATTTCGTCACTCCGGCAGCATGAACCACATAGTCGAACCGGCAGTCCTTCATCTGCTCCGTCAGCCGTTCTTTCGAGTTCAGATCCAATTCTATCAGGTGGATGCGACCGTCCTGTAGAAACTGCCTCGAACTGCTCCTCCTGACAGCAGCCCATACCTCGAAGTCCCTCTTGAGGGCTTCCTCCACGATAAATGAGCCTATAAACCCACTGGCTCCAGTGATGAGAATCTTTTCTTTCATTGCGGCTGCAAAGGTAACGAATTAGCCCGCAATCTCCAAATCTTTTCGAAAAAATTAAGGTGGCAGCCCTTTCGGGTGCCACCTTATTCTATATGAGAGGGGTTATTTACTTAATGATAACCTTGAGCTTTCAGCTCGAGCTCGTTCACGCTCGATAAAGCATGAGCGAGCTCAGCTTTATTCTCACTTAATCACGACCTTCTTGCCGTTGTGGATGTAGAGACCCTTCGTGGGCTGAGCTACACGCTGGCCCTGAATGGTGTACCAGGCACCGTCCTCGGCAGTCTTAGCCTCCTTCACAGCCTCAATGCCAGTAATGGCACCAGAGCCACCGCCAATCCAGCGAGGATCACCAGCAGTGGTGGTGAGCGTCTGGGTGAAGTCGCCGTTTTCAGCATCAGCGAAGGTCACTACGCCAGCGATGCTCTCCTCGACAGGCTCGTCGGCATCACCAGTAGACTCACTCGCACTGGTGTCAGCACCGCCGTAGTTGAATACATTGCCCTTGACAGTCCAAATGGGGTTAGCACTGCTTCCACCACCATTGAAGCCCTTGATGACCTGACCGCTCTTACCACAGTCCACGAAGATGTTGTTCTGTACATCGTATGCCAGCCACTTCTGGCTGTTCTGACGGTGAGTGAAGAAGTTCTTGGTAGGAGCCAGATTGTACATGGTGTTGTTGTGGAACTTGAAGGTCTGCACGCCTGAAGCGTCGTACTCTGTGTACTTCTGAGCAGATTGTGAGCTGTAGAATGACTTAGTGGTCTTCGTAGGAGCATAGAAGGTAGAGTTGGTCACAGTAATGTTGGCTGTGCTACCCTTTGTGTAGTCGATGGTGATAGCATCGGCTGCCTGCTCAACCACGCAGTTGTCGATGATGAAGTTCTCAGCAATATAGTTCTTGCTGTTGCTGTAGAACAGAGCCTTCTGCAGACCCTTGATGGTGACGTCCTTGATGGTGATGTCAGCAGCAACCCACTCTGTGGGAGCAGAAATGGTAGCCATCTGGAGGAAGTTGTTACTATTCTCGCTTGCATCAATCGTTGCACCGTTACCGTTGATAGTGGTCGGAACAGCAGTAGTGATAGAATTTGTTACAGTGTAGTTACCACCTGCGGCGAGGTTGATAATCAGGCTCTTGGGATTCTTGATAGCAGCGGTCGCTGCTGCAACAGCAGCACTCAGCTCAGTGCCATCAGCAGCATCAACAATTACATCGTATACAGGGTTGATCTCGATGCTGTTAATCTTCACGATACCCATGTCGTGGTTTACAACCTCGATAAGTTTATAGCCATCGTAAACCTGATCTCCATCGGGCTTTTTGGGATCTTTGGGCTTAAACTTGCTCTCGCAAACCCATGTGGTATCGGCCTGCACGGTGAAGACAATCTTATCGGCAGTCTCGCCGGCATTCTTTGACTTCCAAACACCAGTAGCGGGGTCGAAGATACCTTCAACGTCTGCACCAGCGTTGGTTGCCTTGGCTGTCATCTTCTTGCTCCAGTTGGTCAGGTTCAACTTAATCTCGTTGAAGTCGGTAGTAGTCTTATCCAGTGTCAGGGTAGCACCGCTATATCCACCGCTGATTAACAGCTGCGGTCCAGCTACGGTCTCGATGAACTTGCTGCAAGGCTCGCTTCCCTCGGGATAGTTGGTAGCATCCTCGTTAGGAGCAATGGTCAGCGTAGCATCAGCAGCATTGATAACAAATGGCAGAGCGATGCCTTCCTTGGCAGCATTCTCAGTGGTCAGGTCACCCTTGTGGCGGCCACCGCGAGAAACGGCACCGTTCACAGCACTGTTGAAGTCGAGAGAAGTATAAGCTGCAAAAGTCAGGTTCTCGTCGGGGTCTTCTTCACCAGCTATGTCTACTGAGTAGGTAAATCCATAGAATCCGAGTTTTGAGCCTGTGCAATATACCTTGTAGGTTTTGCCAGCCTTGACATCGAACTCGATAGTGCCGTAGTACTTGGCATCTTTCTTGATACCGTTGTAAGCCTCAAGAGCGGTGCCGTCCTCAGTTACGAAGAAAGCCTTATTAGCGTTAAGAACAACAGCAGCAGAAACTTTACCATCGTACTTCGGAACGATGATGTAGTTAGATCCAGCCTTCTCAGAACCATTAACACCATTACCTGACGTGTAGGCTTCGAAGCCCTCAACACTACCATCCTTGGCAGCTTTGTTAAAGTCTGCCTCGCCTGCGAAACCGAATGTCAGAGTGGCTACTACGTCCTCGCCATTCATTACATCAACGCTTTCTCCTGCTTTGTGCGTCTCGTCTACTGCAAGAGCATAAGTAACATCAAACTTAATAGGCTGTGCTGCTGCCTCAAACTCATAAGTAAATCCATAGAATCCAAGCTTAGAACCTGTGCAATATACTTTGTAGGTTTTGCCAGCCTTGACATCGAACTCGATAGTGCCGTAGTACTTGGCATCTTTCTTGATACCGTTGTAAGCCTCAAGAGCGGTGCCGTCCTCAGTGACAAAGAAAGACTTATTAGCGTTAAGAACAACAGCAGCAGAAACTTTACCATCGTACTTCGGAACGATGATGTAGTTTGTGCCTGCACTCTCTGCGCCATTAACACCATTACCTGAAGTGTAGGCTTCAAAGCCTTCAACACTGGCATCCTTGACGGCTTTATTAAAATCAGCCTCGCCAGCGAAACCGAATGTCAGAGTGGCTACTACGTCCTCGCCATTCTTGACATCAACGCTCTCACCTGCTTTGTGAGTCTCGTCAACTGCAAGAGCATAAGTAACCTTTTCGGCACTTGCCCCTACTACGAAGAGCAACAGCAGAGAGAATAAAGATAGAATCTTTTTCATACTTTTGTTTTTTTGAGTTAATAATTTATTTGAATTGAATTGTTATTTTTGCATGCTCCATCACGCATCATGCACCCTCTCTGCGGAAGAGATGGGATACATTTCGGCTGCAAATTTAGAAATTTTATCTGAAACCACCAAATTTTTCACTTAATTTTTACGACATCTCTTTATATTAATAGGTATGTATACGTATTTTAACACGTACCATGCCGTTTGTGGGCTGAAAATATGAATAAACTTAGGGGGCGAAGTAATAAAAGGGCATTGCTGTCATCATGTCATTGTGAAAACATGTAACCTATTCATGTTTCGCAAGCTCCGCTTGCTCCCGTTTTTTAGAGGTGAGTGGTCCTGCC
The DNA here is from genome assembly GCA_002342415.1 of Prevotella sp. UBA2456. Taxonomy (GTDB): domain Bacteria; phylum Bacteroidota; class Bacteroidia; order Bacteroidales; family Bacteroidaceae; genus Prevotella. Next base: position 46,163 of record DDPY01000038.1, on the reverse strand, counting down.
AGAAACATTAACAGTGGGAAGGGCACAGAACCTTCACTTCGGTTTTTCTTTCGCTTTAAGAAGCGTTTAGTCTCGCTTTAGCCTGCTTTCAGGCTGCTTACTGCCTGCTTCATGAGTAAGGCAGTAAGCAGGGTAGAAGCAGCCTGAAAGCAGCCTGAAAGCAGGCTAAAGGGGTTTTGAAGACCCCATAATCTGTGCTTCTATCCAGATATGAAAAAGTTTTCGTTTAGATTGCAACTGCTACAATGCCGCTATCTCCTCGGCAGAGAAGGTGCATGATGCGTGATGGAGCATGCAAAAATAACAATTCAATTCAAATATATTATTAACTCAAAAAAACAAAAGTATGAAAAAGATTCATTTTACAACATTAGCAACAACAATAATTATGTTGGATACTATCGTGAGAATAGTAAGTCATATCATGCATTTGAGGTAAAGAATAGTATTATCGCTAATTGCGCAAAGGGTGACAATTTTGTTAAAGCCAGCGTGTAGCTCAGCCCACGAAGGGCCTCTACATCCACAACGGCAAGAAGGTCGTGATTAAGTGAGAATAAAGCAGAGCTTGCTCATGCTTTATCGAGCGTGAACGAGCTCGAGCTGAAAGCTCAAGGTTATCATTAGGTAAATAACCCCTCTCATATAGAATAAAGGTGGCACCCGAAAGGGCTGCCACCTTTTTTTTCGCCTAAAGATTTGGCGGATTTGGATTTATTGTTTACTTTTGCAGCATGAATGCAATTGAGGTCAGAAAGATGGAGGGTTTGCGCGGACTCAAAGAGTTTGTGCAGTTCCACTATGAGATGTATCGCGACTGTCGCTATGCGGTGCCGTTCCTCTTCTCGGAGGAGATGAACACGCTGCGCAGTGATCGCAATGCTGCCTTCGAATGCTGTGAGGCGGAATATTTCATGGCCTATCGGGACGGGAAGGCTGCAGGGCGCGTGGCTGCCATCATCAACCATCGTGCTAACGAGCGCTGGCAGCGCAAGCAGGTGCGCTTCGGCTGGCTCGACTTCGTGGATGACAGTGCGGTGTCGAAGGCGCTGTTGGAGACGGTAGAACAGTGGGGCCGCGAGCGCGGAATGACGGAGGTGGCAGGTCCGCTGGGTTTCACCGATATGGACCGCGAAGGCTTGCTCATCGAGGGCTTCGACGAGGATGCCACGATGTATATCAACTACAACTACGCTTACTATCAGCAGCACATCGAGGCATTGGGCGGATACGAGAAGGATAATGACTATATGGAATATAAGGTGAAGGTGCCTGATGTGGTGCCCGACAAGTTCCATAAGATTGCCCAGATGGTGAGCAAGCGCTACAACCTGCAGGTTAGGAAGTTCACCCGCAAGGAGCTGTTGGAGGGGAACAAGGGGCGCGAGATATTCAATATCATCAATGCTACATATAAGGACCTCTATGGCTACTCACAGCTTTCTGACCGCCAGATAGACCAGTTGGTAGACGGGTATATCAAGATAGCCGACCTGAACTTAGTGACAGCCATCGAGGACAGGAATACTCCGAGCCACCAGATGGTGGGCTTTGGCATTACCTTCCCTTCGTTCACCTCGGCACTCCGCAAGACACGCGACGGACGGATGTTACCTTTCGGATGGTGGCATCTGTTGCGCACGCTGAAATGGCATAAGACCAAGGTGGTAGACCTGCTGCTCATCGGTGTGCTGCCAGAATACAGGGCCAAAGGTGCCAACTCGCTCATCTTCGACGACCTGATACAATGGTTCCAACGCTACGGCTTCGAGTATGCTGAAGCCATGCCCCAGATGGAGTCGAACGAAGGTGTGCGCTCGCAGTGGCAGTATCTGGAGGCTCGCATACACCGCAAGCACCGCTGTTATCGGAAGATGTTGTGAGAGTTGAGAGTTGAGAGTTGAGAGATCTCGCTTTGCGAGTGTGGCTTCGCAATGACAGTTGACAGGTTTTGACCTGGGGGTAAGGTGAGTGGAAATCGTGGGACTTTGAGAAATAAAAAGAGGTTAGCTGATTGTCGCTAACCTCTGTCTTTATGGATGAGCTCCAGCAGTTTGTCGACTGCTTCCGCTTCGGGGATATTCTTCTCGACACATACCTTCTGCTTGTAAAGCGAAATCTTGCCTCTGCCTGCTCCCACGTAGCCATAGTCGGCATCGGCCATCTCGCCGGGGCCGTTGACAATGCAGCCCATAATACCTATCTTCAAGCCCACAAGGTCCTTGGTGGCTGCCTTGATGCGGGCAATGGTCTCTTGCAGGTTGTAGAGCGTGCGCCCACAACCTGGACACGAGATATACTCGGTCTTGGTGAATTTGATGCGGGCTGCCTGTAGGATGGCATCTGCAAGAGTGGTGAGAGTGGTGGAGGGTGGAGGGAGGAGGGAGGAAGGAGATGTGTTCAGCGGCGAGGAGGGAGGAATCTGGATAACGAGTTTGGTAGCTTTGCGGTCTATGAGCAGGGCCCCGACAGCCATCGAAGCCTTCAGCTGGAGGGTCTCCATATCAGGAGCATCGAGGCAGAGCGTGATAGTGTCGTCTGTGATGCTGGCTTCAGCCTCGTGGCGGAGGCGTGTGCACTCCGGAATCAGGTCTACCAGTTTGCGGGCTACAGGAATCTCGCACTCGGGCTCCTCGGAGAGCGAGACGCGGATAGTGTCACCAATACCCTCGGTAAGCAATGCTCCGATGCCTACGGCCGACTTGATGCGACCGTCTTCGCCTTCGCCAGCCTCGGTGACTCCAAGATGGAGCGGATAGTGCATATCCTCGCTGTCCATCGTCTTGACCAGCAGTCGCACCGACTGTACCATCACCACCGTGTTGGAGGCCTTGATGCTGATGACGACATCGTTGAACTGTTCGCGACGGAAGATGCGCAGGAACTCTATACAGCTCTCTACAATGCCAGCAGGGGTGTCGCCATAGCGCGACATGATGCGGTCGGAGAGTGAACCGTGGTTCACACCGATGCGTACAGCGGTGTGGTGCTCCTTGCAGATATGGATGAACGGAACGAGCTTGGCCTCTATCTTCTGCAGTTCGGCAGCATACTCCTCATCGGTATATTCCAGATGCTTGAAAGTGCGCCCCGGGTCAACATAGTTGCCGGGATTGATGCGTACCTTCTCGCAGTATTGTGCTGCCACATCGGCTACGTGAGCCGTGAAGTGTACATCGGCTACGAGTGGGGTATGATAGCCGTCGGCTTTTAGTCGGGCGGAGATATTCTTCATATTCTCTGCCTCGCGGGTGCCCTGGGTGGTGAAGCGCACCAGTTCGCCTCCTGCATCGATGATGCGTTTGGCCTGGGCTACGCAGCCCTCTGTATCGTTGGTGTCGGTGGTGGCCATCGACTGGATGCGGATGGGGTTGGAACCACCGATGGCAACAGGGCCTACATGGGCTACGGTGGAGAATCTTCTTGAGTGGGTCATGAGTGTTGTGGGTGAGGTGGGGGAGTGGGTTAGTTGGTCTTGAAGTCGTACTTGACCTCTGCGAGGTCTTTGTTGGCCTTTTCTATCTTGGCTTTTAGGCCCTGCTTATAGTCAGCGAGGCGCTGGGCTATCGCCTCGTCGGTGAGTGCCAGCATCTCGACAGCGAGGATGGCAGCATTCTGTGCCCCATTCACTCCTACGGTGGCTACGGGGATGCCTGGGGGCATCTGGATGATGCTCAGCATAGCATCCAGACCGTCGAGCATACCCTTGATGGGCACACCGATGACGGGCAGGGTAGTGGAGGCAGCAATGACACCGGGCAGGGCTGCTGCCATACCGGCAGCCGCAATGATGACTTTCAGTCCGCGCTCCTTGGCACCGCGTGCAAACTGCTCGACAGCCTCAGGTGTGCGATGGGCAGAGAGGGCATTGACTTCGAAGGGTACCTGCATCTCGTTGAGCAATTGGCAGGCTTTCTCCATAACGGGCAGGTCAGATGTGCTGCCCATGATGATGCTTACAAGTGGTTTCATATTGTTTTTTATTCTTTTAAAGTTTAATATTTCGATGTTTCGATATCTCGACATTTCGATGTTTCGATATTCCGATGTCTTGTCACAGGAACAGGATGGCTATGGCTGCGCAGATGAACCCTACCCAGAATCCTACCACTACCTGTGCCAGACTGTGTTGGCGGAGAATCATGCGACAACTGCCTAATACGCCTGCCACCAAAATGACTATACAGAGCCACCATACAGGGTTGAATCCCAGATAGTAGGCGAAGGAGAACAATGCTCCTCCCACACCTCCGATAGCCGCTGTGTGCGTAGATATCTTCCACCATATATTGATGAGCGCACAGACAATCTGCACCAGCAGGGCTGCCACGATGATGCTGCTCATGAAATGAGGCATGTGGAGCTGCTCCATCACGTAGACACAGGTAAAGTAGCAGACGATAGAGATAATGTAGGGCACCATGCGTCGTTCGCGATGACCTAATTCTATCAGGCTCCATCCCTGATAGCGGCGGTAGAAATGAATGAGCAGCGTGGGTAAGAGAATGGTAAACAGGTATGCCAATAGCAACACTTGTATCTTGTAGGGCCAGGGGAACATGCTCAGATAGCTGAATGTAAAGAGTGTGGCCAGTCCTACAATGGGCAGGTAGAACGGCGTAAACAGCATACTGATGATGCGTGCCGCGAGGATGATTTCCTTTTGTCTTTTCATTGTATAGCTCTCTCCTTCATCATTTTCTTAGTCTTGCTATGGGCAGCCCCATCTGTTCACGGTATTTTGCTACCGTTCGGCGGGCTATGGGATAGCCTTTTTCTTCTAACAGCTTTTGCAGGGCATCGTCACTGAGCGGTTTGCGCTTGTCTTCTGTCTCAATGAGCTCGCGTAGGGCGGCCTTGATTTTGTGAGTGGACAGTTCCTCACCGTCGGCCGTGACATAGCCGTCACTGAAGAAGTAACGCAGCGGAAAAGTCCCCCAGCGGGTAAGTGCATATTTGGAATTGGACACTCGCGAAATGGTGCTCAGATCCAGTCCGGTCTTCTCTGCAATGTCTTTGAGTATCATGGGTCGCAGTGAGGCCTCGTCACCATCTTCGAAAAAGCGGTGTTGCCACTGGATGATGGCTCGCATGGTAACGGTCAGTGTATGATGGCGCACCCGGATGGCTTCGATGAACCCTTGGGCAGCATCCATCTTCTTCTTGGTATAGAGCAGTGCCTCCTTTTTCTGTCGGGTCATGTGCTCCTTGTCGCTCTGATATTCTTTCATGGCATCGGCAAACGACTGGGAGACGTGCAGTTCGGGAATGTCGCCATTATTGAGTGTGAACGTAACCGTGCCATCGTCGTGAGTGTCGACAATGAAGTCGGGTGTAATCTGCTGCAGGGAGCGCCCTACGGTCTCGCTGATAGCGGCACCGGGCTTAGGGTTCAGTTTCCGTAGTTCGGCAATCAGCGTGCTTATTTGTAAATCGCTGAGCTTGAGGGCTTGGCGCAGCTTGTCCCAATGCTTCTTGGTGAACAGTTCGAAATAGTGCTGCAGGGTGTGCTCCATGAGTTCCTTCAGCCGTGAGGGTTCGCGGCGTTTTACTTGTAGCAAGAGACACTCTTGCAGTGTACGCGCCCCGATGCCTGCCGGATCGAACTCTTGAAGTTTGTGGAGTACCTGCTCTATCTGTTTTTCTGTGACATCCATGCGGTGATAGATGGCCAGTTCGTCGCAGATACTGTCGAGCGACTTGCGCAGCAGACCGTCATCATCCAGTGAACCAATGAGGTATTCCATGATGTCGCGTTCCTGTTCTGTCAGGTCGGTCATATTCATCTGCTCGTTCAGAAGGTCTATGAACGAATCCATCTGTCCGTAGACCATTTCCTCGTGGTTCTCACCGTTTTCTGCTCCTCTGTAATATACGGGCAGCTCCTCGTCATCGCGTCCGATAGACTGCAGCGCCTCGTCCAATGCCGATTGGCGCTCTTCCTGTTCGTAGGTGTCGGACTCCTGTGAAGGTGTTGCGTCTTGCTGGTATAGTGGGTCTTGTAGTTCCAACGGGTCATCGGCAGAGATTTCGAGGGCAGGATTGTCGTTCATCTCTGTATTGATTCGTTCCAAGAGCTGAGTGATGGGCAGCTCCGTAAGCTGTGCCTGAAGCAGTTGTTGCTGGGTAATGCTTTGTGCCAGCTTCTGCTGTTGGGTGAGTCTCTGCTCTTGTATCTGTTCCTGTGCCATAGTAATCTTCTATTCCCAATAGGTGAGGGTGCGTTTTTGCAAAACGGTGACCTGCTGTGTCTTGTTGCCTTTCTCCCAGTAGGTGAGGTTGAGCGAGTTGCTGGTCCAGTTGCCGTTGTCATCGCGGGTCATGTAGCTGTTGCGCATGTTGATGGTCATGATGCACTCCTTGTTCTTGTCAAAGACCTTTTGCTGCTGGGTCAGTATCTCGTCTTGCTCGTTGTATGTATAGTTGTTGATATAGGTGATGCCTGCCGCCTCATTGACCAGCTCGCGTTGGGTGAGCCGAAAGGTGTCATCATAAGTGTACTCAATGGTGCTAAAGCCGTCTTTCTCCTTCATCTTGGCACGCAGCAGGTAACCATAGCGGTTGTATTCGCGCTCTATCAGGTCGGTGTTCTCAATCTGTCCGTGTCCGTTGAAATGCATAAACTGATCCTCGGAGACAGCATTCTCGGTAACCACCTCCTGCACATTGTTTCGAAGCCCCATGCTCAGTGCATCCTTATAGTAAGGAGCCGTAGGCAGGATGAGTATGCCGATCTCGCGTGAGCCGTTCTCATTGTCGTTGACAGATAGTTTGACACTGCTGAAGTCGTCCATATAAAACCAGCTTCCGTTGCGTTGGTTGAAGGGACCGTAGTCCTTCTGCATCTTATAGAGGAAATACTGCAGGTTCTTCTCAAGCATCTTCTGTGTGCTGTAGGGGCCGATGGTGACATAGACCGAGTTGACAAACTTAGTCTCGACAGCCGTGCTGACTATCACCTTGGCACGGAAGCCATAGAAGTTGCCCCGGAAGTAGTAGTCCTCGCCATCATCGGACTGTCCCCACTCGGCAAACTCATGAGCCTTGAGCGACAGACGCACACTATCTAACGGACCTTCCATCGGGATACCCATCAGGTGGGCACTGCGAGGGTCTGTGGGCATCTGTGCCCTAACGCACAATGCAACAAACAACAGCAAGATGGTTGTAATCTTCTTCATTGCGCTGCAAAGGTACGAAAAAGTTTAGAGTTTAGAGTTTAGAGTTTGGAGATTTTTTGTAATTTTGCAGCAAAATAGATGAAACTATGAAGATATTTGCTGTAGGAATGAATTATATCCAGCACAATAAAGAGCTGGATGGTGCGTTATATAAACCAGAGCGGCCTGTTATTTTCACCAAGGCAGACTCGGCATTGTTGAAGGATCATAAGCCCTTCTTCATTCCCGACTGGTCGGAGCAGGTAGACTACGAGACCGAACTGGTGGTACGCATCTGTCGTTTAGGTAAGAGTATTCCCGAGCGCTTTGCTCACCGCTATTATGATGCAGTGACGGTGGGTATCGACTTCACGGCCCGCGACTGGCAGCGAGAAGCCCGGAAGAATGGGCATCCCTGGGAGATCTGCAAGGGTTTCGACGGTTCGGCAGTGATTGGTGAATGGGTGGCGAAGGAGAAATTCCTGGATGTTCAGGCACTCCACTTCCATCTCGACATTAACGGGAAGACGGTGCAGGAGGGCTGTACGAGCGATATGCTCTATAAGGTGGATGAGCTGATAGCCTACATCTCGCAGTTCTTTACCCTGAAGACAGGCGATCTGCTCTATACGGGAACTCCGGTAGGCGTGGGTCCCGTGCATATCGATGACCATCTGGAAGGGTGGCTCGAAGAGCGAAAAGTGTTGGAATTCAATTGTAAGTGATTAGGAGATATATAATAGGATTAGGACTACTGCTGATATGTCTGACGACGAGTGCACAGAAGTTTTTCAACCTGACCGCCCAAGAGGTCAGGATTGACTCGTTGTTGCCGGTCTTTACCTACAAGCAGTATATTGGTGCATGTTATGCTGATTCCACCTATTCCGTTACTATAGAGTATCCGGAGTTTGTTACCATGAGCGAGGCCGATGTGCAGCGTTATCATGCTATCACAGACGCCTCCTTGCCTGAGATGCCCGAGATAAGGAAAGCTATCGGAGTAGCCCGCAAGCAGGGAGAATTAGTTGTGTCGTTCGTTCCTTTGGTATATCGCAACGGAGAGTATAAAAAGCTGGTAAGCTTTATGCTGAAGGTGACCGCAACGGCCAAGTCGGGAAACAGGTCGAGGAGAGCCGATGCGGACGGACAGCGATATGCAGAACACTCTGTTCTGGCCTCAGGGAAATGGGCGAAGATACGTATTCCTGCAACAGGTGTTTATGAGTTGACCAGTGAGCTTGTCAGGCAAGCGGGCTTTGACAATCCCGATAAAGTAAAAATCTATGGCTATGGAGGAGCCCTGCAACCGGAACTGCTGACGGCCGACTATCTGGAAGAGACAGATGATTTGCAGGAAGTGGCCACCTGTACGGTGAATGGACGGCGGTTGTTTTACGGCATCGGTCCAGTGACATGGGATGAACGCAATCAGCGCATACGCAATCCTTATTCCAGCTATGGATACTATTTCCTGACGGAGAATGATGAGGAGGCTTATACCATAGCCGAGTCAGACTTCGTGAATAGCTTTTACCCGTCGGCAGACGACTATAACACCCTCTATGAGGTGGATAACTATGCCTGGTATCATGGAGGGCGAAACCTCTACGATGCTACTGAACTAAAGACGGGCAGCAAGACTTATACCCTGGCAGCTGCAGGAACAGCCAGCACGGGCACCCTGACAGTGGCCCTTTCGGCAGCAGCGGGAGCGAAGGTTGCTGTCAGCATCAACGAGGTGGAATTAGGGACAATCACTATTCCTTCGAATGGCAACTATGAGAGCATGCGAACTGCACAGCAGACCTTCAGCGGTATCAGCTGCCTGCAACCGAGTAACCAGATTACATTAAATGTGCAGTCTGGTTCCGGCACAGTCCGACTGGACTATCTGTCCATCCATTCAGATATGCCGGCAGATGCTCCCACTTTGAGTGCAACGACCTTCCCTGTGCCAGAGTATGTGTACAACATCACCAACCAGGATCATCATGCTGACGGAGTGGCAGACATGATCATCATTATCCCTACTGCCCAACAGCTCAGGGTACAGGCCGAGCGACTGAAAACACTGCATGAGCTTTATGACAACCTGCGGGTGGCTATTGTGCCGGCAGATGAACTGTTCAACGAGTTCTCCAGCGGCACACCAGATGCCAATGCCTATCGGCGCTATATGAAAATGCTCTATGACAAGGCCGAAACCGATGCCGATATGCCCCGCTACCTATTGTTGATGGGTGACGGAGCATGGGACAACCGTATGTTGAGCAGTTCGTGGACAGGCTACTCGCCCGATGATTTCCTGCTCTGCTATGAGAGCGAGAACTCATATAGTGCTACTGATTGCTATGTCAGTGATGACTATTTCTGTCTGCTCGATGACAACGAGGGTGGGAATATGCTGATAGCCAAGGCCGATGTTGCCGTAGGGCGTATCTCGGCCCGTACGGCTGATGAGGCTGCAATAGTGGTGGACAAGATAGAGAGCTACTTAGGCAACCATCATGCCGGAGCATGGCAGAGTCTGGTCTGCTTTATGGGCGACGATGGTAACCAGAATGCCCACATGAACGATGCCAACAGTGTGGCTGAGCTGGTAGAGACGCTCTATCCTACCTATCAGGTGAAGCGCGTCATGTGGGATGCCTATACCCGCGAGACCTCCTCGACAGGCAACAGTTATCCCGACGTGACGCGGCTTATCAGACAACAGATGCAGCAGGGAGCACTGATAATGAACTATTCCGGTCATGGCCGTGCGGATGCCATCTCGCATGAGTATGTCTTAAAGCTGGCTGATTTCAAGAATGTCTCTGCGAAGCTGCCTTTGTGGGTAACGGCATCCTGCGATATCATGCCCTTTGACGGACAAGAGGAGAATATTGGTGAGACGGCGATGTTTAACAAGAAAGGCGGTTCCATTGCTTTCTTCGGTACTACCCGAACGGTCTACCAGTCGTTCAACCGCCAGATGAACCTGGCTTTTACCCGTTATGTGCTGAGTCGTGATGAACAAGGCAAAATGCTGCCGATAGGCGAGGCTGTCCGTCTGGCAAAGAATGCACTGATAGAAGCTGGCTCAGACCGTACTCAGAATAAGTTACAGTACACGCTGCTGGGTGACCCTGCCTTACGGCTGTCTGCTCCCACACAGGATATAGTAGTAGATTCTATAAACAATATTCCCCTGTCGTCTGACCGCACCTTTACACTGGGTGCAGGGTCGAAGGTGACCGTCAGCGGACATATACAGAACAAGGAGGGGGAACAAGACTCAGACTTCGACGGAACACTGACCGCAACGGTCCGGGATGCTCGTGAGCTGGTAGTCTGTAAGTTGAATGACCCGTCGGAAGCCAGCGAACCTTTTGAATATTATGACCGTCCCAATGTGATCTTCAATGGCAGTGACCAGGTGAAGCAAGGGCGGTTCTCGTTTACATTTGCAGTACCTAAGGATATCAGCTACTCGAATCTGTCAGGCCTGATCAGTCTCTATGCTGTCAACGAAGATAAGACGGCAGAGGGCAGTGGTATCTGCAAGCAGATCGTGATGGGAAACTCGGAAGTCCAAAGCCAGAACGAGACGGGGCCAAGCATCTACTGCTATCTGAACAGTTCATCCTTTGTAAACGGCGGCAATGTCAACCCAACGCCTTATTTCGTAGCTCAGCTCAATGACGAGGATGGCATCAATGCTTCCGGCAATGGTATCGGCCACGACTTGCAGCTGATTATAGACGGAGAGATGGCGAAGACCTACTCGCTGAACGACTATTTCAAGTATGATTTCGGCAGTTATACCAGCGGCAGTGTCGGCTTCAGCATTCCGCAGTTGTCCTATGGTGAGCACAAGCTACTGTTCCGTGCCTGGGACATCCTTAACAACTCGTCGACGGCAGAGCTGACCTTCAATGTCGTGAAAGGGCTGGAGCCTCGGTTCTTTGATATAGAATGTACGCAGAATCCTGCCACCACTACCACCTCGTTCCGCATCCTGCACGACAGGACCGGCAGCAATATGGATGTCGTACTCGATGTGTTCGATATCTCGGGTCGCCATCTCTGGTCGTATGCCGAGGGTGGAGTCTCGACGGATAATGTATATACGATAGACTGGGACCTTACCGTTGACGGAGGAAGGCATCTGCAAACCGGGGTCTACCTCTACCGTCTGCGTATCAGCAGCGATGGCAGCACCTATGCCTCGAAGGCTAAGAAACTGATAATACTAACATATAAGTAAGTGATGATGAATATGAAGACAAGACTAAACATAGTGCTCTTAGCAGTGGGACTGCTTTTTTGTCAGGCAGCCTCTGCCCAGGATACCAAGAGCCAGTTCAACCCTATTGAACATGCAGTCATCTCGCAGACCATTGCCCCTGATGCCCGTGCCGCCGGTATGGGTGATGTGGGTGCGGCTACTGATCCGGATGTGAACTCGCAGTATTGGAATCCGGCAAAGTATCCGTTCTGCATCAGCCGCGCAGGAATCGCACTGAACTATACTCCTTGGTTGCGCAAGCTGGTGAACGATATCGACCTGGCCTATGTGGCAGGCTACTATCGCATTGGTGACTATGCTGCGGTCAGCGGTTCGCTGCGTTACTTCTCGCTGGGTGAGGTGATGACCTCTTTCGAGGAGAACGCGATGACAGTGAAACCCTATGAGATGTCACTCGATGTCGGTGCTTCGCTGATGCTGAGTGAGAAGTTCTCTATTGCGGCAGTTATTCGCTGGCTCTATAGCGACCTTCGCTATGACTATACCGAGAATGCATCGCCAGCCTCGGCCTTTGCCGCTGATATTGCTTGCTACTATAACAACTATATCAATATTGGCCAGCGCGAGTGCCAGTTGGGCTTAGGTTTGAACATCTCTAATGTGGGTTCGAAGATTACCTATTTTGGTGATGACCGTAGCAATTTCCTGCCTGCCAACCTGCGTATCGGTGCCTCGCTGATGGTGCCTGTCGATGAGTATAACCGCTTCACCATTGCTGCCGATGCCAACAAACTGCTGGTGCCCACCATTCCTAAACAGAACGAAGGAGAATCGAAGGTGGACTATGAGCAGCGTGTCATCTCTGAGTATAATGATATCAGCTCCATCGCCGGTATCTTCAAGAGCTTCCATGATGCTCCCGGAGGCTTCAAGGAGGAATTGCAGGAGATACAATGGAGCGTAGGTGCCGAGTATATCTATCATGACCAGTTCTCGCTGCGTGCCGGTTATCACCATGAGAGTGAGAATAAGGGCAATCGTAAGTATTTCACCGTGGGTGGCGGCTTCCGCATGAGCGTCTTCTCGCTCGATGTCGGTTATGTCATCTCTACCGCCAAGAGTAACCCGCTGGATCAGACTTTGCGCTTCACGCTTGCCTTCGATATGGATGGTATAAAGGATTTGTTTAAGAAATAAGATGATGATTAGAGTAGGAATGGGATATGATGTCCACCAGCTGGTTCCTGGCAGGGAACTGTGGATGGGTGGTATCAAGTTAGAGCATGAGTTGGGCTTGTTGGGTCATAGTGATGCAGATGTGCTGATACATGCCATCTGCGATGCCATCTTAGGGGCAGCCAATATGCGCGATATCGGTTACCACTTTCCCGATACGGCTGCTGAGACGGATGGTATGGACAGCAAGATTATCCTGAAGAAGACGATAGAGCTGATAGCCACCAAGGGCTATCGACTGGTCAATATCGATGCGACCATCTGTGCCGAGCGCCCTAAGATGAATCCGCATATTCCAAAGATGCAGCAGACAATGGCCCAGGTCATAGGATGTGATGTGGATGCCATCTCCATCAAGGCCACGACAACGGAGAAGTTGGGCTTTACAGGCCGACAGGAGGGCATCTCTGCCTATGCAGTAGCCTTGATAGAGAAATAGATAAAAGAGAAACACCACTACTCATCAACGAGCAGTGGTGTTCAAAAAAGCCTATGTTTAACTAAAAATCCTTTCCAATAAAAAATCAGTCTTTCGACTGAGGGTCTGCTTTGCAGCAGCATATCGTATTTCATACTAACATTCTCTTAGAAAAGAAAGTTATGAGCGCCTCACGGCGACCACTGTTATCCTAACACATTTAAAACTTTCTTCTTACCAATAACTAAAAACCTAAAACTATAAATATTACTACTAACCTAAAACAATCTATTAACCAAATCTCGATTTCACTTAATCAAGAGTGTCATTTTTTCTTTTGACACTGCAAAGGTACGAACATTTTTCAAACGCGCAATGGATTTTTATCTTTTTTGTTGGAAATCAGCGTTGTTCTTGACTTAAATCAATCTATTGTGTGCGAAAACAACTATAATATGGCCTTTTTATTTTGTTTTCTTCTCACTTATTCGTACCTTTGTGGAGTCATTATAAAATAGGTATGAAAGTACTGATAGTCAACACAAGTGAAAAGACGGGCGGGGCGGCAGTAGCGGCGAACCGCTTGATGGAGGCTCTGAAGAATAATGGGGTGAAAGCCAAGATGCTGGTGCGCGACAAGGAAACGGACCAGCTGACAGTATGCGGCTTGCCCTCATCATGGCGGCTCATGTGGCATTTCCTGTGGGAACGCATCGTGATATGGTTCCACTTGCGACTGCATCGTGAGCACTTGTTCGAGGTAGATATAGCCAATTGTGGTACGGACATTACCCGGCTCCCTGAATTTCAGGAGGCAGACATCATCCACTTGCATTGGGTGAACCAGGGCATGCTCTCGTTGAGGGACTTACGAAAGATTGTAGAAGCCAAGCCCGTAGTATGGACCATGCACGACATCTGGCCAGCGACAGCCATCTGTCACTATGCGCGTGGATGCACACAGTATCATACGGAGTGCGGACAGTGTCCGCTATTGCCCGGCAACAGTCGGCACGACTTGGCAAATCGTGTATGGAAGCGCAAGCAGCGAATGCTGCAAGGCCGGCGTGTGACGTATGTCTGCTGCAGCCAGTGGCTGGCTGGTGAGGCCGCCAAGAGTGCGTTGCTGCAGGGACAGACGGTGGTGAGCATTCCGAATCCTATCGATACCCATGTGTTCTGTCCTCAAGACAAGCGGCAGGCGAGGGAACAGTTAGGACTGCCTGCCGACAAGCGTATCATCCTCTTCGTGTCGCAGCGCGTCACCGATCCGCGGAAAGGCATCGACTATCTGGTGGAGGCTATCCGCCTATTGGTAGAACAACATCCAGAGATGCGGCAACAGTGGGCTATTGCCATCTTGGGGGGACATGCAGAGGAAGTGGCTTCGCGTTTGGCACTGCCTGCCTGTCCTTTAGGCTATGTCAATGACCAGAGACGCATCGTGCAGGTGTACAATGCTGCTGATGTCTTCGTGCTCCCTTCGTTAGAGGACAACCTGCCGAACACCTTGATGGAGGCAATGGCTTGTGGAGTGCCGTGTGTCGGATTCCGTGTGGGCGGCATTCCCGAGATGATCGATCATGAGGTGAATGGCTATGTGGCTCAGTTCCAGCAGGCCAACGACCTGGCTCGTGGCATCCGCTATGTGCTGGCTGAGGCCGACTATGCCTCATTGAGTCAACAGTGTCTGAAGAAAGTGTTGCATTGTTGGTCGCAGCAGAGCGTGGCCAACCGCTATATAGATATATATAATAAGGTATGATGATACGCATCTCCATTGTCACAATCACTTATAATGCGGCTGGCAGCCTGCAACGTACCCTCGACAGTGTGGCTGGCCAGACCTATCCCCTGATAGAGCATCTGATTATTGATGGGGCTTCGAAGGATGACACGGTGGCTATTGCACGGCAATATAAAGACCAAAGCCGGCATGAGGTCCTGATATGGTCGGAGCCCGACAAGGGACTGTATGACGCGATGAACAAGGGATTGCAGCGTGCTACGGGTGACTATGTGGTCTTTCTGAATGCAGGGGATACCTTGCACGACCCAGCAACCATCCAGACCGTTGCCGACTGTGCCGGTACGGCGGCTGTTATCTACGGTGATACGGCTATCACTGATTCAGAGGGCCGCTTCCTGCATCTGCGTACGCATCGACCACCGGAGCATCTGACATGGAAGTCGTTTAAGAAAGGGATGCTGGTGTGCCATCAGGCTTTCTATGCACGGCTCGATATAGCCCGCGAGACACCTTACGACCTGCAATACCGCCATTCGGCTGATGTCGACTGGTGTATCCGTATCATGAAAGAAGCAGACCGCCAGGGTCTGCCTCTTGTGAATACGCATACGGTATTGGCTGATTTCGAGGAGGGGGGCGACACCACCCAGCACCATCGGGCCTCGCTCTTGGAGCGCTATCGCGTCATGTCGCGCCACTATGGCCCCGTCCAGACCTTCCTGCTCCATTGCTGGTTTGTGCTCCGCGCCTTCAAGTAGCCGTCCGCGCCTGTCTTATTTCACATAGCGCTTGCCATTGATGATGTACAGTCCGTGGCCCAGCTGGTTGAGTGCCTCGTTGACACTCGTTCCTGCCGGCATGACGCGCAACAGATGACCACCGATGGTATAGACGCGCAGCAGCTGGTCCTGTGAGGCGGTTGCCTTTACGGTGAAGATTCCTGTGACGACTCCTTGTATGGCTCCAGCCTCATTATAGTAGCCTCCGTTGCTGAAATCGAGGTCGCTTGTCTGGCTGGCACCGTTGTTGCTGAAGATGATGTTTGTGGGCAGAGAGGTCAGCGTTCCGTTATAAGTCCATTTCCATACGTTCTTGCCATTGTGGGTACCTACCTTGGTACATGCAGCACCAGGCCATGAGCCTCCTGTATAGTTGTTCTTGGCATCCCAGGCCCAGCACTTCACATTGGTGAAGCTGGTGGGAGCCTCAAAAAAGGCGCACACCTCACCCTCGTTGACCACGCAACAGTCTGGAGCCGTAAAAGCATCATCCTTGATGTTGTCGAGGCCGGAAACGTCTACATCCTTGCTGACGGACAGCGAGAAGTTGGTGCCGGAGAGTACCTCGTGGTATTGGTCTTCCGCATTGTTGAATCCTATCTCAGGCTTGCCTAAGACCAGTGCGACTTTGCCCTTATTGCCCTTGACAATCAACAGGTATCCGTTGTTGTTTGCCTCACGGGTTATGATCTCGCTTTGGTTGTGTATGCCGGCAGCCTTGCGGATTAAGATAAGTTTTTTAATGGTATTCTTGTAGGTCTTCCAATGGCTCAGCCATACACATGGCGTGCCTGGCAGCATGAGCATATAGGCATTGGCTGCTTCCACGTTGGCATAGAGTGGGCTTTCTCCCTGGCGACCTGTGTCGTGGTTGTCAACGAAGGTGACCGCATAACGTGCCATCTGGCTGTTCGTGCAGAGGGCACTGTTGTTCAGTTTGCTCCAGTTGCTTGCATTTGCGAATACATCATTGATGTTATACTTCATGGGGAAATCGAAGGCCGCACTCTGGATGACTCCGTCGTATTTTGAACCATTGATATAGTTTACTATTGTATTGTAGTCTTTCCAGCACTCCATTACAGAAAACTTTGGCTGGGCAGCATGGTTGTATATGCCAATGTATTGGGCACCATACCCTAATACCATGTCGTATCGGAAACCGGTATAGCCTAAGTCATTCAGCAAGAAATCCAGATAGGCTTTGACATTCTTCTGGACGTTCTCACTGGTATGATCCAAGTCGCGGGCTCCACCCCAGTTGTCACCAGTATCGTTGGCTCCTGAAGGCTTGAAGCCATTGTCCTTTGCCTCGTCATTCTGGCAGATATCAGCGGCAGTCAGCTGGTAGGTGGTTCCTTTGTAAGTTTCGGCAGGGAAGTTGAGCCAATTGTTATCCACACTGGCACGGTGATTGATGACCACGTCTTCGATGATGCCAGTGCCCTTCTGCTTAAAAGTTTGTATCATGGACCGTAGTTCTGCCTCTGTGCCAAAAGCACTCTTATGGTCAAACCAGTAGACAGGGTGATAGCCCATGTTGTTCTTAAGGTCGTTAGCATAGGCAGAATTGGGAACCCATATCAAGTCAAAGAACTGCGATAGTTCATCAGCCTGTGATTCCAGATTGGTCCATTTCGTATCCGCATACGAGTCCCAGTAGAATCCTTGCAGCATGACGCCTTCGTACTTTTCGGGCCATCCCTGAGCCAGCATGGGGAGGGTGGTCGCGAGGATGATGAGTGAAGTAATAATCCGTTTCATATTCAATAGGTTGTTGATGATTTCCGGTGCAAAGATAGAAAATAAAGGGTTACGTGGTGTCGGGCATTGCCCATAATCGACTTTCTGTGCTGTGCAACCGATTGCATCCTTAGCTCTTGGTCAGTCCCAAGGTGAGCATGCTGATGCGGATGCCGGGAATGTCCTTGATGGCTTCTGCGCATGCTGTGAGCGTAGCACCAGTGGTGCAGATATCGTCTATCAGCAGCACATGTCTGCCCTCTAACACCTTACTGTTGCGCACCTCGAACATGTCTGCCACATTCTCTTGCCGTTCGTGACGGCTCAGCTGGGTCTGGCTCTGATGGAAGTGCTTGCGGCGCAGGGCTTGGGTGACTACGGGCAGATGGGTGATGTCGCTGATGCCTATGGCCAGCTGTTCGCTCTGGTTATAGCCGCGCTGCCGCATGCGCTTGCGGGAAAGGGGAACAGGCAGCAGGATGTCGATGCCGTCGAAATAGCCTGCTATCTGCATGTCGTTAGCCATCAGCCGCCCCATGTCCTCGCCAATGTCCGGGCGGTCGCTGTATTTCAGCTGGTAGACCATCTGTGCCACCTCTGAGTGGGGCTCATAATAGATGAGTGCTGCTGCCCGTTCGACGGGGACGAGGTGCCAGAACAGTTGTGCCATGGGGTTGTCGGCAGGCGAGAACTGGTAGGCCGTGCGCGGCAGGTGCAGCATACAGGTGCTGCAGATGCTCCGCTCGGTGGGCGACAGCCGCTGCCCGCAGACCACGCACAGCCGGGGCGAGATGAAGTCGAGAATCCTTGTCCACCAGCTAATCTTCATCGGGCTCGTCCTCTACATCGATACACTGTCGGATGATGTCGAACGTGAAGCCGCGCCCTATGGCAAAGCGCATCAGCTTCTGGTTCAGCTCATAGTCGCTCTGGGCCTTGGTGCTCTTGCGCTTTTGCTTCAGCAGCGGTCGGAGCACGGCCAGGTATTCCTCGTTGTCCACCTCGTCTAACACCTGCTGGCGGATATCTTCGTCAATGTGCTTCTGCCATAGAGCCTGTTCCACCTTGCGGCGGCCCCATTTGTTGTAGCGCACCTTGTCCTTGACAAAGGCACGGGCATAGCGCTCGTCATCCACATAGCGCTCCTTGACGAGGCGCTCCATCACGCGGGCCTGGGCCTCGTCGGACAGCTCCCAGCGGCGCATCTTCTCCAGCATCTCCCACTGGCAGTGCTCCGCCTGTGCACAAAGGGCGGCCAGGGTGAGGTAGGCTTCTTGTTCGGTCTTTTGTTTCATCGTCTTGCTCGCATCATTCGTTGTTTGCCATAGGCATCTTTGCGGATCTCGATGTCGTGGTACGACATTCCACATAACAGGTGATACAGATCCTCCGCATAGAGGGGATTGATTTCGAAGTAGAGCCAGCCGCCGGGCTTCAGTGCCTGCCGCCCATAGTCTGCAATGGCGCGATAGAACCGCAGCGGGTCATCATCGGGCACGAAGAGTGCCAAAGAGGGCTCGTAGTCCAGCACATTCTTCTCCATCATTGCGCGCTCCTTGTTGATGATATAGGGCGGATTGCTGACAAGGATGTCCCATTGGGCCGACTGCTGGCTGTCGGCCGGGCGGAGGATGTCGTGCTGCTCGAAGCTCACGCTGACACCATTTATTCGGCCGTTCTCACGGGCCACCGCCAAGGCTTCTGCTGAAATATCCCAGGCGCTGACCTGTGACTGCGGCAGTTCGGCTGCTAACGTGATGGCGATACATCCCGAGCCCGTTCCGATGTCGAGGATAGCAGGCTGCTGCTCGCCTCCCGCCTCCGCCACTATCCATTGGCATAGCTCTGCGGTCTCGGGGCGGGGGATGAGCACGGCGGGAGTAACCTTGAAGCTGCGGCCATAGAAGTCGGCCTGTCCGAGGACATACTGCACGGGTTCCATGCGTTCGAGCCGCTGGGCCGTCTGCTCCAGTTCCTCCTCTGGTATATCCGCATCGCGTCCCATCAGCAGGTCGCTTAGGGTCAGCCCATAGCGCACCTCATACACCATGCGGGCAATGGCCTTTGCCTCGCCCTCGTCATAAATCTTCGTCAGTCTATGCCACAGTTCCTGATAGCTCATTCGCTCTGTGCTATCTCTGCCACATTCTTCAGAATGTCTGGAGTGTCGACACCCAGTATCTCCAATAGGTGAGTCAGTCTATAGTCTTCGCTACCCAACAGGTCAGAGTGTGCCATGATGGTCGGGTAGAAACGCTTCGTAGTCACATCGTACTGTGAGCCCATGTAGATGTCGCCTATTGGTATGTCCTCCAGGGATAAGGTTAGCGTGATGTTGTCGTTGAAGTCGGTTATCAGGCTATTGCATAAGTCCTCCTCCGTGGTGCCTTCTTTCATGCATTTCGATATCTTGATGCCATTCTCCACCAGATAGTTCACGTTTTTCACGTCACCGTTCAGATTCAATAGTCCGTCAAGTGCCTGAACGGTGAAAGTGCCCTTCACCGTTACATCATGTGTCAGCAGTTTCTTCAGGTCGGCATCGTCTTCCAGTTTTACCGACATGGTCAGCAGTGTACCCTCTATGTCAGCCTTGCTGTACACCAAGTCCACGGTGCGCTCATGGGTACTTACCTTGTCGTAGGTCAGGCTGATCTCGAAGTCTCCATAGAACAACTGACCCGTATAGAAGTTATCTCTGATGAGTATCGGAAGCCATACCGGCCTGTTGTTCTCAGAGCTTGACAATATCTTGAGCACCTGCTCGCCGTTCTTATAGATAAACAGCTCTGTGGCTTTCGTGACCACTAGCTTGGTATTGAAGCCGCGGAACTGCACCTCCACGTTCTTGTCTACGATGCCTTTTACGGTGTATTTTTCTCCGTTGCGCGCCGTATAGTTCACCTCGCCATTTTTAGTTGAGTTCAGCCCAAACCATGAGGAACTGCTCTCGCCCTGCTCACCCAGCGTGATGGATATCTCACCAGCTAACTGCAAGGCTTCGTTAAATGCTTGGAACGAGAATCTGCGACCCAAGGTTACTGAGGGCAGCGACCGCGTGGTGCCTTCCTCACCTTGCAGTATTGTTAGCAGCCTTTTCAACTTGCTCTCGAATTCGATGGCAGCATTGCTGCCGTCGCCTCGTGTCATAGTTGGGGCACTCGCATTGAGGGAGGGTACGGTCTCGGTCAGTGACTTCAATGTAGAGAAGTCAAGGTCGGCCATATTCTCGTTCAGGCTGATGGCTGCATTGGCCAATGGTGTCTTCGTCTCCGTTACATCCTTTTCGTTGATACCAGGGATGATGGCTGGCACATCCTTATCGTCGTCAGTACTACTGCAGCCTGCAATAAACAATATTCCAGCCGTCAGTGACAGCATGAGAAACAGGGAATAGATACTTTTTTTCATTGTCATTTCTTGCTCCTTCTTTTTGTTTTTTCTCCTTTTATTTTGCGGACAAAGGTACGAAGAACTCCTTAAAATACCAAATAAATCATGTTTTTTTGCTTACTTTTTTGTACCTTTGCAACATGAATAATGATGAAAAGTATATGCAACGCTGTCTGCAACTGGCAGCCAACGGCATCCAGGGAGCACGGCCCAACCCGATGGTGGGGGCTGTGATAGTGGCTGAAGACCGTATCATCGGTGAGGGGTATCATGTGCGCTGCGGCGAGGGGCATGCCGAGGTGAATGCCTTTGCCTCGGTGAGAGCCGAAGACGAGCGGCTGCTCAAGGATGCCACCGTGTATGTCTCGCTGGAGCCGTGTGCCCATTATGGCAAGACGCCTCCCTGTGCCGACCTGATTGTGCGGAAGGGGGTGCGCCGCGTGGTGGTGGGCTGTGTAGACCCCTTTGCCGAGGTGCAGGGTCGCGGCATTGCGCGTATCCGCCAGGCAGGCATCGAGGTGACGGTGGGGGTGCTGGAGCAGAAGTGTCAGTGGCTGAACCGTCGTTTCTTTACTTATCACTCGCAGCACCGCCCTTACATCATCTTGAAGTGGGCCCAGACGGCCAATGGCTTTATTGATGAGGATGGCAAGGCTTTGCAGATCAGCAACGAGCAGACGCAGATGCGCTCGCACCAGTTGCGGGCCGAGGAGGATGCTATCCTCGTAGGACATACCACCTATAATAGAGAGCACCCCCAGTTGACTGTGCGCCATTGGCACGGGCCGAACCCTAAGCGCATCGTGCTGACCCACGACCGCCCCTTGCCACAGCTGATGGATGACCTGTATCAGCATGTGGTGCAGTCGCTCATTGTCGAGGGAGGCCGCCAGACTTTGGAAGCTTTCATCGAGGCCGGACTATGGGATGAGATTCGGGTGGAGACCAACCATCGGTTGCTGGTGGCCGACGGCACGCGTGCCCCTCAGTTCCCCAGTCAGGCAAAAACAAAAAGCCACCAAGAATATGATGGCAATAGTCTTGATGTGTTTGTCAAGATGTGATTACTTCCGCCCGAAGTCGGCTGGCACCTCGCCCCATTGCTTCGTCTCCCACTTGATAATGGGGTTGCGCCACTGGTGGGTCTGAAGCCACCGTTCGGCACGGGCGATAATCTGATAGAGGGGCTCCGTCTCAGGTGTGCGCTCCAGCTTGGTCTTGCACTGCCGCTTGTTCACCCAGAGGATGGCATTATAGGAATCGCTATAGATGGTCTTGTCGTGCAGTCCTTGCTGTTGCATCAGGGCCAGGGCATGCACGATGGCCAGAAACTCTCCGATGTTGTTGGTGCCCTTCACGGGACCGAAATGGAAGACGCGATAGCCCGTCTGCAGGTCGATGGCCTGATACTCCATGGGGCCGGGGTTGCCCGAGCAGGCTGCATCCACAGCCCACGCGTCTGCCCTTACCTCGGGGGGTAAGGGCAGTACGGTGTCGTGTCTGTAATCGGGAGGGTTCTGCATGTGACTACATTCGCTCGGGGACCTCGATGCCCAAGAGAGCCATTCCGTTCTTCAGGATTTTAGCCACGTTGCGGGCAATGACCAGACGCGTCTGCTTCTTGCCCTCGTCCTCCTCGTTGAGGATGGAGTAGTCGTGGTAGAACTGGTTGAACACCTTGGTCAGCTCGTAGCAGTAGTTGGCAATGCCACTGGGTGAATAGTCCTTGCCAGCCTGCTCGACGGCAGCACCATATTCCGACATCTTCTGGATGAGCTCGACCTCTTTGGCAGATAGGCTAGTGCAACTAGTTAAACTAGTTGAACTAGTTAGACTAGTCCCACTAGTTTGGCTGGCTTTACGGAGGATGGAGCGGATGCGGGCATGGGTGTACTGGATGAAGGGGCCTGTGTTGCCGTTGAAGTCGATAGACTCCTCAGGGTTAAACAGCATGTTCTTGCGGGCATCCACCTTGAGGATGAAGTATTTCAGGGCTCCCATGCCTACGATGCGGGCTATCTCCTGCTTCTCGGCTTCGCTCATGTCGGCATTCTTGCCTGCCTCGTCACTGACGCGGCGGGCATCTTCCACCATCAGCTGCATCAGGTCGTCGGCATCGACCACCGTACCTTCGCGCGACTTCATCTTGCCATTAGGCAGCTCCACCATGCCATAGCTGAAGTGTACCAGCTCCTTGCCCCACTTGAATCCGAGGCGGTCGAGCAGGATGGAGAGCACCTGGAAGTGGTAGTTCTGCTCGTTGCCTACCACATAGATCATCTTGTCGATGGGATAGTCCTGGAAGCGCATCTCGGCGGTGCCGATGTCCTGGGTCATATAGACCGAGGTGCCGTCGGAGCGCAGCAACAGCTTCTGGTCGAGTCCCTCGTTGGTGAGGTCGGCCCATACGGAGCCGTCATCATGGCGCTCGAAGAGTCCTTTCTGCAGGCCCTCCTCCACCTTGGCCTTACCCTTCAGATAGGTCTGGCTCTCATAGTATATCTTGTCAAAGGAGACACCCATCTTCTGGTAGGTCTCGTCGAAGCCGGCATATACCCAGCTGTTCATCTTCTCCCACAGGGCACGCACCTCGGCATCGCCCTGCTCCCACTTCACCAGCATCTCGTGGGCCTCCTTGATGAGGGGAGCCTCCTGCTTGGCCTGCTCCTCGTCCATACCCTGTGCAACAAGCTCCTTGACCTGCTCGCGGTAGTGCTTGTCGAAGGCCACGTAGTAGTCGCCAATGAGGTGGTCGCCCTTCTTGCCTGAGCTTTCCGGCGTCTCACCGTTGCCCCACTTCAGCCATGCCAGCATTGACTTGCAGATGTGGATACCACGGTCGTTGACGATGTTGGTCTTCACCACGCGGTTGCCATTGGCCTGCATAATCTGAGCCAGCGACCAGCCGAGCAGGTTGTTGCGAACATGACCCAGGTGCAGGGGCTTGTTGGTATTGGGGCTGCTGTACTCAATCATCACGAGGGGAGAATCCTCGTGAGCGGACTGCTCACCATAGTGCGGGTCGGCATCGATGGCTGCCAGCAACTGAAGCCATGCCTCGTCGGCAATGCTCAGGTTGAGGAATCCCTTCACCACATTATACTTGCTGACGGCCGGGCAGTTGGCTACTAAGTATTCGCCCAACTCCTGGCCCGTCTGCTCAGGGCTCTTGCGGGCCATCTTAACAAAGGGGAACACCACGAGGGTGAGGCTACCCTCAAACTCGCTGCGCGTCTTCTGCAGCTGAACCATCTTCTCGGGCACATCCTGCCCGTAAAGTGCCTTCACAGCAGCCTGTGCTGCCGCCATTATTTGTTGTTCAATCATCATACTCTTACAGTTATTGGCTGCAAAGGTACGAAATATAAATGAGAAATGAGGAATGCAGAAAGAGAAATTTTTCTTCAATAGGTCTGGTAGACCATATAGTAGCCGTCGGCACGGAGGGTGAACTGGTCGGCGAGGGCCTCGTTGAGGGTGCCCTGCCAGAGTTCGCGGTAGGCATAGGAGTTCCATTTCAGTCCTTCCGAACTGATGCGGGTGCTGCCGAAGTTGAAGATGCTGACCTGCTGGCCGGGCTTCGACAGGAAGGTGCGGTCTCCCTTGGCGGGGGTGAAGATGCCGTAGTCGGTAGCCATGATGCCCTCGACATCCATGTCACGATAGTATCGCATGAGCAAGGCGATATTGCCTAAGGTATGGTCTTCGCGCATGCCGGTAGCCGCGAGGTAGGCGATGCGGTGCCACCCTTGATGGAGACAGTAGCGGGTGGCTTTGGTCAGGTCGTTGTCTTCCTGCTCGTCTATCTGGATAAGGCGGTTGCGGAATGCCTCGGGCACCGAGTCACCGTCGCCTACGATGATTTCAGCCTGCGGATAGTGACTGACAGCACCGTCGCAGGCCACTACATGGCTGGTATGCTGCAAAATATTCAACGGCACTTCGTGGACGGGATAACCGCCATTGGCCAGGATGACGGCCTCGAAATTGTCAAGACATTGCTCATTTCTCATTTCCATTTTTCATTCCTCATTTTTTTCGCTCATTTCCTTCCACTTGAAGTAGCCTGCAATGGCTATGACCACATAGAGGCCGTAAAGGCCTGCCTTGAAGGGGATGCCCTTCTGCACATAGAGTATGCAGCAGACGATATCGACCAGAATCCAGAACCACCACTGTTCGATGTATTTGCGCGCCAGGGCCCACAGTCCGACGAACGAGAGGGCATTGGTGAACGAGTCGAGCACGGGAACGGTGGAGTTGGTCCAGGTGACTAATATATAATAGGTGGCAGCCCAGGCCACGAAGAAGAATACCGTGACAGGCAGATACAGCCGGAGGGGCATGTGGGTGATGGGCAGCTCCTGTTTCTCGCCTTTGCCCTTGCCCCATTTCCATACGATGTATCCATAGATGGCTGCGATGGTGTAGTAGCAGGCCATGCCCGCATCACCATAGAGTCCGTGGCTCCAGTAGAGGTAGATATCCAGTGCCGGCATCACGATGCCGATGAACCACAAGGCAATGCTGGCCCGATACTCGAGCCAGATGTATGCCAGCCCGAGTATCGTGGTCAGTATGTCAAGCCAATGTACCGTCAGAAACTCCATACCTTCTCTTACCTCTCACCTCTTACTTCTTACCTCTAAAAATTCACCGACAGGTGTGCCATCATATTGAATGGAGCCGAAGGAGCGAATCCGGCGGCACCCTGGTCGCGCAGGCCCCACTCGTTGACGGCTTTCACACCGCCCTGTCCGTCGCTGACCAACTGTGGTGCAGCCCATCCGTTGTTGTCATACTTGGCCGAGAAGATGTTGTAGAGGGTGATGCCTACGGTGGCCTCCTTGATGCCACATGGTTTCAGGGCAAAGGTATAGGAGAGGTCGACATTCGTGGTGAAGTGTGACTTCAGCAACAGTGTCTCGTGCGTGGTGTTGGCATCGTCGGTCCAGGCATCCTTGCACTCCATGGTCTTGAATCCGGTGTTGGTCAGATACTGGTCGCTGACATACTGGCTCTGAATGCTGGCCTTAAGTCCGCGCCAGGTAAAGGTGAGGATGTTGTTTAGGATGAAGTCAGGCGAGAAGGCCAGCGGCTGTGTGCCCAGGTTGACATTGGTGCCGTCGGTGAGCGTCACTATCATGTCTTTCACGCGATTGCGGCTCCATGTGGCATTGGCATCCCAGCGCAGCCAGTCGACGGGTTGCCATGCGGCCTCGAGCTCTATACCTAAGCGGTAGCTCTTGTCGAGGTTCTTGGTCAGTGCCTCGCCAATGGCATTCAGCTCTCCTGTTAATACCAGCTGGTCCTTGTAGGCCATCCAGTAGAAGTTGGCTCCTGCCGAGAAGTTTTTGCTCTGATACTTATAGCCGGCCTCCAAGTCGTTCAGCCGTTCGGCCTTGGCCACGACATCGGGGCGGTCGGGGTTGGCTATCTGCTGCATGAAGTTGTTGCGTACGGGCTCTTTGTGGCCGATGCCGTAGGAGGCATAGACTTTATGCTGCGGGGTGATATCGTAGTTGATGCCGAATTTGGGGTTGAAGAAGTTGTAGTGGTTGTCAATGACGTAGCGCTTGTCGCGGTTCACGCCATAGGCCACCGTGGGGTCTTGCAACTTGTAGCCGATGTGGCGGTATTGCAGGTCGATGTAGGCATTCAGCCCGCGTATGAAGTCGTAGATCACCTTACCGTAGATGTTGAAGTCGGTCTTGCGCGAGTGGTTGTGGTAATACTCGAAGTCGGGTGTCAGTGCGGCAGGCTCGGGCACGGTGGTCTGTATGCCAGGCTTGGCCCAGACAATGTGGCCGAACTGGTCGCCGCTGTAGCGGTTCCATCCGCCTCCCAGCACGGCTTGCAGGTTGCGGTGGTTGTTATAGTTGAGCGAGGCCACGATGCCGTAGAAGTCGTTGTCCATCTTCTGCTGGTCGACTAAGTCTTCCTGTACGCTCTCGTCGGTGCTGAGTCCGAAGGTCTTCCACGATGTGCCGTACAGCTGCTGCGTGGCCTTGCTCTGGAACTGCTGGTAGTAGCCGTTTCCTTTGGTGTAGTGCAGAGTGGCACTCATGTTCAGTTCGTCCGTGAGGCGCTGGTTCCAGATGAGTTGGTAGTTCTGCTGGTGGTAGTTGTCTGTCTGGTCGTCGTAGTACCCGGTGGGATTGCCGTTGTCATCGAATGCCATGACACCGCACGAGTTGTACCTGCGGCCATAGAGGCTCTGCTCGTACTTCGAGGTGTAGTTCCATGCGTGGTAGGTCTCCTCGATGCCGTTCCAGGTGATGAACTTCACCACCGTGTTGTCTCCGAAGTAGCCTGCCTGCAGCAGGTAGGAGTTGAGCTTTGTCGAAGCACGGTCCAGATAGCCTTTCGAGCCGATGTTTGACAGGCGGCCCTGCAGTCCCCAATGCTCGTTGATGAGCCCCGTGCCGAAGCGCAACGTCTCCTTGTGGGTGTAGTAGGAACCGCCGCTGAGGTCGATGGCGGCAAAGGGGCGCATGCCTACATTCTCTGTCAGCATGTTAAGCGTGGCTCCGAATGCTCCGGCTCCGTTGGTCGAGGTGCCCACGCCGCGCTGTATCTGCATCGACTTCACTGACGATGCAAAGTCGCCCATGTTCACCCAGAAAAGCGTAGAACTCTCGGCATCGTTCATAGGCACACCGTTGGCGGTGATGTTGATACGCGACGGGTCAGTACCGCGGATGCGTAGCGATGTGTAGCCGATGCCGTTGCCTGCGTCTGATGTCATTGTCACCGACGGGGTCAGCGACAGCAGGTAGGGCACGTCCTGTCCGTAGTTGACGGCCTTCAGCTGCTGTTGGTTGATGTCAGAGAAGGCCACGGGGGTCTTCTGCGTAGCACGTGTCGAGGTCACCTGCACCTCTTGCAGTTCTACACTTTTCAGTGTGTCGATAGCTTCGGCACGCTGTCCGTTACGCTCTGCTGCAACAGCCCCTACAGAGGCTCCCAACAGCAAGTAAACCATGAGTTTTCTCATTCTTTTTTTCCTTATTAAATGAATAAATAAGGGGATTGTGTTTTCGATTATCCTTACTCTTTCATCCCTACGCCGGCATTACCCGTATCAGGTTCAGAAGGGTATCATCTCAGCCCGCAACCGCGAGCACCCCTAGACGAGCATTTTGCTCAAATCGGCTGCAAAGGTACATGTTTTTTACCTAACAGCCAAATATATTTGATGTTTTTTGGCGGTGTCGCAAATTATTCGTACCTTCGCACCCTGACTAAAATAGACGAACAGAAGATGACACTGAAAGATTTTTTCAAACGCGACAGGTTTGCAGCTCTGGCTGGTGTAGAACTGCTGGATGTGAAGGAAGGATATGCCCGTGCACGGATGTTGGTAACCCCAGAGCACCTGAACGGCGGTGGGGTCTGTCAGGGTGGAGCACTCTTCACCTTGGCCGATTTGGCTTGTGCGGCCGCTTTCAACAGCCACTTGGTACTCACATTGGGTACTTCGGCCAATATTACCTTCGTGGCCAATGTCAGCGAGGGCTATGTATATGCTGAGGCTCGCGAGTTGGTAGACCACCCCAAGATGCCGTATGCCGAGATTCGCGTCACCGACGAGATGGGCCGGCTGCTCGCCGTCTTCACCTCCAGCGGCTATCGCAAAAAGGGAGCGGTCATCGATGCTGACCGCCCCCTATAGATACTTGTCACAGATAGTGCTTACACCAGCTTCGACAGGTCGGGTTCGTCGATGTAGCGCAGCTTGTTCTGGAGGATTACCTTCTCGGCCTCCTCGGCATTCTCCGTGCGGAACACCATGATGCCCTTGCCGCGAAGCAGGAAGGTGTACATATAGGCAATGCTGATGCCTGCCTCCGAGAAGGTGGCCACGGCATCGGCAGCGCGTCCAGGCTCGTCATCGAGCTCAAGGGCGAAGACATTGCTCTGGGCCACGGCCACGCCGCCCTTCTTCAGCTCTTCGTAGGCGCGAAGGGGCTCTGAACAGATGAGGCGATAGATGCCATACTCTGCAGTGTCTGCAATGGTGGAGGCCACAATCTGGATGTTGGCCTGCTTGAGAATCTGGAGCACCTTGATGAGCGTACCCGAGCGGTTCTCGATGAAGATGGAAAGTTGATTGATAGTCATAATGATATTTACTATTTAACGATTTACTATTTACTATTTTATTTTCGATTTAGCTATTTAGCTATTATCTATTGGTAAACCTTGCGCTTGTCAACCACGCGGACGGCCTTGCCCTCGCTGACGGGCAGCGTGCCCTGAGGCACGAGGCGGATGTTAGGCGTGAGCAGAATCTCGTCCTTCAGACGACGCTTGATTTCGCGCTCCAGAGCCTGCAGGGCTGCATAGTCATCAGTAGGCTGTGCCAGTTCCACATCGAGGTTCATGAAGTCATTGTCCTCACGGGTCACCAGGGTGATGAGGTAGTTGTTGCCCAGCTCAGGGAACTGCATCAGGATCTTCTCAATCTGGATGGGGAAGATGTTGACACCGCGCAGCACCATCATATCGTCCGAACGGCCCTTCATACGGTCAATACGTACGTGGTTGCGGCCACAGGGACAGGTGCGACCCAGCACACGCGTGAGGTCGCGGGTGCGGTAGCGCAGCAGGGGCATGGCCTCACGGCAGAGCGAGGTGAGCACCAGTTCGCCAATCTCACCATCGGGCACCGGCTCTAATGTCTCGGGGTCTACAATCTCTACGATGTAGTAGTCTTCCCAGAAGTGCAGACCGTTCTGCTCGGGGCACTCGAAGCCGACACCAGGGCCGCACATCTCAGACATGCCGAACGAGTTGTAGGCCTTGACACCCATCATCTGCTCGATGCGTTGGCGCTGCTCCTCCGAATGGGGTTCGGCACCGATGGCAAGTACCTTCAATTTAGTGTCTTTGCGGGGATTGACACCCGTCTGCTGCATCACCTCGTAGAGTCGGGTAACGTAGGAGGGAATGGCATGGATGACTGTGGTGCCAAAATCCTTGATGAACTTGATCTGTCGCAGTGTGTTGCCGGCAGCAGCAGGAATGGTGAGCATGCCTAAGCGCTCGGCACCATACTGGAACCCCAGTCCACCCGTGAACATACCGTAGCCGGAAGTGTTCTGGAACACATCCTCGGGACGGCAGCCCACCATCCACAGGTTGCGGGCTACCTGATTGGCCCACTCGTCCAGGTCCTTCTGTGTGTGCAGGATGACGGTGGGATTACCTGTGGTGCCCGACGAGGAGTGTAGGCGGACACAGTCTCTCAGAGGTACACACGACATGCCGAAGGGGTAGGTGTCGCGCAGGTCTTGCTTCGTGGTGAAGGGCAGCTTTCGCACGTCCTTCAGGCTCTTGATGTCATCAGGCGTGATGCCTGCTTCTTTGAACTTTTTCTGGTAGAACTCGTTTTTCATGCAGTGGCGGACTGTCTTCTGAAGACGCTCCAACTGGAGTGCCTCAATCTGCTCGCGGCTCATGGTCTCGAATTCTGGATTAAAATAATTAGATTGTTGCATGATGTTTATTTATAGTTTGCGATTGTCTATCACATGGGCGCTCTTGCCCTGACTGCGCTCAATGGTGTTGGGGGCCTTGAGCTGCACCTTGGCCGAGATGCTGAGCACGCTCTTGAGCTTGTTCGAGAGCTTCTTCTCCAGTGCATCGACGGCAGCGGGGGTGTCGAAGATGCCAGTGAAGTGCTCCTGGCGAATCTCCACCTGCACCTGCAGGGTGTCGAGGTTGTTGACGCGGTCTACTATGAGCATATAGCGAGGGGCAAATTCGGGCATGGAGAGTACCACGCTCTCCACCTGTGAGGGGAACACGTTGATACCACGGATGATGAGCATGTCGTCTGAGCGTCCTTCGATGCGTCCCATGCGGACATTGGTACGTCCGCAGTCGCACTGCCCGTCCATCAGATGGCAGAGGTCGCGGGTACGATAGCGCAGTACGGGCATACCTTCCTTGGTCAGTGTGGTGAATACCAATTCGCCCGTTTGTCCATAGGGCAGCGGCTCCAGTGTCGTGGGGTTGATAATCTCGGGATAGAAGTGGTCTTCGTTGATGTGGCTGCCATGTTGCATCTGGCACTCGTAGCTGACAGAGGGTCCCATCACCTCAGACAAACCATAGAGGTTGTAGCCCTTCAGCCCTAAGCGTTCCTCAATCTCCTTGCGCATGTTCTCTGTCCAAGGCTCAGCACCAAAGGCACCCACACGCAGCTTGATTTGGTCTTTCGTGATACCCATCTTGTCCATAGTCTCGGCCAGATAGAGGGCATACGAGGGCGTGCAGGCAATACCCGTCACCCCTAAGTCGCGGATGATCTTCAGATGTTTCTCGGTGTTGCCCGTAGAGGCGGGAACCACGGATGCGCCTATGTGTTCTACACCATAGTGGGCACCTAAGCCGCCCGTGAAGAGTCCGTATCCATAGCTGACAGAGAAGATGTCGTCGCGTGTAACGCCGAAGGCTGTTAGGCAACGTGCCATGCACTCGCTCCACACACCGATGTCCTTGCGGGTGTAGCCCACGATGGTGGGATTGCCCGTAGTACCACTGGAGGCGTGGATGCGGATAATCTCGCTCTGCGGGGCGGCCTGCAGACCGAAGGGATAGTTGTCGCGCAAGTCTTTCTTCGTGGTGAAGGGCAGCTTCTTGATGTCCTCAATGGTCTGTATGTCATCGGGGCGGATGTCCAGCTCCTGCATCTTGTTGCGGTAGAAAGGTACGTGGTGATAGACGTACTCTACAATCTTATGAAGGCGTTTGCCTTGGAGCGCGCTCATCTCGTCGCGACTCATACATTCTTTGTTAGGATTCCAAATCATATTGTTATTTACTAGTTGACGATTTACTATTTACTATTTATTTTCGATTTAGCTATTTAGTTATTTTCGATTTTATTGGTAGCATTCAAAGATTTTGTTGACTGTTTGCCTATTCATTTTTGGTGAGACAAGGCTGACGAGCCACACTACGGGGAAACCGCCTACCATCGCGATAGCTCCGCAGTTGATGGGGTTGATGGGGTTGCCCAGCATCATGTTGACCACCGTGATGCCTACACCCCAGATGAAACAGGCCCATACGCTGGCTGTGGTAACACCGCGCCAGTAGAGGCCCAGCATGAACGGTGCCAGAAAGGCTCCAGCCAATGCACCCCACGAGATACCCATCAGCTGGGCAATAAACGTGGGCGGATTGAGGGCTATCATCAGTGAGATGGCAATGAAGAATACTATCAGCACACGCATCACGACTACCTTGCGGGCCTCCACCTTCTCAGAGACGATGTCGTCGATAGCCCCTTCCTCCACCTCGCCGGGCAGCGACTTCTTGTCGCGGTAGATGAGGTCGAGGGTCATGGTCGACGAGGATGTCAGCACCAACGAAGCCAGGGTAGACATCGATGCCGAGAGCACCAGCAATACTACGAGGGCAATCAGAATGTCGGGCAGTGTCACCAGCATGGAAGGCACGATGCTGTCGAAGGCCAGTTTTCCGTTAGGCAGCACGGGAGGCATGCCGTACAGGCGGCCGAATCCACCGAGGAAGTAGCATCCGCCAGCCACGATAAGGGCGAAGATTGTGCTGATGATGGTACCGCGACGGATGGCACTCTCATCGGTGATGGAGTAGAATTTACCCACCATCTGGGGCAGTCCCCAAGTGCCAAGGGAGGTGAGAATGACCACACCTAACAGGTTCCAGGGATCGGGACCAAACCAGGTAGCGAAGCCGCCATTGACCATTGGGTCGGCATCGGAGGGCAACTGAGCCAGTTTCTCCACAGCCGTGGTCAGTCCGCCTTGGGCATTGAGCACAGCTAAGATGACTGCCACAATACCGAAGAGCATGATGATGCCCTGGATGAAGTCGTTCATAGCCGTGGCCTTGTATCCGCCCAGGATAACATAGACGGCTGTCAGGATGGCCATGATAATCACGCAGTACTCATAGGGGATGCCGAAGCCCATCTCAAACAGTGTCGAGATGCCTTTGTAGACACCGGCGGTATAGGGGATGAGGAATACGAAGGCAATGATGGAGGCTGCCACGCGCAGACCCTGATCCTGAAAGCGGGTGCCAAAGAAGTCAGGCATGGTGCGGCTCTCAATATGTTGGGTCATCAGCTTGGTGCGGCGGCCTAACAGTATCCAGGCCAATAGCGAGCCGATGATGGCATTGCCAATACCTATCCACGTGGACGAAAGGCCGTATTTCCAGCCAAACTGGCCGGCATAGCCCACGAAGACTACAGCAGAGAAGTACGAGGTGCCATAGGCAAAGGCAGTGAGCCAGGGACCTACCGAGCGGCCGCCCAACACAAAGCCGTCTACACTGCTGGCCTGCTTGCGGCTATAGATGCCCACACCCAGCATAATGGCGAAAAATATGATGGTTAAAAGTATCTTGATAAACATCTTTATTATTTACTATTTACGGATTTACTATTAACTATTTATTTCTTCTTGGCATAGTCTAAGCGTATCTGCATCTGCGCCATGATGGCATGGTTGGCACCATGCAGGAACTGGCCGCCTTGCGTGTAGGCACTCTTGTAGACATACTGCACCTGGAAGCGGCATTTCTTGTAGAACCACCACTGTACACCTGCGATAGCCTTATGCTGGTCCATGTGCAGCGAGGTGTTGAAATTGAAGAAGTCGTAGCTTCCCACCAGGTCGACACCCTTGCCAATGGGTACATTGCCCGTGACATAGGCACCTCGGCTGGTAGCATTGCCGTCTTTACCTTCCAGATATTCTCCGTGAACATTAAATTGGGGCGACTTGTAGTCGAAACCTACCGTCCAGCGGTTGCGCTTGTAGTTGTCGCCTTCCTTGATGTCTGGGTTGTAGAGTGACTCCTTGATGGCATGTCCACGACCTATCTGTCCTGTAGCCACCAGATTGAGGCCTTTGACGGGACGGTATTCCAGACGGGCTATGAAGTCCTTCTCCTTGTTGCCGTCTTTCTTGTTGATGCCCTGGCCGTTCATCACCTGCGCCTCGTAGTAGAGCTTACCGTCATTGGTCTGGCCATAAAGCGAGAGACCGAGGTCGCGGCCATACTGCACCCCCATCAGGGGGTCGCTGCCGCATCCTGTCAGGAAGGTGACAGCCTCGGAATAGACATCAATGGCCTCCATGGAAGTGGGCGACAGGGGATTCTCCAGTGATACACCGTTTTTGAACTGTCCCAGTCGCACTGTCAGTGCCTTGTTGTTGGTGATACGGAAGTCTGTATAGTACTCCTGTACCACACTGGAGAAATCGTGCATAAATAGGAACGACCAACGGTCAGTAATCCTCGCGTTGGCCCAGAAGAGGACGCGCTTCAGTTCGAAGGTTCCTTTGTCCTCTCCACCCTGATGGGTGTAGTTAAATCCGCCCTGTGCATAGCCATGCAGCTGGACTCGTTCGGTCACGTCTTTCAGCCAGTCGATGTCATCGGCCGACTGCTGTTGTTGTCCCATCGCAGCTGTGCTGCTGAACACCGCCATCAGCGTGGCCAGTGTTCCTTGAATGAAATGCTTTCGTTTCATTTGTCTTGTTTTTGTTTAGTGTCAGTATTTATTTAATGCTTACTTCTTACCTCTTACCTCTTAATGATTGTTTGCTTCGAAGATGGCCATGCGCTCGTCCAACTGGGCATACTGGTGGTCCTCTATAAAAGAGGTACACACGCGTAAGCCTTCCTGATGGGAGCCGGTGGTGATGAGGCAGATAGCTGATACACCGTAGTACATCAGCTCGCGGGCCAGCTCGCCGCTGGTCATGTTCTTGTAGCCTATAGTGAAGTAGAATCCGTCGGCAATAGGCTTGTCGAGGTCACGGTCGTAGACGATGTGGAAGCCGTGGCGAAGGAAGATTTCCTTCAACTTATGGGCACGGTCACCATATACCTTTACCTCCTGACGGAAGTTGTATGCTCCGTCACAGGCTGCTTTCAGCATGGCCGCCATAGCATACTGTGCCGAATGGCTTGTGCCGCTACTGAGGGCATAGAGCATGCGGGTCGAGAACACCAGTCCGAAGGGCAGTCCCTCGTAGCGTGCCGAGAGGTCGTCATAGTGGCGGTGGAACAGCTTGTCTGAGATACAGGTTACACCGATGCGCTCTCCTGCATAGCTAAAGGCCTTCGACCCTGAGATGAGCAGGATATAGTTGTCCGTATAATGCGCTACCGTAGGCTGGTAGGGAGCCTCAAAGGGCTTCGACAGGTCTTGACGGAAGTCCATAGCGAAGTAGGCCAGGTCTTCCATGATGATGGTGTCGTATTTTGTGGCCAGTTCGCCGATAGTTTTCAGTTCCTCCTCTGTCAGGCATATCCATGCCGGGTTGTTGGGATTCGAGTAGACGATGGCACATATATTGCCCTTAGTCAGATAGCTCTCCAACTTGTCGCGAAGCTTGTCGCCGCGGTAGTCGTACACGTCGAAGGTCTCGTATTTCACTCCCTGCACCTGCAGTTGCATCTTCTGCACAGGGAAACCTGGGTCGATAAACAGCACCGTGTCCTTCGTCTTGTCTGCCTGCGAGCAGGTGAGGAACGAGGCAAAGGTGCCCTGCATGCTGCCACTGACGGGCACACAACCCTCAGGGGCAATATCGACATTGATGAAAGCCTTGACAAAGCGCGAGGCTTGTTTTTTCAGTTCCGGGTAGCCCTGGATATCAGGGTAGGAGTGGGCAATACCGTCCTTCAGGGATTTGATTTGGGCATCGACACCCACCTGTGCGGCAGGCAGTCCGGGAATGCCCATCTCCATTTTGATGAATTCAATGCCGCTCTCTTTCTCTGCCATCGCGGCCACCTGTTTCACCTCGCGGATAGTGGCCTTGGCGAAGTCTTGAATGCCCAACTGGGCTATCAGGCCGTCAACAATGTCTTTGTTTATAGGGGTATTCATTTTTTCTTTCGTTTATTTCGACTCGGCTTGGCCAATGGCCAATGCCTTGATGTTTGCTTCCACAATGGCCTCGCCCTTGCGGCCGAAGACACGGCGGATGGCATCCTCCAGCTTCTCGTATTCAATGCCAAGTGCCTTCTGGGCAGCTCCTAAGAGGATGACATTGGCCGAACGGGGCACACCGGCATCCTTGGCCTTCTGCTCGATGTCGAGCATGATGACATGGGGTAGCTTGGCTAAATCGGCCTTGATGACCTCCATATCCGGATAGTTGGGGATGTTGACAAAGGGGGTCGACGAAGTAATGATCCAGCCCTCCTTCTTCAGGTAGGGCAGGTAGCGGAGCGCCTCCATAGGCTCCATTGAGATGATCACGTCGGCAGAGCCCTTGGCTATCAGGTCGCTGGCAATGGGCTCCGACGAGATGCGCAGGTTCGACTGCACATCACCGCCGCGCTGGCTCATGCCGTGTACCTCGGCTTGCTTGATATATAGGTTCTCATTCATGGCTGCCTCGCCAATGATGGTTGCGATAGAAAGGATGCCTTGTCCTCCTACACCGCAAAGGATGATATCTGTCTTCATTTTGATTTCTTCTGCTTAAGATGTCTTTGTAATGTCTGCATACACTCACGGCGGGGGATAATCACCGAGGTGCCGTGATAGTTGATTTCGTCGCGGATGGCCTGCGTAATCTCGGGCATGTTCTTGGGCAACGGCACTACCACCTTCAGGTGCTCATCGCTCAGTCCCAATCCGCGGCAGATGGCTTCAAACTTGTTCGTTCCGGCTGAGTCTTGTCCGCCTGTCATACCCGTGGTCAGGTTGTCGGAGATGATGACGGTGATGTCGGCATTCTCGTTGATGGCATCCAACAGACCCGTCATGCCGCTATGGGTGAAGGTAGAGTCACCGATGATGGCAACGGCAGGCCACTGGCCGGCATCGGCAGCACCCTTGGCCATCGTGATGGATGCACCCATGTCTACACATGAGTGGATGGCATGGAAGGGAGGCAGGAATCCTAAGGTATAGCAGCCGATGTCACCAAAGACACGCGGGTTGTCATACTCGCGCAGCACCTCGTTCAGGGCGGCATAGACATCGCGGTGACCACAGCCTTGGCAGAGTGCAGGGGGGCGTGGTGCTACATCGGCACATGGGTCGAAGCATTGGTCTGTCTCCATGCCGAGTGCTTTCTTGACGATGTCAGGATTCAGCTCACCGGTACGGGGCAGGGTGCCGTCCAGCTTGCCATGCACATTCTTCAGGTCGGCCACACCACGTACCATATCCTCGATAAAAGGCTGGCCTTCCTCGACAATGAGCACTTCTTTGCATTCATCCATCAGGCGGCGCACTAACTGCTTGGGCAGCGGATACTGGGATACCTTCAGGATGGGGTAGGGACAACCGTTGGGGAAGCACTCGCAGACATAGTTGTAGCCGATGCCGCTGGCCAGAATGCCTAACTGCTTGTCACTGCCGTCTACATATTTATTATAGGTAGAATGGACTGCATCTGCCTCCAACTGCACCTGTTGGGCTGTCACGATAGCATTGCGCTTGCGGGCATTGGCTGGCAGCAGCACCCAGTTCTTGGCCTCTGCCTGGTAGTTGAGGGCGTTTTGCTGACGAGCCTCGTCAGCACATTCCACTACGGCACGGGAGTGGGCCATGCGGGTGGTGACGCGCATCAGGACAGGGAGCTTGATGCTTTCTGAGTAGTCGAAGGCCACCTTCATCATGTCGTAGGCCTCCTGCTGGTTGCTGGGCTCAAAGGTGGGGATGAGTGCGAACTTGCCGTAGAAGCGCGAGTCCTGCTCGTCCTGTGAAGAGTGCATGGAGGGGTCGTCGGCCACTAATACAATGACACCGCCGTTCACACCCGTCATTCCGCTGTTTACGAAAGGGTCGGCACAGACATTCAGTCCCACGTGCTTCATACACACCAGGGCACGCTTGCCCATGAACGACATGCCTAAGGCTGCCTCCATAGCTGTCTTCTCATTGGTCGACCAGCGGCTGTGTATGCCACGCTCCTGGGCCAGCGGATTACCTTGAATGAACTCTGTGATTTCTGTCGACGGTGTGCCGGGATAGGCATACACTCCGCTCAGTCCGGCATGAATGGCTCCTAATGCGATGGCCTCGTCGCCTAATAATAGTTTCTTCGTCATATATTGTCTTTTTGTTAGATTTTTAACCCTATTGGATTGCAAAAGTACACTTTTTTATCCAATCTAACAAATGAATGAAGAGAAAATTTGGCTTTTTGCTTACTTCTTTGTAACTTTGCGGGCAAATTAACAGTAAATACAATAAGGATATGGATACAATCAAGCATCTTTTTGCTCAGAAACTGATGGATATCAAAGCCATCAAGTTACAGCCTAACGAGCCCTTCACCTGGGCTTCGGGATGGAAGTCACCTATTTATACCGATAATCGCAAGACCTTGGGCTTTTCAGAGGTCCGCACATTTGTCAAGCTGGAATTGTGTCATGCCATCCAGCAGCATTTCCCTGAGGCTGAGGCTGTGGCAGGTGTCGCAACGGGAGCCATCGCTCAGGGTGCTTTGGTTGCCGACGAGCTGGGCCTGCCCTATGCGTATGTTCGTCCCAAGCCCAAAGATCACGGAATGGGCAACCAGGTCGAGGGCGAATTGAAACAGGGTGCCAAGGTCGTAGTGGTGGAAGACCTCATTTCTACGGGAGGCTCCAGTCTGAAGGCCGTCGAGGCCCTGCGTCAGTATGGGGTCGAGGTGGTAGGCATGGTGGCTTCTTTCACCTATGGGTTCCCCGTGGCTGAGCAGGCATTCCGCGAGGCTGGAGTGGAGCTCATCACGCTGAGCGACTATGCTGCCGTGCTGGAGCAGGCTGCCAAGACGGGCTATATCAGCGAGGCCGACAAGGCCGTACTGGCCGAGTGGCGCAAGGATCCCTCGACATGGGGCAAGTAAATAAAAAATAGTAAATCCGTAAATAGTAAATAATCAAGGTGACAAAGTTTGAAAGTAGCGTAAAGCAGATAGGCTATCCTGTCGAAGATGTCTATCGCAACATCAGCGACCTGAGCAATTTGGAGCGCGTGCGCGACCGTGTGCCCGAGGACAAGTTGGAGAGCTTTAAGTTTGACAGCGATTCGGTAGAGGTCAGCGTGGCTCCTGTGGGAACCATTAAGCTGCGCATCATCGAGCGCGAGGAGAATAAGTGCGTGAAGTTTGAGGCCGAACAGTCGCCCCTGCCCTTCAACCTCTGGATACAGACCCTGCCCGTCAGCGCGTCAGAGAGCAAGATGAAGGTCACGGTGAAGGCCGACATCCCCTTCATGCTGAAGGGAATGGTGAGCGGTCCGCTGCAGGACGGTGTGGAGAAGATTGCCGATGCGTTGGCGCAGATACCGTTTAAATAAGAGAGGGCGGGGCTCGATATGCCGATATATCGATATCTCGAAATCTCAAAAAATCATTGCAAGAAAAAAATGGCAAACAAACTCTGGGAAAAGAATTTCGAGGTGAATGCCGAGATTGAGCGCTTCACCGTCGGCCGTGACCGTGAGATGGACCTCTATCTCGCACCTTACGATGTGCTGGGCTCTATGGCCCATATCACCATGCTGGAGTCCATCGGACTGATTGGCAAGGACGAGCTGCCCTTGTTGCTGGCTGAGTTGAAAAATATCTATGCGGTGTGTCAGCGTGGCGAATTTGTGATTGAAGAGGGGGTTGAGGATGTCCACTCGCAGGTGGAACTGATGCTCACCCGTAAGCTCGGCGATATGGGCAAGAAGATACACTCTGGCCGCTCGCGCAACGATCAGGTGCTGGTAGACCTGAAGCTCTTCACCCGCCATGAGCTGATGGAAGTGGCCGAGGCTGTGAAGGTGCTCTTCGACGAACTGATTCAGAAGAGCGAACAGTATAAGCAGGTATTGATGCCGGGCTATACCCATCTGCAGGTGGCCATGCCCAGCAGCTTCGGCCTGTGGTTCGGAGCCTATGCCGAGAGCCTCTGTGACGATATGCTCTTCCTGCAGGCTGCCTATAAGATGACGAACCGCAATCCCTTAGGCTCTGCCGCCGGCTATGGTTCGAGCTTCCCCTTGAACCGCCAGATGACTACCGACCTGTTGGGCTTCGATTCCATGGACTATAATGTGGTGTATGCCCAGATGGGACGGGGAAAGATGGAACGCAATGTGGGCTTTGCCCTCGCCACTATTGCCGGCACATTGGCAAAGCTGGCTTTCGATGCCTGCCTGTTCAATTCGCAGAACTTCTCGTTCGTCCGCCTGCCCAAGGAGTGTACTACGGGTTCCAGCATCATGCCGCACAAGAAGAATCCTGATGTCTTCGAACTGATTCGTGCTAAGTGCAACAAGCTGCAGGCACTGCCCCAGCAGGTGACGCTCATCATGAACAACCTGCCTGTCGGCTACTTCCGCGACTTGCAGATCATCAAGGAGGTGTTCCTGCCTGCCTTCGGCGAACTGAAAGACTGCCTGCAGATGGCGGCTTATATCATCAACAAGATAGAGGTG
This sequence comes from Prevotella sp. UBA2456, assembly GCA_002342415.1. Lineage (GTDB taxonomy): Bacteria > Bacteroidota > Bacteroidia > Bacteroidales > Bacteroidaceae > Prevotella. The sequence goes on along the minus strand of DDPY01000038.1, from coordinate 6,000 downwards.
CGCGAGGACATTCTCGACAACCCCCTATACGACCCGATGTTCTCCGTCGAGACGGTGAACAAGCTCGCTGCGGAGGGCTTACCCTTCCGCGATGCCTACCGTCAGGTAGGTCTGGAGATAGAGGCCGGCACCTTCCGCCCCGACAAGAATATCCATCACACCCACGAAGGCTCCATCGGCAACCTCTGCAACGACCGCATCGAGGCCCTGATGACCACAGTGCTCGAAGGCTTCTCCTTCGAGCGGGTGAAGAATGCCGAAAAGGAGTTGCTGCGATGAGAGTGCACCATCTGCTTGCTATTGCCGTAACGGCTCTCATGCTGGCAGGCTGTCAGGCCGAGGGTGAGTATTCCACCTGGCCCTGTCGCTTCGGCTACGATAATTCCATCCATCAGGACCCGGCATTGGCTACTGCCATGAATGCTAATTCCCGTGGTGTGTTCTGCCTTATTCGTGAAGATGGGCTCTATTATGTCTTTCAGAACAATCAGAACATAACCTCACGGCAGCCCAAGTCGGAAATGGAGAAACTGGCGAACCAGATTCTGGGACTTAATAATGGTATCATCGTCGGGTTCCAGACTTTCAATGAGACACCGAACGGTGGTTTTGTGGGATATGATGTGCAATGTCCCAACTGTGTGCGTCGTGAGAACAACACCCTCAATCCCAAGTTTGCTGTTTCCGTAGGGTCTGATGGTATTGCCAAATGCAGCAAATGTGGCAAGAAGTACGACCTGAACAATGGTGGAATCATTCAAAATGGCGAGGAGGGCGATGTGGGATTGCAGAAGTATTTAGCCACTACAACAGGGCCTTTGGGCTATGTCTTTGTAGGTACAAAGCGGTAAAAAACAAAAGAAAATGCATTGCGTAAGTAAATTTTTCACTTTTCACTTTTCGCTTTACACTTTTTTTTTGTACCTTTGCAACCGGTTTTTAAGATACCAAGGTCGCCGCGATGGTGGAATGGTAGACACGAGGGACTTAAAATCCCTTGGCCATAACGGCTGTGCGGGTTCGAGTCCCGCTCGCGGCACAAGACGCTCGTTTGAGCGAGAGCGGCTCTTAGTAAGAGTCCCGCTCGCGGCACGAAGGGGAGCATTCAAATGCTCTCCTTTTTTTGTTATCAGCTATGCGTCGTTTTATGAAGGTAGATGACAGGCATTAGCCATACTTGTCCCATGCTCCAGGGTATGGTATGTGTATGGTATGTGTATGGCATGTACCTGTCTGAACCCTGCCTAAAGCGATGCTAAAAACCTTATTTCATGTTGCGCGGATGGTGCTCCAAAATCTGCTGTCGCAGGGTCGACATATCAATATGGGTATAGATTTCGGTGGTGCCGATAGACTCGTGTCCCAACATGGCCTGAATAGCACGCAGGTCGGCACCTCCCTCCAAGAGTGCCGTGGCAAACGAGTGCCGAAGGGTATGGGGCGAGATGGTCTTCTGGATGCCGGCAAGGGCGGCCTGCTGCTTGATCATGATGAGAATCATGACACGTGTCAGATGGGCCCCGCGACGGTTTAGAAACACATAGTCTTCTTCTCCGGGCTTAATCTTCATGAGGTTACGGTCTACAAACCAGTTCTGCAGCTCCCTGATAGCCTTGGGCGAGATGGGCACCAGGCGCTCCTTGCTCTCCTTGCCGAAGACCCGGATATACTGTTCGCTCAGATAGAGGTTTGACAGTTTCAGGTTCACCAGTTCACTGACGCGCAGGCCGCAGCTGAACAGCACTTCAATGATGGCTCGGTTGCGCTGCCCCTCCCATTTGGAGAGGTCGATGCTGTTTTCGAGGGCATCCACCTCGTCGGCTGACAATACTTCTGGCAGGTGCTCGCCTAATACGGGCGATTCCAGCAGCTCTGAGGGGTCGTCATCACGATAGCCGTCCAGTTGCAGGAAACGAAAGAAAGAGCGCACACCGCTCAGGATGCGGCACTGCGAGCGGGGATGGATACCGATGTCGTGCAGACCGGCTGCAAAATGTTGCAGGTCCGCCAGTTGCACATCTAAGACATGCTTCTCCTCTTGTTCCAGATAAAGGAGCAGCTTCTCCAAATCGCGGCGGTAGGCTTCCAGCGTGTGGACGGAATAGCCACGTTGCAATTTCAGGTATCTTTGGTATGCCCGCACAATATTTGCCTCTGTTTTCTTGTCAGTTTCCATTTTATTTCGTACTTTTGCCTGCAAAAGTAATAAAAATATTCGAAATATGAAAATACAAATCATCAACGGACCCAATCTCAATCTCCTGGGTACGCGCGAGCCGGGCATCTACGGCTCTTCGTCGTTCGACCAGTATCTGCCCCAGCTGCAGGCTCGTTATCCGGACATCGAGATAGACTATTATCAGAGTAATATCGAGGGTGAACTGATCAACAAGATGCAGGAGGTAGGTTTCAGCTACGATGGCATTGTGCTCAATGCCGGAGCCTATACCCATACCTCTGTGGCACTACACGACTGCATCCGCTCACTGAAGTGTCCCGTCATCGAGGTGCATATTTCCAATGTTCACCAGCGCGAGGAGTTCCGCCACCATTCCTTTATCTCGTCGGCTTGCAAGGGGGTTATCTGCGGATTCGGACTGGACTCTTACCGTCTTGCCATTGAAGCATTGAAATGACCCTCGACGAATACATAGAGCAGCACATTGCCCCGGAGCCGGAATACCTGTATCGGCTCTGGCGGGCAACCAATATCCACATGCTGCATGGGCGCATGGCTTCAGGCCATCTGCAAGGACGGCTGCTGAAGATGCTCGTGAGCATGATCAGGCCTAAGAATATCTTAGAGGTGGGCACATTCAGCGGCTATTCGGCCATTTGTCTGGCTGAAGGACTGGAGGAGGGCGGTATGGTCTATACTTTCGAAATCAATGACGAACAGGAGGATTTCACCCGTCCTTGGATTGAACAGTCGCCCGTCAGTGACAAGATACGCTTCATCATCGGTGATGCGATTACCGAGGCTCCCAAACTGGGCATCACCTTCGATATGGCATTTATCGATGGTGACAAGCGCACCTATCGTGATACCTACGAGATGGCACTCTCCGTCTTGCGGCCAGGTGGTTTTATCCTGGCTGACAATACACTCTGGGACGGTCATGTGGTAGACCGTTCGTATGACCGCGACCCGCAGACACAGGGCATCGAGACTTTCAATGATTACGTGATGAATGACAGCCGTGTGGAACAGGTTATTCTGCCATTACGTGACGGATTGACGCTAATTCGTAAGCAGAAATGAAGATTTTTGGATAAAAAGTTGCAGGTTTCAATAAAAATCCGTACTTTTGCTTACAAATTGTAAACTATCAACTCGAAGCAATGGATAAAATAGACAATCTTGATAAAAAGATACTCAGTATCTTGTCTAAGAATGCGCGCATCCCTTTCAAGGACGTAGCCGCAGAGTGCAATGTGTCGCGGGCTGCCATACATCAGCGCGTACAGCATCTGATAGAGGGCGATGTCATTATGGGTAGCGGTTTTGATGTGAATCCCAAGAGTCTGGGATATTCTACCTGTACCTATGTGGGCATCACGCTTGAACGCGGCAATATGTATAAGGATGTGGTAGAGCGGCTGCTTCAGATACCCGAAATCGTGGAATGTCACTTTACCACCGGCCCCTACACCATGCTGGTCAAGCTCTATGCACGCGACAATGAGCAGCTGATGCACTTGCTCAACGGACGCTTGCAGGATATTCCCGGAGTGGTGGCTACCGAGACGCTGATCTCGTTGGAGCAGAGCATTAAGCGTGAAATTCCTGTAACCATAGACGAATAAGCGTATGACAAACCGTTTCGACTGGTCAGCCCAACTGGAACCTGTCTATCATTCGTTTCCAGAGGCCGCTCACAAACCAGTGATTGGCATTACGGGAAATTATGAGGATGAGACCTGTAAGCTGGGCGAAGGCTATTATAAGTCCGTATGGCAGGCGGGGGGCATACCCGTTATCATCCCGCCCTTGGCGGATACTGATGCCATCATCAATACCTTGGAGCATATCGACGGACTGTTGCTGACCGGCGGAGCCGACCTGAATCCGCTTTATGTCGGCGAGGAACCGTCACCGCGGTTGGGGGGCATCAATGCTGAGCGCGACCTGCCGGAATTGCTGATCACGCGGTTGGCCTACAACCGCCAGATTCCCATATTGGGCATCTGCCGGGGCATACAGACTTTGACTGTTGCCTTGGGCGGAAAGGTGCATCAGGACATCTCGGATATAGCCAAGGTCAAGCACTCCCAGGATGCCCGCCGCTCCGAACCCACCCATAGCGTAGTGCTCGAGCCAGATTCCATCCTATATAATATCTATAACCCCTCCCCCCAACTGTCAACTGTCAACTGTCAACTGTCAACTGTCAACTGTCAACTGTCAACTCTCTACGTCAACTCTTTCCATCACCAGGCGGTATCCGACCCCGGCGAGCATCTGCAGGTGACGGCGCGTTCTGCTGATGGCATCATCGAAGCTGTCGAGAGCAACGAGTATAAGAGTATTCTGGGAGTCCAGTGGCATCCTGAATGTCTCCCCGAAGAGGGACGCCCCATCTTCCAGTGGTTCATTCGCGAGGCGGCCGGATATCGGGCTGCCTGTGACCTCCATCAGCGTGTGCTCACCCTCGACAGCCATTGCGACACTCCGATGTTCTTTCCGCAGGGAGTGGACTTCGGCTCGCGCGACCCGAAGATACTGGTCGACTTGCATAAGATGAGCGAAGGCCATCAGGATGCAACCATCATGGTTGCCTATCTGCCGCAGCCCCAACCGGGGGAGTCCTTCCAGTCGAAGGTCGACTTCAAGGTGGAGGGCCCCACTGCTTATGCCGACCTCATCTTCGACAAGATAGAGGCGATAGCAACTCACCATCAGCCATATCTTGGCATTGCCCGTACACCTGCCGACCTTTATGCCAACAAGCAGCAGGGCCGTAAAAGCATCATGCTGGGTATCGAGAACGGTTTGGCCATCAACGGACAACTGGACAATCTGTTGCACTTTGCCCAGCGAGGCATCGTATATATGACCCTTTGCCACAATGGTGACAACGATATTTGCGATTCGGCACGGGGCAGCAATACGCATCATGGAGTGAGCGACTTCGGCCAGCAGGTCATCCGCGAGATGAACCGGCTGGGCATCATGGTCGACCTGAGTCATGCCAGCGAGAAGAGCTTCTACGATGCTCTTGCCATCAGCCAGCAGCCTATCGTTTGCAGTCATAGCAGTTGCCGGGCACTCTGTGATCATCCGCGCAATTTGACGGATGACCAGATGCGGGCTTTAGCCGACAAGGGCGGAGTGATGCAGGTCACCATGTATCATGGCTTCCTCGTCAAGGATGCGGAGGCTACGGTGCTCGATGCTTTGCAACATCTGGAGCATGCTGTCCAGGTGATGGGTATCGACCATGTAGGCATAGGTACCGACTTCGACGGTGACGGTGGCATCCGTGGGCTTGCCAGCTCTTCGGAGTTGCTGAACTTCACCCGTCAGCTGATGGCACGCCGCTATTCCGAGAGCGATATTGAAAAGATTTGGGGAGGAAACTTCCTCCGTGTGATGAACTTAGTACAGCAGTCACGAAAATGAAACGACCACTTATCTATATCCTCAGTATAGTCTGCACCTTGTGCGCATGCAGCACCACCAAGAAGGGCCAGCAGCAGGAGA
>DDPY01000038.1:0-207 GCA_002342415.1 Prevotella sp. UBA2456 | reverse complement strand
CATGAACAGCGAGGCCCACGAGCAGTGTGCCCAGTGGATTCAACAGCAGTTCCAGCGGTACGGCTATCAGGTATCCCTGCAAAAGGCCGACCTGCGAGGCTACGATGGCACTATCCTTCATGCCACCAACATCATCGCCTCCCAGCCCGCCAATGCCCCCGCCGATGCCCCCGCAGCCTCTCCTGAAGGCCCCTCCCAGCCCGCCCC